>JBGAFR010000106.1:0-10359 GCA_044227145.1 Lysobacteraceae bacterium
TCGGACAAGGCTTCGCGCACCTCGTCGAGCTTGAACGGCCGGATGATGGCGGTGATCAGTTTCATGCGCTCTCCCCGTGGATGGAAGGACCGGCACCGGGGGTGCCGGCGTTCTGTCTGGCACCGGCATCCGCCGCGAGCGAACCCGAGACGGATGCCGGTGCCCGGAGACCGCAACGCATCCGACGTGGGGGAAGGAGTTGCGTTGGGTCGTCCGCGACCTCGTGGCCGGACGCGCCAGCGCGCACGCGGCGCGCCCGGCTGAAACTTTCGGCCGGCGCCATGCGCCAGGCCGCGAACCGCTCGTGTGTTGCCGCCCATCGCGCCCCGTCCGGGGCCTTGCCGCTTCGCTCCTCTGGTTGTCCTTGTTCCGGTTGTCCTCGTCCCGCTCGTCTTTCGTTCCGCGTCGCTACAGTGCGAGGGTCATGAACACGCTGTACGGGTCTTCCGCGTAGTCCGCGAACGGACCGCATTCGACGAACCCGAACCGGGCGTACAGCTCGCGCGCCGGCACGAAGGCCTCGGGAGCGCCGGTTTCCAGGCTCAGTCGCCGGTAACCGCGCTCGCGCGCCGTCTGCAACACATGCCGCAACAGCGTCGCCGCCACGCCCTTGCGCAGATGCGCCGTCGCGGTGCGCATCGACTTGATCTCGCCGTGCGCCGCGTCCAGTTGCTTCAACGCTCCGCAGCCCATCAACCGCCCGCCATCGTCGCGCACCGCCCAGAACGTGATCTCCGGACGACGCAGCGCCTCCAGGTCCAGCGCGTGCACGCTCTCCGGCGGCGAGTGCAGGAACATCTCGTCGAGATGCGCCTGCAGCAGCGCGGCGATGTCGGCCCCGCGCAGGTCGTCGAGCTGGATGCGCATGCCGTCCTCTCCGCGTGCGTGCCGCATCGGCCAACCCCTCCCCGACCCTCCCCTTCGCCTGCGGCGAAAGGGAGGGGAGGCACATCAGATCGTGTAGTACATCTGGTATTCGAGCGGGTGAGGTGCGGTCGCTTTCGCGGCACTGCCGCGAGACCGCACCGAACGCCCGGCGCACTGCGCCGGGCCGGACATCCGCCGGCCCGAAGCAACGACCTTGGCGCGTCCGTTCGACATCAGATCGTGTAGTACATCTGGTATTCGAGCGGATGCGTCGCCGCGCGGAACTTGGTGACTTCCTGCATCTTCAGCGCGATGTAGCCGTCGATGAAGTCGTCGGTGAACACGCCGCCGGCCTTGAGGAACTCGCGGTCCTTGTCCAGCGCTTCCAGCGCCTGGTCCAGCGAGTGGCAGACGGTCGGGATGTTCTTCTCTTCTTCCGGCGGCAGGTCGTACAGGTCCTTGTCGCTCGGCGAACCCGGGTCGATCTGATTCCTGATGCCGTCCAGGCCGGCCATCATCAGCGCGGCGAAGGTGAGGTAGCCGGTCTGCATCGGGTCGGGGAAGCGGATCTCGATGCGGCGGGCCTTCGGGTTGGCCACGTACGGGATACGGCACGACGCCGAGCGGTTGCGCGCGGAGTAGGCCAGCATCACCGGCGCTTCGTAACCCGGCACCAGGCGCTTGTAGCTGTTGGTGGTCGAGTTGGTGAAGGCGTTGATCGCGCGGGCGTGCTTGAAGATGCCGCCGATGTACCACAGCGCCAGCTGCGACAGGCCGCCGTAGCCGTCGCCGGAGAACAGGTTCACGCCGCCCTTGGCCAGCGACTGGTGCACGTGCATGCCGCTGCCGTTGTCGCCGACCAGCGGCTTGGGCATGAAGGTGGCGGTCTTGCCGTTGCGGTAGGCGACGTTCTTGATGACATACTTCATCGTCAGCAGTTCGTCGGCCTTGGTCACCAGCGAGTTGAACTTGGTGCCGATCTCGCACTGGCCGGCGTTCGCGACCTCGTGGTGGTGCACTTCGACTTCGATGCCCAACGAAGTGAGCGTCTTGCACATCTCGGCGCGCAGGTCGTGCAGCGAATCGAGCGGCGCGACCGGGAAGTAGCCGCCCTTCACCATCGGCCGGTAGCCGGTGTTGCCGCCTTCGTACTCGCGGCCCGAGTTCCAGTGCGCCTCTTCCGAGTCGACGTGGAAGAAGGTGTGGCCCATGTCGTTGGCGAAGCGGACGCTGTCGAAGATGAAGAATTCCGGCTCGGGGCCGAAGAACGCCTGGTCGGCGATGCCACTGGCCTTGAGGTAGGCCTCGGCGCGCTTGGCGACGCCGCGCGGGTCGCGCGAGTAGGCCTGCATGGTCGCCGGGTCGAGGATGTCGCAGGTCAGCACCAGGGTCGGGTCCGCGGTGAACGGATCAAGGAAGGCGGTCGACGCGTCCGGCAGCAGGATCATGTCGGACTCGTTGATGCCCTTCCAGCCGCTGATCGACGAACCGTCGAACATCTTGCCTTCCTCGAACAGGCCGGGCTCGATGATCGAGGCGGGGAAGGTGACGTGGTGCTGCGTGCCGCGCATGTCGGCGAAACGCAGATCGACGAATTCGACCTTATGATCCTTGACGAGTTTTTCGACGTGCTCGTGGGACATCTTCGGAAGCTCCGATGGGTGAAGGGATGCGTTGGCTTTCGCAAGCCGCGTGCCAGTCCGCATCGGATCGCAAGTGATTGATCCTGAAGCATATCGCCACACGAAAGAAACCCGGTTCGCACCTTTTTGGTGCATTCCGCCGCCTCGTTCGCACCATTTTCGATCCACCCGGAACCGGTCTTCCATGCGCCGCAGCCTGCTCGCCATCCTCTCCTTCCTCGCCCTCGCCCCGCTCGCCCACGCGCAGTCGGCCGGCCCCGACACCTGCCTGGTGCTCAGCGGCGGCGGCGCCCGCGGCATGGCCCACATCGGCGTGATCAAGGTGCTGGAGCGCGAACGCATCCCGGTCGACTGCGTCGTCGGCACCAGCATGGGCGCGGTGGTCGGCGGGCTGTACGCCAGCGGCCTGAGCGCGGCGGAGATCGAGCGCCAGCTGCGCGCGCTGGACTGGAAGACGATGTTCTCCGACCGCGTCGACCGGCGCGATTTCCCGGCGCGGCGCAAGACCGAGGACCGCAGCTTCCTCGCCAAGGGTGGCTTCGGCCTGCGCGCCGGCAAGCTCGGCGTGGCGCCGTCGCTGTTCGAGGGCCAGCGCCTGGCGGTGGCCCTGCGCACCGCGATGCTGCCGAGCGCGAACATCGACGACTTCGACGCGCTGCCGATCCCCTTCCGCGCGATCGGCACCGACCTGGAAACGGGCGAGACCGTGCCGATGGACCACGGCGACCTGGTCAACGCGATCCGCGCGAGCATGGCGGTGCCGGGTGCGTTCGCACCGGTGAGCTACGGCGAACGCTCGCTGATCGACGGCGGCGTGTCGATGAACCTGCCGGTGGAAATCGCGCAGGGACTCGGCGCGCGACGGATCATCGCGGTCGACATCGGTGCGACGCTGAAGAAGCGCGACCAGCTGCTCGACCCCTTCAGCATCACCGACCAGATGGTCACCGCGCTGATGCTGCGCGAGACCCAGCGCCAGCGCCAGCGCCTGGGCGCGGACGACGTGCTGATCGTGCCGGCGCTGGGCGACCTGAGCTCCGCCGACATGGCGGCGGGCCTCGACCAGGGCGTCCCGCTGGGCGAGGCGGCCGCGGAAGCCGCGCTGCCGAAGCTGCGCACGCGCCAGCTGTCGCCGGAAGCCTACGCGGCCTGGCGCGAGGCGCGCCTCGCGCGACTGCGGCCGATCGGCCCGATCGAGAAGGTGGAACTGGTCAACACCTCCGCCGTGGACGATGCGGTGATCCGCGCCGCGCTGACGGCGAAGCCGGGCGACGCGATCGTGCCGGAGAAGATCGAGCGCGATCTCTCGCATCTCTACGGCAGCGGCGAATTCTCCCGCGCCTACTACACCGTCACCGACGGCAGCACCACCGTCGACGGCCGCGTCGGCAGCGTGCTGACCTACGTCACCCGCAGCCGGCGCTGGGAAGAGGACGGCACGCTGAAGTTCGGGCTGTTCCTGCAGGACGATTTCGAAGGCCACGCCGATTACCAGCTGGGCGCGCGCTTCGGCAAGCGCGAACTCAACCGCTTCGGCGGCGACCTGCTGCTGGAAGCGCGGCTGGGCGACCGCAATCGTGCGTTCGCCGAATGGAACCAGCCGCTGGATCCGCGCCGGCACACCTTCTTCCGCTCGTCGCTGGAATGGCTGGGCCGCAACGAGACGCTGCTCGACGACGACGCGGTGGGCGCGAGCTTCCGGATCGAACGCTGGGAACTGCGCACCGGGCTCGGCCTGGATCTCGGCGACTGGGGCGAAGCCTCGCTCACGCCGTTCGCGCGTCGCAACCATTTCCGCGCGCGCGCCGAATCGTTGCCGATCGTGCTGCCCAACAACAGCACCAGCGCCGGCGCCGAATTCGCGCTGACCCTCGACACCCAGGACGACGCCGAATTCCCCTCGCACGGGTGGTACCTGCACGCGCGCCACGCCCGCTACCTGCAGGCGTTCGGCGGCGACACCCGCGGCTTCACTTCGCGACTGGATGCCTCGTACGCGTTCGCCGCGCTGGGCGGGCGCTGGCTGGCGAGCGCGCATGCGCAGGACCGCCGCGGCAACGCCTACGAGGACATCGCGCATCTCGGCGGGGCGTTCCGGCTGTCGGGCTACGGCATCGACACCCTGCACGGCACCGGCGCGGCGCTGGCGACGCTGCAGTACCGCCGACCGCTGGCGCAGGTGCTGGAATACCCGCTGTTCCTCGGCGGCTCGCTGGAGGCCGGGCAGGTGTGGCAGAGCGGGCAGTCGCCGTCGGCGGAGCGCACCCTGTTCGGCGGCAGCCTCTACAGCGCGCTGGACACGCCGCTGGGCCCGATCTACTTCGGCCTGGGCCTCGCCGAGCACGGCGAGGAGGCGGTGTTCCTGCGCCTGGGGCAGCCGGACTGAAGCGGCCGGACGAGGCGCGCGGGGCGGCGACGCACGACGAGGCACGCGCCCTACCGAGACCAATGTCGAACACGCGCGATGCGCGTTTCCGCGACGCGCGTCACCCGGGATCGCCCGGTGTGAGAACGACGCGGCATAGAGTGCGAGTGTCACGCATGGATCGCGGACACGGCGCGGAATCACATCGATTCCGACCCCATCGAAGGAACCGATCGTCGCTTCGCGGGATGCAACCGCGATGCCGGCATCGTCGATGCGCACCATGCGGGCCGGCGACCCCTTCACCGTGTCGCCGCATTCCCCCGATGAAAAGGAGTTTCACATGCGCAACACCCCGATGTCCGGACGCCTCTGCGCGTCCCTCGTGTCGTTCGCGATCTGTGCGATCGCCGCCGCCCCCGCGGCGATGGCCGCCTCCGGCGGCGACGCCCCGCAGGTGCCCGACAGCCTGCGCTTCGCGATGCAGCGCGACCTGGGCATCATGCCGGGCCAGATCCCGCAGTACCTCGCCGCGCAACGACGCGCGCCCGAAGTCGAACGTCAGGCCCGCGCGACGCTCGGCGACGGCTACGCGGGCACGTGGCTGGAACGCAACGCGCGCGGCGAATTCGAGCCGGTGGTCGCGGTCACCGGAACGCGTGCCGCGGCGAAGGCGGGCGCGCTCGGCGCGCAGGTCCGCGTGGTCGCGCACAATCTGTCCGCGTTGCAGGCGACGCAGGCGCGGCTGGACGCCACCGCGCGCGCATCGCGCAGCGTGGCGAAGGCCGGCCGGCTCGATCCGAGCATCCAGTCCTGGTACGTCGACCCGCGCAGCAACCGCGTGGTGGTGACCACGGACGTCGGCGCGACCCGCGCCGCGATCGACTTCGTCGCCGCCAGCGGCGCCGACGCCGCCACCATCCGCTTCGAGACATCGACCGCACGGCCGATGCCGGCGCAGCAGGCGACGTTCGACATCCGCGGCGGCGACCAGTACCTCATCGGCACCGGCGGCTGGTGCTCGATCGGCTTCACCGTCACCCTGGGCACGGCCAACGGCTTCGTCACCGCCGGCCACTGCGGCACGCTCAACACCACAGTGACCCATCCCTCCGGGCAGTCGATCGGCTATTTCGCCGCTTCGGTGTTCCCGGGCAACGACTATGCCGTGGTCCACAACACCAACCCGCAGGGCATCCCGCGGCCGTGGGTGAACGCCTACAGCTACGGCGGCAACCTGCCGGTCCGCGGCGACATCCCGGCGACGCTGAACGCGACGATCTGCCGCTCCGGCGCACGCACGGGCGCACGCTGCGGCACGCTGGTGGCGACGGGCGTGACCGTCAACTACGGCGCTTCGGGCATCGTCAACAATCTCTCGCGCTCCAGCGCCTGCGTGGGCACCGGCGATTCCGGCGGTTCGTTCGTGACGCCCGACGGGCAGGCCCAGGGCGTGACCTCGGGTGGATCATTCAACGCGGGCACGACGGAAAACTGCACCGTGGGCACGCCGATCACCTTCTTCCAGCCACTGCGGCCGATCCTCGCAGCTTTCCCCGGCCTGACCCTCGTGGTCTCGCCCTGACCGATCCGCCACGGCCACGGACCGCGACTCCCCGATCCCCCCGGCCTCCGGGGGGATCGCGACGACGATGGCGTCGAACGCGCTCCATCGCGACCGGTACACTTCGCCTTTGCCTCCGCGACCGATCGCATGCCCGACCTGATCAACGCCCTCCTCCTCGGCATCATCGAGGGCATCACCGAATTCCTGCCGATCTCCAGCACCGGCCACCTGATCGTCGCCGAGCGCTGGCTGGGCCACCGCAGCGACCTGTTCAACATCGCGATCCAGGCCGGCGCGATCCTCGCGGTGGTCGCGATCTACCGGCAGCGGCTGTGGGGCCTGCTGCTCGGTTTCCGCCAGCGCGAGCACCTCGACTACGCGCTGAAGCTCGGCGTCGCCTTCGGCGTGACCGCGGTCGGCGGTCTGCTGGTCAAGAAGCTCGGTTGGACCCTGCCCGACGCGGTGCGGCCGATCGCGTGGGCGCTGATCCTCGGCGCCGCGTGGATGCTCGCGGCCGAACACTTCGCGGCGAAGCGCGCGGCGGCGCTCGGCGAACGCACGACCATTTCGTGGACTGTCGCGATCCTCGTCGGGCTCGCCCAGATCGCCGCCGGCGTGTTTCCCGGCACTTCGCGTTCGGCCGCGACCATCTTCGTCGCGCTGCTCGCCGGCACCACCTCGCGCGTGGCCGCCACCGAATTCGCCTTCCTGGTCGGCATCCCGACGATGTTCGCCGCCACCGGCTACGAACTGCTGGGCGTGTGGAAGGACGGCGGCGCCGCGGGCGAGGACTGGGCCGCGCTGGGTGTCGCCTTCGTGGCGTCGGCGATCACCGCCTTCGTCGCCGTGAAATGGCTGCTGCGCTACATCCAGAGCCACCGCTTCACCGCCTTCGCGGTGTATCGCTTCGCGCTGGGCGCGGCGCTGCTGGCGCTGGTGCCGGCCGGGGGCTGAACGGCGTCGCCCGCGGCGGCGGACGGGTGTAGGGTGGACGCACGTCCTTCGCCAACCCCGCGCGCCGCTGCGACGCGTTCGCAGCGGACGCCCCCGACACGGAGTCCACGATGACCCTCTGCCGCCTGTCGCTGCTGACCTGCTGCCTCGGCCTGAGCCTCGCCGCCTGCGCGCGTCCGCCGATGCCGCCCGCATCCCCGGGGATGGATCGCGGCGACGCCGCTTCGCCCGCCGTCGCCGCGCTCGGCGGCTGGCACTGGCGGCTGGAGGCGGCGCGCGATGCCGACGGCCAGCGGATCGCGACGCTGCTGGTCCGCCCGCAGATGCCGTTGCAGCTGGATTTCGCCGATGGCCGCATCGCGGTGTCCAACGCCTGCAACCGCATCTCCGGCCCGGTGCGCAGCGACGGCGACCGGCTGCGCGTCGGGCCGCTGTTCTCGACCAAGATGGCCTGCGCCGACCCGGCGGTGATGGCGCTGGACGCGGCGATCGTGCGCCGGCTCGAAGGCGCGCCGTCGTTCGCGATCCAGGAAAGCATGCCACCGCGGCTGGTCTGGACCGCGGACAACGGCGACGTCCTCACCTTCATCGGCGAACCGACGCCGGAGACCCGCTACGGCGGCCCGGGCACACGCGTCTTCCTCGAAGTCGACGGGCCCACCGTGCCCTGTCGGGCCTCGCTCGCGCCCGAGCCCGTCGCCTGCCTGCGCGTGCGCGAGGTGCGTTACGACGACGCCGGCCTGCGCACCGGCACGCCGGGCGATTGGAAGACGATGGCGCCCGCGATCCAGGGCTACACCCACGAACCCGGCTTCCGCGACGTGCTGCGCGTGAAGCGTTACGACATCGCCAACCCGCCCGCCGACGCGCCATCGGTCGCGTACGTGCTCGACCAGGTGATCGAATCCGCCGCGATCGACCGCTGAAACCGCCCGCCTTCCCGAGGAGTCCACCATGCGCCAGATCGTCGCTCTCGTCCTCTTCGCCGGCCTCGCCACATCCGCGCTCGTCGACGCGCGCGAACGCACGCTCCGCGTCGACCCCGACGAGCTGGTCAACACCGGCGGCTGGACCCTGACCACGACGACGGCGCCGGGCGCAGCGCCCACGGCCGCCGCCGTGCCGTTCCGCCTGGTGTTCGAGCGCAAGGCGGTGGCCGTCGAGGATGGCTGCCCCACGCTGCGCGGCGACTACGCACTGGCCGGCAAGCGCATGACCTTCACGCTCGCGGCGACCGTCGGGCAGGACTGCGCCGGCGACGCCGCGAAGGCCACGGCGGACTTCCTCGCGACCATCAACCGCCGCTTCGAAGCCGCACTGATCGAACCGTTCCCCTATCGCCTGCGCCTGACCGCGGAAGACGGCACGGTGCTGGAGTTCCAGTCGCAGCCGATGCGGTTCTGAGCCGCGTCTCGTCCGGCGTCAGCGGCGCCGGCGCACCACACGGGTCTTCGCGACAGTGTCGTGCCAAGGGCGCGGTTCGCTGCCCTTTTCCCCGAATGCCGACAGCGGCTCGAACGGCACGAACCGCATCGCCGTCCGGATCAGCACCTGACGCCAGGTCGGGCGTCCGCCCTGTTCGTCGACGACGCGCGTGCCGGTGACGAGCTTGCCGATCGTGAAGCCGAACAGGCCTTCCAGGAGGAGGTAGTACGCCACGTACGTGGCCAGCGCGTAGAGATAGACGAACCAGGGCGATGCATGCGCATATCGTGTCGCGGCCTGCCCGGGATCATCGCCCCGGGACGCATGCCAGATCAGGAGGAGCACGGCGACAAGCGTCCAGAAGCACTTGAGCGCCGCGTAGTCGATGACGAGGTTGAAGCATCGCCGCCACCGACCTGCCGCCTCGATCGGCAGCCATTCCGCCGGCGTCTGCGCCTCGATCCGGGCCCCGGGCGCGCGATAGGGATCGGACTCGTGCATCGCGTCGCCCCGGGTTCGATCAGCCCTCGACGGACGCGTTCAGCGCATACGTCCCGTAGGTCGCCGCTTCCGCCAGCACGTGGCCGTGCATGGCGCGGAACACGTCGGCGGCGGTGAAGCGCTCGGGCAGATCCAGCCGCGCCACGTCCAGCGCGAACACGCGGAAGAAGTAGCGATGCAGGCGCAGGTCGTGCGCCGGCGGGTACGGGCCGTCGTAACCGCGGTAGTCGCCGCCCATCTCCGCGTCGTCGGCGAACCAGCCGGTGTAGTCGTTGAGGCCGTGGCGCGCGCCCGCGGGGCCGCCGGGGGCCGGCTTGCCCTTCGCGCTGACGCCATCGCTGGCGCTGCCGGCGGCGATCTCGCGCACGTCGGCGGGGATGTCGGCCATCGCCCAGTGCACGAACTCGCCGCGCGGGTGCTCGACCGGGATGGGCGTCGCCGCGTCGGCGACCAGCGCGCCGTCGGTGGGCACGTCGGTGTCGATGCACAGCAGCGCGAACGAACGCGTCGCTTCCGGCACGTCGTCCCAGCGCAGGTGCGGATTGCGGTTGCCGCCGAAGCCTTCCGGCGCGCCCATGGCGAATTCGGTGGGGATGCGCTTGCCGTGTTCGAAACTCTCGCTGGCGATCTTCATGCGTCTGCTCCCTCGATGCGGTCTGCGGTCATTCCGCCGGATAGCCCAATGCCACCGCCACGTCCTGCAGCAGCGCGAACGGTTCGGCCAGCGCGGTCGCGTAGTGCCGCCAGTGGCCTGCCGGGACGCGCTCTGCGCCGCCCAGCACGGCCGGGTGCGGCATCCGGATCTCGCTCATGCCGAGGCTGCGCCCGATCTGCCGGGCGAACTCCGACGTGTCGCTCGCGGCGTGGTCGGTGCGGACGATCGCGCAGGGCCGGACGGGATCGCGGCTCAGCGCGACGACGTGTTCCAGCATCGCCGCCATCCAGCGCGCGGCTTCCGCGGGAGAAGGCAGGCAGAACGGCACCATGCTTCCGAATGCCATCCAGTCGATGAGCGCGTCGCGCGGATCGCGCACGGC
>JBGAFR010000107.1:0-10752 GCA_044227145.1 Lysobacteraceae bacterium
CAAAAAAATCCCCGACCGGCTTTCGCCTGATCGGGGGCGCCACCCGTGGAGGGGGAGGGGGAGGCGTCTTGGAAAGCGTCAGTAGGGCGACGGCTCCGCGAGCGTGCCGCCATGGCTGGCGATGACGCCGGAATAGAAGCGGGCGCTGTCCTTCGGCGTGCGCTCCTGGGTGCCGTAGTTCACGTGGACGATGCCGAAACGCTTGGAATAGCCGAGCGACCATTCGAGGTTGTCGAGCAGCGACCAGACCATGTAGCCGCGGATGTCGACGCCGGCCTCGATCGCATCGCGGATCGCGTTCAGATGCTTGTGCAGGTAGTTGATCCGCAGCGGGTCGCAGATGCGGCCCTTCTCGGCCACCGGCGGATCGAAGAACGCGGCGCCGTTCTCGGTGATGTAGACCGGCAGGTCGCCGTAGGTGCGCTTGAACCACAGCAGCAGGTCGGTGAGACCCTGCGGGAAGACTTCCCAGCCGGTCTCGGTGTAGGTGCCCAGCGGCTGGCGCACGGCCGTGGCGTTGAGCGGATAGGTCTCCGCCGCCTTGGTGACGCTGCGCGTGTAGTAGTTGATGCCGACGAAATCCAGCGGCTGCGCGATCAGCTCGAAATCCTTCGGGTCGAAGTCCGGCCAGGCATCGCCGAAGATCTCCTTCAGTTCCGGCGGATAGCGGCCGAGCAACGCCGGATGCAGGTACTGCTCGTTCATGTAGGCGTGCGCGCGCTGGGTCGCGGCGGCGTCGGCGGCGCTGTCGGTCGACGGGTATTTCGGCTCGATGTTCACCACCAGGCCGATCTCGTGCCTGCCTTCGGCGCGATACGCCTGCACCGCCGCGCCGTGGGCGCGCATCAGGTTGTGCGTGGCGATCGGCGCCTCGTACTTGCTGCGATGGCCCGGGGCCAGCGCGCCATGCAGATAGCCGCCGTCGGTGATCACCCACGGCTCGTTGAGTGTCACCCACTTCTTCACCCGGCCGTCCAGCGCGCGGTAGAGCACGCGGCCGTAGTCGGCGAACCAGTCGGCGCAGTCGCGGTTGAGCCAGCCGCCCCTGTCGTCCAGCGCCGCCGGCAGGTCCCAGTGGTACAGCGTCAGCAGCGGCTCGATGCCGTTCGCCAGCAGTTCGTCGACCAGCCGCGAGTAGAAGTCGAGGCCGGCCTGGTTCACCCGGCCCGTGCCCTCCGGCAGGATCCGCGACCACGACACGCTGAAGCGGTAGGCCTGCAGGCCGAGGTCGGCCATCAGCTTCACGTCCTCCTTCCAGCGCCGGTAGTGGTCGCAGGCGACGTCGCCGGTATCGCCGTTGAGGGTCATGCCCGGCGTGTGCGCGAACCGGGTCCAGATGCTGGGGCCGGCGCCATCGGCGAGCGGCGAGCCTTCGATCTGGTGAGCGGCGGTGGCGGCGCCCCAGAGGAAACCCTCGGGAAACAGTCGGGACGCGGAGGCGGATGGCGACGGCATGGCGGGGTTCCTCGGGACCGGCATCGGTGGCATCATGTAAACGGTTACATACGGACTATAGCAGGCCTCGCGCGCCTTGCGCGCAAGCCGGTGATGGTCGCTTCGAGGCCGCTCCGGCCCGTTCCCACGATGAGGACTGCAGATGGCGACCGTCACCCTGGATCGGCTGCGCAAGGTCTACCCGGACGGCCATGTCGCCGTGCACGGCGCCAGCTTCGAGGTCGCCGACGGCGAGCTGCTGGTGCTGGTCGGCCCGTCGGGCTGCGGCAAGTCGACGCTGCTGCGGATGATCGCGGGGCTGGAGGCGATCAGCGACGGCACGCTGCGGATCGACGATCGGGTCGTGAACGAGGTCGCGCCCAAGGATCGCGACATCGCCATGGTCTTCCAGAGCTATGCGCTGTACCCGCACATGACGGTCGCCGAGAACCTCGCCTTCGGCCTGACCCTGCGCGACATGCCCAAGGCCGAGATCGCCGCCCGCATCGAGGCCGTCGCCGACCGGCTGGAGCTGCGCCCGCTGCTGCAGCGCCGTCCCGCCGCGCTGTCCGGCGGCCAGCGCCAGCGCGTGGCGCTGGGGCGGGCGCTGGTGCGGCAGCCGCGGGTGTTCCTGCTCGACGAGCCGCTGTCCAACCTCGACGCCAAGCTGCGCGCGGCGATGCGCACGGAGATCGCGCGGCTGCACCGCAGCCTCGGCGCGACCATGGTGTACGTGACCCACGACCAGGTGGAAGCCATGACCCTCGGCCAGCGCATCGTGGTGATGCGCGACGGCGAGATCCAGCAGATCGACACGCCGATGGCGCTGTACCACGCGCCGGCGAACGTGTTCGTGGCGACCTTCCTCGGCAGCCCGGCGATGAACCTGCTGCGTGGCCGGCTGGTGGGCGGCGAGGGCGGGGCGCTGCTGGCGCTCGGCGACGGCCGCGCGCTGCCGCTGCCCGGGCTGGTGGCCGACCCGGCCTGGGCCGACCGCGAGGTCGAGATCGGCCTCCGCCCCGAACACCTGCTGCCCTGCCTGGCCGGGGAGCCGGCGCAGTTCGAGGCCGAGGTCGAGGTGGTGGAGCCGGTCGGCAGCGAGGCCTTCGTCTGGCTGCGGTTCGGTGCGCAATCGCTGGTGGCGCGCCTGTCGCCCGAGGTGCTGCCCGCCGCAGGCCAGCGGATCGGCCTGCGCGCCGCGCCCGGCCGGACCCACGTCTTCAACGCCGCGACCGGCCTGCGGCTGTCCGTCGCAGGGTGAGTTTCCCGCGCCGCAGCGTTCTATATACTGCAGGGATGATGCGGCGATTGCGCCGCATTGTCGTCAGCGAAATCAATCGCTTGGCGCTTGTTCCTCAACCGAATCCCTAGCTGCGCCAGCGCCGGTCCGTCCGGTCGGGCCGGCGGAGTTCCCGACAGCGCATGCGTCTTTCCACGATCAAGCTTTCCGGCTTCAAGTCCTTCGTCGACCCGACCACCCTGCACCTGCCGACCAACATGACCGGCATCGTGGGTCCGAACGGGTGCGGCAAGTCGAACATCATCGATGCCATCCGCTGGGTGATGGGCGAAAGCGCGGCCAGCCGCCTGCGCGGCGACTCGCTCACCGACGTGATCTTCTCCGGCAGCTCGGCGCGCAAGCCGGTGTCGCAGGCCGCGGTCGAGCTGATCTTCGACAACGCCGACCACACCATCACCGGCGAATACGCAGCGTTCAACGAAATCTCGGTCAAGCGCACCGTCAGCCGCGACGGCCAGAGCAGCTACTACCTCAACGGCACCAAGTGCCGCCGCCGCGACATCACCGATCTCTTCCTCGGCACCGGCCTGGGCCCGCGCAGCTACTCGATCATCGAGCAGGGCATGATCTCGCAGGTCATCGAGGCCAAGCCCGAGGAACTGCGCGTCTATCTCGAGGAAGCCGCCGGCATCTCCAAGTACAAGGAGCGCCGCAAGGAGACCGAGACCCGCATCCGCCACACCCGCGAGAACCTCGACCGCCTCAACGACCTGCGCGAGGAAGTCGGCAAGCAGCTCCAGCACCTCGCCCGCCAGGCCCGCCAGGCCGAGCAGTACCAGGCCATCCAGGCCGAGCGCCGGATCAAGGACGCGGAGTGGAAGGCGCTGGAGTTCCGGGTCCTCGACAATCGCCTGCAGGGGCTGCGCGAGAAGCTGTCGAACGAAGAAACCCGGCTGCAGCAGATCATCGCCGACCAGCGCGAGGCCGAACGCCGGATCGAGGAGAACCGCGCCCGCCGCGAAGCCGCCGCCGAGGCGCTGAACAAGGCCCAGGCCGAGGGCTACGAGGTCGGCGGCACGCTGGCCCGCATCGAACAGCAGATCGCGCACCAGAAGGACCTGTCGCAGCGCCTGCAGCGCGCCCGCGACGAAGCGCAGCAGGCGCTGTCCGAGATCGGCGTGCACATCGAACACGACCGGCAGCGCCTGGACACCCTGCGCGCCGAGATCGACGACGCCGAACCGCGCCTCGAGGCCCTGAAGGACGCCGACGCCGACCGCCAGCAGGCGCTGCACGACGCCGAGGCGAAGCTAGCCGACTGGCAGCAGCGCTGGGACCAGCTCGGGCGCGCCCAGGCCGAAGCCTCGCGCGCGGCCGAAGTCGAGCGCACTCGCGTCGACTACCTCGACCGCCAGTCGCTGGACGCCGAGCGTCGCCGCGAACAGCTGTCCGCCGAGCGCACCGCGCTCGACCTCGACGCGCTCGCGGAGACCTTCGCCGGCATCGAACTGCAGCACGAGGAGCGCAAGGCCGCGCTCGACGGGCTCAACCTCGACCTCGATGCCCGCAAGCAGGCCGTGGTCGACCTGCAGGACCAGGTCCGCAACGCCCAGGCCGAGCTGGCCGACGTGCGCAAGCAGACCCAGGCCTCGCGCGGCCGCCTGTCCTCGCTCGAAGCGCTGCAGCACGCCGCGCTCGGCCAGGAGCAGGGCGCGGCGATGGCGTGGCTCAAGGCCCGCGGGCTGGATTCGGCGACCCGCGTCGGCGAAGCCCTGCGGGTGGAGTCGGGCTGGGAATTCGCGGTCGAGAGTGCGCTGGGGCAGCTGATCGAAGGCGTGCTGATCGAATCGCCCGAGACGCTCGTCGAAGCGCTGTCCGACCTCGGCGAGGGCCGGCTCGCGCTGGTCGCCGCCGAACGCGGTGACGCCACGTTCGCACCGACCTCGCTCGCGGCGAAGGTCGAAGGCCCGCTCGCGATCCGTCGCCTGCTCGCCAAGCTCCACGCCGCCGAGACCCTGGCCGACGCGCGCGCCCTGCAGGCGCGCCTGGGCGACGGCGAATCTGTCATCACCCGCAGCGGCGAACGCCTCGGCGAAGGCTGGGTGCGGGTCAGCCGCTCCGGCGCCGCCAAGCAGGGCGCACTGCTGCGCGAACGCGAGATCCAGGACCTGCGGGCGGCCATCGAGACCCTGCAGCAGCGCGAAGCCGAGCTCGACCGCACGATCGCCTCCTTCCGCGACCGTATGCTCGCCGCCGAGCAGCAGCGCGAGGATGCGCAGCGCGCGCTGTACCTCGCGCATCGCAACGTGTCCGAACTCGCCGGCCAGCTGCAGAGCCAGCAGGGCCGCCTCGACACCGCGCGCAACCGCATCGGCAAGATCGACGTCGACCTCGGCCAGCTGATCGAGACCCTCGACGCCGCTGCCCAGCAGGCGAAGGAAGCGCGTTCGCGGCTGGAGGAGGCGGTCGAGCGCATGGCCGAACTCGAAACCAACCGCCAGCAGCTCGAAAGCGAGCGCCGCACGCTCGCGGACGCGCGCGACGCCGCGCGCAACCAGGCCCGCGAGTCGCGTGACGCCGCGCACGCGCTGGCGCTGAATCTCGAATCGCAGCGCGCGCAGGTCGTCGCGCTGGCGCAGGCGCTGGATCGGATGGGCGGCCAGCGCGGCCAGCTCGACACCCGCCTGACCGAACTCGCCTCGCAGCTGTCCGAGGGCGATGCCCCGGTGCTCGCGCTGGAACAGCAGCGCCAGGTCGCGCTGGAGCAGCGCGTCGTCGCCGAGAAGGCCCTCGCCGCCGCGCGCGCCGCGCTCGAAGGCATCGACGGCGAACTCCGCGAGTTCGAGTCCACCCGCCACCAGCGCGACGAGCAGTCGGTGTCGCAGCGCGAGAAGATCGCCCAGCGCCGGCTCGACCAGCAGGCGCTGGCGCTGAAGGCCGAACAGCTCGCCGAGGCGGTGACCAGCGCCGGCTTCGTCGTCGAGGACGTGCTGAACACGCTGGTCGAGGACGCCGACCCGTCCGCGTGGGAGAAGGTCGTCACCGATTTCGACGCCAAGCTGCGCCGCCTGGAGCCGGTCAACCTGGCCGCGATCCAGGAGCACGCCGAGGCCGCGCAGCGCAAGGAGTACCTCGACGCGCAGGACGCCGACCTCACCACCGCGCTGGAAACGCTGGAAGAGGCGATCCGCAAGATCGACCGCGAGACCCGCGGCCGGTTCAAGGACACCTTCGACCGCGTCAACGCCGGCGTGCAGGAACTGTATCCACGGCTGTTCGGCGGCGGCCACGCCTACCTCGAACTGACCGGCGAGGACCTGCTCGACACCGGCGTCGCGATCATGGCCCGCCCGCCGGGCAAGCGCGTCTCCAATATCTCGCTGCTGTCCGGCGGCGAGAAGGCGATGACCGCGGTCGCGCTGGTGTTCGCGATCTTCCGGCTCAATCCCGCGCCGTTCTGCCTGCTCGACGAGGTCGACGCGCCGCTGGACGAAGCCAACGTCGGCCGCTTCACGGCCATGGTCAGCGAGATGAGCGAGCAGGTGCAGTTCCTGTTCGTCACCCACAACAAGTCCACGATGGAGGCGGCGCGGCAGCTCAGCGGCGTCACCATGCGCGAGCCCGGCGTCAGCCGCCTGGTCTCGGTCGACCTGGCCGAGGCTGCGCGTCTGGCGGGCGCGGCCTGACAACGCGAGAGGAAACGAATCGATGTCCGACATCTGGATGCTGCGTATCGGAATCGTCGTCGCCGGCCTGCTGCTGATGGCCGCGATCTACTTCTTCGGCCGCCCGCGCAAGCCCGGGCAGGGCCGTCGTCGCCCGGACGAACGCACCGGTCGCAGCGAGCCGCGGCTGGCGCCGGACGCGGCGCCGATCTCGATCGATCTCGGCGGCCCGTCCGTGCAGGACGAGGCAGCACCGGAACCCGCCGCGCCGCCGCCCTCCGGGCCGGAAGTCGGCAAGCGCGACCGCGAGGACTTCGACAAGATCGTCACCCTGTACGTCGCTGCGCGCGCCGGCGAAGTCCTGCGTGGGCCGGACATCGTGGTCGCGGCCGAGAAGGCCGGCCTGAGCTACGGCTACATGAGCATCTTCCATCGCCTGGCCGACGGTCGCGCCGACGGCGGGCCGATCTTCAGCGTCGCCAACATCAAGAAGCCCGGCAGCTTCGAGATGGCCGAGATCCAGGCGCTGGAAACGCCGGCGATCGCGTTCTTCCTGACCCTGCCGGCGCCGATCCCCGCGCTCGACGCCTGGGAGAAGATGCTGCCGACCGCGCAGCGCATGGCAGAGTTGCTCGACGGCGTGGTCCTCGACGAGTCGCGCAACGCGCTCGGGCGCCAGCGCATCGCCCACCTGCGCGACGAACTGCGCGCCTACGACCGCCTGCACGAAGCGCCGCCGATCTCGAAGAACACGCGCTGGTGAGACTTCGCCGCACGGTCGCGTGTCCTGCGACCGGCGCGTGAGACGATTTTCCGGTTCCGCAGGCCGCTCCGGTGCCCGCGGCCGGACCACGAGACCGCCCGATGACCGACTCCGTCGCCCACCGCATCGCCGACCTGCGCCGCCGGATCGAGGACGCGAACCACCGCTACTACGTCCTCGACGATCCCTCGATTCCGGACAGCGAATACGATGGATTGATGCGGGCGCTGGAGGCGCTGGAGGCGGCGCATCCCGAACTCGTCGATGCGGTATCGCCGACCCAGCGGGTCGGGAGCACGCCGTCGGGCGATTTCGCCGAAGTCCGCCACGCCGTGCCGATGCTGTCGCTGGGCAATGCCTTCAGCGACGAGGAAGTGCTGGACTTCGAACGCCGCATCGAGCAGAAGCTGGAGCGGACGCGCCCGCGATTCTCGGTCGAGCCCAAGCTCGACGGCCTCGCCATCAGCCTGCGCTACGAACAGGGCCGGTTCGTGCAGGGCGCGACCCGCGGTGATGGCGAGACCGGCGAAGACGTCACCGCCAATCTCAAGACGATCAAGGCGATTCCGCTGCACCTGCGCGGCGCGGACTGGCCGCCGGTCCTGGAAGTCCGCGGCGAGGTCTACATGCCGCTGGACGGGTTCCGGCGCTACAACGAACGCGCGCTGAAGAACGGCGGCAAGGTGCTGGCGAACCCGCGCAACGGTGCCGCCGGTTCGCTGCGCCAGCTCGACCCGCAGATCACCGCGCAGCGGCCGCTGGCGTTCTACGCCTACGCGGTGGGCGTGGTCGAAGACGGCGAACTGCCGGACACCCACTCGGCCACGCTGGAACGCCTGCGCGACTGGGGCTTCCCGGTCAGCGCCGAGAACCGGGTGGTCGTCGGTGCCGAAGGCCTGCTCGACTACTACCGCGCGATGGGCGAGAAGCGCGACCGTCTGCCATTCGACATCGACGGCGTGGTCTACAAGCTCGACGATTACGCCGGCCAGCGCGAGATGGGCTTCGTCTCGCGCGCGCCGCGCTGGGCGATCGCGCACAAGTTCCCGGCGCAGGAACAGTCGACGGTGCTGGAAGGCATCGACATCCAGATCGGTCGCACCGGCGCGGCGACCCCGGTGGCGCGGCTGAAGCCGGTGCAGGTCGCGGGCGTCGTCGTGACCAACGCCACGCTGCACAACGCCGACCAGATCGCGCGCCTCGACGTGCGCGTCGGCGACACCGTGATCGTGCGCCGCGCCGGCGACGTGATCCCCGAGATCGTCCGCGTCGTGCCCGAACACCGGCCGCCCGGTGCGGAGCCCTGGCGCATGCCGACCGCGTGTCCGGTCTGCGGTTCGGAGATCGTGCGCGAGGAAGGCGAGGCGGTGTGGCGCTGTTCGGGCGAACTCACCTGCGCCGCGCAGCGCAAGGAAGCCATCCGCCACTTCGCCTCGCGTCGCGCGATGGACATCGAGGGTCTGGGCGATCGCTACGTCGAGGACCTGTGCGACCTCGGCCATGTGCAGTCGGTCGCCGACCTGTACCGGCTCGGGCTCGACGACCTGCTGCGCATGAAGCGCGAGGCGGACGAACGCGACGGCACCACGCCGGAGACCGTGAAGGCCGGCAAGGTCGCCACCAAGTGGGCCGAGAACCTGATCGAGGCGATCGACCGCAGTCGCGCGACCACGCTCGAACGCTTCCTGTTCGCGCTCGGCATCGAACATGTCGGCGAGAGCACCGCCAAGGCGCTGGCGGCGTGGTTCGGCGACCTCGAACTGATCCGCCACCTGCCGTGGCCGATGTTCAAGCGCGTGCCCGATATCGGCGGCGAAGTGGCGCGATCACTCGGTCACTTCTTCGACCAGCCCGGCAACCAACTGGTGATCGATGCGCTGCTCGAACGCGGCGTCCTCATCGGCGACGCGCATCCGCCATCGGCGAAGCTGCGACCCGATCTCACCCTCGCCACGCTGCTGGTCGATCTGGAAATCCCGAAGGTCACGCGCATCCGCGCCGACCAGCTCGCCGCCGCATTCGCCGATGCCGTCGCACTGCGCGACGCGCCCGAGCATGCGTTCGTCACCGCGGGCCTGCCCGCCGACAGCGCTCGCGCGCTGGCCACGTGGCTGGCCGACGACGCCAACGCCGGCTTGTTGACCCGGGTCGGCGAAGCGCTGGCGACGCTGCGCGAACGACTGCCGGAAGGCGAGGCCGCGCCCGTCGGCCCGCTGGAAGGCAAGACCGTCGTGCTCACCGGTGGCCTTGCCGCGATGTCGCGCGACGAAGCCGGCGCGAAGCTCGAAGCGCTGGGCGCCAAGGTCGCCGGCAGCGTGTCGAAGAAGACCAGTCTCGTCGTCGCCGGCGAAGCCGCCGGCAGCAAGCTCGCGAAGGCGCAGGAACTGGGCATCGAGATCTGGGACGAAGCCAGGCTGCTCGCGTTTCTGGCCGAGCACGGCGCGGCATGAGCGACTGGCGGCCGAGCGCCAGTCTCGACGCAATGCGCCTGCGCGCGCGGCTGTACGCGACGATCCGCGCGTTCTTCGCCGATCGCGGCGTGCTGGAAGTGGAGACGCCGGTGCTCTCCGTCGCCGGCAACACCGATGTCAACATCCAGTCCTTCTCGCTGGAATTCTCCGGACGCACCGATGGCGCGCCGCGCACGCGCTGGCTGCGCACCTCGCCGGAGTTCCCGTTGAAGCGGCTGCTCGCCGCCGGCGTCGGCGACTGCTACGAACTCGGGCGGGTGTTCCGCGACGGCGAGGCCGGCGGGCGCCACAACCCCGAGTTCACGATGCTCGAGTGGTATCGCGTCGGCTGGGATCACCTGCGCCTGATCGACGAGACCGTCGCGCTCGTGCAGGGGGCGCTCGCACTCGTCGCGAGCGAGGCGACGGTGTCGCAGACGACCTTCCGCGATCTTTACCGCGAGCGGCTCGGCCTCGATCCCCTCCTCGCCGCGGAAGCCGAACTGCAGGCCGCGCTCGGCGACGTCCGCATCGACCCGGACGGGCTCACCCGCGACGACTGGCTCGACCTGCTGATGACCCATCGGCTGCAGCCGGCATTCTCGAATCACGAGATTCTGGTCGTGCGCGACTGGCCCGCGTCGCAGTGCGCGCTGGCGAAGATCCGGTCCGCGCACGACGGCGAACCCGCGGTCGCCGAACGCTTCGAGCTGTACCTCGGACCGCTGGAACTGGCCAACGGCTATCACGAGCTCACCGACGCCGCCGAGCAGCGCGCTCGCTTCCAGCGCGACCTCGCGACGCGACGGGCGCGGGGGGCGGCCTGCCCGCCGGTCGACGAGCGCCTGCTGGCATCAATGGCATCCGGATTGCCCGATTGCGCCGGCGTGGCGCTGGGCGTGGAGCGCCTGCTGATGGCCTTGCTGGGCACGACGCGCATCGCGGATGCGATCGCGTTCGATTTCGCCCGTGCGTGAAACCGGTTACCTGAATCGAGATGTTCCACGCCAGGCCTGACCCTGGAAAATTAGCCGGCCATTCATCCTCGCGGACTACATTTGGAACCACTCATCTAGGGGATGACGCCATGCGCAACGCCTTCGCTCTCACCGCCTCCCTCCTGTTCGTCGGCACGGCCAGCCTGCCGGCGCACGCGCAGTGGAGCAACTACGGTTACAACGGCTCGGACGGCGACATCGT
>JBGAFR010000108.1:0-10607 GCA_044227145.1 Lysobacteraceae bacterium
CAGAACTCCTTGTCTGTGCGGATTGCCGGAAGAGCCGGCCTATCGACTGTAGCGCCGCCGATCTTCGGAAAGCGTTATGGCTTCCACACTCCGGCCGGTCCGCACGTTCAGCTTGCGGCCGCCGCGTCCGGGGCGGCGACACCATCGGGCAGCGTGTAGTCGAACGCATAGCGGTGGTGGCCGTCGGCGATCTCGATCGTGAGCGTGCCGCGCAACCCGGCCAGCGCCCCGGTGCCCGAATCGGGGACGACGCCGATCGCCAGCGACGGCGCACCGCGATCCATCACGCCCGTGTGGTGCAGGAAGAAGCTGCCGGCGCGGCCCTCCAGCGTGCCGACGATGCGCTCGACCGCGACGTAGGCGGCCGAGCCTTCGGTCCCGGTGCCGACCGCCAGCATATGGACGACGCCGGTCGCCTCCAGCGGCCCCCGGAACGTCTTGTCGAAGCGCAGGTGCGCCGCCTGCGCACCGTCGCCCAGATCCAGCGCCGGCTGCGCGTCGCGCCGGACTTCGAATTCGCCTTCGACTCTCGGCATCGCTGTTTCCCCAGGGCCGCTGCGGGGCCCGATCGCGGCAGGATGCCGCGTCCGACGAACGGACGCGAGCCCCCGCTTTGCAGCGCAGGGATCGTCTGCTAGGCTGCATCCCGTCGCGGATTCCCATGCCAGCCGGCCCCGTCTCCCGACCCGCAGGTGGATCGCCTGTCCAGCCCCCGAGGCTGCAGTCGATCTCCCGGACCAGCGTCATCGGTCCACGCATCGCTCCACGATGTTTGCGCAGTGCCGGCCAGCAGGGCTCCGCGGGATTACTTCCCCACTACAGGAGCCGACCCCATGAAAGTGCTGGCATGCGATGGAATCCACGAAGACGGCCTGGCGATGTTCCGCGACGCCGGCTGGACCGTGGAGATTTCCGAACCGATCAAGGACGCCGCGAAGCTCGCCGGTGCGCTCGAGGACTGCGACGCGATCCTCGTCCGTTCCGCCACCCGGGTGCCCGCCGAGGCGCTGGAAAACGCGAAGAAGCTGAAGGTCATCGGCCGCGCCGGCGCCGGCGTGGACACCATCGACGTCGATGCCGCCACCACGCGCGGTATTGCGGTGATGAACGCCCCCGACGGCAACACGCTCGCCGCCGCCGAGCACGCGATCTCGTTGCTGTTCGCGCTCGCCCGCCACGTGCCCAAGGCCGATGCGGGCATGAAGGCCGGCGAATGGCCGAAGGCGGGTCTGACCGGCTTCGAGCTGGAAGGCAAGAAGCTCGGCGTCATTGGCCTCGGCCGCATCGGTGGTACGGTCGCGCGCAAGGCACAGGGCATCGGCATGGACGTGGCGGCGTACGACCCGTTCCTGCCGGCCTCCGCCGCGGGCAAGGGCAGCGTGCCGCTGAAGTCGCTCGACGAGCTGATCGCCTGGGCCGACGTGATCACCCTGCACATCCCGCGCACCAAGGACACCACGAACCTGCTGTCCGAAGCGCGCATGCGCCAGATGAAGAAGGGCGCCTACCTGATCAACGCCGCGCGCGGCGGCCTGGTCGACGAGGATGCCCTGCGCACGCTGCTCGACGAGGGCCATCTCGCCGGCGCCGCGCTCGACACCTTCGCCACCGAGCCGCTGCCGGCCGATTCGCCGCTGCGCACGCATCCCAAGCTGATCCTCACCCCGCACCTGGGCGCGTCCACCAGCGAGGCGCAGCAGGCGGTGAGCACGATCCTCGCCCGCCAGATCATCGACTTCGTCGCCACCGGCGCGGTCGCCGGCTGCGTCAACCTGCCGCCGCTGACCGCCGAGGCCGCGCGCGAGGTCGGCCCGTGGATGCCGCTGATGTCGGCGCTGGGCCGGCTGTCGGTGCGCCTGGTGCAGGCGCCGACCCGGCTGGAGATCACCTACGCCGGCCGCACCGACGCCCTCGATACCCGTCCGCTGACGCGCCTGCTGGTCGCCGCGCTGCTGGGCACCGCGTCGGGCCGGGTCACGCCGGTGAACGCGCTCGCCGAAGCCGCCGCACGCGGCCTCACGGTGGCCGAGACCGTCGGCGGCGACGGCGACGGCTTCGACCGTCTGCTCAAGGTGCGCGTGGTCGGCGACAACGGCGCGGGCAGGACCCGCACCCGCGAGATCGAGGCCACGCTGCACCGCGGCCCGCGCGTGGTGCGCCTGGACGGCGTCGAGATCGAATTCGACCCGCTCGCCACGGTGTTGCTGATGCGCAACGAGGACCGCCCTGGCATCATCGGCCGGGTCGGCACGCTGCTCGGCGAGGCCGGCACCAACATCATCAACTTCGCGCTGGGCGCCGCCGGCGACGGCCAGGCCCGCGCGGCGATCACCATCGACAAGCCGCTGACCGAGGCGCAGCTGGCGGCGGTGAAGGCCACGCCGGGCGTGCTGTCGCTGCAGCAGGTGTGATCGCAGCCAGCGGTCCGCGCGGCGTTCTACCCCCCTCCCGACCTCTCCCTGTTCGCTTCACGAACAAGGGGAGGAGGCTCGCGCGGCTTCGCCCGCGCGTGCGCTGCTCCCTCCCTTGCGCGCAGCGCAGGGGAGGGTCGGGGTGGGGTCGAGCCCTCCTGTCGACCGTTCTCCTGCATCGATCCCTTTCACATTCCTGATGTATTGAACACGCCATGAAAATCCTCCTCGCACGCCACGGCGAAACCCCGTGGAACGCCGAAGGCCGCTACCAGGGCCAGATCGACATCCCGCTGTCGCCCGTGGGCGAGGGTCAGGCGCGCGCGCTCGGTGCGCGCCTGGCCGACGTGCGCATCGACCGCGCCATCGCCTCGCCGCTGTCGCGGGCGAAGACCACCGCCGAGTTCGCGCTCGGCGATGCCCGCAAGGCGCAGCTCGCCACCGACGCCGGCCTGATGGAGATCGGGCACGGCGAATGGGAAGGCCTGCTCGCCAGCGAGATCCGCGAACGCGATCCCGAACGGCTGCTCGCCTGGCGCGAGGCGCCGGAGACCGTGCTGATGCCGGGGCAGGGCGGCGAATCGCTGCAGCAGGTGCTGGATCGCGCCTGGCCGGCGTTCGAACGCGCCACCGCCGGGCTCGGCGACGACGACACGCTGCTGCTCGTCGCCCACGACGCGGTCAACCGCGTGTTGCTGTGCCGGATCCTCGGCATCCCGCTGTCGAAGCTGTGGGGCTTCCGCCAGGCGCCGGCGACGCTGAACCTGCTCGCCGGCCCGGACGCCGGTCGGATGGAAGTCGTGCGCCTTAACGACTGCGCGCACCACACCGCGCTGTTCGGGGAAGCGGTGCATCGGGCGTTGTGATCGAAGGCGTCCCGTAGGGCGGGTCTCGACCCGCCATCACGTTCTTCGCGGTGTCGGAAGCAACGTGGCGGGTCGAGACCTGCCCTACGGCACCGGATGTCCCCGCGCGGCTTCCAGCAGCGCATACCACGCATCGCGCGGCAGCGGCTCGCGGCAGGCGCGCACCGCGTCGGCGATGCGGTGCGGGTTCGCGGTGCCGAGCACGACCCGGGTGTCGGGCAGGGTCGCCACCCAGCGCAGCAGCAGGGCCGCCGAATCGAGCCCGAACTCCGCCGCCATCGCCTGCAGCGGTGCATGCAGCCGGCCGCCGGCGGGCGAGTGCGGGTCGAGCAGCGCGCCGCCGCCGAGCGGCGACCACGCCTGCGCTTCCGCGCCACGCGCGCGCGTCGCCGCGAGCGTGCCGTCGTCCAGCGCCGACGTCTGCGCCAGCGACAGTTCGATCTGGTTCGCGACCACCGGGAGGCGGTCGTCGAACAGTGCGATCGCGTGTGCGTCGAAATTGGAGACGCCGAACGTGCCGACCCGGCCCGCAGCCTGTTCCTCGTGCACCCACGCCGCGATCGCGGCCGGGTCCAGCAGCGGATCGAAGCGATGCAGCATGACGGTGTCGACGCGGTCGGTGCCCAATGCCCGCAAGGTTTCGTCCAGGGCATGGCGCAGGTGCACGGCCGACAGGTCGTAGTGCTGCACTCCGCGCGCGTTGCCCGGACTCGACGCCATGCGGATGCCGACCTTCGCGATCAGTCGCAGCCGTTCGCGCAGCCCGGGCCGCAGGGCGAGTGCGGCGCCGACCAGCGCGTTCGTGGTGTGGCCGCCGTAGATGTCGGCGAGGTCGAGGGTGTCGATGCCGTGGTCGAACGCCGCCGACAGCAGGTCGGCGACGGCATCCGGCGACAGCCGCGCGCCCCAGTCGCCGAAACGCATCGAACCGAGGATGGGCGCGGGCAGGGGCATGCGGATCTCGCGGTGGCCGGGCGGGGTGTCCGCGCCGGATAATAGCCGCATGACCGCACGCACCCTGTCCGACTGGCTGGCCCATATCGAGCGCCAGCACCCGAATACGATTGCAATGGGGCTGGAGCGCATGCGCGCCGTCGCCGACGCGATGGCGCTGTCGAAGCCCGCGCGCCGGGTGATCACCGTCGGCGGCACCAACGGCAAGGGTTCGACCGTCGCCTTCATCGAGGCCATCGTCCGCGCGGCGGGCTGGAAGGTCGGCGCCTACACCTCGCCGCACCTGCTGCGCTACAACGAGCGGGTGCGGATCGACGGCGCCGACGCCGACGACGCGTCGCTGGTCGAAGCGTTCGAGGCCGTGGAAGTCGCGCGCAGCACGATGCCCGGCGGCGGCGTACCGCTCACGTATTTCGAGTACGGCACGCTGGCCGCGCTGTGGCTGTTCGCGCGCAGCGGACTGGATCTCGCGGTGCTCGAAGTCGGGCTCGGCGGACGGCTGGATGCGGTCAACCTCGTCGATCCCGACGTCGCCGTCATCACCACGGTCGATCTCGACCATCAGGACTGGCTGGGCGACACCATCGAGACCATCGGCGCCGAGAAGGCCGGCATCGCCCGCGCGTGGACGCCGCTGGTGCTGGGCGACGACGATCCGCCGTCGAGCGTGCTCGGCCGCGCCTATGCGATCGGCGCCTCGGCGCTGCGCATCGGCTGCGATTTCTTCTTCGAACCGGTCGAAGCCGACGACGGCGAAGCCGCGCACTGGCGCTGGCGCGAGATCGGCTGCGCGCTGGACCTGCCGATGCCCGCGCTCGCCGCGCCGGTGCACTTGCGCAACGCCGCGGTCGCGATCGCGGCGCTGCGCGCCCTGCCTGACGACCTGCCCGAAGCCGCGTTCGCCGCCGGCGTGCGCGACGCGCGCGTGGCCGGCCGGTTGCAGCGATTCGAACGCGATGGCGTCGAAGTGCTGGTCGACGTCGGCCACAACCCGCAGGCGGCGCGCGCACTGGCCGAGGCGCTGGCCGCGACCCCGGCCGCCGGCCCGACCTTCGCCGTGTTCGCGGCGCTGGCCGACAAGGACGCCGCCGGCGTGGTCGCCGCGCTGGCGCCGCACATCGACCGCTGGTGGCTCGCCGGCCTGCCCGACGCCGGCCCGCGCGCGCGCGATGCGGACGCGCTCGCACAGGCGCTCGCGGGCACGCCTGCGGTCGCGGGAGCGCGCGCGGCGACGGTCGTAGAGGCGCTCAACGCGGCCTGCCGCGCCGCGCCGGCGGGTGCCCGCGTGCTGGTGTTCGGCTCGTTCCATACGGCGGCGAGCGCGCTCGAACGATTGCAGGCGGGCCCATGACCTCCGGAATCGCCACCCGAGACAACCGTCCCGGCATGCTGCGTTCGATCCTCCGGCCATGCCCGATCGGGCACGGCGCCCTGCGTACCGCTCTGTTCGCCCTGGTCCTTGCGTTCGTCGGCGCGGTGCATGCGGAGGACGGCGGCATGCGCGATGCCGACCGTCGCCGCCTGCAGGTCACGCTCGACCGGGTCGTGAAGGCGCTGCGGGAGGACTATTACGACCCGTCGTTCGGCGGACGCGACCTGGACGCCCTCGCGTCGACTGCGCGGGAACGCATCGCCTCGGCGACCGCGGTCGACCAGGCGATCTCCGCCATCGCCCAGCTGACGCTGGAATTCGACGATTCGCACACCTTCTTTCTGCCGCCGTTCCGCACGATCGAAGTGGACCACGGACTCGAGATCGGCATCGTCGGGGCGAACGGCATGGTGCTGGAGGTGGATCCCGGCAGCGACGCCGAAAAGCAGGGCGTGCACAAAGGCGATGTCGTCGAACGCGTGAACGGGTTCGAGATCTCGCGCGACACGCTCTGGAAGGTCCTGTATCTCCTGGGCGAGCTGCGTCCCCAGCCGGGCCTGCACCTCGAACTGGCGACGCCCGACGGCGCGCGGCGCGAACTGGACATCGCCGCGAAGGTACACCGGCAGGGGCGCGTGCTCGTGCTCGAAGGCGAAGGGGCCGGGCACGGCTGGGCGCGACTGCAGGATGCCTACTCGGAATATGCCCAGACCCACCGCACGCAGTTGGTGAAGGCCGGCGACGACGTGCTGATCGTCCGCATGCGCACGTTCGGGCTGGCCGACGACGAACCGAAGCGGATCCTCGAGGCGGCGCGCGGCCGGGAGACGCTGATCCTCGATCTGCGCGGCAATCCCGGCGGGCCGGTCGCCGCACTGCGGGCGTTGACCGGCGCGCTGTTCGCGGACGACGTCGAGATCGCGACGTTCCGCGAGCGCGACGAGACCCGGACGGAAACCGCACGCGGTCGCGGCAAGGCAGCGTTCGATGGCCGATTGCTGGTGCTGGTCGATGCACAATCCGCCTCGGCCTCCGAACTGCTGGCGAGGACGGTGCAGCTCCGGCATCGCGGCCAGGTGCTGGGCCAGCGCAGCGCCGGGTCGGTCATGGTCGGCCGCAGCATCGGCGTCGTGGCGTCGCAGGGCGATTACGTGGTCGCCAGCGCGGTGAACGTCACGGTGGCCGATGCGGTGATGTCGGATGGCCGACGGCTGGAAAAGGCGGGCGTGATCCCCGACGTGATCGTCGTGCCCACGCCCGGGGACGTGGCGGCCGGTCGCGATCCGGTGCTTGCGAGGGCGCTGTCCCTCGCCGGGCATCCCGTCGATGCCGCCGAGGCCGGCGCGCTGCTCGCCCGGGAGTGACCGCCGGCGCCTGAATTGCGGTGCCCATGGTCCGGGCAGCGCCCCCGGGCCGTCGCCGGGGGGAGGTATACTGCGCCCGCTTTTTACCGCGGACCCGGCCCCTTGGACACTGCCCTCAAACAGCGCCTCATCGGCGCGGCCGTCCTGGTCGCGCTCGCCGTCATCTTCCTGCCGATGCTGGTCAAGGGCCCCGCGCCCGACAGCGGCGTGTCGGATGTGCCGCTGAAGATGCCGGACGCGCCCTCCGGCGAGATGGAGACCCGTGAATTGCCGCTGGCGGCGCCGGGCGAGGTGCCGAAGGGTGGTGCGGTCGGGATGGATGCCACCCCGGTCGATCGTCCCCAGTCTGCCGGCACTATGCCTGCCGGAACCACGCCTGCCGCCGGCACTGAAGCCACCGCCACGGACCCGGCTGCGACGCCCCCCGCCGACGCTGCCACGGCCTTGCCGCCGACCGCCGCCGCCGGCGATTACGCGGTGCATTTCGGTGCATACGCCACCCAGAAGGGCGCCGACCAGGTGGTCGCGCTGGCCAAGGCCGCCGGGTTGCCCGCCTACAGCGAGACCACGACCGTGAACGGCAAGTCGGCCTTCCGCGTCCGGATCGGCCCCTATGCGACCCGCGCCGAGGCCGAAAGCGTGCGGCTCAAGGCGCTGGACGTGCGCAGCGACGTGCCGGTGCGCGTGGTCGCACTGGACGCCGAGACGTCGGCCCCGGCCGCCGCCGAGCCGCCCAAGCCGGCGCCAGCCGAATCCGCAAAGCCGGCCGAGCCGCAGACCGCGGCCGCGAAGCCCGAACCGAAGCCGGACACCAGGCCGGTGCCCGCGAAACCCGCTCAGCCGGCGCCTGCCGCGCCGAAGCCCGTCGTGACCGCGCCGAAGCCGACTCCTGCGCCGCCGACGCCGAAACCGGCCACCTCGCCGGCGGCCGCCAAGGTTGGGTTCGCGGTGCAGGTCGGCGCGTTCTCCGACGCCGTCCAGGCCGGCGCCCTGCGCGAGCGACTGCGCGCGGCCGGCTTCACCGCGTTCACCGACACCGTGACCACCGACAAGGGCAAGCTCACCCGCGTCCGTGTCGGTCCCGCACTCGACCGCGCCGCCGCCGACCAGCTCAAGGCCCAGATCCAGGCCAAGGTCGGCGTCGACGGCATCGTCCGCCCGTATCCCTGACCGTCGCGCCGGCGCAAGCCGGCGCGGAGGCCATCGTGTTTCCCGCGCCCGCGAGGCGCGTTTTCGCGTGACCCGGAGTCCTCATCCATGTGCGGCATCATCGGCATCGTCGGCACCACGGACGTCGCGGCCCAGCTCTATGACGGGCTCACCGTGCTCCAGCATCGCGGACAGGACGCCGCCGGCATCGCCACCGCCAACGGCACCGCGCTGCGCGTGGTCAAGGGCAACGGCCTCGTGCGCGACGCCTTCCGCGCCAGCGAGATGGCGCTGCTGCAGGGCCGCGTGGGCATCGGCCATTGCCGCTATCCCACCGCGGGCAGCGAGGGCAGCGACGAGGCGCAGCCGTTCTACGTGAATTCCCCGTTCGGGATCGCGCTGGCGCACAACGGCAACCTGATCAACACCGACACGCTGCGGCGCGAGGTGTTCGAGCAGGACCGCCGCAACGTCAACACCGAGTCCGATTCGGAAGTGCTGCTCAACGTGTTCGCGCACGAGCTGGACAAGCAGCGCGTGCTGACGCCGGACGCCGCGTTCCGCGCGGTCGAGAACGTGATCCGCCGCGCCAAGGGCGGCTACGCGGTGCTGACCGTGGTGCTGGGCCTGGGCCTAGTGGCGTTCCGCGACCCGCATGGCATCCGTCCGCTGGTACTGGGGCGTCGCCAGACCGATGCCGGCACCGAATACGCCCTCGCCTCCGAGTCGGTGGCGCTGGACGTGCTCGGCTTCGAGCGCCTGCGCGACGTGGCGCCGGGCGAGGCCGTGGTGATCACGCCGCGCGGCGAGCTGCATTCGCGCCAGTGCGCCGAAGGCGACTTGCGGCCGTGCATCTTCGAGTTCGTCTACTTCGCGCGCCCGGACTCGATGATGGACGAGATCTCCGTGCACAAGGCGCGGATGCGCATGGGCGTGACCCTCGGCGAGAAGATCCTGCGCGAGCGGCCCGACCACGGCATCGACGTGGTGATCCCGATCCCCGACACCTCGCGCGACGCCGCGCTGGAGATCGCGAACGTGCTCGGCGTGAAGTACCGCGAGGGCTTCATCAAGAACCGCTACGTCGGCCGCACCTTCATCATGCCGGGGCAGGGCGAGCGCGCGAAATCCGTGCGCCGCAAGCTCAACCCGATCCCGCTCGAATTCCGCAACCGCGTCGTGCTGCTGGTCGACGATTCGATCGTGCGCGGCACCACCTCGCAGCAGATCGTGCAGATGGCGCGCGACGCCGGCGCGAAGCAGGTCTATCTCGCCTCCGCCGCGCCGCCGGTGCGTTACCCGAACGTCTACGGCATCGACATGCCGTCCGCCGACGAACTGGTCGCGCACAACCGCACCGAACAGCAGATCCAGGAGCTGCTCGGCTGCGACTGGCTGATCTACCAGGACCTCGCCGACCTCGAAGCCGCCGTCGCCGGCCCGAAGTTCCCGGGCCGCAAGTTCGACAGCTCGTGCTTCAACGGCGAATACGTCACCGGCATCGAACCCGGCTACTTCGAACGCCTGAAGCAACTGCGCTCGGACGACGCCAAGAAGAAGCGGCGCGTGGCGGGCTGAGTTTTTCGTAGGAGCGACGTGAGTCGCGACCATAGACCTCAATGCGCTTCCGGGTCGCGACTCACGTCGCTCCTACAAAAAGCCGGACCATGGCATCGACGCTCTTCACCGCCGCCCACGCCTGCCTCCGCGCCGCAACGCCGGACGACAAGGTCGCGCTGACGCTGTCCACGGCCGAAGCCTTCGCCCGCGGCGACCTCGCCATCGAAGATGACGCGCCGCCGCCCGAACCCATCCGCATGCCCGGCCGGCCCGAACGGCCACGGCTCGTGCATCCGCGCGAGCTGCCGCGGCGCGGGTTCGGCACGAACGAAGGCCGCGCCGCGTTCATCCACTCGGTCGCGCACATCGAGTTCAACGCGATCGATCTCGCCTGGGATGCGGTCTACCGCTTCCGCGGGATGCCGCACGCGTTCTACGCCGACTGGGTGCAGGTCGCGCACGACGAGGCGCGGCATTTCGTCATGTTGCGCGAACGCCTGCGCGCGCTCGGCCACGACTACGGCGATTTCGACGCGCACAACGGCCTGTGGGAAATGGCCGAGAAAACCGCGCATTCCGGGCTGGAGCGGATGGCGCTGGTGCCGCGGGTGCTGGAAGCGCGCGGACTGGACGTCACGCCGGGCATGATCGTGAAGCTGCGCCAGCTCGGCGACCACGCGACCGCCGACATCCTCGTGGTGATCCTGCGCGAGGAAGTGGGCCACGTCGCCGCGGGCTCGCGCTGGTTCCGCTGGCATTGCGAACGCGACGGCGTCGATCCCGAACCGACGTTCCGCCGGCTGCTGGTCGAATACGGCCGCGGCGTGCTCCACGGCCCGTTCAATCTCGATGCGCGCAGCGCGGCGGGTTTCAGCGAGGCAGAACTCGCGGCGCTCCAGAGCGCGGTCGCGGAGATGGCATGATCCAGCGG
>JBGAFR010000109.1:0-10355 GCA_044227145.1 Lysobacteraceae bacterium
GTGCTGCGCGCGCGCTGGCTGTTCCCGCTGTACCTGCTGCTGATCGCGCTGCCGGTGCTGCCGCTGGCGCGCGCCGGCGATGCGCTGCTGGCCCCGCGCGGCGTGCCGTCCGACCTGTACGTGCTGGCGCTGCCGCTGTCGCAGGGGCACGAAGGGCTGGCGCTGCTGGCGTTCCTCGGCGGCCTGAGCGCGGGGACCGGCATGGTGATCGTCAGCACGCTCACCCTGAGCCTGATGATCGGCAACCACTGGCTGACGCCGCTGTGGCTGCGGGGGCCATGGGCGCCGCGGCGCGCGCCTGCCGCCGACGGGAACGGCACCCAGCCCGACCTGCGGCGCGCGGTGCTGGTGCAGCGACGGGTCGGCATCCTCGCGATCGTGCTGCTGGCCTGGGCCTACAACCGCCTGCTGGTCGGCAGCGATGCGCTAGCCGACGTGGGTGCGCTGTCGTTCTCGGCGCTGGCGGCGCTGGCACCGGCGTTGGGCTTCGCGGTGTGGCGCCCGCAGACGCCCCCGCGCGCGGTGCTGCTGGGGATCGGCGCCGGCGCGCTGCTGTGGCTGTGGCTGCTGCTGGTGCCGGTGCTGGTCGAAGCGCGCGGGCTGGACACGCGCTGGCTCAGCGAAGGCCCCGCCGGCTGGTCGCTGATCGCACCCGACGCCTTCTTCGGCCTGATCGGCTGGAGCCGCCTCGGCCGCGCGGTGGTGCTGTGCCTGCTCGCCGGCCTGGCGACGACCTGGGTCGCGTCCGGCTGGCGTGCGGCATGGTGGCAGGCGGTCCCGCGTCGTGCGGGTGCGCGCGGGCTCACGCTCGAGAGCCTGCGCGAGGCCGGGCGACGCTTCCTGCCGCACGACGCGGTCGAAGCTGCGCTGCGCGGTGCGCCGCCGACCGGCGCGGTGCCGGCGCTGCAGGAAGGCCGGCTGGAACGCGAACTCGCCGCGGTACTCGGCGCGGCGTCGGCGCGGCTGCTGCTCGACGCCGCGCGGCGCGAGGCCGGCCGCGATTTCGACACCGTCGCCGCGATCGTCGGCGAGGCCTCGCAGGACCTGCGCTTCAACCAGCGCCTGCTGGAGGCCGCGCTGGAGAACATGAGCCAGGGCATCAGCGTCGTCGACCGCGAGCTGCGGCTGGTGGCCTGGAACCGACGCTACGTCGAACTGTTCGGCTATCCCGAATCGTTGCTGCGGGTCGGCGTGCCGGTGGCCGAACTGGTCCGCTACAACCTGCGCCACGGCTGGGCCGACGTGGAGGAGGAGGTCGCCAAGCGCCTGCGCCACATGCAGGCCGGCACGCCGTACGTGAGCGAGCGCAGCTTTCCCGACGGTCTCGGCGGGGAGGGGCTGGTGATCGAGATCCGCGGCAATCCGATGCCCGGCGGCGGTTTCGTCGCGACCTTCACCGACGTCACCGCGTTCCGCCGCGCCGAGGCCGACCTGATCCGCAGCAACGAGACGCTGGAACAGCGCGTCGCCGACCGCACGGCGCGCCTCGACCAGGCCCGCGCCGACGCCGAGCGCGCCAACGACGCCAAGAGCCGCTTCCTCGCCGCGATCGGCCACGACCTGCTGCAGCCGCTGCACGCCGCGCAGTTGTTCACCGACGCGCTGGTCGAACAGCTGCCGGCGCCCGGCCAGCGCGCGACCGCGCAGCAGATCCGCGGCGCGCTCGATTCCACCGGCGACCTGCTCGCCGGCCTGCTCGACATGTCGCGGCTGGAGGCGGGCGGGCTGGTGCCGCAGCCAAGGGCCTTTCCGCTGGCCGACGTGCTCGATCCGCTGGCCTCGGAATTCCGCGCGCTCGCCGCCGAACGCGGGCTCGTGTTCCGCTGCCGCAGCACCCGGGCCTGGGTCCACACCGACCCGCAGCTGCTGCGCCGCGTGCTGCAGAACTTCCTCGCCAACGCCGTGCGCTACACGCCGCGCGGCGGCCTGCTGCTCGGCGTGCGCCGCGAGCGCGACGGCGTGCGCATCGAAGTGCACGACACCGGCCCGGGCATCCCGGCGTCGCAGCAGCGCGCGATCTTCGAGGAGTTCCGCCGCGGCGAGGGCGCAGTCGGGCAGGGGCTCGGGCTCGGGCTGGCGATCGCCGATCGCATCGCGCGATTGATCGAAGCGCCGCTGCGACTGCGCAGCCGGCTCGGCCACGGCACGGTCTTCGCGCTGTCGCTGCCGACGATCCCGGCGCCGCGGCAGGAAGCGGCGCCGGTCGCGGGCGGACTCGACGGCTTGCGCATCCTGATCGTCGACAACGACCCGCAGGCGCTGGCGGCGCTGCGCGGCGTGCTGGCGTCGTGGGGCTGCTGGGTCGATGCCTTCGCCGACGGCGCGGGTGCCGAAGCGTTGCTGGCCGGCGGTGCCGATCCGGCGCTGTGGCTGTTCGATTACCACCTCGACGACGGCGACACCGGTGTCGCCCTTCAGGCGCGTCTGGCGCAGCGCTTCGGCGCGCGGCCGACGCTGATCCTCAGCGCCGACGATAGCGGCGACGTGCGCCGCGTCACGCTCGAACACGGGCTTGGCCTGCTGCCCAAGCCGGTGAAGGCGCTGGCGCTGAAGTCGATGCTGCGGCGGCTGCTGGCGGCACGGGCGGCGTGACGCGGCGGGCGCGACCTATACTTCCGGTTTCGCACCGGACGCCCCCATGCCGTACACGCCCATCGTCGCCACGCTCGGTTACGTGCTGTCGCCGGATCGCGAACAAGTCCTGCTGATCCATCGCAACGCGCGTCCCGGCGACCAGCACCTGGGCAAGTACAACGGCCTTGGCGGCAAGCTCGAGCCCGACGAGGACGTGGTCACCGGCATGCGCCGCGAGATCTTCGAGGAAGCCGGTATCGAGTGCGAGGCACTGTCGCTGCGCGGCACCATCAGCTGGCCGGGGTTCGGCAAGCACGGCGAGGACTGGCTGGGCTTCGTGTTCCTGATCGAGCGGTTCCGCGGCGTGCCCTTCGCGTCGAATCCCGAGGGCACGCTGGAGTGGGTGCCGGCGGGACGGATCCTCGAGTTGCCCCTGTGGGACGGCGACCGCCACTTCCTGCCGCTGGTCTTCGACGCCGATCCGCGGCCGTTCCACGGCGTGATGCCGTATCGCGACGGAAAGATGGTGTCCTGGACGTATTCGCGGATCTGAGCCGGCGAGCTGCGCCGGCTCAAAGCGGGCTGTCGCGCCGCGACTCCAGATCGGCTGCCAGCAGCGATCGCAGCGTGCTGCAGCGCCTGCGCACGGTGTCGTAATCGCCGGAAGACAGCGGCCCGCTCCGGCCTTCCCCGACGGCCGCGGCGATCGCGTCCTGCAGCGGGCCGTAGCCGGCGTCGTGGGTGCTGCGCGAGAGGAACATCCCGCCGACCTCGAAATACCACTGGCGCAGCTCCTGGCCGAGCCGGGCCAGTTGCGCGTAGGTGACGGTCTCGTCCCGCGGCCATTTGGGCAGCAGCGACGTCGCTCGCCACAGCGGCGCGTACACCTCGATCCGTCGCTTGCGCAGGTCGAGGTCGATCTCGCCGGCATATTGCTGCGCCTGTGCGAGGCGATCGCCCCAGACCTTCCCCAGCCAGGCCGCGAGCCCGAGCACCAGCGCACCGCCGCCGCCGACGGCGGCCAGCACCGCCAGGACCACGTCGAGGAGGGTGCCGCTCGCCATCGTGCCGTCCGCGCCCATGTCGATGCCCCTTCGCGATGCCTGCGATGGGAAAGACGGCAATCCGCGGCCGGTGCGGCCGTATGGATGGATCGACTATGCTCGCCGGCATCGCAATCCGGGGCGCGCAGCGCATGAAGCAGTTCATCGTCACCCTTCTGGCCGTCCTGATCGGCGGCTTCCTGGCGCTGCTGGCCTACGACCGGTTCGTGGTGCGGCCGCGGGAGGTCGCGGCGCCGGTGTCCGCCCCTGCGGTCGCATCCGCCGTCGAGGCGCCCGCGCCGTCGGTGGCGGTGCCGCTGTCGTCCCGGGCGCCCGCGGACGATGCGCCGGCGGCGTCCGATGTGCCCGCGATCACCGACAACGAGCGCGCCGCGCTGGTGATGGATGCCGTGCGCCGCGCGACGATGTTCCGGGTGGCGCTGACCGAATACCACCAGACCAATGGCCGCTGGCCCCGCGATGCCGACGAGGCCGGACTGCCGGTGCCCGAGGAAACCCGGGGCGGGGCCGTGCGCGCGATCGAACTCGGCCCGCAGGGGACGGTCACGGTGCGGCTCGACCATCGTTTCGGGTCCGGCGGCGCGATCCTGCTCAAGCCCGATGCGCAGGGCGCGACCGGCGCCGGAGGCTGGCGCTGCGAAGTGCGCGGCGACGCGGCCCTGCGCAAGGCACTGCCGCGCTGCGGGTAAGGACACGCGTTGAGGCCGGCTTCAGGCTGACTGCGACGCCGATCGTCGCGATTGCGGCTTTTGTATCGTTTGAATCGTTGATGCGACGTGGCGCGGTGCAGCCGGGACGCCCGCCCCGGAGCCGGGTTCAGTGCCGGCGGACCAGCACCACGGTGATGTTGTCCGAACCGCCGCCGTCGAGCGCGGCGGCGACCAGCCCGTCCACGCACTCCTGCGCGCTGCATTCGGTATGCGCCAGCACCTGCGAGATGTTGCCGTCGTCGACTTCCTCGGTCAGGCCGTCGCTGCATAGCAGCAGCTGCATGCCGGGACGGAGGTCGCCGGCGAGGGTCTCGACGTTGAGGTTCTGCGGCTCGGTCACGCCCAGCGCCTGGGTGACGACGTTGCGGTGCGGGTGGCTGCGCGCCTGGTCGACGGTGATCGCGCCCTGGGTGATCAGTTCCTGCACGTAGCTGTGATCGTGCGAGAGCTGGGCGAGGGTGCCGTCGCGCCACAGGTAGGCGCGGCTGTCGCCGACCCATGCGACTTCGAACCGGTTGCCGACGATCCGCAGCGCGACCACGGTGGTGCCCATCGGCAGCGCATCGCTGCGCTGGCGCGAGGCGCGGATGATCTCTTCGTCGGCGGTACGGATCGCCTGCGCCAGCGAAGCGCCCTGGCGGATCTCGCGGACGATGGTCTCGCGCGCGAGCGCGCTGGCGACTTCCCCGTATTCGTGCCCGCCCATGCCGTCGGCGACCAGCCACAGGCCGAGGTCGCTGTCACCGTAATAGGTGTCCTCGTTGAGCTCGCGACGCAGTCCGGCGTGGGTCAGGTGCCCGAATTCGATCATGCGGCGGCCATGGGGAAGGGAGTCAGCCATGTTTGGAGGGTATACGGAATTTTTCCGGCAAACCGGACGGAGGGTCGCCGAACCGACGCATGCGTCCTGCCGGCATCGCAGTCCGATCGTTCGCGAGCATGGCCGCATGCCGCACAAACGAAACGCCCCGCGAGGGGGCGTTTCGGTCGATCTGGCGGAGAGGGAGGGATTCGAACCCTCGGTACGCTATTCACGTACGCCTGATTTCGAGTCAGGTACATTCAACCGCTCTGCCACCTCTCCGGAAGGGGCTGCCGCGCGGACCACCGGGCCACACGCTGCGGGGGCGCCATGATACGAGGCGGGGCGCCCGCCGACAAGGCGCGTACACTGGGCGCCGTCTTCCCGGCCCTCGTCCCGCCCGCCATGTCCGAAATCCTCGTCCCCGTCTCCTTCGGCGAACTGCTCGACAAGATCGCCATCCTGCAGATCAAGTCCGAGCGCATGAGCGACCCGGCCAAGCTGGCCAACGTGCGCAACGAGCTGTCGGCGCTGGAGACGACCTGGAGGGCGCATCCGGCCGCCGCCCACGACATCGCCGGCCTGCGCGCCGAGCTGAAGGCCGTCAACGAGCGTCTGTGGGTGATCGAGGACGACATCCGGATCAAGGAAAAGGCGCAGGCCTTCGACGATGAATTCGTGCGCCTGGCCCGCAGCGTCTATTTCGAGAACGACGAGCGCGCGCGGATCAAGAAGGACATCAACCTCGCCCTGGGTTCGTCCTATGTCGAGGAAAAGTCCTATCAGGACTACCGCGCCGGGCACGCCGCACCCTGACGCGCCCCGGTCGCCGGCCGTGCGTCGCGACAGCTGGCTGTACGACGCCTCCTCGCCTGGCTGAGCCCGGGCGGGTTGCTGCTGACCGCGCTGATGCTGTGGTTCCCGGAAGGGCTGCGCGCCCTGCGTGAGCTGGCGCCTACGTGCTCGGCGTGGCGCTGAGCATGATCGGGCGGCTGGCGTACGGGCTGTCGCAGGCGATCGTCGGGCCGCTGCTGCGCGAGGCGTAGACGCCCGCGATCCGCTTCCTTGCCGAGCGTCCGGAGCGCAGCGCGGGGCTGGCGCTGGGCGATCCCGCGCGGATGGGCAGCGGGCAGTTCCACGACGTGGATCGCCGACTGCGCGAATACATCGAGGCACTCGATCCGGACGCCCGCCGGATCATGCACCGGCTCAAGATGCTCTGCAGCCTGTCCTGCAACGCCCTGGCCGCGACCGTCGTCTTCATCGCGATCGACGCGCTGGCGAGCCACCGACATCGCGCTCGGGGCCTGCGCCCTTGCGACGGGGCCGGTCGCGGGCGCGTATCGGGATCGGCGTCGCCAGCGGACCCAACTGTCGCTGTGGCGGCGCCCGTGCATCGAGCGCGGCCTGCACGAACCTGCGCGATCCGGTGCGGTATGACGCCTTCATAGAGCCGAAAACCGTGTGATCGGCGTCTCGTTTGCGCACACTTTGCTAACTGACAACAATATTCACCCTGACAGAGATATTCACGTCAGCCAGTTCACTATCGGTAGCAGCTTGCATATTGGATTGCGTAAATCCCGGTGTTTTTCGATGGAGGTGACCAGGATTGGCCGAAACCGGAAGTCGGGGTGACTTCACAACGTCATCCGGCGCGCCTACCTTGGGCCCCGCACGACACGGATGGCGTCGGTCCCGCAAGGAGCCCTCGGATCCCGGTCCTTCCGCCAGTCGGAAGCCGCCGCAGGCATAAGGAGATGCCACGTGCTGGCCCCGCAAGGGGCGGCGCGATCCTCTGGACCAGGATCGCGTTCGTTCGGCGCAGGACGCGCCAACGGCCTGGAAGGACCCGCCATCGGATGGATCCGGTGGGCAGAACACGGTCGAAGCGCGGTGACCACGGACGGAAACCGCCTCGACGACCCAGGATCGGACCCAGCCCCCGCGGAGCGCCAGCCCGCGGGGGTTTCTCGTTGCGGCAGCGCATGTCCGGGGGCGTGCGGTCGGCGGGGCTCGGTCAGCGACCGGCGCGGAAGGCGCGGAAACGCTCGAAGGCGGTGATGCCGTCGTCGACCGTCACCAGGTCCATCACCCCGTCGTGCTCGATCTTCGCGCCCCATTTCAGCTCGGCAGCGGGGCGGCCGCGGTATTTGCGCGCGGCGTCGTCGTAGCGGTCGACACAGAAGCGCACGTCGGAATACGGCCCGCTGCGCCGCGGGTTGCTGGCCGCATGCAGGCCCAGCACCTGCGTCCCCATCGCGTTGGCGATGTGCATCGGGCCGGAGTCCGGGGTCATCAGCAGGTCGGCGCGGGCGAGCAGGGCCGGCAACTGCTTCAGCGTGTCCTTGCCGACCAGGTCCAGCACGTCGCCGTCGCCCGTGGCCGGGCGCATGGCCGCGAGGATCGCATCGGTAGTGTCGCGCTCCAGCGCGCTGCGGCCGCCGAGCAGTGCGACCCGCCAGCCCTGGTCGCGGGCGTGATCGGCGACGGCGGCGTAGCGTTCGGGCCGCCAGTTGCGCAGGGCGTGGCTGGAGCAGGGCGAGATCGCCAGGGTCGGCACGCCGTTGTCCGGCCACTGTGCCCGGGCCCAGGCATGGGCCTCGTCGGGCACCGGCAGGTCCCAGACGACTTCGGTCTGCCGCAGCCCCAGCGGTTCGCAGAAGCTGCCGATGGCGTCGAGCACGTGGATGCCCTGCCGGTCGGGGATGCGTTCGTTGATGAACAGCCCGTGCAGGTCCTTCGACCTCGATTTGTCGTAGCCGATGCGCCGCCGCGCCGGCAGGAACGCCGACAGCAGGTTGGCGCGGGCCGCGACCTGCATCTGCAGCAGCGCATCGAAGCGACGCCCGGCGAGTTCGCGGCGCAGGGCGCGCATGCCGGCCAGCCCGGTCTTCTTGTCGTAGACGAGGAAGTCGACGCCGGGCAGTCCGTCCAGCAGCTTCTGCTCGCCGCGGCCGATCACCCAGGTCAGTGCGACCTCGGGCCAGGCGGCGCGCAGTGTGCGCACCAGCGGCAGGACGTGGGTCACATCGCCGAGTGCGGACAGGCGGAGCAGGCAGATCGATTGGGGTCTGGCGGCGTGCAATTGATAGACTCGGAAGATGGTCGCCTTCGACGCCAGCGAGAGCCTGACGCCTTTCCGCAGCGCGGACGGGTCCGGGCCGGGTGGTGCGATTCTGTTCGACGCCTCGCTGCTGCGGCAAGCCGGCGCGAAGACCGCGCTGCCGGTGTGGTTCGATCCGGCGTGGTGGGGCGACCGTGCCGAGCGCGTCGGCAGCGGCGGTCGCGGCGGCGCCTGGTTCATCGCCGGCGAACGCGGGGGCGACCCGGTCCTGGGCACGAAACACCCCGCGATCGGACCGGCGGTCCTGCGCCTGTACCTGCGCGGCGGGCTGGTCGCGAAACTCACCCGCGCCCGCTACCTGTGGCGCGGCGCGAACCGCACCCGCAGCTTCGCCGAATTCCGCCTGCTGCGGGAGGCGCAGCGCCGCAAGCTGCCGGTGCCGACGCCGATCGCCGCGATCTATTGGCGCGAAGGCCCGTGGTACTACGCCGGCCTCCTGCTCGAACGGCTGGAAGGGGTGACCTCGCTGGCCGACCTCGCGACCGCGCGCGGCGCGGCGGCGCCCTGGGCCCAGGCGGGCAGGCTGATCGCCCGGCTGCACCGCGGCGGGCTGGACCATGCCGATCTGAACGCCCACAACCTGCTGTTCGACGCCGCCGGCAAGGGCTGGGCGATCGACCTCGACCGCGGCACGCTGCGCATCCCGGCCACCGGCTGGCGCGAGAAGAACCTCGCCCGCCTGCATCGCTCGCTGCACAAGCTGCGCGGCGCGCGCAGCGAAGCCGAAGTCGACCGAGATTACGCCACGCTGCGCGCCGCGTACGATGCGCAATGGCAGCGCGGTACCTAGGCAGGACGACATGACGTGGGCTTTGCGGTTCCAGGGCGTCGGCAACGCATCCGCGGTCGAGCTGGGCTCGGCGATGGCGACGATCGAGCGTCACGGTCGCCCGTGGCTGACCATCGACTGCGGCGCCGAGGGCCTCAGCGCCTACCTCGCGCACTACGGCGAGGCGCCGCGGGCGCTGTTCGTCACCCACACCCACCTCGACCACGTCGCCGGTTTCGAGCGCCTGTTCGTCGACGCGATGTTCGGCGGCCACGCGCAGCGTCCGCGCGTGTACGTGCCTGCGCCGCTGGTGCCGCTGCTGCACCAGCGCGTCGGCGATTACCCGAACGTGCTGGCCGAGGGCGGCGCGAACTTCTGGGATGCGTTCCAGGTGATCCCGGTCGGCGACGCGTTCTGGCACGACGGCGTGCGCCTGGAGACGTTCGAGACTCGCCACCACTGGCCGCGCACCGCCTGGGGCCTGCGCCTGCGCGGCAGCGTGGTGTGGACCGGCGACACCCGGCCGATCCCGGAGACGCTGGCGAAGATGGCCGACGCCGGCGAACTCGTCGCCCACGACTGCGCGCTGCGCGGCAATCCCTCGCACAGCGGCGTCGACGACCTCGAACGCGAGTACGACGCCGAACTGTTGTCGCGGTGCGTGCTCTACCACTACGCCAGCCAGGCCGACGGCCAGGCACTGAAGGCCCGCGGCCACCGCGTCGCCGACCCGGGCGAGGTCCTGCCGCTGGCCGAACCGACGGCCGCGCGGGCGGAGCCGTTCGACGCAACCGATGCCGCCGATGGCGCCTCCGTTCCGGCGTGAACCGCGTATCTTCCCGCCGATGAATGCCCTTCCGCGCCCTGCCGATTCCTTGTCGGACGCTCTCGGACGTCCGCTGCGCGACCTGCGCCTGTCGGTGATCGAGGCCTGCAATTTCCGCTGTCCGTACTGCATGCCGGCGGATCGCGTGCCGGAAGACCATGGGCTCGACGCCGCGTCGCGGCTGTCGTTCGACGAGATCGAACGGCTCGTGCGCGGGTTCGCGCGTGCGGGCATGCGCAAGCTGCGCATCACTGGTGGCGAGCCGCTTCTGCGGCGCGGTCTGCCGGATCTGATCTCGCGGCTGGCCGCGATCGACGGCCTCGACGATCTCGCGCTGACCACGAACGGCAGCCTGCTCGCGACGCACGCGCAGGCGCTGCGCGACGCCGGCTTGCATCGGCTCACGGTCAGCCTCGACACGCTCGATCCCGCGCGCTTCGCAGCGCTCTCGGGCGGGCGCGGCCGCCTCGACGACGTCCTGCG
>JBGAFR010000110.1:0-10287 GCA_044227145.1 Lysobacteraceae bacterium
GCTACGGCACCGACGAGGAAGCGGCCAGCCCCGACTTCCAGGTCGCCGACGAGGGCCTGCCGAAGGTCGGCCGCAACGATCCGTGCCCCTGCGGCTCCGGCAAGAAGTACAAGCACTGCCACGGGCAGATCGCCTGATTGCCATCGCCATGCGAGACCCCGAAAACACCCGCGGAAGCGGGTGTTTTCCTTTTCATGCGTCGCCAGTCTTGCTCCGGACATGCCGGGCCGGTAAAACGGAACGTGCACGGACTCCGCATTCCTCCCGTACCGCATGAGCGACCCGGACCGAAGTCGTCACGAAAAGCAGATCCACGTCGTCGCCGGCGTCATCGCCGATGCGCGCGGCCGCATCCTGCTGGCGCGCCGCACCGCAGGTCGCGATCTGGCGGGGCTGTGGGAATTCCCGGGTGGCAAGGTCGATCCCGGCGAAACGCCCGAAGAAGCGCTGGTGCGCGAGCTGCGCGAGGAACTGGGCATCGAGGCGCGTGTCGGCGAACCCGTCATCGACGTGCCGCAGCGCTATCCGCACAAGCGCCTGCGCCTGGACGTGCGCCATGTCGCCTCATGGACCGGCAGCGTGAAGGGCCTCGACGGCCAGGCGCTGGCCTGGGTGCCGCCGCACAAGCTCGCCAGCTACGCGATGCCGGATGCCGACCGCCCCGTCGTCGCCGCGCTGCGCCAGCCCGAGGTCTACCTGGTCACGCCCGAGCCCGGCGACGGCGAACGCCACGACGCGCGCGCATGGCGCGATGGGCTGCGCGCGGCGCTCGACGCGGGCGCACGTCGCGTGCAACTACGCGCGCCTGCGCTCGCGGCGGCCGCGCCCGCACGCTGGCGTGCGCTGGTCGAGGCCGCCGTCGCCGACATCCGTGCCGTGGAGGGCGAAGCGCTGGTCAACGACGACGTCGTGCTCGCCGAAGCGTTGGGCATCGGCGTGCACCTGCCGGCACGTCGACTGCGCACGCTGCCGACGCGTCCGCTGCCGCCGGCGCAGCCGGTGATCGCCTCCTGCCACGATCTCGACGAACTGCGACTGGCGCAGGCGCTCGGCTGCGATGCCGCCGTGCTCGGCCCGGTGCGGCCGACAGCGTCGCATCCCGGTCAGCCCGGGATCGGCTGGGAGACGTTCGCAACGCTGCGCGAAGACGTGGCGCTGCCGATCTACGCCATCGGCGGCCTGCAGCGCGACGATCTCGCGATCGCGCGTCGCCATGGCGCGCAGGGCATCGCCGCGATCCGCGGACTGTGGGCGACGCCTGCCAAGGCATCGCGACGCTGATCCGTGCCGGCGGCCCGGGCGCTTGCGCGTCCCGGGCCGACCCGGCGTTCCGCGTTGTTCGAGTGGATCAGGGCGCCGGCGGCAGGTCGTACTGGTTGACGCGGATGCCAGTCTCGATCGCGTAGCCGAGGTCCGCGCGCAGCGTGCGTGCGACGATCGCGGTGTCGCCCGGGCCGGCCAGCAGATAGGCGCGGCCCACGCGCGTCTCGTACGTTTCCAGCGGCAGTGCGGCGAGGATGTTGGCGTCACCGAAACGGCCCGCGAAGCGCACCTGCTCGGACGGCAGCGGCTGGGTGGTGTCGTTGCCGAGCAGCAGCAGGCGGCCGTCGGCGGACAGCGTACGCGCGGCGACATCGAAGCCTTCGAGCGACGGATAGACCGCGATCATCGGCCAGTGCGGTCCGCCGTTGTCCAGGTCGAACCAGAACGCGCTATGCGGCGTCGGCCAGATCGGGTCGGCGTCGTCGGGAATCACCACCAACTGCTGTGCGTCGGCCAGCACGGCCTGCGGCGGGCGACCCAGCGGCGTCGGCAGATCGAGCGGGAACCAGCTGCCCAGCGTCGCGTCGGTGGCGAGGAGATCGTACGGGCCGCCGTCGTGGGCGAGCACTGCGTAGACGCGGCCATCGCCGCCGATCTCGATGCGCTCGACCGACTCGCCGGGTGTGAGCCAGCGATTCGCCCGCGGCGACCATTGCGCCAGCGCGGTGTCGAAGACATCGACCGACAGCGTTCCGTTGCCGAAGTCGTCGCTGCAGGTGCGCGCCAGCACGACCGGCCCGCCTGCCACGGTCGGCATGTGGAAACGCGACAGGCCGATGCGCTGGCCGAAGCCCGGGCAGGCCGGTGTCCAGGGCAGTCCGGTGTCCACGCCGCCGGCCGTGAAACGCATCGTGACGATCCACTGCTGCCACGGCTCGTCGCTCGTGCCGACCACGAGCGCGTCTTCCGCGCCGTCGATGGCGATGCCGCGGATGTCGACATTGCCCGGCAACGACGCCTGCCACGCCGGCGCGCCGCCGCCGTTGCGACGCATCTCCAGATGCTGCGTGCGATTGCCCCAGCCGTCGTCGACGGAGAGGCAGTCCAGCCGCTGTCCGCCGCGCGCGGCGAGGCCGCAGCTCTTGCCGGCGCGGGCAGGCGTCAGGCCCCACATCCAGGGCGCCTGGCCGTTCGCGTCGAAGGTGTAGAGGTGGGCCGTTTCGTATTGCCCGGCCTCGCTCCAGGGCAGGTTGAAGGCCTGCAGGTGCACGTATCCCTGGTCGTCGACCAGCACGCCATGGTCGTCGGGGAGTTCGTTGGTCATGGGGCTGAAGAAGTCCATCCGCCAGTCGGCGGCATGGGCGCCGAAGGCGCAGGCGAACAGGGCGAAGCAGACGATGCGTTTCGTCATGGCGGTCCTCGTCGGGAAAAATTGGTCGGCGGGCGCGGCGCGCGGGGCGGCCGCACGACGAGGACAGCGGAAGACACGGCCGGACGGGATCGTCCGTCGACGTTGCGCGGCAGGGGAGGGCATGCGTGCGCCGAGATGCGGTGTGTCCGGAGTCCGCGACGCCGGCATCCCTGCCGGGCCGCCCGGGCGCTGCCGCGCCCGCCGTGGACACAGTGTCGCAACCGGTCATCTCACGGATTGCGACCTCGCGAACGCGCGACGACTCAGCGTGCAGGCTGCTGTTTCGCCTGGAGAAGGGCGCGCAGTTCGGCCTTGTCGGTCTCGTCGAGGCCTTGCTCGCGATGCTTCGTCTGCAATTCGTCGATCCGTTGTAGCAGCGTCTGTCGCTCCAGTTGCGCCATCGCGTCGAGGAACTCCTCGCGCCACTTCGCTTCCTCGCCGGGCAACTGCTGCGAGGCGAGTTTCTGCAGCGCGACGCCTTCCTCGCGCTCGGCGAAGTGTTCGAGCAATGCACCGGTGGTGATCTCCGGCCGTTCGCGTACCAGCGCGATCAGCTCCGCCAACAGCGGCACGCCCGGCTGGCGCAGCACCCCGAAGGTGTACGGCGGTTCGAGATCCAGCGCGAGCGACGGCTGCTGCAGCAGCAGCGCGATCGCGCCGCGCACGAGGCTGCGCTTCTGCGTCGGTGCGGGCGCCCTGCGCGGACGCGCATGCGAAGGCGCCTCCGCGCCCGTGCGTGTCGCACCGACGCCGGTGAGTTCGGTCAGGCGCTGGCGCATGAGGTCGCCGAACGCACCGTCGGGGATCTGCGCGAGCAACGGCTTCGCGCGTTCGGCCATGCGCGCCTTGCCGTCGAGCGTGCCGAGGTTCACATCCTTCGCCAGTTCGTCGAAGAAGAACTGCGACAGCGGCGTCGCCTGTGCGAGTCGCGCCTCGAAACCGTCGCGGCCCTCGTTGCGCACCAGCGAATCCGGGTCTTCGCCGTCGGGCAGGAACAGGAAGAACGCCTGGCGACCGTCCTTCATCCGCGGCAGTACCGATTCCATCGCCTTGCCCGCGGCGCGACGGCCGGCGGCGTCGCCGTCGAAGCAGAAGTACACGTCGGGCGCGTTGCGGAACAGCAGCTCGGCGTGGTCGGGCGTGGTCGCGGTGCCCAGCGTCGCCACCGCCTGCGCGACGCCGTGCTGGAACAGCGCGATCACGTCCATGTAGCCCTCGACGACGATCAGCCGTTCGATCTTCTGGTTCGCCTGCCGCACCTGCCACAGGCCGTACAACTCGCGGCCCTTGTGGAACAGCGCGGTCTCGGGCGAGTTGAGGTATTTCGGACCGTCGTCCTTCTGCAGCACGCGACCGCCGAAGGCGATGGTCCGCCCGCGGCGGTCGAGGATCGGGAACATCACCCGGTCGCGGAACTTGTCGTAGACGTGTCCGCGTTCGTTCTTCGAGAACATGCCGACGCGTTCGAGCAGCTTCATCCGGCGTTCGTCTGTGCCGAGCGCATCCTTCAGCGCGGAATAGCCATCCGGGGCGTAACCGAGGCCGAACTGTGCGCGGATTTCGGCGCTCACGCCGCGGCCCTCGAAATACGCCATCGCCTTCGGCGAGGCGGCGAGCTGCTTCTGGAAGAACTTGCTCGCCGCTTCCAGCGCCGCGTACTGGTCGATGCTGTCGGGATTGACGTTGCGCTGCTGCGTGTCGCGCGGCACTTCCATGCCGACGCGCTTGGCCAGTTCGTCCACCGCGTCGAGGAATTCGAGGCGGTCGTAGTTCATCAGGAAGCTGATCGCGGTGCCATGCGCACCGCAGCCAAAGCAGTGATAGAACTGCTTGGTCGGCGACACCGTGAACGAGGGCGAGCGCTCGTCGTGGAACGGGCAGCGCGCCGAGAACTCGCGGCCCTGGCGCTTCAGCGGCACGCGCGTGCCGATCACCTCCACGATGTCGGTGCGCGCGAGCAGGTCGTCGATGAAGGCGTCGGGGATGCGGGCCATGGGCGGTCTTGGAGCAGTGTCCGAGTGTACCAAGGGACCTTCGTGCCCTGCCCGGACCGATCAACCTTTCGGAACGAGGCGGGGCGGAGTGCCCTGTTGACAGGTCCGGATGGCCTGTGCCCAATGCGCGGACGCCCGCAGACAGGAGGTAGGCGATGGCAATTCAGAGATTCATCGGTGCAGGCGCACTGGCGGTGCTTGCTGTCCGGCATGGGGCAATCCCGCTTGGAGGCGTGGTTCGTGCACGCGTGGGGCTCGCCGCCGCTCTGCTGGCCGGGTGCCTGGCGTCGGTCGTGCAAGCGCAGGCGACGCAATCGCCCGCCATGCAGATGTACGACGAGGTCTCGGCCGCGCGGGACGCGCACTCGGACGTGATCTGGGACGGCAAGCCGGCCACGCCCGAGGCGCTGCGGGAGATCGTCCGGGCGCTGGAGGCCGACATGGCGAAACTCGATGCGCCGCTGGCCTCGGACCTGGCCGAGGGCAATTTCTACCTGCGCTATCGACGTTACAACCTGCTGTGCGACCTGATCCGCCTGAACGCGCGCCTCGGCGACCAGGGCAAGGCCCTGCAGGCCTGGCGCGAACTGGCGCGGATGAAATGGTCGGCGGGTGAGGCTCCGTTCGAACAATCCTCCACCGATCGCGCGAAACCGGACCCGGACATCGCCGCGCTCAAACAACTGCCGGGATACCGGGAGATCGCGGCGCAGCGCAAGGTCGCCGGCTGGTGGTCGAAGGCACCGTCGATCGGCACGGACTATCGCGCGCAGCTGCCGGTCGACGAGCGGATCGCCGGCGTGTCCCTGCTCTGGACGACGGCGCGCAACGGTTTCGCCTGGTTCGATCACGTGCCCGACCTCGACTGGGATGCGGCCTATCGCGAAGCGCTGGTCGAAGCGATCACGGCGCCGGACACCCGCGCGTACTACCGGGGACTGATGCGCTTCGTCGCCCGGCTGCACGACGGGCACTCGAACGTCTACTTCCCGAAGGCGCTGGTATCCGAATATGCACGTCCCGGTGTCGGCACGCGCCTGATCGACGGCAAGGTCATCGTGACCGACGTGTACGACCCGAAACTCCACGATGCCGGCATGCGCGTCGGCGACGAACTGCTCGCGATCGACGGCGTGCCCGTGCGGGTGTACGCCGAACGCAACGTGCGTCCCTACGTCAGTGCGTCCACGCCGCAGGACGAGGACGTGCGGACTTACGATTACGGTCTGCTGCGGGGCGATGCGGCGACGCCCGTGGCACTGCAACTCGCCGGTGCGGATGGTGCGCATTACGACGTGACCGCGCCGCGCTCCGGCTACCGGGTCGTTCGACCCGAGGATCCGCCGCTGTTCGAGATGCGCGACGACGGCATCGCCGTGCTGCACGCGATGCAGTTCGGCGACGATGCCGCCCTCAAGGCGTTCCGGGCCGCCTCGGCGCAGTGGTCGCATGCGAAGGGGCTGGTGCTGGATCTTCGCGGGAACGGCGGTGGCAGCACCGGTTTCGGCGCCGGGATCCTTCGCCATCTGTCGCGGCAACCCCTGCCGAAGACGCGTTCGCTCTACCTCGAATCCGTGCCTTATCCGCAGGCATCGGGGGACATGCCGCAGATGATATGGCGCAACGTCGGCACCGGCGGCGATGGCCCGCCGCCGTCGGCGCAATACGAGGGGCCGGTCGTCATGCTGATCAATGCACGGACCTTCTCCGCAGCGGAAGACACGGCCGACCTGTTCCAGCGCATGCATCGCGGCACGATCATCGGCATGCCCAGCGGAGGCAGCACCGGCCAACCGCTGGCGTTCCGCTTGCCGGGCGGCGGTTCGGCACGCATCTGCGTCAAGCGCGACGAGGCGCCGGACGGCACCTCGTTCGTCGGCAAGGGCGTACTGCCCGACATCCTGATCGAGCCCACGCAGGCGGATGTGCGCGCGCAGCGGGATGTCGTCCTCGAACGTGCGGTCGCCGAGCTGTCGGCAGGCGCGGCGTCGCACTGATCCCGGTCCCTCGGCTTCCCCAACGAAACGCCGCCCCGGTCTCCCGGGGCGGCGTGGGCGGATGCGGGGTCAATCCCGATGGAAAGCTGTGCCGTTCGGCGCCGTCGTGGCGTCCGCTGCGGAGACAGCACTGTTTTGAACCTCCGGGTCGAGCCGCACGGGCAGGGATCGTTGCGGCCCAGTTTTTCGACCAGTTCCTTGTCGCCGTGGACGAAGCGGCGGCCGCGCTTCACGCGGGCCTCGGACGGATAGCCCTTGCGGCGCTTGCGGGTGACCTCAACGGCCGGCGTGGCCTCGAAAGCACGGCGTGCGGCGATTCTGCTTGTGGTTCATGGTGCACCTCCTGTCGAAAGGCCCCGAGAGGGACCGGAAGGCGGAGGCTTCAGCGGCCTTCGCCATGGAACGGTTCCGCGACGACCTGCCAGTCGTCCTCGTGGACCACGTAGCCGGGCCGGGTGGTCCGCACGACGTGGACGGCTATGTCGTAGCGGCCGAGGATGTCCGCGATCGCATGCAGGTGCCGGACGAACTCGACGGCCGTCGCCTTCGCCCAGGAAACGCCGTGCGTTTCCTTGTGGTACGGGTTGCGGCGTCGTGCGAACCGGGTCGGGATCGGTACGCTGCACTGGATCCAATCCAGGTGCGCGAGCAACTGATCGGCGTCGGCGACGTTCGTATCGCCGGAATTCCGCAGCCCGTATGCCAGCGTCATCAGGCCGATCGGCTGGCCCGTGCGCGGATCGAGATCGTGGCCGACGAAACGCAGGAGCACGGACTCATCCCGCGTCCTGCGCCGCGAGCGCGCCCAGCGCGTCGCCGGTCACCCGCTGCACGGTCCATTCCGCCATGCCGACGGCGCCCAGCGTGCGGTAGAAGTCGATCGCCGGCGTGTTCCAGTCCAGCACCGACCACTCGAAGCGGCCGCAGTCGCGGTCCAGCGCGATCTTCGCCAACCGCACCATCAACCGCTTGCCGAGGCCGAGGCCGCGGTACTGCGGTCGCACGAACAGGTCTTCGAGGTACAGCCCGGGCTTGCCGACGAAGGTCGAGAAGTTGTGGAAGAACAAGGCGAAGCCGGCGGCCTCGCCGTCGACTTCCGCGATCAGCACCTCGGCGCGCGGCGTCGGCCCGAACAGCTGCCGGGCGAGGCTGGCTTCGTCGGCCACGGCCTCGTGCGCCAGCTTTTCGTACTCGGCCAGCTCGCGGATGAAGGCGAGGATCCGTCCGGTGTCCTCGCGGACAGCCGGACGGATGACGACGGCGGGCGCGGTGCTCATCGCGGGCCTCAGCCGGCCAGACGCTGCTTGATCAGCTTCGACACTTCGCCCATGTCGGCCTGGCCGGCGAGGCGCGGCTTGAGGACGCCCATCAGCTTGCCCATGTCGGCGGGGCCGGTGGCGCCTGTCTCGGCCACGGCGGCCTCGATGGCGGCCTTGATCTCGGCCTCGCCCATCTTCGCCGGCAGGTAGGTGTCGATGATCGCCATCTCGGCGCGTTCGACCGCGGCCAGGTCGTCGCGGCCGGCCTTGTCGTACTGCTCGATCGAATCCTTGCGCTGCTTGACCATCTTTTCGAGCACGGCCAGCACGCGGGCGTCGTCCATCTCGACGCGCTCGTCGACTTCCCTCTGCTTGATCGCGGCGTTGATCAGGCGGATGGTGGCCAGACGCTCCTTCTCGCCGGCCTTCATGGCGGTCTTCATGTCGTCGGTGAGGCGTTGCTTGAGGCTCATGGGAAGCTCCGTGGGGCGCGACCGCGGGGGCGGCCGGGGAAAAATGGAAGGGCGGAAAACACGAAAAGCCGGCTGCGCAGGGCGCGGCCGGCTTCGGGATTCGCTGTGGACCGCGACCGCGGGGTCGCGCAGGGAATCAGGCGTACTGGTTCAGTCTTGCTGGATCAGTACAGACGCTGACGCTTGGTGGCGTCGCGCGAGGTACGGCGGGCCTGGCGCTTCACCGCGGCGGCCGCCTTGCGCTTGCGTTCCTGGGTCGGCTTTTCGTAGAACTCGCGCTTGCGGACTTCGGCCAGCACGCCGGCCTTTTCGCAGGTGCGCTTGAAGCGGCGCAGGGCAAACTCGAACGGCTCGTTTTCGCGGACTTTGACGCTGGGCATGGGGATCTCGTTAAGGAAGCCTGGCCCGGTCCTTCCGGGCGAGCCGCGCATGATAACGGCCCGAATCCATCGGGGCAAGTTCGGGCCGGGTCCGTTGGCCGGGCAAGGTAAGCTATCGACCCCCGTTCACCCCTCCGCGCACCGCAAAATGAAGGTCCTCGGCATCGAATCCAGCTGCGACGAGACCGGCGTGGCCGTCTACGACACGGCCCGGCCCGGCGCCGCGGGGCTGCGGGCGCACGCGGTCTACAGCCAGATCGCGCTGCATGCCGAGTACGGCGGGGTGGTGCCCGAGCTGGCCAGCCGGGACCACGTCCGCAAGCTGCTGCCGCTGGTCCGCCAGACCCTGGCCGAGGCCGGGCTGGGCATCCGCGACCTCGACGGCGTGGCCTACACCGCCGGCCCGGGGCTGGTCGGGGCGCTGCTGGTCGGGGCCGGGATGGCCCGGGCGCTGGCCTGGGCGCTGGACCTGCCGGCGGTCGGGGTCCACCACATGGAGGGCCACCTGCTGGCGCCGCTGATGGAGGACGACCCACCGGCGCCGCCGTTCGTCGCCCTGCTGGTCTCCGGCGGGCACAGCCAGTTGGTGGCGGTGGACGCCATCGGCCGCTACCGGCTGCTCGGCGACACCCTGGACGACGCGGCCGGCGAGGCCTTCGACAAGTCGGCCAAGCTGATGGGCCTGCCGTATCCGGGCGGCCCGCAGCTGGCGGCCCTGGCCCAGCAGGGCACGCCGGGCCGGTTCAGGTTCCCCCGGCCGATGACCGACCGGCCCGGTCTCGATTTCAGTTTCAGCGGCCTCAAGACCCAGGTGCTGCTGGCCTGGCGCGATTCCGACCAGTCCGACGCCACCCGCGCGGACATCGCCCGCGGCTTCGAGGACGCCGTGGTCGACACGCTGGCGATCAAGTGCGAACGCGCGCTGGACGCGGCCGGATCCAGGGTGCTGGTGGTCGCCGGTGGCGTGGGCGCGAACCGGCGACTGCGCGAGCGGCTGCAGACGATGGCGGCGAAGCGCGGCGGCCGGGTCTGCTTCCCCCGCCCGGAGCTGTGCACCGACAACGGCGCGATGATCGCCTTCGCCGGCGCGCTGCGGCTGCAGGCGGGCGAACGCGCGTCGTCGTCGGTGTTCGTCACGCCGCGCTGGGACATGGAGACGCTGCCGGCGGTCGAGCGAGGAGACGCCGCATGAGGATGTACGGTCATGGCAAGGGCGAGGCGCAGACGCTCGAATCGATCGTCGAACTCGACGATGTCGTGATCGAGGTCGATGAGGACTTTCTGGTCGCGCTGAGAGATTTTGCGCAATATGCATTGGACGACATGCGTCGCTTGGGTTCGCAGTACGACCACGTGCATTTTCAAGACAAAAGCAAGTCATGGCGCGCCTCATGGCCAGATATCATCCTGATCCGCAAGGGCGACGATTCGCTTGAGGACAAAGCATGACGGACAAGGTTTTCATCGAAGCCCTCGAGATCGAGGCGCTGATCGGCATCTACGACTGGGA
>JBGAFR010000111.1:0-9927 GCA_044227145.1 Lysobacteraceae bacterium
TGATCGTCGCGATCAGTTGACGCCAGCGGGCGAGGCCCTGTCGTAATGGCGACCCGCACGCGCAGCACCTCGCCGTGCACCGCCGTCCGGGTGCGTGCGCGGGCTTCCGCCTGGCAGGTCGAGGAGCGCCCTCGGCGCAGCTGCGTCTGCGCATGGCCCGGGTCGCGACGTCCGGCCGCCGCCAGGGCGATGGCCGGGAGCGGCCGCACGAAATGCAGGGTCTGGGTAAAGCCGATCCGGCAGCGGCCGACCGTCGGCCAGTCGCGCCGGCGCGCGCCAGACGCGCAGCACGAGCAGTTCGTTGGCGTGGCGCCGGGACGCCGCATCAGCAGCGCCTCGGCTTCGGTGTCGAGGGTCGCCGGCAGCACCGGCTGCCGCGACGGCGGGCGCTTCGCATCGAGCAGGCCGAGCGTCGTCGTCCACGTCGCCTGCGGCTGCGCCTGCCAGCCCCGGGCTTCGAGGCGCGTGCGCACCGCTTCCGCGGCCCCGCGACCTGCGGGTCCAGTCGCCAGCGCCGCGCGCCGTCGCGCTCGTCGCGATGCGCAGGCAGCGTGGCCCAGTCGCGCGCCCACTGTGCGTCCTCGTCGAGGGTCCGCGACGGCGAGGACGGCGTATCGCGTCAGCACCGCGTCGATCGTCCGCGGCGTGTGCCATGCGGCCGCGAGCGCGAAGCCGACATAGAAGATCAGCGCCACCGGGCGGATCCAGAACGACCGCGCGACGTGCCGGCGGTAGCCGATGCCCAGCACCAGCAGCCACAGCAGGCCGAACAGCGCGCCGGCGACGAGGTCGCTCAGGCGCTGCGCGCCGAAGTACAGCCGGGCGAAGCCGAGCAGGGCGACCACCGCGCCGGTCAGCAGGTAGGGCCACACCCGGCGCCGGCCCGGCAGTTCGCGCGCGATCAGCACCGCGAAGAAGCCGAGCACGATCGTGGCCATGGTCACCGGCGAACCGAAATCGGTGTACGTCGCCGGGCCGTCGCCCGACAGCCCCGACACCGCGGAGAACACCATCCCGAAGGCCGCGGCCGCCAGCCAGTGCGTGGCGGCGGCGAAGCGGCGGCGCCACAGCAGCCACGCCAGGGTCGCCGCCATCGCCGGCAGCAGCACCGCGGCGTCGCCGATCGAGGCGAGCGCGGCCAGCAGGTGGTCGGCCAGCGGGTTGCGCAGCCGCACCATGGCCGACTGCACCGTCCGGTCCAGCGCCAGCGGGCCGCCCTGTGCGATCAGCGTGCCCAGCAGCCCGAACCACGCCCAGCCGATCACGATCAGGCAGGCGGCGAGCATGCCCAGTGCGGCGGATTCGGGGCGGTTGGGCTGGATCAGCGGCGCGGCGTAGCGCGACAGCCGCGGATGCGCATGGACCCAGCGCAGGGTGCGGGCGAGCAGGCGGTCGGCGTGGTGGGCGAACCAGCGCCAGGTGTAGAGCACCGTCGCCCAGACCAGCGCGAGCACCGCCAGCAGCGCCAGCAGCACCAGCGCGAGCCGGTCGGCGACCGCGGCGACGGCGTCATAGGACGCGCCGAACACCCAGCCCGGCGCCAGGAAGCTGCCCGCCCACAGCACGCAGGCCAGCAGGCTGGCGGGGACATAGCGTTTCAGCGGCAGGCGCAGCATGCCCGCGATCGCCGGCACGAACGGCCGCACTGCGCCGACGAAGCGCGCGATGACGATGCCCTTGCTGCCGTGGCGCTTGAACAGCGCCTCGCCGCGGTCGATGAACTGCGGATAGCGCCGGAACAGCCAGTGGTCGCGCATCGACGGCCCCCAGCGATGGCCCAGCCAGTAACTCAGGCCGTCGCCGGCGAACGCGCCGAGCGCGGCGCAGACCAGCGCGTAGGGGCCGTCGAGATGACCCAGGCCGATCATCGTGCCGACCGCGAACAGCAGCGGCAGCGCAGGCACCACGATGCCGACCACCGCCAGCGCGTCGCAGAAGGCGATCAGGAAGATGACGCCGCCCGCAGCCACGCGGTGCGCGACGATCCATTGGGTGAGGCCGTCCAGCCAGTCGGGGGTCATCGTGCCGCGCTCGTCATGGCCGCATTATCGCAGGCCTGCGTGACCGGTCTCCCACCGTGCGGTTCGCAGGCCCGGACGCCCCCCGAGGTCCTTACAATCGCGGGATGTCTTCCGAGGCCATCGAAGAGCGGGCACTGAAGTCCGACAGTTTCGGCCGCATCGCGCTGATGCGCGGCGCCGATGGGCTGTTCGTGCGCCGCGACCTGGCCCACGTGCCGCTGTGGCTGCGCCTGCCGGCCTGGTGGCTGGCCCGGCGCGAGGCCCGCGGCCTGCGCCGGGCGCTGGGCGCCGAGGCCGTGCCGCAACTGCTGGCCTGGGACGGCCGCCGGCTGGATCGCAGCTATCTCGACGGCGCGGCCATGTACCAGCGCCCGCCGCGCGGCGACGTCGCCTATTTCCGGCTCGCCCGCCGGCGGCTGCTGGCGCTGCATCGGCGCGGCGTCGCCCACAACGACCTGGCGAAGGAAGCCAACTGGCTGGTGCTGGCCGACGGCACGCCGGCGATCATCGACTTCCAGCTCGCCGTCTGCGGCCGTCCGCGCGCGCGCTGGATGCGCCTGCTCGCCCGCGAGGACCTGCGCCACCTGCTCAAGCACAAGCGCACCTACTGCCCCGAGGCGCTAACCCCGGTCGAACGCCGGCTGCTGAAACGCACCTCGTGGGTGCGCGACCTGTGGTTCCGCACCGGCAAGCCGGCGTATCGCTTCATCACGCGGCGTCTGCTGCACTGGGAAGACAATGAAGGCCAAGGCCCGAAACCCTGAACGATGCGCGGTCCCGCTGCTGTGCGCGGCCCTGGCGCTGGCCGGTTGCGCGGGCCAAGGCCGCGCGAGCCCGGGCCTGCGGCTGCGCGAGACGCCCGAGGACCGCGCCTGCCGGATCGACGCCGATTGCACCGCGGTCCACCTGCCTTGCCGCGGCTGGCACCCCGTGCGCACCGACCGGGCCGCGGCCTTCTCCGCTCGCTACGACGAAGACAACCGCGACGAACTCCGCCGCAGCGACTGCGCCGGGCCTAGCGATGCGCCGGCGCCGGTGTCCGCCTGCATCGCGAATGCCTGCACGCTCGCTCCGGTCGCCCGCTGAGCCGCGGGCCTTTCCACTTTTTCGCTGGATCCCCCATGACCACCCTCTCCGGCAAGACCCTCTTCATCACCGGCGCCTCGCGCGGCATCGGCCTGTCCATTGCCCTCAGGGCCGCGCGCGACGGCGCCAACATCGCCATCGCCGCCAAATCGTCGGTGCCCAATCCGAAGCTGCCCGGCACCATCCACAGCGCCGCGGCGGCGGTCGAAGCCGCCGGCGGCCGCGCGCTGGCGCTGAAGTGCGACATCCGCGAGGAGGACGAGGTCCGCGCCGCGGTCGCGGCCACCGTCGACGCCTTCGGCGGCATCGACATCCTCGTCAACAACGCCAGCGCGATCTGGCTGCGCAGCGCGCTGGAGACGCCGATGAAGCGCTTCGACCTGATGCAGCAGGTCAACGCCCGCGGCAGCTTCCTGTGCGCGCAGGCCTGCCTGCCGCACCTGCTGCAGGCGCCGAACCCGCACATCCTCACGCTCGCGCCGCCGCCGTCGCTGGACCCGAAATGGTGGGGCCCGCACACCGGCTACACGCTGGCGAAGATGGGCATGAGCTTCGTCACGCTGGGGCTGGCGGCCGAATTCGGCGCGCAGGGCGTGGCGGTGAACGCGCTGTGGCCGCGCACGGTCATCGCCACCGACGCGATCAACATGATCCCCGGCGTCGACGTCGCGATGTGTCGCAAACCCGAGATCATGGGCGACGCCGCGCACGCGGTGCTGACCCGCGCCGCCGCCGGCTTCCACGGCCGCTTCCTGATCGACGAGGACGTGCTGCGCGAGGCCGGCGTCTCCGACTTCGACGGCTACGCGGTCGACCCGTCGAAGCCGCTGCTGCCGGACCTGTTCCTCGACTGAGCCTGTCCACCGAATGCCTTTCCGGCCGCGCTTTCGGCCGCCCCCACGGAGTCTCCCGATGAAATACCTCCACACCATGGTCCGCGTCCGCGATCTCGACGCCTCCCTGCGCTTCTACTGCGACGGCCTCGGCCTGAAGGAGATGCGACGCATGGAGAATCCCGGCGGTCGTTACACGCTGATCTTCCTCGCCGCCGATGAAACCCCGTCCGCGGAGATCGAACTCACGTACAACTGGCCGCCGGAAGACGGTTCGCCGCCCGAGGACTACGGCAGCGCCCGCAACTTCGGCCACCTCGCGTTCCGCGTCGCCGACCTCTACGCCACCTGCGCGCGGCTGCAGGCGATGGGCTACACGATCCACCGCCCGCCCCGCGACGGGCACATGGCGTTCGTGCGTTCGCCGGACTTGATCTCGATCGAGTTGCTGCAGGACGGCCACCTGCCGCCGCAGGCGCCCTGGGACACGATGCCGAACACCGGGAGCTGGTGATGACGACGCACGACGCCACCGCCGCGCTGGTCGAACTGGGCCAGCGCTACACGCTGCCGGTCTACAAGCCGCGGCAGCTGATCCTCGAACGCGGGCAGGGCAGCCGCGTGTGGGACATCGAGGGCCGCGAATACGTCGATTTCGCCGGCGGCATCGCCGTCTGCGGACTGGGCCACTGCGATCCGGAGCTGGTCGCGACGCTGACCGAACAGGCGGCAAAGCTGTGGCACACCAGCAACGTGTTCTACAGCGAACCGCCGGTGCGGCTGGTGCAGGAACTGGTCGAGGCCTCGCGCTTCGCCGAGCGTGCGTTCCTGTGCAATTCCGGCACCGAGGCCAACGAGGCCGCGATCAAGCTCGTGCGCAAGTGGGCGACCGCGCAGGGCCGCGCGCCCGATCGCCGCGTCATCGTCACCTGCCATGGCAGTTTCCACGGTCGCACGCTGGCCGCGGTCACCGCGACCGCGCAGCCGAAGTACCAGGCCGGCTACGAGCCGTTGCCGGGCGGGTTCCGTTACGTCGACTTCAACGACCTCGCCGCGCTGGAAGCCGCGATGGCCGGGGGCGACGTCTGCGCGGTCATGCTCGAACCCGTGCAGGGCGAGGGCGGCGTGATGCCGGCGCAGGACGGCTACCTCGCCGGCGTGCGCGCGCTGTGCGACCGCCACGACGCGCTGCTGGTGCTGGACGAGATCCAGTGCGGCATGGGCCGCACCGGCCCGCTGTTCGCGCACTGGGCCGACGGCGTGGTGCCCGACATCGTCACCCTCGCGAAGGCGCTGGGCGGCGGCATCCCGATCGGCGCGCTGCTCGCCGGCCCGAAGGTCGCCGAGGCGATGCAGTTCGGCGCCCACGGCACCACCTTCGGCGGCAATCCGCTGGCCGCGGCCGTCGCGCGCGTCGTGCTGCGCCGGCTGCAGTCGCCGGAGATCGTCGCGAACGTCGACTGGCAGTCCGCCGTGCTGCGCGCGGCGCTGCAGGCCGTCAACGCCGAGCTGGACGTGTTCGCCGAAGTGCGCGGCCGCGGCCTGATGCTGGGGGCGGTGCTCGCGCCGAAGTACGCCGGCCGCGCCGGCGAGATCCTCGACCTCGCCGCGGACGAAGGCCTACTGCTGTTGCAGGCCGGCCCCGACGTCCTCCGCTTCGTGCCCGCGCTGAACATCGACGACGGCGAAGTCAGCCAAGGGCTCGGTCGCCTGGAGCGCGCGCTGCGGGCATTCGTCGACGGAGATCGCTGATCTGCTTCCTGCGGGTGAGATTCGCCAGCAGGCGGTTCAAGGCTCTTGTAGGAGCGCCGGAAGGCGCGACAAACCTGAAGCGTGTCCCGTGGGAGCGACGGAAGTCGCGACGATTTCCGGAAAGCCTTTCCGCAGCCCGTCGCGGCTTCCGCCGCTCCCACAGCAGAGGTCGGTGCAGCAGATAAGATCGAGGATGATCGAAGCGCCTCCCCGGATCTGACGCGCTCAGCCCAACGCCTGCCGCAAATCCTCGATCAGGTCGTCGACATGTTCCAGCCCCACCGACATCCGCAGCAGGTTCTGCGGCGAGCGCGGGTGCGGGCCTTCGACCGAGGCGCGGTGCTCGACCAGCGATTCGCAGCCGCCCAGCGAGGTTGCGTTGGTGAACACGCGCAGCCGGCCGGCCATCGCCAGCGCCGCATCGCGGCCGCCGCGCAGCTGGATGCTCATCATCCCGCCGAAGTCGCGCATCTGCAGCGCCGCGACGGCGTGGCCTGCGTGCGACGGCAGGCCGGGCCAGTTCACGCGTTCGATCGCCGGGTGCGCGGCGAGGAATTCGGCGACGCGGCGCGCGTTCGCGCAGTGCATCGCCATGCGCGCGCCCAGCGAGCGGCAGCCGCGCAGCGTCAGCCACGCGCTGAACGGCGCCAGCGTCGCGCCGGTGATGTGCAGCCGGTGCGCGACCTTTTCCGACAGCTCGCCACGCTTCGCGAACACCAGCGCGCCGCCGAGCACGTCGCTGTGGCCGCCGAAATACTTGGTCGTCGAATGCATGACGACGTCGGCGCCGTGCGCGATCGGCCGCTGCAGCAGCGGCGTGGCGAAGGTGTTGTCGGCGACGGCCACCGCGCCCGCGGCGTGGCCGATGTCCGCCAGCGCGGCGAGGTCGCTGACCTTCATCAGCGGATTCGACGGCGTCTCGATCCACAGCATCGCGATGCCGCCCGCGCACGCCGCACGCACCGCATCGAGGTCGGCCATGTCGACGGCGACGGCGGTGATGCCGCGCTCGGGCAGGAATTCGGCGCAGAGCATGCGCAGGCCCGTGTAGCAGTCGTCGGGGATCAGCACGCGCGCGCCGTTCGGCAGGCATTCCAGCAGGCCGGTCATCGCGGCCATGCCGGAGGCGAAGGTCGCCGCGTCCTCGCCGCCTTCCAGCGCCGCCAGCGCCTCGCGCAGGCGATCGTTGGTCGGGTTGCCCTCGCGTTGGTATTCGTAGCCGGCGATGCGTTCGCCCGACGGCCCGTGGCGGAAGGTGGTGGCGAGGTGGATCGGCGGCGCGACCGCGCCCGTGGCCGGATCGGCTTCGTTGCCGACGTGGACGGCGGTGGTTTCCGGGCGCGGCGTGCTCATGCGCGCAGCGCCGCGAACGACGCGCGCGCCGCGTCCAGCGTCGCCGCGATCACGGCGTCGTCGTGCGCCATCGACAGGAAGCCGGCCTCGAACGCCGACGGCGCGAGGTACACGCCGCGTTCGCGCATCGCATGGAAGAAGCGGTTGAACGCGGCGGTGTCGCCGGCGGTCGCCTGCGCGTAGGTTTCGACCTTTTCCGCGGTGAAGAACAGGCCGAACATGCTGCCGACGCGGTTGGTGCTGAACGGCACGCCGGCGGCGCGGGCGGCGCCTTCCAGCCCGGCGCAGAGCGCGGCGGTGCGCGCGTCCAGCGTCTCGTAGAAGCCCGGCGCCTGGATCAGGTCCAGCATCGCCAGGCCCGCGGCCATCGCCACCGGGTTGCCGCTGAGCGTGCCGGCCTGGTAGATCGGGCCGGCCGGCGCGATCTGGCGCATCAGGTCGGCACGGCCGCCGTAGGCGCCGACAGGCATGCCGCCGCCGATGATCTTGCCGAAGGTGCTGAGGTCCGGGGTGATGCCGTACACCGCCTGCGCGCCGCCGAGGGCGACGCGGAAGCCGGTCATCACTTCGTCGAAGATCAGCAACGCACCGTGCTGCGTGCACAGGTCGCGCAGGTGCTGCAGATAGCCGGGACGCGGCGGGATGCAGTTGGCGTTGCCGACGACGGGTTCGATGATCACCGCCGCGACTTCAGTGCCGATCTCCTCGAACAGGCGGGTCGCGCCCTCGAAGTCGTTGTAGCTGAGCGTCGCGGTCAGCTCGCTCAGGCCGGTCGGAACGCCTGGAGAGGTCGGCACGCCGAGGGTCAGCATACCGCTGCCGGCCTTCACCAGGAAGGAGTCGCCGTGGCCGTGATAGCAGCCCTCGAACTTCACGATGCGGTTGCGGCCGGTGGCGCCGCGCGCGAGGCGGATCGCCGACAGCGTGGCCTCGGTGCCGGAATTCACCATCCGCACCATCTCGCAGCTCGGGATGAGCCGGGTGATGGTCTCGGCCATCGTCACTTCCAGCGGGTTTGGCGTGCCGAAGCTCAGGCCGTTGCGCGCGGTGGCAATCACCGCGTCCAGCACCATCGGATGGTTGTGGCCGACGATCATCGGGCCCCACGAGCCCACGTAATCGATGTAGCGGTTGCCGTCGGCGTCGTACAGGTACGCCCCGTCCGCGCGCTCCACGAAGAACGGCTCGCCGCCCACCGACTTGAAGGCGCGCACCGGCGAATTGACGCCGCCGGGCATCAGGGCCTGGGCGCGGGTGAACAGCTCGTGGGAACGCTCGGTCTTCATCGGGATCTCGTGGGAAAAAGGCAAAGGGGCGTGTCAGTCGAAGCCGCGCCGGCAGGCGCGCGCGACGGCGACGGGATCGGGCGCGTCGAAGATGCCGCCGATCACCGCGACCAGGTCCGCGCCGGCCTCGATCACGCTGCGTGCATTGTCCGGGGTGATGCCCCCGATCGCCACCCGCGGCAGGCCCAGCGCGGCGCTATTGCGCAGCAGGTCGAAGGTGGCCTTCCGCGCGTTCGGCTTGGTCGTCGAGGGAAAGAAGGCGCCGAACGCGACATAGCTCGCGCCGGCGTCCGCGGCGGCGCGAGCGCGGGCGAGGCTGTCGTAGCAGGAGACGCCGATCAGGGCGTCCGGACCGAGCAGGCGGCGCGCGTCGTCGACATTCCCGTCGGTGTCGCCCAGGTGCACGCCGTCCGCGCCGATGTCCGCGGCCAGCGCCGCATCGTCGTTCACGATCAGCCGCACGCCCGCGGCCCGGCACAGCGGTGCCAGCGCCTCGGCCTGCGTCCGCCGCAAGCCGGCGTCCGCGGCCTTGTTGCGGTACTGCAGCAGCACCGCCTGGCCCAGGACGTCGGCGACCCGCGCCAGCAGCCGGGTGGTGTCCGCCTCGTCCGGGGTGATCAGGTACAGGCCGCGCAGCGGCGCGGGAATGGCAGGCGTGGACGTCATCTGGAGGACCGGCCGCACAGGCGGCAGAATGGGGGGCGCCGGACAGGGGACCGTCCGGAACGGACATTATCCGAAAGGAGCCGCATCCGATGAACGCCGCCGAGGCTTCCCGCCGCTACCGCTGCCTGGTCTGCGAGCACGTCTACGACCCCGCCGAAGGCGATCCCGCCAGCGGGATCGCGCCCGGGACCCCGTTCCACGCCCTGCCGGACGACTGGTCCTGTCCCGAATGCGGCGCGATGAAGGCCGATTTCGAGCCGATCGACTGAACCGTCGATCGGCCGGTCGGCGCTTCCGGTCGCCGGCCCGGGATGGGAGAATGCCGCGCCCACCCGAACCAGGAATCCCCGCCGATGAGCGATACCGCGAGCCCCGTCGTCTACCGCACCTGGATGTGCGTCGTCTGCGGTTTCGTCTACGACGAAGCGAAGGGACTGCCCGACGAAGGGATCGCCCCGGGCACGCGCTGGGAGGACATCCCCGACACCTGGACCTGCCCGGACTGCGGCGTGACCAAGAGCGATTTCGAGATGGAACTGGCCTGAATGGCGCTGGCCTGACCGGCCTCCCGGGGCGCCGCTCCGGGCGTTTTCGATGGCCGCCCGCAGGCGGCCTTCAGTGCAGCGGCGGATGCCGTCCGCCCTGTTCGACCAAGCGGTCGCGCACCGTTTCGGCATCCTCCGCTTCCGGCTGGATCCGCAGGTAACGGCCCAGATCCCGCGTCGCACCGGCGCGGTGGCCGAGTTCCAGATAGCCCAGCCCGCGATCGCGCAGCGCCTCGACGTTGTCAGGCGACAGCCGCAGGATGCGGTCCGCGCAGCGCACCGCGCGCGCCCAGTCGCCGCGTTCCGCATACAGCGCATGCAGGTTGCGCAGCATCCGCACCAGGATCGCCCGCGGCGACGCCGGCACCAGCACCCGCAGCAGCGT
>JBGAFR010000112.1:0-10128 GCA_044227145.1 Lysobacteraceae bacterium
CCCTTCGACAGGTCGTTGCGCAGCGCGTCGGGCACCTTGACCGTGTGCGAGCGGTCGATCGACACGATGCCCAGCGATTCGGCCTTGCCGCCCGGCGGGATCAGCCAGAGTTCCGGCTCGCGGCCCTGCGCGTCGGCCGGGGCGGGCACCGGCACCATCAGCACGGTGCCGGCCTTGGTGTCGACCGACGCCAGCCAGCCCGGCGAGCCGTCGTCATGGGCGAGGGTGGTGACCGGCTTCGGCGCGTTCGGGTCCTCGACCGGTGGCGGTACCGGTGGCGCGACCACGACTGGTCCCGGCCCGGTGTCGGTCGGGCGGAACAGGCCCAGCGGGCCGATCGCGATCGCGGCGATCGCCGCCGCCGCGGCCAGCCCGGCGACCGCGCGCCAGACCCCCGCGTTCTGCCACAGCCCGGGTTTCGCGGGCGCGGAATCGCCCACCGCCGCCCAGCCGAGCCGGGTGCGGATCCGCGGCCAGACATGCGCGGGCACGTCGGTCCGGCCTGGGTCTGCCGCGTACAGGTCGGCCAGCAGCGGTGCGAGCCGGCGCTCCCAGTCGGCGACCAGTCGGGCGAAGCCGGGGTCGCGTTCGATGCGTTCCGCGGCCTCGCGGCGCTGCTCGGCGTCGAGCACGCCCAGCACGTATTCGCCGGCCAGCAGGTCGGCGGAGGGCGGCTCGCGGCCTTCGAAATCCTGGTCGTGGAGGTCGCGGATGTTCATGCGTCCAGGCACCCGCGCAGTTGCAGCAGGCCGCGTCGGATCCAGCTCTTGACCGAACCCAGCGGCGAGGCGATGCGTTCGGCCAGCTCCTCGTAGGTGGAGCCGTCGAAGAACGCGGCGCGGATCAGGCTGCGGCGGCGCGGCTCGAGCTGCTCCATGCACGCTTCCAGACGCGCGCGATCGTCGGCGGTGGTGGCGGTCTGCAGCGGCGACGCGCCGCCGTCGGCGATCTCCTCCGCAACGTCGATCGGCGCCAGTGCGCTGCGGGCCGGCAGCGCGCGCAGGCGATCCACCGCGCGATTGCGCGCGATCGTCGCCAGCCAGGCGGCCGCGCCGGCGCGCGCCGGATCGAACTGGTGCGCCTTGTTCCAGATCGCGACGAACACCTCCTGCAGCACGTCCTCGGCCTCCGCGCGATCCTGCAGCAAGCGCAGGCAGATGGCGAACAGGCGGGAGGACGCCGCGCGATAGAGCGACTCGAACGCTGCGCGGTCGCCTTCGGCCACGGACGACAGCAGTGCATCGAGCCGGGCGGTGTCCTGCGGGGGGGGCGCGCTCTGGGACATCCGGGGTGTCCGGGTGGGAGACGGGGGGCTCATGTTCACGGACGTCGTCCGTCGGGACAAGGCCTTGCGCGGGCGCGGTGCAGGATGCACGACTGTGCGGTGCGTGCGCACACGCGGGAGGCGGGGGGAAAGCGGGGCGGTCGTCACGATGTCCACGCCGGGGCATACGGCGCGAGCGGCCGGATGGATGCAGCCGCAACGACCGAAGGCCCGGAACGGGCCGGGCCTTCGTCGTTTATTCCCGAGTGGCCGGACGACGCGGATCGCGTCGTCCGGGATGACGCGTCACCAGATCTGGACGCGCTTGTCGCCGTCGCGGACCATGGCGTCGCCCGCCTTGCACTGGAACGCCTGCGCGAACGCCGGCATGTTCGACGGCGCGCCGATCGCCCGGAAGTTGGCCGGGGCGTGCGGATCGGTGACCAGCCGCACGTCCAGTTCCTTCGGTGTGAAGTTACGGCGCCAGATGGTGCCGAAGTTCAGGAAGAAGCGCTGGTCGCGGGTCAGGCCGTCGATCATCGGATCGGGCTGGCCGGCGGTGGCGTGGCGCATCGCGTCGTAGGCGATGTTGATGCCGCCCAGGTCGGCGATGTTCTCGCCCAGGGTCAGCTTGCCGTTGACGTGCTTGCCGGGGACGGCCTCGTAGGCGTCGAACTGGGCGACCAGCTTGTCGGTGAGCGCGGCGAAGCCCTTGGCGTCGGCGTCGGTCCACCAGTTCTCGAAGTTGCCGGTGGGGCCGAAGCGGCTGCCCTGGTCGTCGTAGCCGTGGGTCATCTCGTGGCCGATCACCGTGCCGATGCCGCCGTAGTTCACCGCGTCGTCCGCCTTGGGGTCGAAGAACGGCGGCTGCAGGATCGCCGCCGGGAACACGATCTCGTTCTGCTGCGGGTTGTAGTAGGCATTGACCGTCTGCGGGCTCATGCCCCATTCGGTCTTGTCCACCGGCTTGCCGATCTTGGCCAGTTCGAAGCGGTAATTGAAGGCGTTGCCCGCGAGGATGTTGTCGACGTAGCTGCTGCGCGAGGTCTTCAGGCCGGAGAAATCGCGCCACTTGTCGGGATAGCCGATCTTCGGCGTGAATGCCGCCCACTTCTCCAGCGCCTTCTGCTTGGTCTCGGGGCTCATCCAGGCCAGTTGCTCGATGCGGACCTTCAGCGCGTCGCTGAGGTTGCGCACCAGTTGCTCCATCCGGACCTTGGACTCGGCCGGGAACGCCGCCTTCACGTACAGCTGGCCCAGCGCTTCGCCGGCCTCGCCCTCGATCGTGCCGAGCACGCGCTTCCAGCGCGGCTTCATTTCCTTCTGGCCGCGCATGGTGCGGCTGTAGAAGTCGAAGTTCTCCGTGACGAAGGCCGAGCTGAGGAACGGCGAGGCGCCGTCCACGGTGTGGAAGCGCAGGTAGCTCTTCCAGACGGCGATCGGGGTGTCGCCGATCATCTTGCTGACTTCCTGGTGGAAGGCGGGGATCGCCAGCGAGAACATCGCCGGCACCGCGACGCCCTGCGATTCGAAGAACTTCGTCCACGGGAAGTTCGGGGCGAGGGCGTCGGCCTGGGCCGGGGTCACCGGGTTGTAGGACAGCGCCATGTCCCGCGACAGTTCCTCGCTGGACTTGGACACGCCGGCGAGGCGGGTCTCGAACGCGACCACGTCCTTCGCCTGCTTCGCGGCGTCGGCGGCCGAAAGGCCCGACAGCGCCAGCACCTTGGCGACGTGCTTCTCGTAGGCGTCGAGCTTGTCCTTCTTGTCGGCGTCGAAGTAGTAGGCCTTGTCGGGCAGGCCCAGGCCGCCCTGGAAGGCGTAGGCGATGTTGACGTTGGAGTCCTTGAAGTCCGGGCTCGGGCCGAAGCCGAACAGGGCGTTCTCGCCGCGGGCGGCGGTGTTGCGCAGGTACTGCGCGACCGAAGCGCCGTCGGTGAGGCCGTCGATCTCGGCCAGACGGCTCTGCAGCGGCTTGATGCCCTGCGCTTCGATCGCCTTCTCGTCCATGCCGGTGGCCCAGAAGTCGCCGACGAGCTTCTCGACGCCGGTCGCCTTGGGATCGGCCGCGGCGCGTTCTACCAGTTGGTGCTGCACGGCCAGCGAGCGCTCGGCGAGCATCTCGAAGGCGCCCCACGAGGTGCGGTCGCCCGGTATCGGATTCGAGGCGAGCCACTTGCCGTTCACGTAGTCGCCGAAGTCGTTGCAGATGTTCTTCGAGGCATCGACATCGGTCGCCTTGAACTGGTTGAACGGCGGCAGCTTGCTCTGGTCGAGCATCGGCGCGGCCGTGTTGCCGGCCTTCGCGGCGAACGCGGCATCGGCGCCGAGCAGGGCGGTGCCCGCGACGGCGACGGCCACGGTGGCGGAGAGCAGGAGCTGGCGGGGTTTGGGGGAAGCGGAAGGACGTGCGTTCACGGTGTCTCCGGCCCGGAGGGCGTGGGATGAGGGCGGGCCCCGGTCCGGGGCGTGCGGCGACTCTAGCGCCGGGCGTGGTCGCAGTCCGGTGTCGAAGGTCATGCCGCGGCGGATGGGTGGTGTCCCCTCGACGGCGGGCTTGGCGTTGAACAGAACGGGACCGGTCGAGGCACGCTTCGATGCGATCCGCCCATCCACACTCCATTGCAAGGTGAATCCCGTGAAAAGACCGAATCTGCTCGTCGCCTGCCTCGCGCTCGCGCTGCCCGTCGTCGCCATCAGCCAGGGCGCGCTCGCTGCCGGTCGTCAGGCGCCCTCGGAGCGCGGCGAACTGGTCCGCCAGATCGTCCTCAAGTGGGGCGGCCACGTGCAGGAGGCTTATCGCGCCGACGTGCGCAACTGGGCGAACGGGATGACCCCGGTGTTCGCCAAGGCGTCGCTGGACAGCCTGCGCCGCGCCGCGGAGGCCCGCACCTTCGACCAGATGAACAACGAGCTGCTCGCCAAGAGCGGCACGCCCGGCGCGGTCCCGGCCGGCGTGGCGAAGACCCTGCCGGACGCCGCCGCCAAGGTGTTCGGCGATGCCGACAAGGACCTGATCTTCGTGCCGGTCACGCCGTGCCGCATCATCGACACCCGCGTCGCCGGCGGCGCGATCGCGGCCAACACCACCCGCAATTTCGACGTGACGGCGGTGTCGAGCTACAGCTTCCAGGGCGGTGACGCCAGCGACTGCGGCGGCGTCGGTGCCGCCGGTTCGTTCGCGGCGGCGGCGATCAACTTCACCGTGGTGACGCCCTCGGCCGCCGGTTACATCACGGCGTTCCCGTACCTGACCACCCAGCCGACGGCATCCACCGTGAACTACACCGCCGGCTCCGTGGTCGCCAACTTCGCCGTGGTCAAGCTCGACCAGGGTGCATCGGCGAACGAGCTCAGCGTCTACAGCTTCGCCCAGACCCACCTGGTGGCCGACATCGTGGGCTACTACCGCAATCCGGGCACGCTGTCGTTCGAATGCGTGGATTCCGGCCAGACCGTCAGTGACGTCGCCGCAGGTTTGACCAACAACACCAATGCGCCCGCGTGCCCATCCGGTTACACCCAGACGGCCACCAACTGCCAGTCGTCGACCTGGCAGATGCCGTTCGTGTACTTCTCCGGCGGCACCTGCTCCGCGCAGAACAATTCCTCGGGCACCGCCCAGCTCCGCGCCTCGCGCACCTGCTGCCGGGCCCGCTACAACTGAGTCGGATTGGCATCCGTTCGCACGCCATGGGCCCGCACATGCGGGCCCGTGGCTTTTCAGGTGCACGAGAACGTTCCGGGCGCGGCGAGGCAGGGCGGCGCCCCGGGGTGTCTGACTTCCGTCATCCGGATCAGGCACCATAGGCGGCCCTCATGCCGCCCGGGGGGTCCGGGCGGCCATCCTTCCCTCCGAGGAGTTCCGCACCGTGAAGTTCCGTCCGCATGTCGCGGCCGCCCTGGCCTGCGTCCTTATCTTCGTGCTTTCCGCAATGGTTCCGGGCGTCGCCGACGCCGCAGGCAAGCCGCGCACCGTGCGTGGCGAGCTGGTCCACCGCATCGTCCTCAAATGGGGCGTCCACGTGCAGCGCGTATACGGCGCCGATGTGCACGAGTGGGCCCGCGACATGGGTCCGATCTTCGCCAAGGCCTCGCTCGGCAGCCTGAGCGTCGCCGCGAACGCGCCGACCTTCCGCGCCATGAACGATGCCTTCCTGACCGACAGCCGCGGCCGGACCGCCTCCGGCAACCTGATCGCCGCCATGTCGAACGGCTCGCTGCGTCGCCCGACCAAGGCGCTGGGCGAAATCGCGAACGACCTGGTGTTCGTCCCGGTCACGCCCTGCCGCATCATCGACACCCGCGTCGCGGGCGGCCTCATCCCCGCGAACGGCGAGCGCAACTTCGACGTCTCCGAAACCGCCAGCTTCGCGGCGCAGGGCGGCGATGCCGGCGACTGCGGGGTCTCCGCGGCCGGGCCGTTCGCGGCCGCGGCGATCAACTTCACCGTGGTCACGCCGACCGCCGCCGGCTACATCACCGCATATCCGTTCGCCGGCACCAAGCCGCTGGCGTCGACCGTGAATTACGTCGCCGGCGACGTCCGCGGCAACCTGGCCATCGTCAAGCTCAACCAGGACGACGACACCCAGGACCTCAGCGTCTACACGTATGCCGGCACGCACCTGGTCGCCGATCTCGTCGGCTACTACATCCATCCGCAGGCAACGGCGCTGGATTGCATGGAGGTCAGCTCGCTGCCGGAAGCGATCAATCCCGGCGCGTTCGGCAGCGTGCTCTCGCCGACCTGCTCGGACGGCTACGTGATGACCGGCGGCGGCTGCAGCATGTCGAGCTTCGAAGGTCGCATCGTGACCAGCCGGATCGTTTCCGATGCCGAGGCCTACTACTGCGCCTTCAACAACCAGGGCACCGCCGCGAACGAAGGCGTGGCCTACGGCCGCTGCTGCCGGACGCCGGGTCGTCCCTGATCTCTCCGGCGGCACGGCGTCGCCGTGCCGCCGGGTGGCCTTTCTCGTGCATGAAGGCCCGCGATGCGGGCCTTCCTCTTGTCGGGGCAGGCCTTCTGCGCCATCGTGTCCGCCGATTGAACGGAGACGACGCATGCGCATCAGCTTCCATGGCGCGGCCGGCGAGGTGACCGGCTCCCTGCATCTGGTCGAGGCCGCCGGCAAACGCGTGTTGCTCGATTGCGGGATGATCCAGGGCAGCCCCGAGGCCGAGGCTCGGAATGCCGACGCGTTTCCGTTCGAGCCTTCGGCGCTCGACGCGCTGATCGTCAGCCACGCCCACATCGACCACATCGGCCGGATCCCGCTGCTGGTCAAGCGTGGATTCGACGGGCCGATCTACGCGCAGAAGGCGACCGCCGACCTGATGCCGATCATGCTGCTGGACGCTGCCGGCATCGCCGAAAGCGAGGCGGCGCGCACCAACAAGTACCGCCATCGCGGCGAACCCGAGGCCGTGCCGCTGTACACGAAGGACGACGTGCGCGATGCGCTGCGCCAGCTGCGGCCGCTGCCGTACGACGCACCGACGGAAGTGCTGCCGGGCGTCGAGGCGACGTTCCGCGAGGCCGGGCACATCCTCGGGTCGAGCTGCGTCGAACTGCGCGCGGACGGTCGCAAGCTGGTCTTCTCCGGCGACCTCGGGCCGAAGGGCACCCCGATCCTGCGCGACCCGGCGGTCATCACCGAGGCCGACCTGGTCCTGATGGAATCGACCTACGGCGACCGGCTGCATCGCGAGCGCGCCGCGACGATCGAGGAGATCGGCGGCATCCTCGACGATGCCTGGCGCGGCGGCGGTGCGGTCCTCATCCCGGCGTTCGCGGTCGGGCGCAGCCAGGAACTGCTGTACTGGTTCGCGAAGTACTGGGACGAATGGAAGATGTCGCGCTGGCAGATCTTCCTCGACAGCCCGATGGCGGCGAAGGTGGTCGAGGTCTACGACCGCCACCAGGACCTGTTCGACGAGGAGGCCCGCCAGGTCTGGCGCGAGCGCCCGAACCCGTTCCGCATGCCGAACCTGCATATCACCGAATCCGTTGACGAATCGATGGCGATCAACCGCATCGAACGCGGGCTGATCGTGATCGCCGGTTCGGGCATGGCGAACGCGGGCCGCATCCTGCACCACATGCGCCATCGGCTGCATCGCCGGCAGACGCATGTGGTCTTCGTCGGCTACCAGGCCCAGGGCACGACCGGCCGGCGGATCGTCGACGGCGCGAAGTGGGTGCGGATCCACGGTCACGACGTCCGCGTCGGCGCGCACGTGCACACCGTCGGCGGCCTGTCGGCGCACACCGACCAGCACGGCCTGATGGACTGGTACGGGCAGTTTTCGCCGCCGCCGCCGCTGGCGCTGGTCCACGGCGAGGACAAGGCCCGCGAGGCGCTGGCCGGGGAGATCGGCGAAAAGTACGGCGTCACGGCCACGCTGGCCCGGCCGGGGCTCGTGCTGGAAGTCTGAACGGATCGCCGGAAACCCCACCGGAACAGGGATTTGCTGGCGATCGCCGCCGTTTTCGCGTAGCATCCGCCCCGTTTCGCGCACGGCGGGTCCGTTTTCCTCTCGCCGCCGCTGTCCACGGGTCTGCCTCCGGGCGTCCGTCGCGCAGTGCGCTCCGCACGTCTTTCGTCGCGCGAACACGGCCCGCCAACCGGTGCGCCGTTTCTTCCAGCTCGCAGCGCGGTCGGAAAGCTCCGAGTGACACATCGCATCCCGTGGGGATGCTCCGGAGCCAACTCATGAACTTCGAAACGCTCGGGCTCGCGCCCGCGCTCCTGCGCGCGCTGGCCGACGCCGGCTACACCGTGCCCACCCCCATCCAGACCCAGGCCATCCCGCTGGTGCTGGCCGGCGAAGACGTCCTCGGCGGTGCCCAGACCGGTACCGGCAAGACCGCCGCGTTCGGCCTGCCGCTGCTGCAGCGCCTGACCGAGGGCAACAAGCCCGCCACCGGCCCGCGCAAGCCGCGCGCGCTGATCCTGGTGCCGACGCGCGAGCTGGCGGTGCAGGTCGCCGACAGCCTGCGCGCCTATGGCAAGTACGCGCGCCTCAACGTCACCACGATCTTCGGTGGCGCCGGCATGGGCCCGCAGGTCGACAACCTGCGCCGCGGCGTCGACATCCTCGTGGCCACGCCGGGTCGCCTGATCGACCACATGCAGCAGGGCAGCGCCAAGCTCGACGCGGTCGAGATCCTGATCCTCGACGAAGCCGACCGCATGCTCGACATGGGCTTCCTGCCGGCGATGAAGCGCATCCTCTCGCGCGTGCCGACCGAGCGGCAGACGCTGCTGTTCTCGGCGACGTTCGAGCCGCGGATCAAGCAGCTCGCGCTGGAATTCATGCGCGATCCGAAGCAGGTGCAGGTCGCCGCGCAGAACACCATCGCGGCGACGATCCAGCATCGCGCGCACCCGGTCGACGGTTCGCGCAAGCGCGACCTGCTGATCGACATCCTTACCACGCGCCACACCGAACAGGTGCTGGTGTTCGGCAAGACCAAGCACGGCTGCAACCGCCTGGCCGAGCAGCTCGAAACCGCCGGCCTGCCGGCGCTGGCGATCCACGGCAACAAGAGCCAGGCCGCGCGGCAGAAGGCGCTGAACCAGTTCAAGTCCGGCAAGGCGCGCATCCTGGTTGCCACCGACGTGGCCGCGCGCGGCCTCGACATCCCGAACCTGCCGCTAGTGATCAACCACGACCTGCCGATGGTCGCCGAGGACTACATCCACCGCATCGGCCGCACCGGTCGCAATGGTGCGCAGGGCGAAGCCATCTCGCTGGTGTCGCCGGACGAGGCGCCGCTGCTGCGCCAGATCCAGCGCCTGCTGAAGGCGGACATCGCGCTCGAAGCGGTCGACGGTTTCGAGCCGAGCCGCCCGATCCGCCTCGACGCCAACGCGCCGGGGGCACCGCGCGGCGGTGCGCCGCGGGCGCAGGAACCGCGTCCGGGCGGCCAGCGTCCGCCGCGCAAGCCCGGAAATCGCGGCCATGGCAAGCCGGCCGATCGCGGCGCGCACGCGCATGCGCACACCGGGCAGAAACCCGGCCAGGGCCGCGGTCCGGGACAGGGACGGCCCGGCGGGCGTCGCGATTCGCGCGCCTGATCCACGCGCCACGCAGCGTCACCAAGCAGGGGGCCGGCGATCGCCGGCCCTTTCTTGTGTTCGCCCCCTTCCGAAGCGCAGGCGTCAGCGTTTCGCCGGCGCCGCGCAGGCCTCGTCCTTGCCGAACAGCCCGCCGATCAGCCCGGGTTTTTCGCATTTCGGCCGCTTCGCCTCCTCGGCAGCGCGTTCGCGGGCGAGGCGATCGGCTTCCGCGCGCTCGCGCGATGCGCGCAGCTGCGCGAGTTTCGCCCGGATCTGCGGGATCGCCGCCAGCGCGGCCTTCTCGCCTTCGAGGATGGCGCGATTGCGCTGCTCGAAATCGGCGGCGCCGATGTCGTTGACCTTCGGCCGGATCACCACGTCGGCGCGGGTCATCTCCTGCGCGCCGAGGCGCTGGCCCATGATCGTGATCGACTGGTTGACCACGCCGAGCATGTTCTTCGGGGTCTCGCCGGTGGTCTTGGTCGAGATGTCCACGGCGATGACGAAATCCGCGCCGAGCTGGCGCGCGGCGTCCACCGGCACCGGGCTGACCACGCCGCCGTCGACGTAATGCACCTCGCCGATCTTCACCGGTTCGAACACGCCGGGAATGCTGCACGAGGCGCGCACGGCCTGGCCGACATTGCCGCGCACGAACACCATGCGCTCGCCGGTTTCCAGCTTCGTCGACACCGCGGCGAAGGGCAGGGCGAGCTTCTCGAACGGCCGATTGCCGACCATGCGGTTGACGTAGTCCTGCAGCTTCTGGCCGCGGACGAGGCCGCCGTTGAACAG
>JBGAFR010000005.1:0-93802 GCA_044227145.1 Lysobacteraceae bacterium
TCGCTGGTCTATTCGCGCAAGCCGCTGACCTCGGCGAGCGGTCCGCAGCAGGACGCCGACCTCAAGGGCCTGCTGCTCAAGGGCCGCTACATCGACGCCGAGGCCGCGATGCGCAGCGGCAAGCGCGTCGACGGCGCGCCCGTGCTGGTGCCCGAGAGCTGGCAACTCGTGCTGCGCAGCGAACAGGGCGAGGAACGCATCCTCGCCCGCCATGTCGCGTCGTTCGACCTTACCGCCGACGGCGGCGTGATCTACTCGAACGGTTTCGCCGTGTATGCGCTGCATCCCGGCGGACAGCCCAGCCTGGTGCTGCGCGGCAAGCTGATGACGGACATCGTCGCGGGGTGATGCGGCTGCAATCTCAGGGTTTGCAGGCGTAAACAGCATGTCGAGACTGTCGCCGGAAATCGTCGCGCTCCGCACGCTGCGCGGTCAGCAGGTGCCGCCGCGATGCAGGATCACCCGTGAGCAGGCATCGGATTTCCTGAGAGCGCTGAGCGGGAACGACTTCGGCGACGATGCCGACAAATGGGCTGCATGGCTCCGAGTGCAGCCAGCATCGTCTGGCGACCCACACATGATGGAGCGCGAAGGCATCTTCCGGGGACTTGTTCCGTCAGGTGAGTGGCAGATTGAACTCGATGACGGACAGGAAGTGCTGGCCATCATGCCCCGCACGCTCCTGCGTCGCATGGGGGGCATGTTCCCCGGGGCGCGGGTCGTGGTGCGACTCCGCCCGTTCGGATGTTCACAGGTCGTCGAGGTGCTTGCCGCGCCCGGACGCAGCGTCCCATCCGTGCCGCGTTGACGCCGCCGCGGCCACGCGCGCAGAATGCGCGCCTTCTTCCACCCGACCGGCCACGATCATGACGCGGAACCCGCTCCTGATTTTGCTGAACCGCCAGCGCGCGAGCGCAGGCCGGGTGCGCCTGCCTTTCGTGATCGACGGCCCCGGATCACGCTGATCCCCGCCTCGAATCGCGACGCAGACAAGCACCCGCAAGGGTGCTTTTTTGTTGCCCGCGATTTTCCGGATCTCCGGATTTTCCGAATCACTCGATCCACCGCACTTAACACGCCAGGAGAACGTGCCATGCACCAGACCGCCGAGACCGAACCCTAGCCGCCCGTCCCGTCGCCAACCGGGGCGTGCGGCCCCGCATGTTGGCGATACGAATCAACGCACATGAACATCCGCACAGAACTTTCCCGCTGGCGCAACCTCGGCATCATCGCCCACGTCGACGCCGGCAAGACCACCCTCACCGAACGCCTCCTCTACGTCGCCGGCGCGATCCATCGCATCGGCGAAGTGCACGACGGCGCCGCCACCACCGACTTCTCAGAGATCGAACGCCGCCGCGGCATCACCGTCGGCGCCGCCGCCGTGCGCCTGGACTGGACGCCGCAAGGCGAGGCCACGCATCGGCTCTCGCTGATCGATACGCCTGGCCACATCGACTTCGCGATCGAGGTCGAACGCTCGCTGCGCGTGCTCGACGGCGCGGTCGCCGTGTTCTCCGCGGTCGACGGCGTGCAGCCGCAGTCCGAGAGCGTGTGGCGCCAGGCCGAGCGGCACGGCGTGCCGCGCCTCGCGTTCGTCAACAAGATGGATCGCCCGGGCGCCGACTTCGGCCGCGTGCTCGTGCAACTGCGCGAAAAACTCGGCGTCGAACCCTGGGCGCTGGGCGTTCCGCTCGGCGACTCCGGCACCTTCGAAGGCTGGGTCGATCTGGTCGAACGCACCGTCGTGCTGTGGACGGATGACGGCGAGACCGTGCGTCGCCCGTGGACCGACAACGAAGCGCTGCGTCATCGCGAGGCGCGGCAACGGTTGATCGAGGCCGTCGCCGGTCACGACGATGCGCTCGCCGACGCGTGGCTCGACGAACGTCCGATCGACGACGCGCTGCTGCGCGACGCGCTGCGACGCGCGACGCTGGCCGGCGCCGGCGTGCCGGTGCTCGCGGGCTCGGCGATCCGTAACCGCGGCATCGAAGCGCTGCTCGACGCGATCGTGCACTACCTGCCGTCGCCGCTGGAACGCCCCGCGGTCCGCGCGGAACGCGAGGACGGCACCGACGCGACGCTGGCTGCCGATCCCGACGGCCCGCTCGCGGCGCTGGTCTTCAAGGTCGCGCACCAGGCGCACGGGCCGGTCGCGTACGTGCGCGTGTACGCGGGCACGCTGCGCACGGGCGAGGCGGTGTGGCGTTCGCATCGCGGGCGCACGCAGCGCATCGGCCGGCTCGCGGTGGTGCAGGCGGCACGCACGCAGGACGTGCGCGAGGCGCATGCGGGCGAGATCGTCGCCATCCCGGGCTGGAAGGACGCGGTCGGCGGCGAAACGCTGAGCGCGCCGGACGCGCGGCTCTCGCTGGAAGCGATCCGCGTGCAGCCGGCGGTGCTGGCGTTGCGGCTGTCCGCGCAGAACGCGGCCGACCTGATCAAGCTGGGCCAAGGACTGGCCGCGCTGGCGCAGGAAGACCCGTCGTTCCGGGTCGAGGCCGATGCCGAGACCGGCGAGACGCTGGTGTGGGGCATGGGCGAGCTGCACCTCGAAACGAAGGTCGAGCGCCTGCGCGACGACTGGAACGTCGAGGTGCGCACCGGCACCCCGCGCGTGGCCTACCAGGAAACCCCGCGCGCCGCGCTGCAAGGCGTCGAGGGCAAGGTGGTCAAGCGCAACGGCGGTCTCGGCCAGTTCGCGCGCGTCGTCGTCGACATCGCGCTGCGCGACGACGAAGCGGTGACGTTCGAGGACCGCACCGTCGGCGGCGTCGTGCCGAAGGCGTTCGTCGTGGCGACCGAGCAGGGCGTGCGCGCGGCGCTGGCCGAAGGCCCGCAGGGGCACCCGGTCGTCGGCATCGCGGTGACGCTGGTGGACGGCGAGACCCACGCGGTCGAATCGTCCGACCTCGCGTTCCGCCGTGCCGGCGCCGAGGCGGTGCGCGACGCGCTCGCGCGTGTCGGCACGACGCTGCTGGAACCGGTGATGGCCGTCGCCATCGACACGCCGTCCGCGCACGTGGGCGACGTGGTCGGCGACGTGCAGCGCCGCCACGGCCGCGTGTCGGCGATCGAGGACAAGGGCCTCCGCACCGACGTGCACGCCCTCGCCCCGCTCGCCGCGCTCGCCGGCTACGCCACGGCCCTGCGCTCGCTCACCCAGGGCCGCGCACAGGCCAGCCTGAGCTTCCACGGCTACGAGGAAGCCAGGTCGTCATGATCCAACGTGGCAGGAAGGCGCCGGGAGACCGGCGCCTTTCCTTTGTGTCCCGCCGGCGGCGCGGGCGCGGTCAGCCCGCCGGTTCCAGCGTTTTGTCGATCGATGCCAGCGGGACTGCAACGTCTGTCGCCGAGTCGTCGTGCGGCATCGTGTCCCGCCACCAGTCGGTGGTGGGCGCCGGTGCGGTCAGGTCGACGCGTTCGCCGATGCGCGGCGTCAGCACTGGCACTTCGCGCGCCCTGGCGAGGACGGCGACGCGCACGAACGGTTCGTCCCAGGCATGCAGTGCGAGATCGAACGTGCCGTTGTGGATCGGCAGCAGCCAGCGCCCGCGCAGGTCGATGTGGGCCTGGACGGTTTCTTCCGGATGCATGTGCACGAAGCGCCAGCGTTCGTTGTACGCACCGTTCTCGACCAGGGTCACGTCGAACGGCCCGAAGCGGCGCCCGATCTCCCTGAAGCCGTCGAAGTAGCCGCTGTCGCCGCTGAAGAACAGCCGGAATTCGGCGTCGTTGCGGGTCGCGGCCGGATCGATCACCACCCACGACGACCACAGCGTCTTGTCGCCGTCGAACAGGCCGCGCCCGGAGAAGTGCTGCGACGGCGTGTTGACGAACCGCAGGCCGTCGACCTCGGTCTCCTGCCACCAGTCGAGCTGGCGGATCCGGTCGGCGGCGACGCCCCAGGCGACCAATCTGTCACCGACGCCGAGCGGCGTCAGGAACACCTCGGCCTTGTCGGCCAGGGCCGCGATCGCGGCGCGGTCGAGGTGGTCGTAATGGTCGTGCGACAGGAGTACGCCCTTCAGCGGCGGCAGGTCGGCCAACGCGATCGGCGGCGCATGGAAGCGCTTCGGGCCCATCCACTGCACCGGCGACGCGCGTTCGGAGAACACCGGATCGGTGATCCAGAAGCCGCCGCGCAGCTTGAGCAGCACGGTGGAATGACCCAGCCGGAACAGGCTGCGGTCCGGCGCGGCGAGCAGGTCCTCGCGGGTCAGCGGCATGACTGCCGGGGCGGTGGACGGCACCGCGGTGGGGGATTTCCGGAACACGAAGTCGCGCAGGATGCCGAAGAACAGCGCCGGGCCGTTGGCGGGCCGCGGCCGGGGATTGCGGAAACGGCCGCCGCGCGACTGCGGCGACTCGGCGTGGCGGGCGAGGGGGCGGTCCGTCTTGGCGTGGGACAACAGGCAGGCGCTCATGGCGTGGTTCCGGGAAGCGAGGCGGCGGGGCAGTCGTCCGGAACAGGGGCGCCTCGTCGGGGGAGGCGGGCGCGCCGATGTATTCAGGATACTACACCGTGCAGTGTAGTTATCCGTTGGCAGGAAGTAAACCCAGCAGTGTAAAATTCGGCCATGCCCCAGCCCGCCGCCCCCACCCGCCTGACTGACCGCAAGCGCGCGGCGATCCTCGACGCCGCCGTCGCGGAGTTCCGGGCGGATGGCTACGAGGCGACCAGCATGGATCGCATCGCGGCCCGGGCCGGGGTGTCCAAGCGCACGGTCTACAACCACTTCCCGAGCAAGGAGACGCTGTTCACCAGCATCCTCGAAGCGTGGATGGCGCGCGGCGAAAGCGAGATGGAACAGCGCTACCGCGCCGACGTCCCGCTGCGCGAGCAGCTGGAAGCGCTGGTTCGCCGGAAGATGCGCCTGCTGCACGACCCGGATTTCGCGGATCTTGCCCGGGTTGCGATCGCTGCCGGCGTGCACTCGCCGGAGCTGGCGCGGAAGATGGTCGAACGGATCGGCGCGCGCGAAGCGGGCCTGTCCGTCTGGGTCCGCGAAGCCGCGGCCGACGGTCGCCTCGACGTCCCGGACCCGGCGTTCGCCGCGATGCAGCTCGAATGCCTGGTGAAGGGCTTCGCATTCTGGCCGCAGATCGCGATGGGCCAGCCGCCGCTCAATGAAGCCGCTCGCGAGCATGTGTCGCGTGGCGCCGTGGACATGTTCCTCGCGCGCTATGGCCGGGCGGCGTCTGCGGCCGAATAACGCACGCTCGACCTGTTTGCGATCGACGCGTACAAGATGTATTTCCTCGACGTGATGGCCGGCCGCTACCTGGAATGGGGCGGCAGCACGTGGCAGCGCATCGCCGGCGGCAACCTCGCGTCGATCTCGGTCGACATCGACGGCACGCTGTGGGGCGTCGACGCGAACCACGCGATCTGGAGCTTCAATGGCACCGACTGGCTGTCCGTGCCCGGCACGATGCAGAAGATGTCGGCCGGCTCGGCGGAGCAGATCCTCGGCCTCGATCCCGCGGGCAAGCTGTTCTTCTTCGATGGCGCCTGGCAACCGATCGCGCTGCCCACCGCCGGGCCAATGCTCGACGTCGCGATCGGCAGCGACGCCTCGCTGTTCGCGATCGACAGCGGACACAAGCTGTGGTCGCGCATCGCCCCCGGCGACTGGGCGCAGATCGGTGCCGTCCCCCTGCAGCAGATCGACGCCGCCGATCGCTACCACGCCTGTGGCGTCACCGTCGGCACCGGCAACGACAACAACGTCTGGACCGGCGCCGGCGTCGCGGTGGGCGCGGACCATCATTTGCGGCGGTATTTCAGAGCGGCGGGGGTGGGGAATGCGGGTGGGTGATGGGGGACTGTCAGATGTTGTAGGGTGGAGTTGGCGCGGGGCTGGATTATCGTCTTAATGAAATGACTGCTTTCGGCCCGAAGCGGACGTTGACTCATCTGACATCGATCGGAGTAAGCACTGCATTGGCGCCACGCCCGAGCACGGGGCTATATCTAAGTGGTGCGCCCCGGCTAGCCTACGACTGTAGGGCGTCGCTACGCGATCTTGTAGGAGTTTTTCCGCCTGTTTCGGACGTTTTTCGTGGCGCGGCCGCTAGGCCGGTTGGCGAGCGACGCACCCTCGGCGACTTGCCTTTTGTCACTTAATCACGGCCAGTACCATCGAACACCACCACTCACCAGGAATGGCATCTATCTTTATGCGCATTTCATCGGTTGACATCAACCAGTGGGCAGACTCGACGCATGCGCGGGGGCAACTGCCTGAACTCGTTCGGCGCCTAATCGGGGCGACGGCGACATTGACACAGATGGCAATCCGCGGGGCAGATACAAGCAACTTCGGCGGTTGGGACGGTATAGTCACCGCGACCCAAGGCAATTCCTGGGTGCCAGTCGGCGCATCGCGCTGGGAGATGGGGTGTTCCCAGAATCCCTTGACCAAGGCGCGCAGCGACTTCCGTGAACGAACGCGCAACACGCCAGCGCCGGACGCCGCCCAGCTTGATTTCGTATTTGTGACACCACGTATCTGGGCGGGCAAGGATGTCTGGCAGCAGGAAGCGCAGGCAGAGGGTCACTGGGGCTCGGTCCGCGCCTATGACGCCGACGACATCGCAGCGTGGCTTGAGACTGCCGGCGGGGTACGTCTTTGGTTCGCCGAGAGCTTGGGCCTGAGTGGCCCGGGTATCGCCTCGGTGGGCGCGGCCTGGGATACGTGGCGTAAGCAGACACGCTCACCGATAACCGTCGAGGCAATATCCACCGGCCGCAGTCGAACCGTTGAGCAATTTTCGCAAGCGGTTGCGGGCATGCCGAGCCTCCTGTCAGTTGAAGCCGACAGCATCGAGGAGGCCGTCGCTTTTGCTTGCAGCCAGTTGGTCAACTCCGATCAAGCCGACTCAGCAGTTTGCGTCACCGTGATCGACGGATGGCGTTATGTCGATGCCAATTCAGGTATTCGGGTCGTAATTGCAGCCAACAGCGCAGTCGCTGCTGCTTCCGCCCCACGCGAGGGCGTCACCCTCGTTGTGCCGAGCGCCTTTGGAAATAGAACGCTTGTCCACGAGGGGAGTCCGACGCCAGGCACGGTGCAAATCCAGCTTGTTCGTTCGGATGCCCACGAATTCGAGAACGCACTCATCGAGCTTGGCGAGGACGCCGCCGATGCGGCACGGCTGTCCAGGACCTGCGGACGTTCGTGGACGGTCTACCGCCGCGTGCGCGCGGTCAACCCTGCAGTAAGCACCCCTGCGTGGATGACCGATCCTGCCGCCCGAAGTCTGGGCACGGTCGTCCTGCTGGGCGGGTGGAATGGCGCCCGGCCGGGTGACATCGCCTGCGTGGAAGCCGTCACCGCCGAGGCCTATGAGCAGACCGAGCGAGAACTGCTTCATCTGGCGAGACTGGACGATGCCCCAGTCCTAAAGATCGGGAGTGTCTGGAAGGCAAAGGCACCACGGGAGTTGCTCTACCTGTTCGGCCCACGCCTGACGCGCGAGCAAAAGCGCCGCTTCTTCGACACGGCCGAGGCTGTGCTGTCAAAGCCCGATCCTGCCCTCGATCTGCCGGCGGATGAACGATGGATGGCTGCCGTCTACGGGAAGGTGCGAGAGGAGTCGGGCGTGGTCATCGAGTCCATTCTGGGTTCGTTGACGAAGTTGTCCGTGTATGCCGAGGGCGTGGGCGACCACGATCTCATCGACGGCGTCGACCGCTTGGTCGGTCGGCTCTTGGAGAATGCTTCAGCCGATCGTTGGCTTTCGCTCGCGGGTTACGTACGGGAGCTCGCGGAAGCAGCGCCGCGCCAGTTCATGCGTGCCGTCAATGCCGGGCTGGCAGGTAGTCCCGCGCCGATACGGGCCTTGTTCGCCGAATACGAAGGCGATCCGATGTTCCACCGTAACTCGCATACGAGCTTGCTTTGGGCACTTGAAGTGCTCGCCTGGTCGCCACGGTATCTGGCGCCAGTGTGCGACGCGCTGGCGCGGATGATGGCCTACCCGGTACGGGCGAACCTCACCAATCGACCCAGCAATAGCCTGATTTCCCTGCTAAGACCGTGGTGGCCCCAGACGACCGCTAGTGCGCACGTGCGGCTCGGCGTGTTGGACCGCCTGGTAGCATGCCATCCGGAAGCGGCTTGGGAAGTCGTTGCCAGCTCGATCCCGACGGGATCGATGTGGGCGAGCCCGAATGCCACGCCACATTGGCGGGACGACGATGCCGGCAGCCCAAGCCCGAACCAGTTCGACGAATCCTATGCTTCCGAACTCGGACGGCGCTGTCTCGATCTGGCCCGCGGCCACGCCAGCCGAATCGCCTTGCTCATAGAGAAGATCGAATCGTTTGATGGCGAATATCGCGATCAGGTCATCGAGCTGCTTCGCAGCGCCAAGGATTTTCCAGATAGTGAGCGCCAGATCGTCCGTGACGCACTGCGTCGCCACCTAGCATGGCGACAGGCGCCTCATCGGGCGGGCGCGGGGCGCTCTGACGAATTGCAAGCGCTGCGAGAGTTGTTTGAAATCCTCGCACCAGATGAATTGGCACCCCGTCACGCCTGGTTGTTCGAGAACCCGTGGGTTGAACTGCCTGACGGCCGGGAGGAGGACTACCAAGCGACCGAAGCGGCCTGTAACCAGTTGCGGACGCTGGCACTTGAGGAGATCTTTGCGGCCCAGGGCTGGGACGGCTTTCAGTACTTGCTCGCGCTCGCAAATCCCGGCCTGGTCGGTTGGTACCTCCCAACGGTGTCGGCGGCAACGTCCGAACTGGGCGACTGGCTGATGGGCTACCTGGACGGGCAGGGGTATCCTGCCCATGATCCGGTCGCGAGAGGTGTCCTGCTTGGCCTGCCTAGCGACCGCAGGCAGGCCCTGCTGCAGGCCATGGCGGGCTCCGACAACGGAGCTTTGTGTCTGGCGGCGCTGACTGCCGCGCCGGTCGAGCGCGAGACATGGGAACTGGTGGCGACGCTTTCACAGTCGATGCAACAGGCTTACTGGCAGACCGTGATCCCACACGTGCTTCGGGAGGACGAGGGCATCGCACTGGTCGTCGAAAAATTGATGGCTGTGGACCGGCCGCGCACCGCATTTCACATTCTGCAGTTCCACGAGGACGCAGTCAGTTCAGCACGTTTGGCGGACGTTCTCGATGGAATCAGCCAGGGGCACGAGCCCGATGGCCCGCTTCCCGACGGATACCGCGTTGTGAGGGCGATCGACGCACTGGCAAAAGACGAATCATTCCCCAGACGCAGCATTGCACTGCTACAGTTCAGATACTTCCGGGCTATCGAGATCTGCACTGGGGCGCTGACGCTTTACTCGGAAATGTCCGGCGATCCCGAGTTCTTCATGCAAATTGCATGCCTCGCGTTCAAGCCACGTGACGCCGAAGATGATCGGCCCGACGTCCATACATCCGTGGTCACTACGGCGTGGCAAGTCATGCACCAGGGGCGCGCTGTCCCTGGCGCGGCCGACGATGGCACGGTCGATCCGACCCGATTCTTTGCCTGGGTGACACAGGTGCGCACCCGGGCCCAGGAACTGCACCGCAAAGCGGCGGTGGATAGCACCATCGGCACGTGGCTCTCTATCTGTCCAGCCGACCCCGACGGCGCTTGGCCATGCCGGCCGGTGCGTGAGCTGCTGGAGGACCCAGCGGCCGATGCTATTCGCAACGGCTTTGTATGCGGCGTACGCAATAACCGGGGCGTTCACAGCCGCGGCATCTTCGACGGCGGGCTGCAGGAGCGAGCGCTGGCGGAAAAGTACCGAACTTTCGCTCAGCCATTACTGGGCACGTTTCCGGTGACGGCGGAATGCCTATTGGACATCGCACGGGGTTACGACTTCGAAGCGCGCACGCACGACGACGAAGCCAACATGATGCGCGAGCATCCCTGAGCCCGATGGGGGGCGGAGGCCTGCAAGTGGACCACCCGCGAGGGCGTCCGCTCACAAGCGACTGGGGTTTCAGGCCAACCGCCGAACTTACGCGTCGACCTTGAGTGGGCCACCAGAATGACTAGTAGCCTGCATGCAAGCCGCCCACTCACCGCTGACCATCATGTCCGCTTTGGCCGACAGCAGACCGTCGCACAGCAGGCGTCATGAGTATTGATCCGGGCACAGCAGTTCCGCTTACACCCGGGGTCACGCAACCCCACACCCGATCCTCCCACACGTTCCCGCCTCCCCGGCCGTTACACTGCACGCACCATTCCCCGGCCGTCTCCATGTCACTCCCTGTTCGACTCGCCCATCGCGTCAGCGAACTGTTCGGTTGTTCGCGCGCCGAGGCCGAGCAGTACATCCGCAATGGCTGGGTGACGGTGGACGGCGACGTGATCGAGGCGCCGCAGCACAAGGTGACGACCGAGCGTGTCGAACTCGCCCCCGAGGCGCGGCTGGAGGCGGTGGAGCCGGCGACGATCCTGCTGCACAAACCCGCCGGCTTCGATGCGATCGACGGGCGCAGCCCGGCCAGTGTGCTGGTGCGGTCCGACACGCGCTGGGCCGACGATGCCAGCGGCGTGCGCCTGCTGCGCCGCCATCTGCATCGACTGACGCCGCTGGTGTCGATGGACGCAGAGGCCAGTGGCTTGATGGTGCTCACGCAGGATGGCCGGGTCTGGCGCCGCCTGACCGAGGACGCCGATCAGATCGAGCACGAGTACATCGTCGAAGTCGACGGCGACATCGGCCCCTACGGCCTGCGGAAGCTCAACCACGGCTTGAGTGTCGACGGTCGCGAGCTGCCGCCGTGCAAGGTCAGCTGGCAGAGCGAGACGCGGCTGCGCTTCGCGATCAAGGGCGTGCGGGACGGGCAATTGCGTGCGATGTGCGCGCAAGTCCGATTGAACGTGCTGTCGATCCGCCGCCTGCGCATCGGCAAGATCGCATTGGGCAAGAGCGCCAACGGCCCGATGCCGCCCGGCGCATGGCGTTACCTGCCGGTCGGCGAGAAGTTCTGAACCAAGGCCGCCTCGGCAGCCGGTCACCTCAATCGTCCTGTTCCGCCGCTTCTCGACCCTGCTGGCGGATCAACGCTTCCTCGCGCGCATCGTTGATGGCGTGGCGCACGCTGTCCAGATCGATGTCGCCTTCGTCCGCGGCGAACTCGCCGGTCAGTTCGGTGTCCGGCCGCAATTCGCCGGCCTCGAACAGGGCCCACATCTCTTCGCCGTACCAGGTGTCCAGCAGCTCCGGCGCCCAGCGTCCGAGGTAGGCGGTCAGGCTGTTGACGTCCCGCAGCAGCATGGTCCGCGCGGCATTGTTGCCGGCGGCGCTGACCACCTGCGGGAAATCGATCACCACCGGCCCGTCCGCATCGACCAGAACGTTGTAGGGCGACAGATCCCCGTGGATCAGCCCGCAGCACAACATGAGCACGACCTGCCGGATCAGGATGCGATGGAATTCGCGGGCTTGTGCGGGCTCCAGTTCGATCTCGCCCAGGCGCGGCGCGGAGAAGCCCTCGGCATCGGTGACCAGTTCCATCACCAGCACGCCGCGGTAATAGCCGAAGGGCTCGGGCACGCGCACGCCGGCGCCGCGCAACTGGTACAGCGCATCGACCTCGGTGTTCTTCCAGGCGGCTTCCTGTTGCTTGCGCCCGTACTTGCTGGCCTTGCCGATCGCACGCGCTTCGCGGCTGCCGCGCACCTTGCGGCCTTCCTGGTACTGCACGCGCTGCTGGAAGCTCCGTTGCGCCATGTCCTTGTAGACCTTGGCGCAACGCACGACATCGCCGCTGCGAACGACGTACACCGCCGCTTCCTTGCCGCTCTTCAGCGGCCGCAGCACTTCATCGATGACGCCGTCGTCGATCAGCGCCTGCAAGCCTTGGGGGGTCTTCACGGTCTCTCGGGAGGGGCGCGCCGGTACGGCGCTGCTTGCCGCAGGCCGCAAATGTTCGCACTTCCCGGCAGGCGCCGCCATCGTGCGCAGGCGTAGCACCTTCTTCAGGGTCTTCGTGATCGGTGACGCATCGTGGCGCATGACGCCGTCGGCTTGTGCGCCTGTGAAAGCCGACAACCGCTTCTGGGTGAAGCCGGATCGCTCACTCCCCCACGTCACCCAGATCCTGCTCCAACACCTCCCACGCCTTGCCGTGCCGCGTCATCCGCACGCGCCCGCCCCGCAACAACTCGTCGCGATCCCGTCCCTGCACCCACAGCACGACCGTGTCGCCGTTGCGGCGGCCGCGAACGATCTCGGGGTCGACGGGTTGTCCGTCGCGCATTGCCTTGAGCGTCTCGCGCGCCTGCGCGGGGTCGTCCGCGGGCAGGCGCCAGCGTGCGTCCTCGCCCATGGACGCGCGCAGGGCGTCGAGGTCGCCTCTGGCGATCGCTTCGGCGTAGGCGCGATAGGCCGCGCCCGCGTCGCCGCCGCCCTCGGGCAGCGGTTGGCCGGGCGATGTGGCGATGGCGACGTCGAATCGCAGATCGAAGTCGTAGGACTTGCCGAAGAACTCCTCCGGCTTGGCGAGCGTCCAGTGTCCGGCGATGCGCGCGTCGTCGTGCGTGCTCAGCGCGAACGTGCCGTAGCCGGAGGTGTTGAAGCTGTCGCCCGGCGCGAACTGCCGGTAGAACAGACCGCATTCGTCGCCGTCGGCGGTGATGCAGAGGCGGACGAAGGCGCCGCTGCGGTCGCCATGCGCTTCGCTCGCGGCGTCGTCCGGGTCGAAGTCGGCGGCGAGCACCGCGGCGTCCAGCGGCCGGTCGCTGAGGTAGACGTAGACGCGATCGTCGGCGGGATCGGGCCGGCGCTCCACGCGCACCGCGGCCGCGTGCGTGAACGTGCTGCGCGTGTCGCCCATGCGGAAGTGGCCTTCGCCGGTGTCGGCGGCGTGCGCGGGTGTCGCGAGTGCGGCGAACGCGAGGAACGTGGCGGCGAACGTGCGGGCGGCGTGCGTCATCGCGGCGTCTCCGTGGGTCGACATGCATCACAACGGGATGCCGGCCGCCGAACGGTCGACGCGGGCTCAGCCGCCCTGCAGCGGCGAGATCAGGCGGCGGCTGTCGGTCGTCGAGTGCAGGGCGCCGGGCGACAGGGCCTCCGGTCCCTGATCGGCCGAGCGCGCATCCTCCTCCATCCACGGCACCGGGACGTAGGGCCCGGCCACATACGGCCGCCACTTCCCGTAGTCGGGCGGCGCCCGCTCGAAGCTGAATTCGATCGGGACCTGCCCGACCCACTGCGTCTGGTCTGCGTCGGGCCCCTGGGTGGGCACGAGGAATCGCCATTGGGCGGCCGCGGCGAGCACGCTTCGTTCGGCCGCCTCGCGCAGACGCCGCAACTGCGCTTGCGAGGCCAGCGTCTCCACGTTGGTCTGGCGCACCGCGACATCGGTGGCCCGGCCGTCGCGGCCGACGCGAACGGCGAGGAACACGGTGCCGGTGACGCCGGCGCTTTCCCACAGCTTGGGATAATGCGGCCGGATGAACTTCGAATAATCGATGCGCAGGCGGCTTTCGACGGACGCGTCGGCCTTGGCGAAATCGGCGCTGCGCAGGCCGACCTCGTAGCTGGTCGCGTCGACCTTCCGCGACACGAAGAACAGGCGCATCTTCAGCCGCTCCGGCTGCGCCTCCTTCGCGGCCGCTTCGAACTGCCAGTGCGGCGCGATGCCCGCGGTCATGTTGAGGATGCCCTGCGGCAGCTTCTCGGGCTCGTCCACTGCATAACCGAGCACCCGGCCGCCGGCGTCGACATCGACGGTACCCGTGACCAGCAGGCTCGACTCGATCTGCTTCATGGCGGTGAACTGGGCGTGCGCCTCGGGGATGAGCGTGCACAGCGACAACAGCAGGGCGAATGCGGCGGAACGAAGCGTGGACATGGCGGCAGGCGGCGGATGCAACGGTGCGGTGAGCTTACGCGATTGCGGCCGGGGCCTTCGCGCGGGTACCTTGGCCGGATGCACGGCAACGGTCTCCAGCTCGCCCTCGTCTTCCTGCTCGCCGCTGTCGTGGCCGTGCCGCTGTTCAAGCGGTTCGGCCTCGGCGCGGTGCTGGGCTATCTCGCCGCGGGCGTGGTGCTGGGGCCGTTCGGGCTGAAGGTGATCCGCGACGCCGCGCCGGTGATGACCGCCAGCGAGATCGGCGTGGTGATGATGCTGTTCGTGATCGGCCTGGAGCTGTCGCCGTCGCGGCTGTGGGTGATGCGGCGGCCGGTGTTCGGCCTCGGCAGCCTGCAGGTGGCGCTGTCGGGCGCGGTGCTGGGCGGGATCGCGTTCGCGCTGGGGCTGGGGTGGAAGGCGGCGCTGATCGTTGGCCTCGCGCTGGCCCTGTCGTCCACCGCGGTCAGCCTGCAGCTGCTGGCCGAGCGCAAGGCGCTGAACACGCCGCATGGGCGCAACGCGTTCGCGGTGCTGCTGTTCCAGGACCTGGCGGCGATCCCGCTGCTGGCGGCGATCCCGCTGCTCGGCGCCGGCGCCGGCCACGCGGGCGCGCCGGGCTCGGGGGCGCTGAAGGCGGTGGCGGCCATCGTCGCGGTGGTCTTCGGCGGTCGCGTGCTGCTGCGCCAGCTGTTCCGCACCGCCGCGCGCATCGGCGTGCCGGAGATGCTCACCGCCAGCGCCCTGTTCGCCGTGCTCGGTGCAGCCTGGCTGGTGTCGCTCGCCGGGCTGAGCATGGGCCTGGGTGCGTTCCTCGCCGGCGTGCTGCTGGCGGATTCGGAGTTCCGCCACGAGATCGAATCGCAGATCGAGCCGTTCAAGGGCCTGTTGCTCGGTCTGTTCTTCATGTCGGTGGGCATGAGCATCGACCTGCATCGCATCGCCGCCGAGCCCGCGGTCATCGTCGCCGGCGCGCTGGCGCTGCTGGCGCTGAAGGCGGCGGTGCTGTTCACCATCGGCCTGCGTCCGGCGCGGCTGCCGTGGCGCGAGGCGCTGCAGCTGGGCATGGTGATGGCGCTGGGCGGCGAGTTCGCGTTCGTGGTGCTGTCGGAAGCGGTGAAGGCGCACCTGGTCGATGCCGCGACCCAGAGCCGGCTGGTGGCGATCGTCGGCCTGTCGATGGCGCTGACCCCGCTGGCGACGATCGCGGTGGCGCGCTGGCTCGGGGCGCACCCGGAGCGCAAGCCGCAGCGCGATTTCGACACGATCCCCGACGACCAGCCGCAGGTGATCCTCGTCGGCTTCGGGCGCTTCGGCCAGATCGTGGCGCGCATGCTGGTCGCGCAGAAGATCCCGTTCATCGCGCTGGAGACCGACAGCGAGCAGCTGGAGGTGATGCGCCGCTTCGGCAACCGCGTCTACTACGGCGATCCGGCGCGTCCGGACCTGCTGCGCGCGGCCGGCGCGGCCAACGCGGCGGTGTTCGTCAACGCGCTTGAGGACCCGGCCGCCAGCCTGCGCACCACGCGCGTCGTGCGCCGGCTCTACCCGCACTTGCGCGTGTTCGCGCGTGCGCACGACCGTCGACATGCATGGCAGCTGATGGACCTTGGCGCCGACGTCACCCGCGAGACCTTCGCCTCGGGCCTGGAGATGGGGCGCGACGTGCTGGTGGCGCTGGGCGTGGCCCGCGACCAGGCCGAGGACCGCATGCAGCGGTTCCGTCGCCACGACGAAGGCCTGCTCGCCACCCAGCACCTGATCTACGACGACGAGTCGGCGCTGCTGGAAAGCGCGAAGCGCGCCCGCAGCGAACTGGAGCAACTGTTCGAGGCCGACGCCGACCGCGCCGACGCTGCGGACGGGCGCCCTGCCGCGGCGGACTGAGCCGCCGCAGCGCCTGCCGTTACCTGTTACGGGCGAACTTGCCGCCGAAGAAGTCGCCGTCGTTCCAGCGCGGCCGCTCCGCGGCGTCGCCGACCAGCCGGCCGATGCGCGCGTTGAGCTTCGCCAGCCGCACCGCGTCCGGCCAGTAGATCGGCAGCGTCGCCTCGTCGCTGGGGCGGTGGTAGTGATCGCGCAGGAACTTGCGGAACGCGAGCTTCGGATCGCGCACGCCGTCCGCCGATTCGGTGCCGCCGTCGAGGTAGACGGCGGGGATGCCGGCGCGGATGAACGCGTACTGGTCGCTGCGCACGAACACCACTTCCTCGGGGAACGGATCCGGCGACAGCGCCACGCCGATGTCCTTCGCCGCAGCGTCGAGCGTGGCCTTGAGCGTCGAATGCTCGACGCCGATCGGCACCACGTCCTTGCTTGGCGCCAGCAGCACCGGCATGTCCAGGTTGATGTTCGCGACCAGGCCGGCGGCCGGCACCGTCGGATGGGTCGCGAACCACTCCGCGCCGAGCAGGCCCTTCTCTTCCGCGGTCAGCGCCACGAACAGCATCGAGCGCTTCGGTGCCGGCGATTCGGCCTTCAGCGTGCGCGCGGCTTCCAGCAGGATGGCCACGCCCAGCGCGTTGTCGAGCGCGCCGTTGTAGATGCGGTCCTCGCGGCCGTCCTCGCCCTTCACCGGCGCGCCGATGCCGATGTGGTCGAGGTGCGCGGTGTAGACGACGTGTTCCGCGGCCAGCGTGGCGTCGCTGCCGGGCAGCGCGGCGACGACGTTGCGCGATTCCACCGGCTCGATCGTCGTGCGTGCGGCCAGGCGCAGCGTGCCCGGCAGCGCGAAGCCCGCGAGCGTGCCGGCCTGCGCGGCGTCGAACAGCTGGGCCGCGGTGCGCGGGCCGTCGGCGAAGATCAGGTCGGCGGCGGCGGCGCTGACGGTGACCATGCCGCGGATCGACGGGAAGGTGTCCACGCCCTTGCCGTCCGCGTCGCGCAGGCGCATTTCCGGGCGCTGCCAGTTGTCCGCGCTCTGCGCCCACGGGCGGTCGGCCTCGTCCTGCGGCGTGTTGACCAGCACCACGCCGATCGCGCCGCGCTCGGCCAGCGCGCGCAGTTTTTCGCGCTTCGAGCTGTAGTACGCGCGACGGTCGTTGTCGAACCGCGCCGGCGCACCGCCGAAGACCACCGCGATCCGGCCGTGCAGGTCGAGCCCGGCGAAATCGTCCTGGCCGAGTTCCGGCGCATGCACACCCTGGCCGACGAACACCGCCGGCGCTTCGAGGTCGTGCTCGGCGGCGTTGAAGTCCGGCGCAGGCAGGAACTGTTCGCGGAAGCGCAGCGCGATCTCGCGGCCGTTGCGCTTCACCGCCAGCACCGCGCCGTCCTCCATGCGCGTCGCCTTGAGCAGCGGCACCGCCTGGAAGAACGTGCCGTCGTCGCCGGCCGGCGCCAGACCGATCGCGGCGAAGCGCTTGGCGACGTAGTCCGCGGCGAGGTCGTAGCCGCGGGTGCCGGCCTCGCGGCCTTCGAAACGATCGTCGGCGAGCGTGCGCACGTCGTCGGCGATGCGCTGTTCGGCCTCGTTCGCCGGGATCGGCGCCGCGGTGTCGATGGCGGGCGCGGAGACGGTGGGGGCCGACGGCGCCGACGCTTCATGGTGGCAGGCGGCGAGCAGGAGCGCGGCGGCGAACAGGGCCGCGGTCGTCTGACGGATGCGCATCGTCATGCCGATACCTCGTCGGGGAAAAACATCTCGGCCAACACACCCAGGAACGTCAATCCCCAGAACAGTGCGCCGAGCAACAGCCAGAGGTAGTTGACTGCCGTCAGACGCCGGTTCGCTTGCGCATCGGGATCGCCGCAGGAGACGTTGGCCGCGCGCTGCGCCTGGCGGACGGCGAGCGATTCGAAGCCGACGACTAGGACCAGCAGCACCACGTTGGTCGCGAGAGAGATCGCCGACTCGGGCAGGCGACCGAGGATTCGCCCGGCAATCGCCGAGACGACGTACACCGTCGCCCACAGGCCCGGCGACCAATGATGAGGCGACCGGATGCGCAACAGGCGGTGATTGATCTCTTGATTGAGGCTGTGAGCGAAGAAGATCGAAAAGATCGCGCGCGGCACCGGCCATATGTCGAGCTTGTGCGTGCGCTTGTGCATCGTCCAGTGGCGCCAGAACCAGTAGAACGAATACAGGCCGAAGGTGAACACCATCAGCAAGGTCGCTTTCGTGGCGGAGACGACATAGAACGGCGCCGCCTCCGTCGGCGCATCCTCGACCTTGCCTTGCGGTGGCGCGTACGGGTTTGATTCGGCGGGAAGGGGCGGGAACGATTCGGTCATGGCCATCGGCGGATCCTGAGTCGGCGCAGCATGCCGCAGACGTCCGCCGCGCGCCACGCCCGGGGGTACACTCGCGATCACCTCCGCGGAGCCGTCCCATGTCGACGCAGGCCATCGCCACCCCGCCCGGACGCCTCGAACGCCGGCTGCAACTCGCGATCGTCCTGCTCGCGCTCGTCGTGTCGGGGCTTTCGCCCGCCGACCGCCTCACCTGGTTGCTCGAAACCATCTGGGTGATGATCGCGCTGCCGATCATCGCGCTGAAATGGCGGTCGTTCCCGCTGACCCGGTTGCTGTGCTGGCTGCTGGTCGCGCACGCGCTGGTGCTGATCCACGGTGGCGCATACACCTACGCGCAGACCCCGCTGGGCTTCTGGCTGCGTGACACGTTCACGGCGCTGGGGCTGGAAGTCACGCGCAACCCGTGGGACCGGCTCGGCCACCTGATGCAGGGCTTCGTCCCGGCGATCCTCGCCCGCGAACTGCTGCTGCGGCTGACCCCGCTGCGCCGGGGCGGCTGGCTGACGTACCTCGTGCTCGCCGCATGCCTCAGCTTCAGCGCGTTCTTCGAGCTGATCGAATGGTGGTCGGCGCTGATCTACGGCGCGGACGCCGACGCCTTCCTCGCCACCCAGGGCGACCAGTGGGACACCCAGTGGGACATGTTCCTGTGCCTGTGCGGCGCGGCGCTGTCGTTGCTGCTGTGGTCGCGCCTGCACGACCGCCAGCTCGGTCGTGCGGCGGTCGACCGCGACGGCGACTGAAACGACGCAGGCCACCTCCGGGCGGCCTGCGTGCGGATCACGGGCGCGGCCGTGGCCGCGTCGGGATCAGAAGCGGTATTCGAAGCCCAGCGTCGCGGTGGTGACGCGGATCGTGTCGCCGAACACCTGCGGACGGACGTGGTTGACGTCCAGGCTCAGGCCGATGTTCTCGTTGAAGTCGTAGCCGATCTCGCCGCCGAGGTAGACGCGATTGCTGCTGTCGCTGACCGAGCCGTAGCCGGCGAGCGAGGCGTCGAGGTTGACGTGGGCGACGCCGATGCGGCCGCCGACGAAGAAGCCCTGGTGCGCGGCGGTCATGTTCTTCTTGCCGACGATGCCGACGCCGTAGCCATCGAGCTCGGCGGTGAGGCCGGAGTCGGAATCCTTGCCGAAGTTGGTGTAGAAAGCTTCGACGCCGACGTTGCCGTTGAAGAAATAGCCGCCGCGGACGCCGTAGGCGGTGTCGTTGCCGTCGTAACCGTCGACCGACAGGTTGCTGTTGCCGGCTTCGGCGCGGATGAAGCCGCCCGAACCCTCGGCCGCGAAGGCGGGAGCGACCATGAATGCGGCGGCGAGGCCGGCCAGAAGAACGCGATGCTTCATCGAAAAACCCCTGTGATGTGTCTTGGAAAGAGTGCCCCCGGTCCCGGGGGCGGCACATGCTAGGGATGCGGGCGCCTGTGGTCCACCTGTCGGATCCGACAGGGTGCGCCAAGCGTCGGGATCCGGTTCGCCGGACACGAAAAAGGCGGGGTCGCCCCCGCCTTCTTCATGTCCGCGTCCGCGGAAAGTGTCGTGCGACGATCAGAAGCCGACGCCGGCCGAATCCTTCGACGCCGGGGTCGCGCCGCTGGTGGCCGCGACCGACGAAGGCAGCTGGGTGGTGCCGTCGACCCAGTAACCGCCATCGTATTCGGTAATCGTGTTGCCTTCCCAGTCGGTGTACGTACGGACCACGAAGCGGTCGACGTAGTGCGGCTTGAGGGTATCGATGTCGGTGTACTCGTGGTTGAAGTACGCATCGCAGTACGACGGCATCACGTCGCTGATCTCGTATTCGCCGTCGCCGATCCAGGTGCGGTTGACCTGGTTCAGCGTGGCGGCGTCGCAGCGGCCGGCGCCGTTGCCGATCGCTTCGACCAGATTGTTCATCTGCGGGGTGTCGGTCGAGCTGGGGCACATCTTGAGGAAGTTGATGCGCGCTTCGATCGTCTTCCAGGGCTTGCTCAGGTTGATGCTGAAGTAGCGGGCCAGCGACTTCGCGCACTCGCCCGGGCGCGTGGCGCTGGACAGGCAGAGGATGGCCTGGCAGGCCAGACCCTCGTCGCCACCGAGCTCCTGCGGCTTCGGCTGGTTGTTGATCCGATCGAGCGCCCGCTGCATGTCGCTGGACAGGCCGCCGTCGGCGCCGGTGCTCGGCGTCTGGGCATCGGGGGCCTGCACGTCCGGACCCTGGAGGTCGGGCGTCGTGCCGGTGTCCATGGTGTCGGGCAGGGCATCCTGGGCGAGGACGGCGCCGCTCGACAGCAGCAGGACGGCCAGGGCCATCGAGATCGCGTTCTTTTTCATCTGACTTCGCTCCGTGGTCAATTTGGCAAAGGCGAGAACCGTCGCCACCGACGATTCCGTATTTCGTCTGCCGGAATCCGGCTCTGCCGGATCCCCGAAGTTCCAGTGCCCCCACTCTCGACGTTGCGCCGCCACCCGGGTGGGTTCTGTGCGGCGGCAGGAGCCCCAGTTCAGGTTAACGGAGTTCCGCGACACTTTGCAAAGCGCGGCCAGACTCCCGCCTCCGTGGCCGCTGGCGCGTCCGGGGTCGGGGCCGAGCGCCCAAATCCATGATTCTGAACGGCTATTTCGGCTCGCCGCCGGCGCCGACGCGCGTTTCGCGGGGCAGGATGTCGCAACCGCTCGTCGGAATCCCGGCTGGATGGGCGGTCCGGGCCGCGCGGTGCGCCGGGAGATCAGCCGGCAGACTCGTCGTCCGGGCGTCGCCGGAAGGGGAGGACCACCCCGCGGGGCGCTTCCGGCCGATGCCACAGCACCGGAACGTCCTCGGGCCGGGCCGGCTCCAGCGGGTCGGCGTCGGCGGGCACGTCCTCCTCGTCCTCCCAGCTGTAGCGCTTGCGCGGCGGCAGCGGGTCGACGTGCCGGAACAGGAACGCCGACAGCACCCCGGCCACCGCGCCGCCCAGGTGCGACTGCCAGGACACGCCCGGCTCGTGCGGCAGCACGGTGATCAGCATGCCGCCGTAGAGGAAGAAGGCGATCATCGCCGCGGCGATCGACGGCCGGTCGCGGCGCAGCAGGCCCAGCACGAACACCAGGAACATCAGGCCGTGGGTCAGGCCGCTGGCGCCGAGGTGGTGTGTATCGGGATCGCCCAGCAGCCAGGCGCCCAGTCCCGAGCCCAGCCACAGCAGCGGCAGCGCGCGGACCGTCGCCTTCGGATACACCGCCAGCGCGAGGGTGCCGAGCAGCAGCAGCGACGCGGCATTGGCCGCGATGTGTCCCAGCGAGCCGTGCAGCAGCGGCGCGGTGAGGATGCCGAGCAGGCCGGCGGCGCTGCGCGGGGTCACCGTGAACGCTTCGAACGCGGTGCCGTGCTGCCACCAGAACACCACCGCCAGCAGCAGCACGAAGGCGAGGCTCGCGTTGAGCGCGCGCAGCAGGCGCCGGCGGTCGGCGGCGCGCTGGGCGGGGGTGTCGGGGATCTCGTCGGGGGTGGGCAGTCGCATCGTCACGTTCTGGAGCCGGCCGGGCGCGTGATCAAGGCCGCCGGGCGGGGGCGGTCGGCGACGCGCATGGAACACTGTCGTGCCGCCGCCCCGCGGGCGTCAGAAGAACACGTCGATCAGGCCCCAGAGCCAGTCCCAGACGCTGCCCCGCGTCTCGCCGGTCAGCCAGCCGTGCAGCCAGCGCAGGCACAGCGCCAGCAGCACCAGCGCGATCGCGCCGCCGACCCACCAGACCACCGCATCGGGGACGCCGGCGATCACGGGCGGGCCTCCGGGGCGGCCTGCGCCGGCCGCAGCAGGCTCAGCACCACGGTCGCGCCGATCACCAGCGCCACCACGCCCAGCGACCAGCCGATCGGGATCTTCACCAGGTCGATCAGCAGCATCTTCGCGCCGATGAACAGCAGCACCGTCGCCAGGCCGTACGGCAGCAGGTGGAAGCGGTCGGCCATGCCGGCCAGCAGGAAGAACATCGCGCGCAGGCCCAGCACCGCGAACACGTTGGAGGTCAGCACGATGAACGGGTCGGACGTGATCGCGAAGATCGCCGGGATGGAGTCCACCGCGAAGATCAGATCGGTCACGCCGATCAGTGCGGTCACCACGAACAGCGGCGTGTACCACGCCTTGCCATCGCGCAGTACCCGGAAGGCGTTGCCCGCGTAGTCGGTGGTCAGCCGCAGGTGTCCGCGCATCCAGCGCAGCAGCGGGTTCTTCTCGAGATCCGGTGCCTGGCCCGCGGCCAGCAGCATCTTGATGCCGGTCAGCACCAGGAACGCGCCGAAGACGTAGAGGATCCAGTGGAATTTCGCCAGCAGGAACGCGCCGGCGAAGATCATGATCGCGCGCAGCACGATCGCGCCCAGCACGCCAATCACCAGCACCTTCTGCCGCTGTTCCTCGGGCACGGCGAAGTAGGTGAACAGCATCAGGAACACGAAGATGTTGTCGACCGCCAGCGATTTCTCGACCAGGTAGCCGGTCAGGAATTCCAGCGCGATGCGGTCGCCAGCGACCTGGCCGAGGGTGTCGCTGGCGTACCACCACAGGCCGGCGTTGAACGCCAGCGCCAGGCCGATCCAGCCGAGGCTCCAGAACAACGCTTCCTTGAATGTCACCCGGTGCGGCCCGCCGTGGCGCATCAGCACCAGATCAACCAGCAGGGCGACGACGACGAGCGCGGCGAACGCGCCCCACAACAACGGATTGCCGATGGTCTCCACTTTTCTTCTCCCGAAACGGAAAACGCCCAACCGCGGGGCTGGGCGTCGTATCGGGCCGGAAAGCTATGGTGCGACCGGAAGAAACGAGGCTTCGCCGTGGCGGCGAAGGTCTCGCTCGCAGCCGCGGCATCGGATGCCTTGTGCGACTGCCGTCCGGCCGGGGCCTGCGGGCCCGTATTGACGACCGGAACGTTCGGGAGCTACTCCCCTTCTGGAGCGGCGAGTCTCCGCGAGCCGGGCGGAGGCGTCAAGCCGCTTACAATACGGCGGATGAACAGACCGTCGAACGCAGTGCACGCCGCCCCGCTCCCCGAAATCCGCCTCCGCAACGCCTGGACCTCCCGCCATCCGTGGATATTCCAGAAACTGGTCGAGAAACCGACGCAGCGGCCCAAGCCCGGCAGCCTGGTCGAGGTGGTCGGGCCGGACGGCGTGTGGATCGGCCGTGGCTTCTACAACGGCCACTCGCGCATCGCGCTGCGCCTGCTCGAACGCGACCCGGACGTGGCCGTCGACGCCGACTGGTTCGCGACGAAGATCGCCGAGGCGGTGCGCCTGCGCCGCGAGGTGCTGAAGCTCGATGACGTCTCCGACGCCTGGCGCGTGGTGCACAGCGAGGGTGACGGCCTCAGCGGTCTGGTCGTGGATCGCTACGGCGACCTGCTGGTGGTCGAATACTTCAGCGCCGGCATGTTCCGCTACCGCGAGTGGATCTACGACGCCCTGCGCGTGCAGTTCCCCGGCTGTCGTTTCCATGCCTTCGCCGACGAGCACGTGCAGAAGCAGGAAAGCTTCGATTTCCGCGGCAGCGAACCCGCGGCGCCGGCGATCATCACCGAATACGGCATCAAGTTCCGCGCCGATCCTGCGGGCGCGCACAAGACCGGCTTCTTCGCCGACCAGCGCGAGAACCGCGAATGGCTGTCGCACCAGTGCGCGGGCAAGCGCGTGCTCGACCTGTGCTGCAACACCGGCGGCTTCGGCGTGTATGCCGCCGCGCGCGGTGCCAGCGAAGTGGTCGGCATCGACATCGACGAGGCGGTGATCGAGATCGCCAAGGGCAACGTGAAGCTCAACGCGCCGTTCGCAAGCGGCGTGCGCCCGCGCTTCGTGCAGGCCGACATTTTCCCGTGGCTGCGCGACGCGGCGAACGCCGGCGAGCGGTTCGACGTCGTGATCCTCGATCCCGCGAAGATGACCCGCGACCGCGAGCAGGTGATCCCCGCGCTGAAGAAATACCTCGACATGAACAAGCTGGCGATGGGCGTGGTGAAACCCGGCGGGCTGCTGGCGACGTTCTCGTGCACCGGCCTGGTCAGCGAGGAGCAGTTCCTCGACATGCTGCGCCGCGCCGCGTTCTACGCCGGCCGCACCGTGCAGGTGCTGAAGGTCGCCGGCGCCGGCGCCGACCACCCGTGGCTGACGGACGTGCAGGAAAGCCGGTATCTGAAGGCCGTGTTCTGCCGCGTGGTGGATTGACGCCGTCCTACGCCGCCGCCGCACTGCTGGCGCCACCGGTACACTGCCGCCCATGTCTTCGACCCTCCTGCTGGCGCTGATCCTGATCGCCGTCGCGATCGGCCTCGTCCTGCTCGTGCTCCTGCTGCTGCGCCGCCCCGATGCCGGGCTGGAACGGCTGCGCGCGCAGGTCGAGGGCGCGCTGCGCGAGGAGCAGCGCAGCGGTCGCGGCGAACTGCGCGAACAGCTCGATAGCCTGTCGCTGGCGCAGGGCCAGCGGATCGAGAGTTTCGGCCGCAGCCTCGGCGACCTGACCCAGCGCACCGACGCGCGCCTGGACGAGCTGCGCGTCGCACTCGGTGACGATGCCCACAAGGCGCGACTGGAGCAGGCGACCCGCCAGCAGCAGTTCGCCGACGCGCTGGGTCAGCAACTGCGCGAACTCACCGACCGCAACGAACAGCGGCTGGGCGAGTTGCGCACCACGCTGGAGCAGAAGCTGCGCGAACTGCAGGCCGGCAACGAGGCCAAGCTCGAACAGATGCGGGCGACTGTCGACGAGAAGCTGCAGTCGACCCTGGAGACGCGGCTGGGCGAATCGTTCCGGCTGGTATCCGAGCGGCTGGAGCAGGTCCAGCGCGGCCTCGGCGAGATGCAGCAGCTCGCCACCGGCGTCGGCGACCTCAAGCGCGTGCTGACCAACGTCAAGACCCGCGGCATCTACGGCGAAGTGCAGCTCGCGGCGCTGCTGGAACAGGCGCTGACGATCGAGCAGTATGAGCGCAACGTCGCCACCGTGCCCGGTGCCGGCGAGCGCGTGGAATTCGCGGTGCGGTTGCCGGGGATGGAGGGTGGCGGCCCGGTGCGGCTGCCGATCGACGCCAAGTTCCCGCGCGACGACTACGAGCGCCTGCTCGATGCGCAGGAGCGCGCCGATCTCGTGGCGGTGGCCGAGGCCGCGACCGCGCTGGAGCGGCAGATCCGGGTCGAGGCGAAGCGCATCCGCGACAAGTATGTCGCGCCGCCGCACACCACCGACTTCGCGCTGCTGTTCCTGCCGACCGAAGGCCTGTATGCCGAAGTACTGCGTCGCCCGGGGCTGTTCGAGGCGCTGCAGCGCGAGTTCCGGGTGACGGTGGTCGGCCCGACCACGCTGCTGGCGCTGCTCAACAGCCTGCAGATGGGCTTCCGCACGCTGGCGATCGAACAGCGCTCCGGCGAGGTGCGTCAGCTGCTGGGTGCGGTGAAGACCGAGTTCGGCAAGTTCGCGACCGTGCTCGAGCGGGCCAACAGCCAGCTCGGCACGGTGCAGAAGAGTATCGAAGCCGCCGGCGTGCGGACGCGCGCCATCGAGCGGCAGCTGCGCAAGGTCGAGGAATTGCCCGCGGACGATGCGCGGCGGTTGCTCGGCGAGGAGGCGGTCGACGACGGCGACACCGATTGAGTGTCGCCGGCATGAATGGAATCTGCTTTCGGTAGAGCGGCTTCCGCCCGCTTCGCCGCTGATGACAAGTGGGCTTCAGCCCGCTCTACCGGGGGGACAGCGGACCCGAAGGCTTACGGCGGATTCGGCAGCGGCATCGCGCTGGCCGGCACCGTCGGTGCATCGTCGCCTTCGCGCAGGTACTCCGGCAGCGTGTCGTCGTCGGAAGCCTCGTCTCCGCGGATCTGGTAGTTCCGGCGCTGCAGCCAGGCATCGCGGACCAGGGCGTAGTCGTCGGCGGCGCCTTCGCGCAGGCTGTCGGTCGACAGCAGCTGGGCGCGCACGTCGACCAGTTGCAGGCCCTGCAGGAAGATGCGGATCTTGTCTTCCTCGATCCGCCGGGTCGGCGACAGCGGTGCGTCGCCGGCCATGCCGAACACGTCACGCACGGTGCGTGGACCGAACAGCGGCAGCTCGACGTAGCGGGACTTCTTCCAGCCCCACACGCCGAGGGTCTGGCCGAAGTCCTCGCCGCGGTTGGGCAGGTTGGCGGAGGTCGCCGGATCGAACAGCCCGCCGATGCCCAGCGTGGAGTTGAGCAGGAAGCGGCCGACCGCCTGGCCGGCCTGCTTGGGCTTGCCCTGCAGCAGCGCGTTGAGCGCGCTGACCGGCTGGCCGAGGTTGTTGAAGAAGTTGCTCACGCCCAGGCGCACCGGGCGCGGCACCGCGCGGACGTAGGCGTGCGCGAGCGGTTTGGCGATCCGGCGGTCCACGACCATGTTGAAGCGGTGCACTTGCCGGTTGTAGCGCTCCCAGGGATCGAAGCTCGTCGGCATTTCGGCCGGCGGCGGCAGCGTGGGATCGGCGATCGGATTGTAGGTCTCGGGGGCGGCCGTGCCGTAGATCGCGGCGTAGTCGCGTTCGGCATCGGTCGGCTGGTCCGTGGCGTTGCCGGCGTCGGCGACGGTGTCCGGCGTCGACGCTTCGGTGGCGGTGTCGCCTCCGGTGGACGCGGCGATCGGCATTGCTCCGGCTTCCGCGTTTGCGGCGGCGTCAGCGGCCGTGTCCGCCGGTGCGGGCATCGCGGGGGCTTCGGCGGCGGGTTCGACGATCGCCGTTTCCGGCGGCGCATCGGGCCGCGGCGATTGCGCGGCGCAACCGACGGTGAGCAGCGCCAGCACGAGCAGCGCGGCGCGGGAGAGGGGGGGGAGGCACGTCATGGCGCGAGTGTAGTCCGTTGTCGCGGGGCGATGCGTGGGCGGGTCGTCGTGACCCGGGTCAGTCGCGGACGAAGCCGAGGTCGTCGCCAAGCCGGTAAGCGGTGCGCAGGTCGTCGAAGCCGGTCGGCCGGCCGTCGATCGCCACGTCCGCGGCGCAGCGTTCCGCGACCCGCGAAACCAGCGCCAGGCCAGCGCTGTCGATGCTGGTCGCGGCGGTCAGGTCGATGCGATGGATGCCGTCCAGCACGGCCGGCAGCCGCGCCCAGAGCGCCGCCACCGCATCGCGGTGCAGCGCCCCGGTGAAACGCAGGGTTCCATCGGCGAGCGCGACCGAGGCGGCGTCCGTGGCGCTCACTTCTGGTCCGGGCTCGCCTGCAGCAGGCCGCTGCGCAGCTCGGTGGCGACCTGGCGGATCGACTTGCGCTGCAGTTCGGCGTCGAACTGGTTGCGGAAGGTCTGCACGTAGGACACGCCCTCGACCATCACGTCGAACACCTTCCACTGGTTGCCGTTGCGGCGCATGAAGTAGTCGACCGGGATCGGTTCGCCGCCCTGGCGCAGGAATTCGCTGGAGACCTTCACGCCCTGGCCCTGGGCCAGCGGGCGCTCGGATTTCACCCGCACCCGCAGCTGGGTGTTGAAGTCGAGCAGCGAGGAGCCGTAGCGCTGCATCAGGTTGTCGGCGAGCGCGTCGGCGAACAGCTTGATGTCCTCGTCGGAAGCGCCGCGGCCGTGGCGGCCCAGCACGAGGCGGGCGGCGTAGTCGCGGTCGAACATCGCGTTGAATTCGGTGCTGACGAAATCGCGCAGCGCAGCCCGGTTCCTGGTGAACTCGGCGCGGCGCTTCTCGAGGGTGCTGAGCACGCGCTGGCTGTTGTTGAGCACCAGCTGGCTGGGCGTGCCCTGCATCATGGCCGAAGCGGGAGCCGCGGCACGGGCCGGGGCGGCGGCCTGCTGGGCGAACACCGGCGGCGCGGCGAGGAGTGCGGCGCCGACCAGGACGGGCAGGAGACGGGTCTGGAGCATCCGGGGCTGGAGCATCATGGCGTCGTGGTCTTGTCGTTGGGGGAGGAATCGGGGGCAGGATCGGCAGCGGAACCTGAATCGGACGTGTCGTCGGCGGGTTTGGTTCCGCCGCCACCGCCGAAGATGTACTTCCCGGCCATCTGGATCAGGTCGACCGCCGGCGTGGTGTAGGCGATCTCGTCGCCGGGCTTGAGGATCTCCGGCGCGCCGCCGGGCGACAGGCCGACGTAGCTCTCGCCGAGCAGGCCGCCGGTGAGGATGCTGGCCGAGGTGTCGATCGGCAGGTCCTTGTAGCGGCTGTCGACGTCGAGCACGACTACCGCGTCGAGCCGCTGCGGGTCGAGCTCGATCGAGGCGACCTTGCCGATGGCGACGCCGCCGATCTTCACCGGCGCCATCGGCCGCAGCTGGCCGAGATTGGTGAAGCGCGCCTTCAGCGGATAGGTGGGTTCGCCGAAGCCGAACTTGCCGTTGGTGGAGGCGATCGCCAGCACCAGCAGCGACGCCAGGGACAACAGCAGGAAGGCGCCGACGGCGAATTCGAGGCGGGGACCGCGTGCACTCATGGGCGCGTACTCATCTGGTCGGGTCTGCGGAAAAGGTCAACGGAAGAGGAAGGCGGACAGCACGAAGTTGAACATCAGTACCAGCAGCGAGGCGTTGACCACGGCGCGGGTGGTGGCGACCGAGGTGCCCTCGATGGTCGGTTCCGCGTGGAAACCGACATAGGAGGCGACCAGCGCCGCGGTGCCGCCGAACACGGCGGACTTCAGGAACGCCGGCAGGAAATCCTCGTGGAAGTCCACTGCGTCCTTCATCACCTGCCAGAACGCGCCGTTGTCGATGCCCAGTACCTGCACGCCCTGGAACCAGCTGGCGGTGATCGCCAAGCTGCAGAAGATCGCGGTCAGCAACGGCACGGTGAGCACCGCCGCCCAGAACCGGGGCGCGACCGCCTTGCCGACCGGGTCGATGCCCATCAGCCCGAGCGCGGTGATCTGGTCGGTGGCGCGCATCAGCCCGAGTTCGGCGGCGATCGAGCTGCCGGCGCGGCCGACGAACAGCAGCGCGGTCAGCACCGGCGCCAGCTCGCGGTACATGCCCAGGCCGATCAGCGCGCTGATCTGGTTGGCGGCGCCGTAGGTCTGCAGCGCGCGGTAGCCGAGCAGGGTGATCGACAGGCCGACGAAGGCGCCGCCGACGGCGATGATCGGCAGGCTGCGCGCACCGATCTTGTAGATCTCGCGGGTCAGTTCCTGCCAGAAATCGCGGGTCGGGCGGCTGGCGCGCAGCACCGCCAGCGAGAACAGGCCGGCGCGACCGACGCTGCGGGTGGTTTCGGCCAGCGCCATCACGCGGCCTCTGGGCGGGCGACGGCGTCGAAGGGGATCGGGCCGTCCGGCTCGCCGCGCAGGAACTGGCGGACCAGCGGGTCGCCGGTCGCTTCCAGTTCGGCCGGGGTGCCGTCGAACACGATGCCGCCGTTGGCGATGACCACCGCGCGATCGGAGATCGGCAGGGTCTCGTGGACGTGGTGGGTCACGATCAAGCTGGTCAGGCCGAGGCTGGCGTTGAGCCGGGCGATCAGGCTCATGATCACGCCGCTGGCGATCGGGTCCAGCCCGGTCAGCGGCTCGTCGTACAGCATCACCGGCGGGTCCAGCGCCAGGGCGCGGGCCAGTGCGACGCGGCGCGCCATGCCGCCGGAGAGTTCGCGGGGGTAGAGATCGGCGGCGGCGCGCAGGCCGACCGCGTGCAGCTTCATCTCGACCAGGCGGCGGATGACCTCGGCCGGCAGGTCGGTGTGGGTGCGCAGCGGCAGGGCGACGTTCTCGGCGGCGGTGAGGTCGGTGAGCAGGCCGTTGCCCTGCAGCAGCACGCCGATGCCCTTGCGCAGCTCCAGCAGCTCGCGCTTGCGCTCCGGCACCGGGCGACCCAGCATCTCGACCGTGCCGGCGGCCGGCACGAGTTCGCCGGTGAGCGCCGACAGCAGCGTGGACTTTCCGCAGCCGGACGGGCCGAGGATCGCGGTGATGCTGCCCCGGGGGACGGTCAGGTCGATGTCGCGCAGGATCGTGCGCGCCCCGCGATCGAGGCGGAGACCGGTGACCTTGACGATGGCGGGGGCGACGGGCATGAGGATGTGGGCAGGGGCTTGGCTGGTAAGCGGGTCGGGAGATCGGCAGGGGATGGACGAACGACCGGGCGCAAAAACCCGTTCAGGATGGCGGGAGAAGGCTGAATCGCGCGGGAGCCGGCGGGCCTGCCGACGGGGGCGCCATTGTCCACGCCGGAGCCCGCTCCTGTCTCGCCGGGGCGGCAACGGCGTGTTCCGCGGCTTGTGTCGGGCGCCCGCAGCGGCGAGGATGGCCGCGCTGCGAGCCGCGCAGCGGGGCCGCGGGGGGGCCGGAAGCATGGAATCGCCATGGAGTTGCTGACGCTGGAGCATTTCGCCGGCTGCGTGAACGAGACGTTCGCCGCCGATCTCAACGACATGTCGGTGGAGTTCGTGCTGGTCGAGGCGCGGCCGCTGCAGGCGCAGCGCCCGGACGCCGCCCGCGCGCCGTTCTCGCTGCTGTTCCGCAACACCGCCCCGATCCTGTTCCCGCAGCAGATCTATGCCATGCGCCACCCGAAGGTCGGCGAAGTCGGCATCTTCCTGGTGCCGGTGGCGCAGGAGCGGGCCGGCTTCCTGTACCAGGCGGTCTTCAACTGAGATCGATCCCGTGAGATCGATCGCGCGTCCCGGGCGGCGCCACCGCGCCGCGGTGCGACGCGTCGATCAGTCCGCGTCGCGGACGAAGTAGTAGCCGCTGTAGGCCTCGACGTCGCGGCCGCGGGTCTGCGGGATGCGGCAGGAGACTTCGTGGTTCACCCAGTCGTCGACCACGCGATAGCCCAGCGCGGTCACGCCGGCGACGAACGCGTCGCGATTCTCGATCCGGTAAGGGTGGAAGGCGCGGCCGGTGGACTGCACGGTCACGAAGGTCTCGCCGTCGTACAGCGGCAGCTTGTTGACGAACACGTGGGGCGGCAGCGTGCCCATCCGCGCCAGCAACTCGGGCAGGCCGAAATCGACGTATTGCAGCGACCCGGCGACAAGCAGGATGTCGGCGTCTCGGCCGTCCGTGGGGTCGCTGGTGAATGACAGGCCTTCCGCGCCGAGTTCGCGGGCCAGCGCCTCGCCCTCGCGCACGATCGACGGCGTGTCGCAGACCGTCCAGCGCAGGCCGGGCGGCAGGCCCAGGTGCTCGCGCCAGCCGTACCAGCTCACCCCGACGTGGCCGCCGAAATCGAAAACGCGCGTTGTCCGCTGCACGAGGTCGCGCATCCAGAACAGCACGGCGTAGTCGCTCTCGCAGGGCTTGCGCATGCGGTCGCGATACATGCCGGTCATGCCGTCGTTGTCGTAGCCGACCGGTTTCCCGCGCGGGATCGCGGCTTCGGCCTCGGCGAAATCGCGGTAGACCCCGTGGAAGCGGCCGCGCGGCATCTTCGCGAAGCTGCGGGCGTCGTCGGCCGCGAGCACGCGGCCCAGGAGGGGCAGGCGCCAGGCGTTGCGCCCGGCGCGTTCGGCGAAGTCGATCAGTCCCATCCGAAGAGCCTACCAGAACGGTTTTCCGCCATGCGCGACGCCACGCCTCCCATCACCTTCGACGCCGACGCCTTCGATCCGTGGCGCATCGGCGAAGTCCGTCACCGGCTGTGCGACCACCCGCTGTTGCGGATCGATGCGCTGATCGCCCTCGCGCAGCGGCTGGAGGCGCGCCGGCTGGTGCGCTCGCACAGCGACGCGGCCACCGCCGGCAGCAGTTTCGCCGAGGCGCCGACCCTGCATCCGAACCGGCGCGATGCCGCGACGACGCTGTCGGACCTGGCGAACGCGCACGCCTGGACGTCGCTGCTCAACGTGCAGGCGGATCCGGTCTATCGCGGCCTGGTCGACGAGGTGCTGGACGCGGTGCGCCCGGCGATCGAGCGACGTGACCCGGGCATGTGCTTCCGCGCCGGCTGGATCTTCCTCAGCTCGCCCGGCGCGGTGACGCCGTTCCACATCGACCACGAGCACAACGTGATCCTGCAGATCGCCGGGCGCAAGCGCCTGTACGTGTGGGACCCGTTCGATCGCGAGGTGGTGTCCGAGCGCGCGCAGGAATTGTTCCATGACCGCCATTCGCGCGAAGGCGTGGTCTGGGACGAAGCCTTCCGCAGCCGGGCGCGGGTGTTCGACCTCGAACCCGGGATGGGCGGCTACATGCCGTCGACCGCGCCGCACATGGTCGAGAACGGCGACGGACCCTCGATCACCGCGAGCTTCACCTACTACACCGATTCGACCCGCCGCCGCGAATTGCTCTATCGCGGCAATGCGCAGCTGCGGCGCATGGGCCTGTCGCCGATGCCGGTCGGCGTTTCCGCCGCGCGCGACGGCTTCAAGGCGGCGGTGCTGACGCCGTTCACCGGCGCGCAGCGCGCCGTGCGCCGCATGCTGGGCCGCGGCGTGCGCGACAACGGCCTCGTGTACGCACCTGCCTGAGCGTGCCTGAGCCGAACGCGGGCGGTCAGGTCGCGCTGCGGCGCGCGCGCAGGCGTGCGCCCATGGCGCGCAGGTAGCCGGCGTCCTCGTCGCTGAGGCAGCGGAACCACCAGGCGCAGACCGGATACAGCAGCGCGAAGACCGCGGTGCCCGCCAGCAGGCCGGTCAGCGGGCCGAGCCGCTGCGCCAGCGGAATGCAGACCGCCGCCGGTACCGCGGCGGCGGCGGCGATCCGCAGCAGCCGCGCCCACGGCAGCGAGGTCGCGGCATCGCGCATCGCCAGCCGGCCGGTCGCGATCGTGGCGAACAGCGACAGCGCCACCGTCGCCGAGACCGCGCCGGGCAGGCCCCAGGCCCAGGTCGCGCCGAACACGCCGACCACCCGCAGCACGGTGAACGTGAGGGTCAGGCGCATGAGCGCGGTCTGGCGGTCGGCGCTGAGCAGGTAGGCGGTCGCGCCCTGGCCCAGCACCAGCGCGGTGCGCGCGACCAGCAGCGCCACCAGCACCGGCGCCGCCTCGGCGTAGGCCGGTCCGTAGAGCAGGCCGACCGCGTGGTCGGCGAACACGCTGCCGGCGGCGATCAGCGGCGCGCCGAGGATCCATAGCCACACCGTCATCGCCACGAAACGTCGTGCGGCCTCGCCACCGCCGCTGCCGTGGGCGCGCGCCATCATCGGCAGCAGCTGCGCGCTGAGCACGCCGGGCACCAGCAGCGCGACGCCGCCGGCCAATGCGTTCGCGACCTTGAACAGGCCGGCGTGCGCCGAATCGCTGAGCACGTTGAGCGCGAGCAGTTCGATCTCGCTGGTGCCGAGCGCGCCGAGCACGGTGGTGAGGCCGGCCACGCGCAGGTGGTGGCGGATGCGCGCCTCCAGCTCCGGCGGCAGCGCGCCGTCGCCGCTGGCGCCTTCCGGGAAGCGCATCGCCAGCCGATGCGAGACGAAGAAGAACACCAGGCTCGACAGCGCGTACACGATCACGAACGCCGGCAGCGTCGCCGGCACGGCCTTGCCGGACCACAGCGCCACGATCATCGCCAGGTTGGCGCCGGCGCCGAGCCCGGCGACCACCGCGGTCGACTTGAAGTCCTGGCGGCCCTTGAGCACCGCGATGTTGAACATGTACGGCGCGCGCAGCGCCACCGAGCCGAGCAGCAGCACGAACGTCCACGTCGGCACGCCGGGCCCGAGGTGGCCGTGGAAGCCCAGGAACACCAGCGCTAGGGCGACGACCACGATCGCGAGCATGGTGCGCTGCATGCCGCGCAGCCGGCGCACCAGCCGCGCGGTGTCGTCCTCGCGCCCGGCGCCGCGCAGTTCGGCGATGAACTTGATCGCGCCGAGCGTGATCCCCGCGTTGGCGACGATCACCCCGTTGGCGACCAGCCAGATCAGCAGGCTGTACACGCCCATGTCGTTGGGCAGCAGCGCGCGCGCGGTGAGGATCGACGCGATCAGGCCGAACAGGTATTCGATGTAGACCGCGAACGAGGAGTAGGCGGTGTCGGACAGTGCGCGCCGGCTCACGGGACGGCCGCCCGCTGCGCGGCGCGTCCGTCTGCCCAAGCCCGATGGCCCCTTGTCGCCTTCATCGCCCCGTTCGTCCCCTGTCCCGTCGCCCGCGGCATCATAGCGGAGCGATAGAAGGGAACGATGAAAGCGTCGCGACTAAGCCATTGCGTCCGGAGCCGCCCTGCCGGGCGCCGTGGCACGCCGCAGCGGCAGTCGCCGGCCCGCGGCCAGCGAGCGCCACACCCATTCGGCCGGCCCCAGCCGGAACCGGGCCAGCCACCAGACGCTGAAGGCGGCCTGCGCAGCGAAGATCGCCGCCCAGACCGCGAAGCGCAGCGGCAGCCCGCCGGTTGGGCCCAGCCCCAGGCCGACACCATAGAACAGCGCCACGCCGAGCACGCTCTGCGCGAGGTAGTGGGTCAGCGCCATCCGCCCGATCGGCGCCAGCCAGGCCAGCCGTCGCGCCCAGCCCGGCCGCAGGAACAGCAGCGCGAAGCCGGCGGCATAGCCCAGGCCCTGCGCCAACGGCACGAGTCGGCGCAGCGTGCGCAATGCGAACTCGGCGCCGCGCCCGGCGTCCAGCACGACCGGCGTGAGCCCGGCGGCCTCGATCGCCTCCAGCGCGATGCCGCCGGCCAGCCCCAGCGGCACGCCGATCAGGAACACGAGCCGCAGCAGCCGGCGATGCGCCGCGGGATCCTGCAGCAGGCCGCGCCGACCGACCCAGTCGCCGATCATCAGCCGCGCCAGCACGAACGGAAAGACGCTCCACAGCGCCATCCAGTTCCAGTGCGCGTAGGCGAGGTTCCCGCGCAGCGCAACGCCGGGATCGGGCGAGGAAAACGCAGCGAAGGCCAGCGCATGCATCCGTGCTTCGTCGGGCAAGTCGGCCGGCAGCAGCCGGTAGGCGATCGGCGCCAGCAGCGGCGAGAACAGCGCCAGCCCCAGCCCGGCCGCGAGCAGCAGGTTGTCGGGCAGGCGCCGCAGTGCGAGCAGCAGCAGGCCGGCGATCGCGTAGAAGGTCAGGATGTCGCCCCACCAGAGGACGTGCGCGTGGAGCAGGCCGATCGCCAGCAGCACCAGCAGCCGGCGCAGCAGCGGCCCGTCACCGATGCCCTGCGACCGCGCGCGCTCGGCCTGCATCGCGATGCCGACGCCGAACAGCAGCGAGAACAGCGTGATCGCCTTGTCCTGCGCCAGCAGTTGCACCGCCATCGCCAGCCAGCCGTCGACCCGCGCCGTCGGCAGCGCCGCCCGCTGCGCGGGATCGAGGAAGTAGTACAGCGAGAAGCCGCCGAGGTTCACCAGCAGCACGCCCGCCAGCGCCGCGCCGCGGAGGGCGTCGATCAGGGCGAGGCGCTGGCTGGCGGCCGGTTCCGGCGGATGTTCGCCGAAGGCATCGTCACTCCGGCCACGCGATCGCTGCGGTGAACTCATGCGGTCTCCGTGTCGGCCTCGCGCGGGCGGGCACGGGGATCACGCGCAGCATGCGCAAACCCGGCGACCGGGACAAGCCGCCGGGCGCAGGGTCGCTATTGGCACGCGTCCTTGATGCGGGCGGCAACGCCGGAATCGGCCGCCGCCTTGCAGGCCTCGTACTTCGCCTGCTGCGCCGCGAGCGCGGTCAACTGCTTCAGGTAGTCGCTTTCGCCGGAGGCGATGTCCTTCCTCTGCTTGAGGCCAGCCAGCACGGCTTCCGAATACGCCTTCAGGACGTCCGCCGGCAATTTGACCAGGCCCAGCACATCGCCGCCTGCATCGACGTCGAAGAACGTCGGCGAGCCCTCGACGAACGTCACCTTCCAGCGGGTTTCCGCGAACAGTGTGCGCGGGACCGGAAGGAACTCGGTTTGCGACGCCTCGTCCACGATCGCGAGATCGAACACCTTGCGCTGCACTGCGCCGTAGCTGACGGTCACTTCGACCGGACGCTTCTGCCGATAGAAATACCCGTGGCCGTTGCCGGCCGTGTCGACGCCTTTCCAGTGTCGCTCCAGCGTCCCGCTCCCGTTGCCGGGCCGATCGCCGGCGACGGTCGCTCCGCGGGCTGTCGCGGTCACCGTCAGGCCGCAATTGGACATGCCGTTATCGAGGGTGACCGGGGTCGAATCCCTCGGTGCATCGAACACCCATTCGTAAGTGCCGGCGCTGGTGCACCCGGCCGACTTCGATTGATCGGATGCAAGCATCGAGCGTCCGCCCGCCGCGAGCTGGCCGAGGAACTCGGCGATCTGCGGCGTGCTGCTGCCCTCGCTGTCGCCGGTGAGCAGGCCCTGCGCGTTCACCGACAGCTTGAGCGTATTGGAACCGATCTGGTTGCGACGATACTGCGCGACGTACTGCGTGCGGCGATCCGCGGACACGGCGGTCGGCGTCGCCGTGATGATGCGGGTCTGCGGCCCGCCGTTGACCCCGTCGGCGACGACCATCGTCAGCTTCAATCGCTGCATCGGCAGGGAGTAGACCAGGCCGCCTTGGATCGGCGCATGGTCGTCCTGCTGGGGCAATCGCGCAGAGCGGATTGATGCGCAGCCGGACAGCGTCGTCGCCAGCGTGCAGGTCAGGACGATCGATACCGGACAGGGACTCTTGTGCATGGCGTTGCTCCCGTGGCGCGGAATCCGCGTCCGTCAGTGATAGCAACGTCGGCACCGGGATACGGGCGCTTTCCGGAATCAGAACCCGTAACGCAGGAACCCGCCGTCGACCGCGATGCATTCGCCGGTGACGTAGCTGGACGCCGGCAGACACAGGAAGGCGACGGCGGCTGCGACTTCCTCGGGCTCGCCGATGCGGCCCAGTGGCGTGCGCAACAGCACTTCGTCGAGGTAGTCGGGATCGGCGAGCTTGCCGGAGGTGCGACGGGTGCGGATGTACCACGGCGCGACCGAATTCACGCGGACGCCGTCCTCGGCCCATTCGACCGCGAGGTTGCGGGTCATCTGGTGCAGCGCCGCCTTGCTCATGCCGTAGGGTGCGCCGCTGCGCACGTGGGTGAGGCCCGAGACGCTGCCGACGTTGACGATGCACGAGGCGGCGTGCTTCGTCAGCAGCGGATAGGCGCAGCGCGAGAGTTCGAAGGCGCTGAACAGGTTGACCTCGAAGATCCCGCGCCACTCGTCCTCGTCGTAGTCGTTGGCGGGCTTGGTGAGGTTGCCGCCGGCGTTGTTGACGAGGATGTTGAGGCCGTCGTCGAGGTCCTCGACCCAGTCCAGCAGTTCGCGGCGCTGTTCGTCGTCGGCGACGTCGGCGGTGAAGGTGCGGACCTCGCCGTCGGGGAAGGCTTCCTCCAGTTCCAGCCGTACCGCATCCAGGCCGTTGCTGTCGCGTGCGGCGATCAGCACGCGCGCACCGAAGCCCAGCAGCTCGCGGGCGATGGCGCGGCCGATGCCGGCGCTGCCGCCGGTGACCAGGGCGAGTTGACCGTCGAGACGCCAGCGATCGGAAGACATGGGCAGACCGGGCTCACGGAAGCGCGATAGGAGATGGGGGTAGGATAAGCCGCATCCACCGGGAGCACGATCATGCGCCGCCTGCCGACCCTCGCCCTGCTGTCGCTCGCCTGCCTCGCCGCCGGCTGTTCCGCGCCGGAACCGCCGCCGCACGATGTCCAGCCCGACCCCCAGGCGGCGGCTACCGCCGCGCAGCCGGGCGCCCTGCGCCAGGCGATCCAGCAGCCGATCGACCAGGCCAAGGACATCCGCGCGCAGACCGAGCAATCCGGCACCGACCAGCGCAAGGCGATCGACGACGCCACCGGCGGCTGAGCCGCCGCTCCCCGCAGGCGGACGCGGGGCGCGCACGCCGCCGCAAACGACGACGCCCGGCATCGGCCGGGCGTCGTCGTGTCACGCGAAGGACGATCCGGAGGATCGGTCCGGACGGTCCGCGGTCAGAACCGGCAGAAGCAGTAGGCGAAGATCTTCGCCTGCGGGCCCTTGCCGTTGTCTTCCACCGCGCGCTGGAACAGTGCCAGATCCTGTTCGGCCTGCGGCGCGGCCTTGGCGAGCAGGCTGCGGGCGAGGTCCGAATGGCCGATCATGGCGCGGCCCGCGGACGTGCCGACGAAGCCGCCGAACCAGCGTTCCAGCGGGGTCAGTTCGCGTTCGATGTAGCGGACGTGGTAGGTGCCGGGCTTGTCGCCGAGCTTGGCGCGCTTGGCGGCGTCGTTGAGCGCGGTCTGCAGGCCGCCGAAGGCGTCGACCAGCCCGCGTTCCTTCGCCTGCGCGCCGGTCCACACGCGGCCGCGGGCGACCGCGTCCACGTCCGCGACCGGCTTCTTGCGCGCTTCCGACACGCGGCCGGTGAAGTCGCGGTAGCCCTTCTCGATCACCGTCTGCATCACCTGCGCGACCTGCGGCGACATCGGGCGGGTGATGTCGAACGCACCTGCGATCGAGGTGGTGGCGACGCCGTCGGTGTGCACGCCGACCTTCGCCAGCGTCTGGGTGATGTTCGGCAGGAGGCCGAAGATGCCGATCGAACCGGTGATCGTCGACGGGTCGGCGTAGATGCGATCGGCGTTCATGCTGATCCAGTAGCCGCCGGACGCGGCGAGGTCGCCCATCGACACGATCACCGGCTTGCCCGCCTTCTTCAGCGCGACCACCTCGCGGCGGATCTGCTCCGAGGCATAGACCTCGCCGCCGGGCGAATTCACGCGCAGCACGACCGCCTTGACGCTGTCGTCGTCGCGCGCGTCGCGCAGCAGCGCCGCGGTCGACTCGCCGCCGACGGTGCCCGGCGGCTGCTCGCCGCCCTGGATCTCGCCTTCGGCCACCACCACCGCGACGTGGCCCTTGTCGCCGAAATCGGGAAGGGCGCCGTTGAGGCTGGCGACGTAGCGGTCCAGCGAGACTTGGCGGAAACCGCCGTCGGCGCTGTCGTCGGCGACGCCGCGCTCGGTCAGCAGGTCCTCGACTTCCTCCTGCGTCTTGAGGCCGTCCACCCACTTCTGGTTCAGCGCGTACTTGGCGAGGTCGCCCTGCGCGGCGGCGATGTCCGCCGGCATCTGCTCGATGCTGGCGCCGAGCGCGGCGGCGTCGAGCTTGCGCGGCTTGGCGATGTCGGCGAGGTAGCGCTGCCACACGTCGTTCATCCAGAACAGGTCGGCTTCCTTCGCCGCCGGCGAGGCCGCGTCGAGCACGTAGGGTTCGGCCGCCGACTTGTATTCGCCGACCTTGAACAGGTGCACGTCGACGCCGAGCTTGTCCTGCAGGCCTTCGCGGTAGTACTGGCGATAGCGGCTGAGGCCTTCCAGCAGGATGCCGCCCATCGGGTCGAGGTAGACCTCGTTGGCCTGCGCGGCGAGGAGGTACTGCGCCTGGTCGAAGCTTTCGCCGAAGGCGACGATCTGCTTGCCGGAGGCGCGCAGGTCGGCCAGTGCCTGGGCGACCTCGCGGATCGAGGCGTAGCCGCTGAAGCGCATGCGGTCCACGCGCAGCAGCACGCGCTCGATGCGCTTGTCGTCCTTCGCGGCGTTGATCGCGGTCAGCAGGTCGCGCAGCTGCACTTCCTCGCCGCGCTTGTCGCCCAGCGCCTGGGCGAGCGCGCGGCTGGTCGGATCGACGGTGTACTGCTCGACGAGGGCGCCTTCCGGCGCGATCACCAGCGTGCTGCGGCTCTCGACCGGCATCACCTGCGGCTTGCTGGTGCCCAGCGCGGCGAGGACCAGCAGCACCAGGCCGAAGAAGATCACGTTGAGGATCAGCCGGCGGGTGAAGTTCATCGCGTCCCACAGGCCTTTGAGCAGGCTGAGGATCGGGCCGCGGGACTGCGGGGCATTCATGGGGGGACATCTCCTGGGAACGTGATCGCTGCCGCCAGTGTGCCCGGGGCGGGCCCGGCGGTCATCCGCCATCCGTCACACGGCCGTCCGGGCGGGGGCTGGCCGGAAGGCCGCCGCGGCAGGGCTCAGGCGGCCTCGCGGGTCGGCAGGCGGCGGTCGTCCGGATGCGGGAGCGGCAGGCGGCGGAGCTGGCCCAGCAGGCGCAGGCCCAGCAGGATCGCGGCCACGGTCAGCCCGGCGATCAGGCCCATCCACATGCCCCGCGGCCCCAGCGCCGGGGTCAGGCCGCCCAGACCGAGGCCGAGGACCGCGCCCAGCGGCATGCCGATGCCCCAGTAGGCCAGCGCGGCCAGCAGCATCGGCACCCGGGTGTCCTTCAGCCCGCGCAGGGCGCCGACCGACAGCACCTGCACCCCGTCGGGAAACTGGAACGCCGCGGCCAGCAGCAGCAGCGAGGCGGCCAGGGCGATCACCGCCGGGTCGTGGGTGTAGAGCCCGGCGATCGCGGTGTTGCCGGTCAGCAGCGTCCCGGCACTGAGCAACTGGGTGCCCAGCACCAGCGCGTAGCCGGCGAGCGCGGCGCGGCGCAGGGCGCCGCGGTCGCCCCGGCCCACCGCATGGCCCACGCGCACGGTGGTCGCCTCGGCCAGCGCCATCGGCAGCATGAAGCACAGGCTGGAGACGTTGATCGCGATCTGGTGCGCCGCCGCCGGCACCGTGCCGAGCCGGCCGATCACCAGCGCGGTCGCCACGAACAAGCCGCCCTCCATCAGCCAGGTGATGCCGATCGGCAGCCCCAGCGCCAGCAGGCCGCGGATCGACGGCCACTGCGGCAGGTCGCGGTGCGCGAACAGGCGCAGCGGGCGGAATCGCCTGGCGCGCAGCAGGTACAGCCCCAGTCCCAGCATCTGCGCCCACAGCATCAGCGCCGAGGCCCAGCCCAGCCCGCCCGCGCCCATCGCCGGCAGGCCGCCGGTGCCGAAGGTCAGCGCCCAGCCCAGCGGCGCCAGCACCAGCAGGCCGCCCAGTCCGAAGACCATCGTCGGCACGGTGTGGTGCAGGCCGTCGCAGAGGTAGCGCATGCACAGGTACAGCGCCAGCGCCGGTGCGCCCCATCGGATGCCGGAAACGAACGCGGCGGCACCGGGCTGGATCTCCGGCGCGATGCCCATCCACGGCAGCGCCGCCGGCAGCAGGCTGAGGAAGACGAACATCCCCAGGCCCAGCGCCAGCGCCAGCCACAGCGCCTGCCGGAACAGCGGGCCGATCTCCTCGCGGCGGCCGGCGCCGTCGAGCTGCGACACCGAGGCCGGTACCGCGATCAGCGTGCCCATCGGCACCAGCAACGGCAGCCAGAACAGCGCCGTGCCCACCGACACCGCGGCGAGCGTCGCGGTGCCGTGGCGGCCGGCGATCACCGCATCGATCAGGCCGATGAGGCCGGTCGAGAGGTGTCCGGCGATCAACGGCGCGGCCAGCCGCGCGCTGGCGCGCAGCTCGTCGCGGAAACGCATCCGGTCGTGAGGCGTGGGGGACATGTGCGGGACGGCGGGCCGGTGGGCCGGTGGGGGCAGGGCGCGGCGGTCGCGCACGGGCTGGTATCTTAGCGCCCGACGTCCGCGCACCGGGGAACGATGTCCGATCCACACGCCCACGCCGCGCCCGCGCGGTGCGAGAACTGCGGGACCGCGCTGCAGGGACCCTGGTGCCACGTCTGCGGCCAGCACGGCCACAACCCGCTGCGCAGCGTCGCCCATGCCGTGGAAGAGGTGTTCGAATCCTTCTGGCACGTGGACGGGCGCATCGTCCGCACCCTGCGCGACCTCTGCGTGCCGGGCCGGCTGGCCGCGAACTTCCTCGCCGGTCACCGCGTCCGCTACCTGCCGCCGCTGCGGCTGTTCCTGATCCTCACCGTGCTGACCTTCTTCGTCGGCAAGCTCGCGCTGCACTTCGACCCCGGCAATGCGATCCAGATCGACGCCGGCGATGCGGACGCGCGCAAGGGCGCCGTCGTCTCCGACGGCGACGATGACGAGGCGATCGATCCCGCGTTCACCGCGGCGAAGACCGTCGACGAGGTGCTGCGGGCGCGCGTCGCGAAGCAGCGCGAACTCGCGCAGGCCCGCAACGATCCCGAGGCCGGCTGGATGGTGAGCGCGGTCGGCGACATCGCCCGCGAGCACATCGACGACCAGGCCCGGGACCGGTTGCACGCACTGGGCGCCTCGCCCGCGCAACTGCAGGCGCTCGACACGCCGGTGGCGGTCGCGTCGGCCCCCGGCAAGCCGGCAGCGCAGGACGCCGCGGACGCGGAAGCCGGCGGCTTCCTGCAGCGCTGGCTCGCGCACCGCACGGACCGGCTCAAGCAGAACGCCATGCGGGTGAAGGACAGCCCCGACGAATTCTTCCGGCTCGTGCTCGGCGCGGTGCCCGGGGCGCTGTTCCTGCTGGTGCCGCTGTTCGCGCTGTGCCTGCGGCTGCTGTACCTGCGATCGCGCTTCGGCTACCTGGAACATCTGGTGGTCGCGTTCTACAGCCACGCCTTCATGCTGCTGATGCTGCTGGCGGATTTCGTGCTGATCGGTGTGGGCGGGATCCCCGGCATGCCGGCCTGGGCGGGCGGCACGCTGGCCGCGATCGGGTCCATGCTGCTGTTCGTGCTCGTGCCGCTGTACCTGCTGTGGACCCAGAAGCGGGTCTACGCGCAGGGGTGGTTCATCACGCTGGCGAAATGGTCTACGCCGTGCTCGCGGGCATGAGCAGCTGAGGACGACGCGCATGGCCGCCAAGCGACGCGGATCGAAACAGGTGGTGTACGAGGTGAACGTGGAGGTCGACGCTGCCGCCCACGAGGCCTACCGCGCCTGGCTGCGGGACCACGTCGCCGAGATGCTGGCGCTGCCCGGCTTCAAGGGCGCGAAGACGTTCGACGTGCTCGAACCGCCGCCCAGCGCCGGACGCGTCGGCCTGTGCGTGCAGTACGTGCTGCAGGATCGGGAAGCGCTGGACGACTACCTGCGCGACCATGCGCCGCGGATGCGCGCCGACGGCATCGCCCGCTTCGGCGACCGGTTCGTGGCGACACGACGCGTGTTGCGCGGAGCCGGGTAGGCGGATCTGTTCCCTGCCGGCGATCGGAGCGGGCCGCGCGCGACTCGCGGCCGTGCGACACGATGGATGCGCCGCGCGCTGCGCTACTGCGAAGCGGTGTCGGCGGTCGGCGGCGCCCAGTGCATCGGCACATGGGTGCCATGGAGGGCCTGGCCGCTGACGACGAAGCCCAGCCGCTCGTACAGCCTGCGCGCGCCGGGGTTGGCCTCAAGCACGTGCAGGTGCATGCCGCGTCCCAGCGCCGCGGCATCGGCCTGGCTCTGGCGGATCAACGCAGCGCCCGCGCCGTGTCCGCGCAGCCCGGGAAACAGGCAGATGTCGACGATCAGGTGGTCCGGCGCGGCGCGCTGCAGGTAGTAGCGCCCGGCCGGGAGGCCGCGGCGCTCGATCGCCAGGAAATCGGTGTCGCCGTAGTGCGCGAGGTAGTGCTGGTGCTGCAGCGCGAACTGCTGGTCGAGGAACTGCCGCTTGGCGGGCGCCGGCCACGGTACCGGTGCCATCTCGTCCGCACGGGTCGTGGCGTAGAGATCGCGCAGCCACGGCAGGTCGTCCTCGCGCAGCCAGCGCAACGAAAACCCGCGCTCGGCGAGGAGCGCGGGTGTGGTCATGCGGTCGGGCCGTTCCGCAGGGAATGGCGCCAACCGGTCGGACATGGCTGCCGTCACGTCACGGGAAGGACGGATAGATGCCCTGCAGCGCGATGCAGAAGTTCACGCCGAGGTACGGCTGCTGGTTCTCGTGCGGGAAGCCGCCGCCCTGGCTGGGCGCGATCATGTTGGGCGCCAACTGCGTGTTCAGCGGCGTCGCGATGTAGGTCTTCGAGCTGGTGCTGGTGGCGAGGAACGAGAGGCCACCGTTGGCGACCGGCGTATGGCTTCCGCTCCCGCTGGCCGTCTGCGAGTACGCGTTCACCCCGTGGTTGTGCTGCGGGATCTGGGTGCTGGTCAGCGTCACTGTGTTGACGCCGAACGCTTCGCCCAGCGAGCGCGGCGTCAACCCAGGGCCCTGGCCCTGTTCGCCGAGAACAGCGCGGTGTTCTGCGAGATCGGCAGGGTGGCGCCGTTGGCGAACGCCCAGCCGCGCGGGTTGAAGTTGAAGCCGAACAGCTGGATTTCGCCGATGAAGGGTTGCGACATGATCTGGTTCCTCCGATGAGGTGCCGCGCCGGAAGGCTGCGGCCGCGCCTGCGTGGCGCGAGGGAATGGTGGTCGGCGTGGGGATCAGCCCTGCGACGGGAAGATGCCCTGGGTGGCGATGCAGTACTGCACCGTCAGCGTGGGCATGCAGTTCTCGTGCGGCTGGCTGCCGCCTGCCAGCGTCAGCATCTGCGTCGACATGGCCGCAGCCGTGTTGCCGGTGATGGTGTTGACGTAGAAGGTGTCGCCGCTCACGGTGCCCGGAAGCAAGGTGTTGCCCGGGGTGACCGCGGTCGATGCGCCGGTGGTCGCGACCATGGTGTGCGTGTGCGCCGGCATCTGCGTCGGCAGCACGGTCACCGTCTCGGTGCCGGCCCGCTGGCCGATGACGTAGTTGCTCAGGCCGGGCCCCTGGCCCTGGTGGATCGGCGCGCGACCGCGCAGGTCGGGGACGGCGAAGGTGGTCTGGCCGTCGCCGCCATAGGTCGTGCCTATCAGCGCGAAGAGGGCGTCGTACTGGGAGATCGGCAGCAGGCTGCCGTCGCAGGCCTGCCAGCCGTTGGGGGCGCCGCGGGTGCCGAAACCGAACATGCGGATTTCGCCGATGTAGGGAGTGCTCATGATGTGCTCCGAATGAAGGACGTCCGCGCGGTGGTCCGGCGCGAGGGTCCGTGGGTCCTTGTCGAGTCGCGGGCGATCAGTTGCGCGACGGGTAGATGCCGGTCAGCGCGATGCAGAAGTTGATGACGCTGTAGGGCTGCAGGTTCGGGTGCGGCTGGTTGCCGCCCGCGGGCGCGACCGTCGCGGGGTTCAGCGGGACGAGCGGGCCATTGGACGCGGAATAGATCGAAATCGCCGAGCCGCTGCTGTTGTTGCTCGTGGCGAAGGCGCGGCCGGCGGGGATGCGGTTGTCGCCGTTGGTGGTCGAGGCGTTGACGGCGTGCGTGTGCGCCGGCAGGTTGGTGCTCAGCAGGGTGACGTTCTCGACGCCGGCCGACTGGCCGATCTGCACCGAGGGCGGCTGCCAGCTCGGGTCGACCGAAGAGGCGTAGCCTATCGGCGTGCGGCTGCGCAGGTCGGGCAACGCGAAATTGGTCGTCCCGTTGCCGCCGTACTGCGTCCCCAGCAGCGAGAACAGGGCCTGGTTCTGGTTGATCGGCAGCAGCTGCCCGTTGGTCAGCGCAAAAAACTTCGGCGCGAAGCCGAAGCCGGCCATCATGATCTGGCCCATGAATTTGTCGGTCATCGTGATCCCCCCTTGGATGTGGGCAGGCCGCCTCATGCGGCCCGCCCGAGTACTCTGAACCAGCCCTCGCCCCCCCACAAGAGCCCTACGCCGGCGTATGCGGCCGTCCGTGCGGCAAACGGGACTTCCCCTCGCCGGTCGATCCTGTTCCAATGCGGGTCCGTCCAGCGTGCGAACGCCATGGCCGATGCGTGGCCCGTCGTCCGTTGTGATGACGGCGGGGCGGAAACCGCAAGGCCGTCCCACAGGGACGAACCACAGGGGAACAGGGATATGCACATGCTCACGTCGCTCTTCGCGAAAGGCCGGGGCCATTCGGCTCGTGCCGGTCTGATCGTCGTCCTGCTCGCGCTCGCCGCGATGTGGCCAGCGCTGGCCAGCGCCGCCGCCTCGGTGTACTGCCCGACGCCCCTGACGGCCACCGTCGCCAACGGCGCTACGGTCAACATCAACGTCAGTACCTGCGACGGCCCCTTCGACGGTGGCCTCAGCGGCACCAGTCCGCTGACCACGGCGCATGGCACCGCCACCATCGGCGCCAACAGCGGCGGCACCCAGTTCGTCACCTACGCCCACAATGGCGATTCGGCGACCAGCGACACCTTCACGTTTCTGGACAACGACAACAACGACGTCGTCTTCAACATCACCATCACGGCGCCGACTTCGCCGATCACGGTGTCCCCGACCACCCTGCCGACGATGACCGCCGGCACGCCGTTCTCGCAGACGCTGACCTCGGCCGGCGGACTCGCGCCCTACACCTACACCCTGCAGGGCGGCACGCTGCCGGTCGGCCTGACCCTGTCCAGCGCCGGCGTGCTCAGCGGCACGCCGACCCAGCGCGGCGGCTACGCCTTCACCGTCCGTTCCACGGATTCGACCACGCCCACCGCCCAGTTCGTCGACAAGGGCTACACCGGCACGGTGCAGAACCCGAGCCTGACGCTGACCACCGCCAGCGGCACCGCGATCCAGGGCGTCCCCTTCTCGCAGACGCTGTCCACCAGCGGCGGCGTCCCCCCGCATACCTACACGCTCGAGACCGGCAGCTTCCCGGCCGGCATCTCCGTGTCCACCGCCGGCGTCGTCAGCGGCACCACCAACGCGGCGCCGGGCAACTATCCGGTCACCCTGCGCGTCACCGACAGCAGCACGGGTCCGGGCGCGTACTTCGAGCTCGAGACCTACACCCTTACCGTCAGCCCGCCGCCGAGCGTCAGCATCGCGGTGTCGCCGGCCAGCGTGAGCGAAGATGGCGCGACCAACCTGACCTTCACGGTCACCCGCAGCCTCAACCTGACCTCGCCGACGGTGGTCAACATCACCACCACCGGTACCGCCACCGCGGGCACCGACTACAGCGGCAACGTCGCGACCGTGACCATCCCGGCCGGCGCGACCACGGCCGCGATCGTCATCAATCCGAACGTCGACGGCACCGTCGAGCCCGACGAGACCGTCACCCTGACCGTCGCTGCCGGCACCGGCTACACCGTCGGCGTCCCGGCCTCGGCCACCGGCACCATCCTCAACGACGATGTGCCGTCGGTGACCGTCTCGGTCTCGCCCGCCGCGGTCGCCGAGGACGGTGCGCCGAACCTCATCTACACCTTCACCCTGAACCAGGCCGCGTTCGGCGCCCTCTCGATCAACTACACCATCGGCGGCACCGCCGCCAACGGCACCGACTACGCCACGATCGCCTCGCCGCTGGTCATCCCGGCGGGCAACACCACCGGCACGGTCACGGTCAACCCGACCGCCGACGCGACCATCGAGGCGGACGAGACCGTCACCCTGACCCTCGCCGCCGGCACCGGCTACACCGTCGGCGTGCCGAACAGCGCCACCGGCACCATCCTCAATGATGACCTGCCGAACCTGACGATCAACGACGTGACCGTCACCGAAGGCAACAGCGGCATCACCAATGCCGTGTTCACGGTCAGCCTCAGCGCTCCGGCCGGCCCGGGCGGCGTCACCTTCAACATCGCCACCGCCAATGGCACCGCCACAGCCGGTGTCGACTACGTCGCGCAATCGCTCACCGGCCAGACCATCCCGGCGGGCAGCAGCACCTACACCTTCACCGTGCAGGTGAACGGCGACACGCTCAACGAGCCGACCGAAACCTTCTTCGTCAACGTCACTGGCGTGACCAACGCGGTCGTCGTCGACGGCCAGGGCGTGGGCACGATCGCCAACGATGATCCGTTGCCGAGCCTGGCGATCGACGACGTGACCGTGGTCGAAGGCAACGCCGGCACGACCAACGCGGTGTTCACCGTGACCCTCAGCGCCGCCAGCGGCCAGACGGTCACCGTCAACTACGCCACCGCCGACGGCACCGCGACGCAGCCGGCCGACTACACCAGCACGTCGGGCTCGCTGACCTTCACCCCGGGCCAGACCACCCGCACCATCACGGTGCCGGTGATCGGCGAGACCGTGCCCGAGGCGAACGAGACCTTCTTCGTCAACCTGAGCGGCGCGAGCAACGCGACGATCAGCGACAACCAGGGCGTCGGCACGATCACCAACGACGACGTGCCGGTGACGGTCAGCCCGGGTACGGTGCCGAACGGCACGGTCGCCGCGGCCTACAGCCAGACGATCACCGCCAGCGGTGGCGCTGCGCCGTACAGCTTCGCGGTCACCGCGGGCGCGCTGCCGGCCGGCCTGACCCTGTCCCCGGGCGGCGTACTCAGCGGCACGCCGACCGCGGGCGGCACCTTCAACTTCACCGCCACCGCGACCGACAGCAGCCCGTTCCCGGGTCCGTTCTCGGGCAGCCAGGCCTACACGCTGACCATCGCGCCGGCGACCATCACGCTGCCTGCGACCACGCTGGCGGGCGGCACGCTGGGGGCGGCGTATTCGGCGTCGATCTCGCCGGCCTCCGGCGGCACCGCGCCGTATGCCTACGCGGTCACCGCCGGCGCACTGCCGGGCGGCCTCACGCTCAACGCCGCGACCGGTGCCATCACCGGCACGCCGAGCGCGCTGGGCACGTTCAACTTCAGCATCACCGCGACCGACAGCAGCACCGGCACCGGCCCGTACACGGCGACGCAGAGTTACGCGATCACCGTGATCGACAACCCGCCGATCGCCAATCCGGTCTCGCTGACCGTCGCCTACAACGCGCCGGCGACCAACGTCCCGCTGAACATCACCGGCGGCGCCGCGGTCACGGTCTCCGAGGTCGTGCCATCGCTGCACGGCACGGTGATCGCCAGCGGCACGACGATCACCTACCAGCCGGATCCGGGCTATGCCGGTCCGGACAGCTTCACCTACAGCGCGACCAACAGCGGCGGCACCTCGGCCCCGGCCACCGTGACCATCACGGTGAACGATCCGGTGATCACGATCACCGCCAGCGCCGGCTTCAGCGCCACGATCGCGAGCCCGTACACGCAGACCTTCACCTTCAACGGCGGCACCGCGCCGTGGTCCGGCTTCCAGGTCACCAACCTGCCGGCCGGCCTGTCGATCACCGGCACCACCGCCAATACGGTGACCGTCTCCGGCACGCCGACCCAGGCCGGCTCGTTCAACCTCAATGTCTCCGCCACCGACAGCAGCACCGGCAATGGCCCGTACACCGTCGGCCAGGCGTTCACCCTGACCGTGGCCGCACCGACGCTGACGCTGACGCCGGCCTCGACCACGTTCACGCCGACCTACGGCGCGCCCTACTCGCAGACCTTCACCGCGAGCGGCGGCACCGGCCCGTACACCTACGCGGTCACCGGCACCCTGCCGACCGGTCTGACGCTCAGCGGCGGCACCGTCTCCGGCACGCCGACGCTGCCGGGCAACTTCGTGGTGCTGATCACCGCGACCGACACCGGCTCGACCGGTAGCGGCGCGCCGTTCACCGTCCAGCAGAGCTACACCTTCGACGTGGCGGCGCCGACCATCACGGTGAATCCGGCGACCCTGCCGAACCCCGTCGCCAACGCGGCCTATGCCCAGACGCTCACCGCGAGCGGCGGCGTCGCGCCGTACGGCTTCGCCGTGACCGCCGGCAGCCTGCCGTCGGGCATCGCGCTGTCGGCCGGCGGTGCGCTGTCGGGGACCAGCACCCAGATCGGGACCTACAACTTCACCGTCACCGCGACCGACAACTTCGGCCAGACCGGTAGCCGCGCCTACACCGTGACCATCGCGGCGCCGACGCTGACCATGACGCCGGCGTCCGGCACGCTGACCGCCACCTACGGTGCGGCCTTCAGCCAGACCTTCACCGCCAGCGGCGGCTCGGGCAGCTTCAGTTACGCCGTCACCGGCGCGCTGCCGGCCGGCATGAGCTTCAGCGGCAACACGTTGTCGGGGACGCCGACGGTGCCGGGCAGCTACCCGATCACCGTCACCGCCACCGACACCGTGCTCACCGGTGCGGGCGCGCCGTTCACGGTCGCCAACACCTACACGATCGACGTGCCGGCGCCGACGATCACGGTCGCCCCGGCGACGCTGCCGAACACCACGGCCGGCCTGGCCTACAGCCAGACGCTGACCGCGACCGGCGGCGTGGGTCCGTACACCTTCGCCGTCACCGCGGGCAGCCTGCCGACCGGCACGACACTGTCGTCGGCTGGCGCGCTGTCGGGCACGACCACGGCTTCGGGCACCTTCAACTTCACGGTGACCGCGACCGACACGTTCGGCCAGACCGGCACGCAGGCCTACACCGTCGTCGTGGCGGTGCCGACCCTGACCCTGACTCCGGCGACGCTGCCGGCGGGCACCTCGGGTACGGCATACACCCAGGTGCTGACCGTGAGCGGCGGCATCGCGCCGTACACCGCGACGCTGACCGGCACGCTGCCGGCCGGCATCACGTTCAACGCCGCGACCCGTACCTTCGCCGGCACGCCGACGCAGTCGGGCACCTTCAACCTGAGCGTGACCGTCACCGACAGCACCGGCGGCACCGCGGCCACGGTCACCAACAACTACACGCTGACCATCGCCGCGCCGACGCTGACGCTGACGCCCGCGGCGGGTGCGCTGCCGGGCGGCACCGCCGGCACGGCCTACAGCCAGACGTTCACCGCCAGCGGCGGCATCGCGCCGTACACCTACGCGGTGAGCGCGGGCGCGCTGCCGGCGGGCCTGACGCTCAATGCGAGCACGGGCGCGCTCAGCGGCACGCCGACGGTCGCGGGCAGCTTCGGCTTCAGCATCACCGCCACCGACAGCACCACCGGCACCGCCGGCACCGTGACCAACGCCTACACGCTCGCGCTGTCGGCACCGACGATCACGATCACCCCCGCGACGCTGCCCAACGGCGTGCTGTTCGTGGCGTACAACCAGACGGTGACCGCTGCCGGCGGTACCGCGCCGTACGGCTTCGCGATCAGCGCCGGTGCGCTGCCCGCGGGCGTGACCCTGGCCGCCAACGGTGCCCTGAGCGGCACGCCGACCACCGCCGGCGCCTACACGTTCACCGTGCAGGCGACCGACGCGCTGGGCTTCACCGGCACCCGCGCCTACACCGTGACCGTGGTGGATCGCCCGGATCCCTCGCGCGATCCGGAAGTGCGCGGCCTGCTGGAATCGCAGGCGGACGCGACCCGTCGCTTCGCCCGCAGCCAGATCGACAACTTCCAGCAGCGCATGCAGCGCCTGCACGACGGCGGCGGCGCGAACGACCGCGTCGACATGGGCATCTCGGCGGCTGCCTCGCGGTACTGCCCGGAAGTCGTCGGCCAGATCCCGGATCCGACCTGCGAACGCAGCCTGCGCAGCGGCGCCGGCGGCAACGGTGGCGGCAACGGCCTGATGGGTGGCAACGGGATCGGCGGCGGCAACGCTGCGAACGGCAATGGCCAGGGCGGCGGCTTCGGCCTGTGGGCCGCCGGTTCGATCCGGTCGGGCAACCACGACGGCCGCAACGGCAGCGCCGGCGTCGACTTCGAGACCGACGGCGTGAGCTTCGGTGCCGACTACCGCGTCAACGAGGTCTTCGCCTTCGGCGGCGGCATCGGCTACGGCCGCGACGGCAGCGACATCGGCGACAACGGGTCGCGCAACACCGGCAACGCCTACACCATCGCCCTGTACGGCAGCTACAGCCCGGGCAACCGCGTGTTCGTCGACGGCCTGTTCGGCTACCAGACGCTGGATTACGACCTGCGCCGCTACCTCACCACCAACGGCGGCTTCGTCCATGGCAGCCGCGACGGTTCGCAGTGGTTCGGGTCGGTGTCGATCGGCGGCGACTTCGAGCACGGCGCGTGGCGCTTCAGCCCGTACGTGCGCGGCGACGTGGCGCGGGCGCGGCTGAACGGGTTCACCGAAACCGGCGACCCGATCTTCGCGCTGCGCTACGAGGCGATGGACGTCGACACCGACACCGGCAGCGCCGGCCTGCGCGTCGACTACCGCCACGAAGCGACGTGGGGCGTGCTCGTGCCGAAGTTCATGCTGGAATACCAGCACGACTTCAAGGCCGGCAGCGCGCAGACCCTTCGCTACGCCGACCTGCCGCTGGGTCCGTTCTACCGCGCGGGCCTGGACGAGTTCGACCGCACCCGCCTGATGTTCGGCCTCGGCCTGATGTTCGACATGAACAACGACTGGTCGTTCCGGGTCGACTATCGCGGCCTGATCGGCAGCGAGGACCGCGACAACGGCGTCCAGGTCAACGTCGACAAGAAGTTCTGATCGTCCTCGCCATCGCGCGAACCGAAGCGCCGCTGCCACCGCAGCGGCGCTTTTTTTGATGCCGGCGCATGTTCCACCGACCCGCCAGCCGGGGCTTGCGGCAGCGGTGCGATTCGGTCGATCGCCGATGCGAGACCGGCGCCTGGGCCGCGGCCGGCGAGATTCGTCGATGCTAGAGTGCGATGTCGGGCGGGGGCGCCCGGCAAGACAGAGCGCGGGGAACAGCATGCGTCCGGACAACGACAACAACAGCGCGTTGCGGCGGCGTCTCGCGCGCGCCCTTCGCACGACGGCGGCGCTCGCGTTCGCGGCCGCGCTGTGGCCCGCGCAGGCATGGGCGGTGCCGGTGCTGACGGTGGACGATGTCAGCGGTCCGGAAGACAACGACAGCGACCCGTATTTCCATTTCGTCGTCCGCCTGACCGAGCCCGCCCCGCCCGGCGGCGTGCATTTCGACATCGCGACGCGCGACGGGACCGCGGACAGTGGCGACTACGCCTCCGGCATGGCGGTAACGGACGCGACCATCGCCGAGGGCGAGAGCACGTATGCCTTCGATGTCCCGGTCTTCAACGACGGAGACTACGAACCGGACGAGACCTTCTACGTCGACGTGAGCAACGTCATCGGCGCCGACGTCGGCGACGGCGAGGCGCTTGGCACGATCCTCAACGACGAGATCCTGCCGGTGATCAGGATCCACGAGACCAGCGTGATCGAAGGCGACAGCGGCGACCAGGTGGTCCCGGTGGAGGTCACGCTCGATTACCCGGCCCCGCAGGAGGTGCGTTTCGACTACCGCACCATGGGCTGGACCGCGCAGCCCTACGAGGATTTCGAGCCGGTCAGCGGGACACTCGTGTTCGCACCCGGCGAGACACGCAAGACCATCGATGTCGTCGTCCACGGCGATGTCGAACCCGAGCGCACCGAGAGTTTCGAGTTCGAGACCGACAACCTGGTCGGCGGCGCCTACATCGATCACGGCATCGTCATCATCGTCAGCGACGACAGTTGGGATTTCGTGCTGCAGCCGGACTCCTTCCCGGATGGCCGGATGGGCGTGCGCTACGACGCTGGTTTCTATGTCGCGACCGCGAATGCGGCCTACCCGCCGACCTTCGAGATCGTCTCCGGCAGCCTGCCGCCCGGCATCCAGGTGACGCCCTCGAACGGGCACATGTACCTGATCGGCTATCCCACCACGGCCGGCACGTATGCCTTCACCCTCAAGGCGACCGGGCGGGAGGGCCCCGGCGAGGTGGTGAGCAGCCGCGACTACACGATCACGATCCTGGGCGCCGACATCGCGCTGCCGGCGACCACGCTGCCGCCGGCCGTATTCGCGCAGACGTATTCGGTCGCGCTCACGCCCGCCACCGGCGGCACCGCGCCTTATCACTACGCCGTCACGGCCGGCGCGCTGCCCGCAGGCGTGACGCTCGGCGACACCGGCGTCCTGGCCGGCGATCCCCGCGAGTCGGGCGCGTACGCCTTCACCGTCACCGTCACCGACAGCAGTCCCGGCGGGCCCTATACCGCCAGTCGCGATTTCCAGCTGCAGGCGCAGCCGCCGGTGATTTCGTTCGAGCCGAACGGCTGGTTCGGCGACGGCGAGCAGGGCCAGCCGTATCGCGCGAGCTTCCGGATCGTCGGCGAGCACACCGACCCGGTCGCCTACGCCGTCGCCGGCGGCGCGCTGCCGCCCGGCTTGCAACTGTCCGCCGACGGCGTCATCAGCGGCATCCCCACGGAGGCCGGCGATTTCACCTTCACGATGTCGCTCACCGACAGCACCCGGAGCGTCCCGGGCGTGGCGACGGACACGCTGCACCTGTCGATCCTGCCGTCGCAGGTCTCGTTCGGGCCGGAGACGCTGCCGCCGGCTGTCGTCGGCACGTTGTTCCAGCAGTACTTCGTCGGCCAGGGTGGCGTGGGACCGTACAGCTACCGAGTGGTCGGCGGAGCGCTTCCCCCGGGGCTCTTGGTCGAGTACGGCCGCCTGTACGGCGTTCCGACGACCGCGGGCAGCTACGCCTTCACGGTGGAGCTCACCGACGAGATCGGCGCCACCTACCAGCGCGCCTACACGCTCGACGTGAGCGTGGCCGCGATCAGCCACGATCCGGCCGTGCTGCCCGCCGTCACCGCGGGCCGCTATTACTCCGAATCGCTGTCGTACCGCTCCCACGGCGGCATCGCGCCGTACCACTACCGCCTGGCCCCGGGCATGACGCTGCCCGCGGGCCTGCAGTTCTCGGAGCAGGACGGCACGCTCTCGGGCACCACCACCGACGTCGGCCGTTTCGATCTGGTCGTCGACGTCACCGACAGCGCGCCGCAGCCGACGACCGTGCGCTGGAGTTTCGACATCCGCGTCGTGCCGCCCGGGTTGGGCATCGACGGCCCCGCCCGGCTCCGCGCCGCCGCCGTCGGCAGCGTGTACGTCGACACCTTCCAGGCCGGCGGCGGACAGGCGCCCTACACCTTCGCGATCACCGCGGGCGCGCTCCCGGCGGGCGTGACCCTGCGTTCCGACGGCTTCATGTCGGGCACGCCGACCGTCGCCGGCAGCTACGCCTTCACCGTCACCGTCACCGACAGCAGCACGTCGAAGGGGCCGTTCAGCGCGCATCGCGATTTCACCCTGGTGGTCGGCGACGCAGTGCTGACGCTGGAGCCCGGGGTGCTTCCGGTCGCCCGGTCAGGCGTCGCCTATTCGGCGATCCTGCGACCCGACGGCGGCACGGCGCCTTATCACACCGCGATCACGTCGGGCGCGCTGCCGCCCGGGCTGACCCTCGGCGACGACGGCGTGATCAGGGGTGTGCCCTCGGGCGGCGGCTCCCTGCCGTTCTCCGACTACACCTTCACCATCGGCCTGACCGATGCCGAAGGCCACACCCTGATGCGACTCACCTACATCACCCTGATGCCCGCACAGACGGGGGCGGGCGCCGAAGCGCTGCCGATCGCGATGGTCCGCACCCTCGACACCCAATCCGGCATCGAAGCCGCCACGATGCTCCTCGCCGGCGGCGGTGCCGCGACCAGCGCCACGCTCGTGTCCGTGTCGCCAGCTTCCGCGGGCGAGGCGCGGATCGAACGCGTCGGCGACGACTATCGCCTGCGCTTCCTGCCGTCGTCGACGTTCTCCGGCCTTGCCGAGGTGACGTACACGCTCGCGAATGCCGCGGGCACTTCCGCGCCGGCGACGATCACCTTCCGCGTCGCGGCGCGACCCGAGCCGTTGCGCGACGCGCGGGTGAAGCGCCTGCTCGACCTGCAGGCGCGCAGTGCGCGGCGTTTCGCCGATGCGCAGATGGAGAACTTCCGCCAGCGGCTGGAGCGGCTGCACGATGCACGCGAAGCGCGCGGCTTCGCCAACGGCCTGCGCGCGAACGCGACGCCGGTGTGCGTGCGCGAGGTCGGCGCGCCGCCCGATCGCGTCTGCACCAGGCCACCCGTGGCGTACGACGACGATGCCGCCGCGCCGCGCGCGTCTGCACCCGAACCGCTGTTCGCGCTGTGGACCGCAGGGACGCTGCGGTCGGCGAACCAGGACGGGCGCAGTCCCGGCGGCGCGTTCGAGACCGACGGTGTCAGCCTCGGCGCGGACTATCGCGTCGACGGCCGTTTCGCCTTCGGGGCCGGCGTCGGCTATGCCCGCGACGGCGACATGATCGAAGACAGCGATCGCGTCGCAAGCAGCCGCGGCGAAGCGCTGGCCTTCGCCACCTATGCGAGCTGGCGTCCGGGCGCGCACGGGTTCGTCGACGTGCTGGCCGGATGGCAGCGGTTGTCGTTCGACCTCCGCCGCGGCGATGCGGCCGAGGGCACGACCACCCGCGGTCGGCGCGATGGCCTGCAGCGCTTCGCCTCGCTGTCGGTGGGCGTCGACTACGCGCATGCCGACTGGCGGTTCGCGCCGTATGCGCGCGTCGACGCCTCGCGCGCGACCCTCGACGCCTATGCCGAATCCGGCGGCGCGTTGCAGGCATTGGGCTATGCGCCGTTGTCGGTGAACGCCTCGAGCGCGAACGCCGGTCTGCGCATCGACTATCGCCGCAACACCCGCTTCGGCGTGTTCGCACCGCAGCTGCGCGTGGAGTACCAGCGCGACCTGGATGCCGGCGCTGCGCAGTGGCTGGACTACGCCGACGTCGGCATCGATCCGCGTTACCGCAGCACGCTGTCCGCCTACGACCGCAGCCGCTGGTTGCTGGGCTTCGGGCTGCGTTTCGACGCCGCGAGACGCTGGTCTTTCGGGTTGGATACGCGATGGGTCGGCGGCAACGGCGGCGGGTCCGACCGGACGCTGCAACTGCGGGTGGAGAAGCGCTTCTGACGCAGCGCTTCGGGGCCGGCGTCGCGGGCATCCCGCCTCCGCGACGCAGTGATGCGCCGGCGGCGGCTGCCAACGGCGGCGCGCGGACCTAGACTGCGCATCCCCATCACCCCCCGGATGCGCCCCATGTCGCTCTCGTTCTCCCAGGATGCCGTTCCCGCCCTCGCCCGTGCCCTCGGTCAGTTGCGCCACGTGCTGCAGAAGGGCCGTGCGCATGCGGAAGCGCAGGGCTGGGATCCCGCCGTGCTGCTCGCCATGCGCCTCGCGCCGGACATGTTCCCGCTGACCCGCCAGGTGCAGATCGCCACCGACATGGCCAAGAACGCGGTCGGCCGCCTCAGTGGCGGCGAAGCGCCGAAGTTCGAGGACGACGAAACCACGTTCGAGCAGCTCGATGCGCGACTGCAGCGCGCCATCGATTACCTGGGCTCGGTCCCCGCGGAAGCGTTCGACGGCGCCGAGGCGCGGCCGATCGTCGTCTCCACCCGCAGCCGCGGCGACCTGCATTTCAGCGGCCGCGATTACTACTTCGGCTGGGTGCTGCCGAACGTGCATTTCCACTGCACCACCGCCTACGCGCTGCTGCGCCACGCCGGCGTGCCGCTGGGCAAGGCCGATTACCTCGGCCCCGGCGGCCAGGGCTGAACCACGCGACACGCGGTCCGAGACGCCCGCGCGGCGTCTCCGGCATCATGGTGCGATGCCGACCGCATCCACGCGCTTCCGACTGATCTCCGGCAACCGGCTCGACCGGCTGGCGGAGGCGCTGGGTGCGCGCCTGGCGACGCCGGCCGATCCCGCGGATCCCGCGTCGCTCGCGCCCGACGTCGTGCTGATCCCGCAGCCGACGCTGCGCCACTGGCTGCTGCAGACGCTGGCGATGCGCTACGGCATCGCCGCCAACCTCGACCTGTGCACGCCGTCGGAGTTCACCTGGCGGCTGCTGCGCGCCGCTCATCCGGCGTTGCCCGAACACTCGCCGTGGGAGCGCGAACGCCTGCGCTGGCGGCTGCATGCGCTGCTCGACGGCGATCCCGCGACGCTGCCGTCGCCGGTCCGCCGGCACCTGCGTCGCGCCGCGGGCGAGGGCGCCGATGCGACGGCACGGTCGCTGGCGCGCGACGATCTCGCCGTCGCGCTCGCCGCCGCGTTCGATCGCTACCAGGCCTATCGCCGCGACTGGCTCGATGCCTGGGAGCGCGAGGCGCCCGGCACCCGCGACGACTGGCAGGCGCAGCTGTGGCGTGCGCTGGTGCGCGCCGCGCCGGAAGTGCCGCACCGCGCGGCGCTGCTCGGCGATTGGCTGGCGCGCTTCGATCGCGACGCGGCGACCTTCGCCGGCGCCGCGCCGCCGGGCCTGCCGCCGCGGCTGTCGGCGTTCGGCACGCTGCACGTCTCGCCCGATGTGCTGCATCTGCTCGCCGTCGCCGGGCAGTGGATCGACGTCGATTTCCATCTGCCCACGCCCTCGGCCGAATACTGGGGCGACGTGGAATCGTTGCGCGAGCGGCTGCGACGCGACGGCGTCGGCGCGTTGCCGGCGGCGCTGGCCGAGGCCGATCGCGACAATCCGCTGCTGATGGCCTGGGGCGCCGGTGGGCGCGACATCCTCGCGCAATTGTTCTCGTACGACATCGTGTTGCCCGAGCGCGAGATCGAACTGTTCGCGCCGCCGGGCCGCGACAGCGTGCTGCACCGGCTGCAGCAGGACGTCTTCGATCGTGCGCCGCCGACGCCGTCGACGTTCGATCCGGACGATGTGTCGCTGCAGGTCCACGCCTGCCATTCGAAGCTGCGCGAGGTCGAGGTCCTGCACGATCGCCTGCGCGCGCTGCTCGACGATGCGCTGTCCGATGGCCGGCGCTTCGATCCGCCGCTGCAGCCGCACGAGATCGCGGTGCTGGCGCCGGACATCGCCGAGTACCTGCCGCTGGCGCGCGCCGTGTTCGGCGGACTCTCGCCGGAGGATCCGCGCTTCATTCCTTACTCGCTGGCCGATCGTCCGCAGGCGCAGTCGCACGCGCTGGCGACGCTGCTGCCGGATCTGGTCGCGCTGGCCGACGTGCCGCTGACCGCCGGTGCGTTCCGCGACCTGCTGGCGACGCCTGCGATCGCGCATGCGCTGTCGCTCGATGCGCAGCAGCGGCAGCGGCTCGACGCGTGGATCGAGGCGGCCGGCATCCGCTGGGGCGAGGACGCCGCCGCGCGCGAACGCGCCGGCGTCGGCCGCTGGCGTGAATACAGCTTCGAGTTCGGGTTCGATCGCCTGCTCGCGGGCTACGCCGCCGGCAACGACGCGGACATCGACGGCATCGCGCCATATCCCGAACTCGAGGGCGCCGATGCCGAGACGCTGGATCGAGCATTGCGCGCCTACGCTGAAGTGCGTGCGCTCGCGGCATGGATGCGCACGCCGCACCCGGCCGACGGGTGGCGACGGCGGCTCGTGCAGACGCTGGAGATGCTGCTCGCGCCGGTGCCGCTGGACGAGGCCGAGGCGCAGGCGCGCCGACTGCTGCTGGAAACGCTGGACGACTTCGCGCGCGACGCGGCCGACGCCGGCGCGTTGCCCGCGGCGCTGGTGCGGCGTGCGCTGCGCGACGCGCTCGCGTCGCCGTCGGCGCATCGTCCGTGGCTGTCCGGCGGCGTGACCTTCGCCGGCATGGTGCCGCTGCGCACGGTGCCGTTCCGCGTGCTGTGCCTGCTCGGCCTCGACGCGGACGCGTATCCGCGGCGCGAACCCGCCGACGACGTCAACCGGCTGGTCGATGCGATCCAGGGGCGTGCGCCGCGTCATCTCGGCGATCGTTCGGTCCGCGACGACGACCGCTTCCTGTTCCTGCAGCTGGTCTGCGCCGCTGGCGAGGCGCTGCATCTCAGCTACGGTGGCCGCGACGCCCGCGACGGCAGCCTGCGAGAGCCCTCACCGGTCATCGCCGAACTGCTGGACGAGGTCGAACGCATGCACGGCGAAGCCGCGCGCGACGCGCTGTGCATCGAGCATCCGCTGCAGCCGTTCTCGCCGCGCGCCTTCGGTGCCGGGGATCCGCGGCGGTTCTCCTACCGCGGCGAATGGCGATTGCCGGCAACTGTCGGCGGCCTCGCGACGGAAACGGCGTTCGCCGCCGCGCCGCTGGCCGCCACCGGGAATGACGCCGACGACGAGGACATGCCCGATCGCGAAGCGCTGCAACGGTTCTTCGGGAATCCGGCACGGTATTGGCTGCGCGAGCGCCTCGGCCTGCGTCTGCCGGGCGAGGACGACGGTGACGTCGATCGCGAACCGCAGGGCGAGAATGCGCTGCTGCGCTATGCGGCGGTGCGGACGCTGATCGACGCTGCGGACGCAGCGTTCGATGATGATCCGGCCCGCAGCGAGGCCCGTCTGCGCGCGCGCGGCGCGCTGCCGCCCGGGCGCGACGGCGCCGCGCTCGCGCGCGACGCGCACGACGCGGCGGTACGCCTGCAGGCGGCGCGCGCGCAGGCACAGGGCGATGTCCCCGTGACGATCGTGGAAAACGACGGCGCCCTGTCCCCGGGCATCGCCTTTCGCTTCGACGACGTGCATGGCGGCACCCGGGTCGTGCTCGAAGCCGGCAAGCCGGACGGAAAGCGCCGGCTGCGGGCGCGCATCGACCACCTGCTGCTCGCCTCCGTGTTGGGCGAAGCCGCACGCACCTTGCTGATCGGATTCGATGTGAAGAAGGGCGCGACGGTCGAGGTCGTCTACGCAGGCTTCGATCGTGCTGTGGCATCCGCGGCGCTCGAGACACTGCTGGCGCTTTGGCGCGAGGGCCGCGATGCGCCGCTGCCGTTCGCGCCGAAGTCGGCGTATGCCTACGCCGCGGCCTGGCATGCCGAACGCGATGTCGGCACCGCATGGAAGGCGGCCTGGGCGGCCTACGCGCCGTTCCAGTTCGACGGCGAACGCGAGGACCGCTGGCTGCGGCTCGCGTTCCGTCCGAAGGGTCTGCTCGGCGAGTTCGACGGTGCCGCGGCGCGACGCTTCCGGGAGATCGCGCCGATCGTGTTCGACGTGCGGGAGCCGGGGCCATGACCGCGCACGACGATGCGCCGGTCGATGTCGGACTCGCCCTGCCGCTGCATGGCGCGCGGCTGATCGAGGCCGGTGCCGGCACCGGCAAGACCTTCACCCTCGCCACGCTCGTGTTGCGGCTGGTGCTGGAGCGCGGTGCGTCGATGTCGCGCCTGCTCGTCGTCACCTTCACCCGCGCGGCCACCCAGGAGCTGCGCCTGCGCCTGCGCCGTCGGCTGCGCATCGCGAAGCGACTGCTCGTCGCGGACGACGCGCCCGCCGACGGCGAAGCCGCGATCGCGGCCGAGGTCGTGCGCGCCGCGGTCGCCCGCGACGGTGAAGCGCTGGTGCGACAGCGCATCGAGGCCGCGCTGCTGCAGCTCGACGACGCGGTGGTCGCGACCATCCACGGCTTCTGCCATCGCGCCCTGCGCGAGTTCGGTTTCCGCGCCGGCCTGCTCGGCGAGCAGGCGGTGGTTGACGATGCCGGCGACGTCTGGGACGAGGTCGCCACCGAGCTGTGGCGCATCGCCGCGAATGCGGACGACGCGGCCTTCGGCGGTGCCGATGTCCACGGCTTGCTCGCCGCGCTGTGGGGCACGCCGGAAGCCCTGGCGGCCGACCTGCCGAAGCTGTGCGACCCGCTGCGCGAAACGCATCCGCAGCGCGACGCCTCGGACGCCGCCGCCGCGCTGCACGCACTGCGCGCTGCGGCGATCGCGCGCTTCGAGGCGCGGATGGCGCGCCGCGGCGAATGCACGCAGGACCAGCTGATCGAACGGCTCTGGCGCGCGACGCGACAATCCGAATTCGCCGCCGCGCTGGCCGAACGCTGGCCGCTGATGCTGATCGACGAATTCCAGGACACCGATCCGCAGCAGTGGGACATTTTCCGCGCGCTGCACGAGGCCGGCGATCCCGTGCAGCGCTGGCTGTGCCTGATCGGCGATCCCAAGCAGGCGATCTATCGCTTTCGCGGTGGCGACCTCGGCACCTATCTCGCCGCGCGTCGCTTCGTCGAGGCGCAGGCGCAGGACGGTCCCGCGGTGGCGACGCTGGACGCGAACTTCCGTTCCACGCCCGGCGTGTTGCGCGCGATCGACACCGTGTTCGGCGCGCATCCGCTGCCGTTCGTGGTCGACGGCATCGACTATCGACCGCTGCGCGCGCAGGCCGCGGTCGTCGACGGCGATCTCAGGCTCGGCGATGCGCCGGCGCCGGCGATGACCGTGCACTGGCTGCCGGCGGCGCCGCACGATCCCGCGGCGAGGCCGAATACCGCGCTGCGCAAGGGCGTGCGCAACAAGGACGAGGAGTTCGCGCTCATGGCCAGTGCGGCGGTGCGCGCGGTCGCGACGCTGCTGCGCGAGGGCCGCCTGCGCGACGGCGATGTCGTCCGCGCCGTGTGGCCGGCGGACGTCGCCGTGCTGGTGCAGACCAACGACCAGGTCGCGCGCATGCGGGCCGCGCTGGCGGACGCCGGCATCGGGGCCGCCGCGGTGGCGACGACCAGCGTGTTCGCCGGCGAAGCCGCCGGCGATCTGCACGCACTGCTCGCTGCACTGGCCGAACCGGCCGATGACGGCCGGTTCCGCGCCGCGCTGGCGACGCGGCTGCTCGGTTGGGACGCCACGCGGATCGCGGCGCTCGATGCGGACGATGCGAGGTCGGAGGCCGCCTCGTCCGGTTTCTCCGCCGCAGCGGAGCGCTGGCGCACACGCGGTCCGCTGCCGGCGCTGCTGCCGTTCATCGTCGAAGCCGCGCCGCGCTGGCTGGGCGAAGTCGGCGGTACGCGCAGGCTCACGGATGCGCTGCATCTCGCCGAACTGCTGCAGGCCGAGTCCGCGCATCGGCATGGGCCGGTCGAACAGTTGAGCTGGTACGCGCGGCAATGCGCGCTCGCCGCCGCCGACGAAGCGCGCCAGCTGCGACTGGAGTCGGACGGCGGCCTGGTGCAGATCGCGACGATCCACAAGAGCAAGGGCCTCGAGTATCCGGTCGTGGTGCTGCCGTTCGCCGCGTGGCAGGGCAGTCGCCGGCGCACGGGATTGGGCTACGACGATTTCCACGGGACGGACGGTCGGCCTGCGCGTGCCTGGCGCGCCAAGGGCGTGCTCGAACCTGCGGAGGCGGATGCGATCGATGCCGAGGTCGAGCGCGAAACGCGCGCCGAGGCGCAGCGCCAGCTCTACGTCGCCCTGACCCGCGCGCAGCATGCGCTGCACGTGGTCTGGAGCCGCAACGACCAGACCGACGCCACGGCGCTGCATCATCTGCTGCACGACGGCGCGCCGGTGACCGGCAAGAGCGGCCTCGATCACGCAGCGATGCGGGTACGGCTCGATGCATTGGCCGCGGCGTCGGACGGCAGCATCGCGATCAGGCCGTTCGATCCGGATGCCGCGCCGACGGCGGCGCACGATGTCGCGGCTGGCGAAGAGGCGGATGCACCACCGCCTGCCCGCATCGCGCATCGGCGATTCGTCGATGCCCCGCGCCTGCACAGCTTCTCGTCGCTGCATGCGCGCAGCGGCGACGACATGCCGCCACGCGGCGCCGTCGACGAGGCCGGTGCGGTGATCGAGGAAGAGGCCGATGCCGCGTCGCTCGGCGGCACCGCGTTCGGCAATGCGGTGCACGACGTGCTCGAAGCCGCCGATATGGGTGCATGGCGACGCGAATCCACGAGGCAGGGAGGGCTGTTCAGCGACGACGAGATCCCGGCCTCGCAGCGCGTGCTGCTCGAAGGCGCACTGCTGCGCCACGGGCTGGCGCCAAGCGCATCGCATCTCGCGCAGACCGCGCGGCTGGTGTCGCGGGCGCTCAACGTCGCCCTGCCCGACGGCGTGCGATTGTGCGACCTGCCGGCGGCGCGTCAGGTGCGCGAGATGCCGTTCCACTTCCGGCTGCGGCCGACGCGAATCGACGCGGTGTTCGCGCTGCTGGACGCGCACGGCTACCCGCGCGAACGTCGCGCCTCGTCGGAGACGCTCGACGGGCTGATGCACGGCTACATCGACCTGGTGTATCGCAACGACGCGGGCCGTCATCACGTGCTCGACTACAAGACCAATCGGCTGTCGGCGTACGACCCTTCGTCGCTGCGGCATGCCGTCGGCGTGCGCGACTACGATCTGCAATACCTGATTTACCTCGTCGCCCTGCGGCGCTGGCTGAAGCTGCGCCACGGCGGCGACTGCGACGATGCGCGCCTGCTCGGCGGCGCGGTCTACCTGTTCCTGCGCGGCATCGACCTGCAGGAGACCGGAAGCGGAGAGGCCTCGCGTCGCGGCGTGCATGTCGATCCCGTGTCGCCGGCGCTGCTGTCGGCGCTCGATGCGCTGCTCGACGGCGGGGAGGGCATGCGATGACCACGGCCGATGCGCTCGATGCGATCGCCGTCCGCGCACTGCGGCATCTCGAAGCCGAAGGCGCGCTGCGCACCGTCGATGCCGCATTCGCGACGCTCCTGCACGACCGTCTCCACGCCGCGCCCGCGGTGGCGCTGGCCGGGGCACTGGCGATGCGTGCGGTGGCGATGGGCCACAGCAGCGTCGCGCTTGCCGACATGCCGGCATTGCTGGCAGCGCTCGGCGTGCATGCGGCGCTGCCCGATGCATCGTCGTGGGGCGATGCGCTCGCCGCATCGCCGCAAGTCGCACCGGACGCTTCCATGGCTGCGCCACTCACTTTCACGCAGGGCCGTCTCGCCCTGTCGCGCTATGCCCGCTACGAACAGCGTCTGTCGGAGCGATTGACGCAGCGCGCGTCGTGGACGTCCAAGGTCGCGCCGTCGCCGGCGCTGGCGGACGCGGTCAAAGCGCTGTTCGAGGCCAGCGCGATGCCGGGCGAGATCGACCGGCAGGCGCTCGCGGCGATCGTCGCATCGCGTCGTCGCCTGCTGCTGATCACCGGCGGCCCCGGCACCGGCAAGACCACGACCGTCGCCCGCCTGCTCGCACTGCAGCTCGCGCACGCGTGCCTGCGTGACGCACCCGTGCCGCGCATCGCGCTCGCGGCGCCCACCGGCCGCGCGGCCGCGCGCCTGGGCGAAGCGATCGACGCCGTGTTGCGGGCCGATGTCGCTGCCGGCCGCATCGAGGCGGAGCTCGCCGATGCGGTGCCGCGTCGCGCACGCACGCTCCACCGTCTGCTGGGCACGCGCCCGGGCCGCGTCGGCTTCCGTCACGATGCGAGGCGTCCGCTGCCGTTCGATCTCGTGGTCGTCGACGAAGCGTCGATGGTCGACCTGCCGTTGATGGCGAAGCTGGTCGATGCGATCCGCGACGAGGCGACGCTGGTGCTGCTCGGCGATCCGGACCAGCTGCCCGCGGTGGAGGCGGGCGACGTGCTGGGCGGGCTGTGCGACGCCGCCGGCGATGGGCTCGCGCTGCCGCCGCACGATGCAAAGGCCGCCGCGACGTTGCTCGGCGAGGCGGTACCGTCGACGCCCGCCGGCGCACCGCTCGCGGGTGCGCGGGTGCATCTGTTGCGCGGCTGGCGCCAGGCCGGCGCCGCGGGGCTGCGGGTGTTGTCCGATGCAGTGCAGCGTGGCGACGAAGATGCGGCGCTCGTCGTGCTCGACGGCGAAGACGCGTCCGTGGACTGGCACCAGGGCGATACGCTCGCACTTGCGGAGACGTTGCGTCGCGAAGCCTTGCCCGCGTTCGTGGCGGTGCGCGATGCCGATGATCCCGCGCAGGCGCTGCGGCGCGCCAGCGCGCTGCGCATCCTGACCGCGCTGCGTCGCGGACCGTTCGGCGCGGAACACTGGAATGCCTGGTGCGCCGCGGAACTCGGCGGTCGCACCCCGTATTTCCACGGGCGCCTGCTGGCGATGGCGGCGAACAGCGAGCGGCATGGCCTCTACAACGGCGATCTGGGCGTAGCCTGGCGCGATGTCCGCGGCGAGACGGCGGTGTGGTTCGACACCGCGAACGGTCTGCGCGCGTGGCGTCCCGCGCAACTGCCCACGCATGCCTCGGCGTGGGCGACGACCGTGCACAAGGCGCAGGGCTCGGAATTCGAGCGCATCGCGCTGGTCCTGCCCGATGCAGATGCCCGCGTGCTCTCGCGTGAACTGCTCTACACCGCGCTCACCCGCGCCCGCCATCGGGTGCTGGTCTGGGCGACGCCCGACCTCCTGCGGCACGCGATCGCACGCCGCACCTGGCGCGATTCCGGCCTCGCCGCGCGGCTGCACGCGCTGGCGTCGCCACCTGCGGAATGAGCCGTTTCGGCGGCGCGCCCACGACCGTTGCGGGATCGCGCTACCATGCCCGTCCCCCGCAGGAGAGCCGAACGCCATGTGCGCGAACGATGCCCACGACGAGCACCCGCAGACGACCGACGCCGTCGCCGACGACCGCCACGGCGTGAGTCGCGCACAGGCCGAGGAGGCCGTGCGCACGCTACTGCGCTGGGCTGGCGATGACCCGACCCGCGAAGGCCTGCTCGACACGCCCAAGCGCGTGGCGAAAGCGTATTCTGACTGGTTCAGCGGCTACGCGATGGATCCGGAGGAATACCTCAAGCGCACGTTCGAGGAAGTCGAGGGCTACGACGAGATGGTCGTGCTGCGCGACATCGAATTCGAGAGTCACTGCGAACACCACATGGCGCCGATCGTCGGCAAGGCGCACGTCGGCTACCTGCCGAGCGGTCGCGTCGTCGGCATCAGCAAGCTCGCCCGCGTGGTCGAAGCCTACGCGCGCCGTTTCCAGGTGCAGGAGAAGATGACCGCGCAGATCGCGCGCTGCATCCAGATGACCCTGCAACCGCGCGGCGTCGGTGTCGTCATCGAAGCCGCCCATGAATGCATGACCACCCGCGGCATCCACAAGCGCGGCGTCAGCATGGTCACCTCGAAGATGCTCGGTACGTTCCGCGACGATGCGCGCACCCGCAGCGAGTTCCTGGAGCTGATCCGGGTGCGTGGGGGACGGTGAGGTCAGGATCGGAGACGGCGCATGAAGCGCATCACCGCAGGGCTGTGTGGTTTGATGGTGGCGGCAACCGGTCTGGTTTCGGGAGCGGAACGTGACCGGCACGTCGCCGAGATCGAAATGGCGAAAGTCGCGATCGCGGTCGAGTTGCTGAATAGCCACAGCCCTGAAGGCCGATACGCGTGCAGTCGCGGTAATCCGGCTTGCTCTGGTCCGGCGAAAGGCGAACTGGGCCTTGTCTTGCTTCGGAACATCAGGACGAAGGACGGCGTGCGTGCATTGCTGGAAGTCGGTGCTTTCGGTCTGGATGCCGGTCTCGCGGAGGACTACGACTGTGCCGTGGCGACTGGTGGTCCCGAAATGAAGCGACAGCTTGCGACGGTGTCGCCAGGAAGCAGCCGGACCGCGTGCCTGGTCTTCTTCGAGAGACTGATCCGGTCCATGTCGCTTTACAAGGATGTCGAAGCATCAAGCCTTTGTCGTACCGAGGTCGAGTTGTCCCAGCAATACGAAAGCCTCCGGAAAATCCGTGCAGTTGACTGCGAAGAGTGATGCGCGCGCTCGATGTTGCAGCGGTTGAATTTCGCCGCGTTCTTTGCTTCCAGCTTCGTGGTGGGTTGCGGTAATTGACTCCAGTGCCATGACGCGCTCTACCCATGGGTTCTTGCGAGGCAGGTCGTGGTTTCGGCGACGAGATATGAATGGTACGAGATTCAGTGGCTGCAAAAAAGAAATATGCAGCGTTGAAAGGCTTTTGTCGTCAAGAAAACAGAAGAGGTGCCAATTGCGATGAGCTGGTATTCCGCTTCCTTGGTGTATGTGATACGCCTGACTTCTGCAGGCCAGGCTGATTTCCCTGTATGGGCAAATACATGTTTGATCGAGGCGGAAGAAGACAACGAGGCCTTTCAAAAAAGCCGAGGCAATTGGTCGAGAGCGCGAAGTCGAGGATGCTACTCTTGCTTTGAATAGTGAGCCGGCAGTCATGCCGTTTTGCGGGGTGAGAAAAATCTTTGAAATTCATGCTCCTTTCGATGCGATTGAATTTGTTCGGCCGGATCATGGCGCTGAGGTTGGGTTTTCAAGATATGGCGTTTCTGCCATTGATGAACTGGAAAAATTGATGTCCGGAGAGTGTGTTCAAGTATTCTTCGAAGGGTAAATGCCTGTAATCGGGATGCAGGGCGGATCACGGTTCGCCGAGTGTGTCCGTGCGGCGTTAATCAATGCCTTCCATCATCGGCATCGGATTCACTAACCACAATTGAGGCTCGCCTCGGGACGTGGCATGAGGGTGCAGCAAGCTTTCGGCCGAGCCTACTTTCAGGCAGGTGATATTCAACGAGAAAGCAGGAACCGCACGATACTCCCCGCCGCGTCCCGTCCTTCCTGCACCGCGGTGACGACGAGGTCCGCACCGCGGACGCCGTCGCCGCCGGCGAACAGTTTCGGGTTCGTCGTCTGGTACGGATGCACGGGATTCGCGGGATCGAAGCGGAACGGGTGGTGCGGCGGCGGTGCGGGGGTGACGCGGATGCGGCCGTCGTCGTGCAGCGTGACGCCGTGGGCGACGAGCCACGCGGGCGGATCGGGCTGGAAGCCGAACGCGATGAGCACGATGTCGGCGTCGAGGTCGACTTCGCTGCCGGGCACCTGTTCGGGACGCCGGCGGCCACGCGCATCGGGTTCGCCGAGGCGGGTTTCGGCGACGCGCACAGCGCGGACGTGGCCGTTGCCATCGTCGAGCAGCGCCAGCGGTGCGCGCTGGAACAGGAAGCGCACGCCTTCCTCGCGTGCGTTCGCGACCTCGCGCGCGGAGCCGGGCATGCTGGCTTCGTCGCGGCGATAGACGCAGCTCACTTCGGCCGCGCCCAGGCGCACGGCGCTGCGCACGCAGTCCATGCCGGTGTCGCCGCCGCCGAGCACGACCACGCGCTTGCCGCGCAGGTCGGGCAGCGCGACGCGGTCTTCCCAGCCGGCGATCGGCCGGCCATTCACGTCGTCTTCGCCGACGACGATGCGGCCGTTCTGCACGAGGAACGGCAGCGCCGGCAGCACGTTCTGCAGGTCCTGGCCGGGCAACTGGCCGTCGGTGTAGCGATAGCTGCCGAGGCCGAGGAACGCCGCGTCGAAGTCGGCGAGCAGCGTGTCCAGCGACACGTCGCGGCCGATCTCGACGCCGAGGCGGAACTCCACGCCCATGCCTTCGAGCACGCGGCGGCGTTCGGCGATCACGGTCTTTTCGAGCTTGAAGCTGGGGATGCCGAACTGCAGCAGGCCGCCGATCTGTTCGTAGCGATCGAACACGACGGCCTGCACGCCCGCGCGCGCGAGCCGGTCCGCGCAGGCGAGGCCCGCGGGACCGGCGCCGACGACGGCGACACGCTTGCCAGTGGCCGGTGCGTGCGAGAGATCGGGCGTCCAGCCTTCGGACAGCGCCTTGTCGACGATGTACTTCTCGACCGCGCCGATGGTGACCGCGCCGAAGCCGTCGTTGAGCGTGCACGACCCTTCGCACAGGCGATCCTGCGGACAGACGCGGCCGCAGATCTCCGGCAGCGGATTGGTTTCGTGGCACAGTGCCGCGGCTTCGTGCACGCGACCTTCGCGTGCGAGTTCGAGCCACTGCGGGATGAAGTTGTGCAGCGGGCAGCCCCAGCTGCAGTACGGGTTGCCGCAGTCGAGGCAGCGCGAGGCCTGGGTCTTCGCCTCGGGCTCGCCGAAGCGGCCATACAGCTCGTGCCAGTCGCCGTCGCGACGCGCCTCGATCGGCACGCGGTCGGGCATCTGCCGCTGCGATTGCAGGAACGCCTGTGGCGTCTTCTTGCTCATGGGCGTGGCCCGGTAGAGCGGGCTTCAGCCCGCTGCGCGAAGGGCGAGAAGAAAGTGCAGCGGCCTGAAGGCCGCTCTACCGCAACCCGTTCGATCGATGGTGTGGTCGTCGTCATGCCGCGCGCCTCAAGGTTTCGCCCAGCGACTCGATGCTCACCGCCTTCGGCTTCACCAGCCAGAACTTGCCGAGGTAGTCGCGGAAGTTGTCGATCAGCCGCTGCGCCAGCGCGCTGCCGGTGAACTGGCGATGCCGTTCCAGCAGGTCCAGCAGGTGCGAGCGGTGGTTCTCGAAGCCTTCGTGGTTGATGCGCAGGATGTCGATCAGCTCGTGGTTGTAGCGGTCGACGAAATCGCGGTCGAGGTCGAGCACGTAGGCCATGCCGCCGGTGAAGCCGGCGCCGAAGTTCAGGCCGGTGCGGCCGAGCACCGTCACTACACCGCCGGTCATGTATTCGCAGCAGTGGTCACCCGCACCTTCCACGATCGCCAGCGCGCCGGAGTTGCGCACGCCGAAGCGCTCGCCGGCGCGGCCCGCGGCGTAGAGTTCGCCGCCGGTGGCGCCGTACAGGCAGGTGTTGCCGAGGATCGGCGACTCGCTGGCGACGTAGCGCGCGCCCTGGGGCGGGCGGATGACGATGCGGCCGTCGGCCATGCCCTTGCCGACGTAGTCGTTGGCCTCGCCTTCGAGTTCGAGATGCAGGCCGCCGGCGAGGAAGGCGCCGAAGCTCTGGCCGGCGGTGCCGTCGAAATGCAGGTCGATCGGCACGTCGTGCATGCCGTGGTTGCCATGCAGGCGGGCGATGCGGCCGGACAGGCGCGTGCCGATACTGCGGTCGGTGTTGCGGATGGCGTAGCGATGCGTGCCGCCGCGTTTGTGCGCGATGGCGTCGGCGAGGTCGGTCTCCAGCGTCGCGGCGAGGCCGGTCGGCGCCGGCTGCGGCGCGCGCACGCCGCAGCGCGCGGGGCCGGTGAGGCCGTCGGTCGACAGCAGCGGCGCGAGGTCGAGCAGGCGATGCACCGGCAGCGTGCCTTCGGTCTGGCGAAGCAGGTCGGTGCGGCCGACGATCTCGTCGAGCGTGCGCGCACCGAGCTGCGCGAGGTAGCCGCGCACTTCCTCGGCGAGGCCGCGGAAGAAATGCTCGACGCGCTCGGGCAGGCCGGTGAAGTGGTCCTCGCGCAGACGGTCATCCTGCGTGGCCACGCCGGTCGCGCAGTTGTTCAGATGGCAGATGCGCAGGTACTTGCAGCCCAGCGCGATCATCGGCGCGGTACCGAAGCCGAACGTCTCGGCGCCGAGCAGCGCGGCCTTGATCACGTCGAGGCCGGTCTTCATGCCGCCGTCGGCCTGGACGATCACGCGGTCGCGCAGGCCGTTGGCGATCAGCGACTGTCGCGCTTCGGACAGGCCGAGTTCCCACGGCGTGCCGGCGTAGCGGATCGACGAGATCGGACTGGCGCCGGTGCCGCCGTCATGGCCGGAAATCGTCACGAGATCGGCGCCGGCCTTGGCGACGCCGGAGGCGATCGTGCCCACGCCCGCGTGCGCGACCAGCTTCACCGAGATCAGCGCCTCGGGGTTCACCTGGCGCAGGTCGTAGATCAGCTGCGCGAGGTCCTCGATCGAGTAGATGTCGTGGTGCGGCGGCGGCGAGATCAGGCCGATGCCCGGACGCGCGTAGCGCAGCCGCGCGATCAGCGCGTTGACCTTGTGGCCGGGCAACTGGCCGCCTTCGCCGGGCTTGGCGCCCTGCGCGACCTTGATCTGCAGCACTTCGGCGTTGACCAGGTACTCGGGGGTCACGCCGAAGCGGCCGGACGCGACCTGCTTGATCTTCGACACCTTGTCGGTGCCGTAGCGCAGCGGGTCCTCGCCGCCTTCGCCGGAATTGCTGCGGCCGCCGAGGCGGTTCATCGCGATCGCCAGCGCCTCGTGCGCTTCGGGCGACAGCGCGCCGAGGCTCATCGCCGCGGTGTCGAAGCGCTTGACGATGCTTTCGACCGGTTCTACCTCGTCGAGCGGAACGGGCGTCGCTTTCGCTGTGTCGAGTGCGAGCAGGTCGCGCAGCGCCGCCGGCGGACGCGAGTTCACGGCGTCGGCATAGGCGTTCCAGTCTTCGCGCAGACCGCTGCGCACCGCGCGCTGCAGCGTGGTGACGACGTCGGGGTTGTACTGGTGGTATTCGCCGGTCGGCGTGAACTGCAGCAGGCCGCCGAATTCCGGCAGCGCGTTGTTGTCCCAGGCGCGCGCGGCGACTTCCGCGGTTTCGGCCTGCAGCTGCGCGAACGTGGCGCCGCCGATGCGCGAGGGCGCGCCCGTGAAGCACAGGTCGACGACTTCCTTCGCGAGGCCGACGATCTCGAACAGCTGCGCGCCGCGGTAGCTGCCGATGGTGCTGATGCCCATCTTCGAGATGATCTTCAGCAGGCCCTTCTTGATGCCGCGCCGGTAGCTGCGGCCGATCTGCGTCGCTTCGCCGTGCTTGGTCTTGAGGATGCCGCGCTCGCCGAGGTCGTGCAGCGTCTGGTAGGCGAGGTACGGGTACACCGCGGTGGCGCCGAAACCGATCAGGCAGGCGAAGTGGTGCGGGTCGCGCGCGGTGCCGGTCTCGACGATGAGGTTGCTGCCGCAGCGCAGGCCGGCGCGCACCAGGTGCTGGTGCACCGCACCGGTGGCGAGCAGCGCGTGCATCAGCAGGTGGTCGCGACGCGGCCGGCGGTCGCTGAGGATCAGCAGCAGCACGCCGTCGCGGGCGGCGGTCTCGGCCTCGGCGCAGAGGCGTTCCAGCGCGGCGCGCAGGCCTTCCTCGGGCGAGTAGTTCAGATCGAGATAGCGGTGCGACTCGGCGTACGGCGCCATCGTCAATAGCTGGCGCTGCTTGCGCTGCGACAGCACCGGCGAGTTCAGCATGACGTGCGCGACCTGCTCCGGGCCGTCGGCGAACAGATTGCCCTCGCGACCGATTTGCGTCGCCAGCGACATCACGCAATCCTCGCGCAGCGAGTCGATCGGCGGGTTGGTCACCTGCGCGAACGCCTGGCGGAAGCGGTCGTACAGCGGCCGCACCTGCGCCGACAGTGCAGCCATCGGCACGTCGTCGCCCATCGAGCCCACGGCTTCCTGCTCGGTTTCCGCCAGCGGGCGCAGGATCTGCTCGCGCTCCTCGCGCGTCAGCTGGAACAGCTTCTGGAAGCCGGCCAGCGTGGAGGCGTCGAACGGCACCGAGGTGAGGTTCGGGTCGACCAGTTCGGTGTGCAGGTAGGTCATGCCCTGCTTGAGCCACTGCTTGTACGGCGCGCGGGCGCGGTTGATCGCGTCGATGGCGTCGGAATCGAGCAGGCGTCCGGTTTCGAGGTCCGCGGCGATCATCTGCCCTGGGCCGAGCTTGCCCTTGGCGCGGATGCGGGCGTCGTCGACGTCCCACACGCCGGCTTCGGAGGCGACCATGAAGGTGCGGTCGTCGTCGAGCTGCCAGCGCGCCGGGCGCAGGCCGTTGCGATCGACCGTGCACGCGGCGAAGCGGCCGTCGAAGGCGACGATGCCGGCCGGGCCGTCCCACGGCTCGCTGTTCAGCGCGTAGTACTCGTAGAACGCGAGCAGGTCGGCGTCCTTGTACTCCAGCGACTGCGTCGCCGGCGGGATCAGGATGCGCAGCGCCTTGAGCATGTCCATGCCGCCGGCCTGCAGCAGTTCCAGCATCGAGTCGAGGCTCTGCGAATCCGAGCCGCGGGTCTCGATCGGCGGGTCGAACTCGGCCGGATCAAAGCCGTCCGCGTGCCATACGTGCGAACGCGCGCGCGCCCACAGCCGGTTGCCGGCGATGGTGTTGATCTCGCCGTTGTGCGCGAGCAGGCGGAACGGCTGCGCCAGCGGCCAGCGCGGGCTGGTGTTGGTCGAGAAGCGCTGGTGGAAGACCACCGCGCTGCTGGCAAGATCGGGACGCTGCAGGTCGAGGTAGAACTTCGGCAGCGATTCCGGCAACACCATGCCCTTGTAGCCGATGCTGCTGGCCGAGAGGCCGATCACATGCAGGTCGGGGACGTCCTGTAGCGCCTGTTCGGCGCGGCGGCGGGCGAGGTAGAGCGCGCGCTGGAATTCCGGCGCGGACATGCGCGCGCCCTCGACATCCAGCACCGGCACCACGAAGAGCTGTTCGATCGCCGGCAGGTTGGCGCGGGCGAGCGCGCCGCAGACCGAGGCGTCGACCGGCACCTTGCGCCAGCCGGACACCGCCAGGCCCACGTCGCGGAAGGCCTTGGCGAAGGCGGCGCGGACGCGGGCGACGGCGTCCGCGTCGTGCGGCATGAATACGATTCCCGAGGCATAGCGCTGGCCGAGGACGATGCCGGATTCGGCCGCGATCGCGCGGAGGAAGGCGTCCGGGGTCTTCAGCAGCAGGCCGCAGCCGTCGCCGGTGAGACCATCGGCAGCGACGCCGCCGCGGTGCGTCATCCGCGCCAGCGCTTCGAGCGCGCTGTGCACCAGCGCGGGGGACGGGCGATCGTCGAGCTGCGCGATCAGCCCGAAACCGCAGGCATCGCGCTCGTCGCGCGGGTCATGGAGGGCGGACTGGCCGCGTTGGTCGCTTTCCATCGGACAGGCTCCGGGAAGGGCATACCGGGGGGATTCACGGGGAATCGGGAGGCGCGGACGCCCTCGCGGACCGGGGGGTCCACGGCGCGTCCATCGCAGGATGACCCGACTAAAGCACAGTTTGGTGCACTGCGGCAACGGGGACGGCCGCGTCTTTCGTCGAAGGCCCCCGGGCGGGTCCGCGCCGTCCCCGCCTCCGGGTAGACTGCGCGTCTCGCTTTCCGCTCCGGTCCGTCGTGAACCTCTCCCTCGCCTCCGGCCGGCGCCGCGCCGCGCTGGCCTTCATCTTCGTCACCGTGCTGATCGACGTACTGGCCTTCGGCTCGATCATCCCGGTGCTGCCGCATCTGGTGGAGCGATTCGTCGGCGGCGACGCCTCGCATGCCGCGTACTGGGTCGGTGCGTTCAGCGTGGCGTTCGCGGCGATCCAGTTCTTCAGTTCGCCGATCCAGGGGGCGCTGTCCGACCGCTTCGGTCGACGGCCGGTGATTCTGCTCTCCTGTCTCGGCCTCGGCATCGACTTCGTGTTCATGGCGCTGGCGCCGTCGCTGGCCTGGCTGTTCGTCGGCCGGGTGATCTCGGCGATCACCTCGGCCAGCTTCAGCACGGCCAACGCCTACATCGCCGATGTCACCGCGCCCGAGGAGCGCGCCAAGGGTTACGGCATGATCGGCGCGGCGTTCGGGCTCGGCTTCATCGCCGGCCCGCTGATCGGCGGCGTGCTCGGCGACATCGACCTGCGCCTGCCGTTCTGGTTCTCGGCGGGGCTGGCGTTGTTGAACTTCCTGTACGGCCTGTTCGTGCTGCCCGAATCGCTGCCGCCGGAGAAGCGCACGCCGACCTTCGACTGGTCTCACGCCAAGCCCATGGGCGGCGTGAAACTGCTCGGCGAATACCCGGCGATCTGGGGCCTGGTCGCGGTGGTGTTCATCGCCAACTTCGCGCACTACGTCTATCCGAGCACGTTCGTGCTGTTCGCCGACGTGCGCTACGGCTGGGACCAGAAGCACGCCGGCTACGTGCTCGCGGTGGTCGGCGTGATCAGCGTGATCGTCAACGCGGTGCTGGTCGGCCGGCTGGTGAAGGCGCTGGGCGAACGCCGCGCGATCCTGCTCGGCCTGGCCTGCGGCGTGGCCGGCTTCGTGATCTACAGCTTCGCCGGCACCGGTTGGATGTTCCTCGCCGGCCTGCCGATCAGCGGCCTGTGGGCGATCGCCGGGCCGGCGACGATGGCGCTGATCTCGCGCGAGGTCGGGCCCGAAGTGCAGGGCCGCGTGAACGGCGCGCTGACCGGGCTGGTGTCGCTGGCCGGCATCTTCGCGCCGGGGCTGTTCGCCGGCTCGTTCGGCTTCTTCATCGGCCCGAAGGCACCAGCGCATTTCCCGGGCATCGCGTTCCTGCTGGCGGCGATCCTGCTGGCCTGCGCATGGCTGGTGGCGTGGCGTTATGCGCGACCAGTGGCGAAGACGGCGGCGCCACTGGTCGAACCGGCCGCCTGACGCAACGTCCCTTCAGTCTTCGTCCGTGCCCTCGACCGCCGCCAGCTCGTGGCTCGGCAGCGGCAGCATCGCCCAGAACGGCACGCCGTCGCCGGCCCAGCGCGCGGCGGCGTCCTGCAGGATCTCGATCACCGCCTCGACGTCGTCCGCGGCCTGTTCCCGCCACGGCCCGATGTGTTCGAGCACCAGCAGGTAGCCCGGCGCCGACAGCCACGACAGGTCGTTGAGGCAGTCGGCCAGCGCATCGAGATTGCCGCCGAACCAGTCGGGGAACGCCAGCGCCTCGGCGATCTCGCGCAGCACCGCCTCGGTGTCCGTGCAGGTGCGCAGGTCCAGCGCCTGCACCGAGAAGCGCAGCGCGCGGCCGGCCTCGACCAGCGCCTCGCGGTCGCGGGCATCGACGAAGTACGCGCCGGCCCGCTCGGGATCGCCCAGCAGCGCATGCAGCTCCATCGTGTTCATCGCGCGTCCTCCGTGCCGTCGAGGGTGAAGCGGCGGAAGCTGCGGTAGTGGTCGTCGGTGTAGAAGAATTCGCTCGGCGGCCGGCCGCCGGCGATGATCCGCCGCGCGCCGCGATCGCGCGAACCCGGCGTTTCGACCGTGTATTCGCGGTAGTAGCCGCGCGACTGCAGCGGCAGGCGGCGTTCGCGATTGCCGAACACGCCGTCGTCCTGACGATGCGGATACGGGCCGCCGCGTTCGATCAGGCGCAGCGTGGCGATGGCTTCGGGCGGGAGGAAGTCGGGATAGCGGGCGCTGTCCTGTGTCGCGGCGGCCGGCATCGGCGGGGGCAGGGCCAGCGGGTCGTCGTCCGCGCGTGCGGGTGCGGCGGCGGGCGCTTGCGCGACGGTGGGCTGCGCGGGTGCGGGCGCGGACGTCGGCGGCGCATCGCGCAGCGCGAACCACGCCACGATCGCGAGCACGGCGATCGCCGCCCACACTGTCCAGCCGGAACCCGTCCGCGCCCTCATCGACCGTCTCCCGTTGCCGTCGTCGTGCACGATGGACCGGTGCGCCGCGGCGCACGCTGATCCGAATCAATAACGATCCGCATCGATTCGCGACCCGCCGCGACGAGACGCGTGCGGGACTCAGCCGCAGGTGACGGAAAGGATCTTGCCCTGTCCGTCGATGCGCAGATTGAGGCGGTCGCCGCGGTATTCCATCGTCACCATCATGCCGGGTCGCAGGACCCGCACCACCTTCGCGCCGCTGGCGGCCATCGCGGCCTGCTGGGTGTCCGCGTCTGCCATGCGGCCGACGAAGGCCTGGGCACGGTCGGCATCGCAGGCCGGGCCGTCGAGGCCGGGACCGACCCGGATCTGCGGCTCCGTGGCAGCGTCGGCGGCGTTCGGCGCCGGGGTCTGCGGGGGCGTCTCCTGCGGCGCGACCGGCGCGCAGGCGGCGACCGTGAGCAGGGCGAACAGCGGAAGCGGCGACGACATGGCGTGTCCTTGCCGTGGACGATGCACGCAGTATGCATGCCGTGCGTACGAATTCGTAAAGCGCTGCCCCCCCGTGGCCGCCCGGGCGCGCGTGTCCGTGGTGCCGCTCCGCGTGTCGGCGCATGCCTGTCGCCGTGTCTTCGACGCCGTGCCGACGGGCGGCGCCATGGGCGCTTGACAGCCGGGCGATTCAATTCTACAAATGTAGTACTACAGTTGTAGAGGAACATCGGCATGGCCGAAGACATCGTGTTGAGCGACCTGCAGCTCGACCTCATGCGGGTGCTGTGGCGGGCCGGCGAGCTGAACGTGGCCGACGCGACCGCGGCGCTCGCCGACCGCGACCTGGCCCACACCACCGTGGCGACGCTGCTCACCCGTCTGGAGAAGCGCGGCGTGGTCGAATCCCGGCGCGAAGGCCGACAGCTGGTCTACCGGGCGTGCGTGACCGAGGCCCAGGTCAGGCGCAGCATGGTCTCCAGCCTGATCTCCCAGGTGTTCCGCGGGGATTCGAAGGCGCTGCTGGCGCACCTGGTCAGCGAGCGCGAAGTCGCGCCGGGCGATCTCGAACAGGTGCGTGCGCTGCTCGCCGGCGACGGCGAGGACCAGGGAGGGACGCCGTGATGGACGACACGATCGCTTCCTTCCTCGCAGCGGTCGCCGCCCATGCGCCTTCGCTGTCGGCGATGGCCGGCCTGCTGATGGCCTTCGTGCTGCACGCGACGCTGCTGCTCGCCCTCGCCTGGGCGCTGGAGCGCGCGGGCGCGTTGAAGCATCCGGGCTGGGCGGAATTCGCCTGGCGGCTGGCGCTGTTCGGGGCGTTCATGTCCGCCGGATTGCAGGCGCTGCCGATGCCGGGCGCGCATGCGCCGGCCGAGGCCCGCATCGCGATCCTGCCGGCAGGATCGCCCGCAGCCGCTGCGCCGCTGCCCGCGTCCGCGACGACGAGCGCAGCAACACCCGAGACGACGTCGGCGACGGCCAACGTGGTACCGGCAGCGCCGATCGGGACGCTGTACGACGCCCGTCCGATGCGGACGCCGGCGATCGCGTTGCCGCTGGCGACCGATGCCATCGCGTTCGCACTGCTCGCGTGGGCGCTGGGCACCGCATTCTTCGCATTGCGCTTGCTGCGGCAGTGGCGCGCCTTGCGGCGACTGCGCCGGCGGGCGCTGCGCGATGGCGCCGTGGCCTCGCCGGTGCTGGAGGCGACGCTGCGCGATCTCGCGCGGGAACTGCAACTGCCCGTGCCCGCACTGCGCCTGCTGCCGATGCTCGACAGCCCCGTGGCCCTGCCCGGCGCGATCCTGTTGCCGCGCTGGGCCGAAGGCCTCGATGCCGCGCAGCGACGCGCAATGCTCGCGCACGAACTGGCGCACCTGCAGCGACGCGACCCGCGCTGGCGCCTGCTGCAGCGGCTGGCGCTGGCGCCGCTGTTCTTCCATCCGCTGGCCTGGCGCGCCCGCCAGCGCCTCGAGGCGCTGGCCGAGACGCTGTGCGACCGCACCGCGGCCGGTCGCGGCGGCGCGCGGGCGCTCGCCGAATGTCTCGCCGAGTGCCTCGCCCGTGCCGCGCATCCACAGGCGCGTGCGCTGCCTGCCGCCGGCCTCGCGCTGGCCATGGCCGAACATCGCGGCGGCATCGTCGAGCGCGTGCGCGCCCTGCTCGAACGCCGCGACGACACCGCGTCCGCGCCGACCGCGCGGCGTCGCTGGCTCGTCATCGCGGTCGTGGCGCTGGTGCTGGTCGCGCTGCCCGGCGTGATCGTGATCGCCCGCCCCGGCCGGATCGCCGACCTGTTCGACGCGCATCCGCTGTCGATCACGCTGCGCAACGGCGACAGCACCTATCGCGTACGCGGCGACATGCCGGTGCGGGGCGACACGCTGACCGTGACCATCGACGGTGACGTCGCCTTCACCGACGACGAGCGTGCGGTGGCGAAGGTCGGCGACGGCGCGGTGCTCGACATCGCGCAGCGTCACGCCGGCATCACCCGCCATCTGCGCATGGTCGGCGGTGGCGGCGCGCCGCAGCGGACCTACACCGTCGACGGCGTCGAGGCACCCTTCGATGCCGCCGCGCAGGCCTGGCTCGCGGCGCGCATTCCGGAGATCTACCGGGTCAGCGGCTTCGACGCCGAAGCGCGGACCGCGCGCCTGCTGGCCGCGGGCGGCGTGCCGCGACTGCTGGAAGAGATCGCGAAGATCGATGCCGACGGCGTGCGCGCCGAATACCTCGCGCAATTCTTCGCACAGGCGAACGCGGACGCGGTGCAGACCGCACAGGCGATGACGCTGCTGCAGGCGATCGGCTCGGACTACGACAAGCGTCGCGCGCTGGACGCCGCGCTCGCGCGGACCAGCCTGACGCAGGAGCAGCAGGTGTCGCTGCTGTCGATCGCGGCCGGGATGGGGTCGGACTACGATCGCGCCGAGTGGCTGATCTCCGCGACGGACAAGCTGCCGTTCGACGGTCCCGTGGCTGCGGCGTGGTCGCGGGCGCTGCAGGGCATCGGCAGCGATTACGATCGCCAGCGCACGCTGCAGGCGGCGATGACGCGCGGCACGCCGCGGCCGCAAGCGGTGACGCTGGCGCTGGAGGCGATGCGCGGGATGGGCAGCGACTACGAACGCAGATCCACGCTGCAGACCGCTGCGGCCAGCGGCGTGCCGCTGCCGGATGCGGCGTTCATCGCGGCGATCGACGGGATCGGTTCGGACTACGACAAGCGCGAGGCGCTGCTGGCGTTCATCGCCGCGTCCGCGCCGGACCTCGCCCGCAGTCGCGCGATCCTGCGCAGCGCGGGCGGGATCGGCTCGGACTACGAACGCGGACAGGTGCTGGGCACGCTGGCCGCAGCCATGCCCGACGATCCGCAGCTGATCGAGGCATATCGCGCGGTGGCGCGGACGATGGGCGACTACGAACGCGGCCAAGCGGAAAAGGCGCTGGATCGCTTCGCCCGCCTGTGAAGCCATCGTGCTGTCACGGGGATGTCATCCGACGCCTCACGGCGTAGACTGTCGACGCGAGCCCGCGCACCCCGGTGCGGGCCCGAGGAGATTTCGGGGACGGACGCGAGTCCGTGCTGCATGCGCGTTCCGTGTGTGTGTCCGTGGTCTCCAGGTCAACGACCGTCGCTTCGATGCGTTCGAAGGGGCGGTTCAGGATGGAGACAGGCATGCGGCAGCACAACATCTGGTGGTTCGGCGCAGTCGATCCCGAGACCGTCGAAGACTTCCAGCGTCGGGCGTGCTGCGCGCTCCCCCTGCAACCGATCCCCGACGACGCGTCGATCGAGCGCGATCGACGCTTCGAGCAGGACATCGCCGTCGGCGATCTGGTCGTGGTGGCGTCGGGGGAGACCGGCCCGGTGCTGGTGGGCGATGTCGATGGCGAGGCGGTGCAACGTCCGAAGATGTCGTTCGTGCAGCTTGTCCGCTCGGTCCGCTGGCGCCGCCAGCCCGTTGCCGAGAACGGCGATGCCGCGACGTGGCACGATGCCCTGGCGGCGGCGCCTGTGCCGGCCCCGATCGCCGTGGAGGCGCATCCCGATCTGGTCGCGCGCATCCACGCTGTGTCGCCGGACAGCGACGCCACCGAGTTTGCGTTCTCGATCGACCTGCAGCCGCCGAAGATTCCGCCGCCGGCGCTGCCGATCCTCTACCAGTCGCCCTACGCGGGCCGCATCCTGCGCGATTTCCGCTGGCGCGAATATCTCGTCGCCAATCCCGACGTGGCGCTGACCGGCGAAGGCGAGGAACACGCCTTCCACCATTTCTTCCACCAGGGCTACTACGAGCGCCGGATCTTCGATCCCAAGCGCCTCGACGGTTTCGACCCCGGTTTCTACCGCGAGCGCTACCCGGAACTGGAACTGCCGACCGATGCCGCCGCGCAGATCCATTACTGCTACCACGGCTGGTACGAAGAGCGCATTCCCAACCCGGGCAGCGCCTGGCTGTACGACGCCGCGCTGCACGTATACCAGATGGGCAAGGTCGGCTCGCACTCGATCGCCGCCGCGCTCGGCGACGCCGGTTACGACGGCGGCGTGATCCACCTGCACTGGGCCACGGACATCGTCACCGGCTATCCGTCGAACCGGCTGCCGTACTCGCGCATCCTCGTGCACGAGCGTCCGCGGCCGGTGAAGGTGATCTCGGCCACGCGCGAGATCGTGTCCTGGGCGCTGTCGGGGCTGTTCCAGTACCACGGCGAATCGACGCTCAACGAGGCCGACGCGGTGGCGCTGGTCGAGGAGCGCTTCTGGCCGATGTGCCAGAACGGCCTGCGCTGGTTCGAGCATCGCTACTATTGCGGCCTCGATGTCTACGCCCATCCCTTCGACCACGCGGCCGGCTGCGCGCGCATCGACCATCCGGGCATCGAACTGTTCATCTACCGGCAGGAAGACCTGCCGCGGATGGAGGCGCCGCTCGCGGCGTTCCTCGAACTGCCGCAACTGCGCATGCCCCACCGCAACGTCGGCGGCGGCAAGGGCTATTCCGACCTGTATCGCCGGATCATGCGCGAGTTCCGCATGCCGGGGAACCTGCTGTCGCGGCTCTACGACACGCCCTTCATGCGTCACTTCTACAGCGAGGCCGAGCGCGAAGCCGGCTACGCCCGCTGGGTGCGGCGCAGCTGAGGGCGACGCGGCGGCTCATGCCGCCGCGCGCGTCTCCGCCGGCGTCGCGTTCCACTTCGCCATGAGGTCGGCTAGACGCGCCTTCGCCTTGTGCAGGTGCGCTTCCTTGACGTGGCCGAAGCCGCGGATGTGTTCCGGCACCGAGGCGATCTCGGCGGCGAGGGCGGCGTTGCCGGCATCGAGCTTCGCCAGCAGCGTGTCGACGGTGGCGAAGTAGTCGGCGATCAGCTGCCGCTCCATCCTCCGTTCCTCGGTGTAGCCGAACACGTCGAAGGTGCCGCCGCGCAGGCTGCGCAGCTTCGCCAGCAGGCCGAACGCCTTCAGCATCCACGGGCCGTATTCCTGCTTGATCAGGCGGCCCTGCGCGTCCTTCTTCGCCAGCAGCGGCGGCGCGAGATGGAAGCGCAGCGTGTAGTCGCCCTCGAACTGCTGCTGCAGGCGGCGCTGGAAGTCGCCGCTGGTATACAGGCGCGCCACTTCGTATTCGTCCTTGTACGCCATCAGCTTGAACGCGTAGCGAGCGACGGCTTCCGACAGGTCGGTGGCGCCCGGCGCCTTCGCCTGCTCGGCCGCGCGCACCTTCGCGACGAGATCGACGTAACGCTTCGCGTACGCGGCGTCCTGGTAGTCGGTGAGGAAGGCGGTACGGCGGGCGATGAGTTCGTCGAGCGATCGCGACAGGCGCGTGTCGTCGAGCGGCGCGAATGCATCGCCGCCACCGCTGGCCGGCACGTGGCGCAGTTCCTGCGCGTCGCGCAGGTTCGCGGCCTGCGGGTTGAGGCCGGATTCGTGTCCTTCCGACGGCGTCGGCGCCAGCAGCGGCAGCGCGTGCGGCGTGGCTTCGGCGGGCGTCGGCGCGTTCTTGACGATGCCGGCGGCCGCGACGACCGCAGGCAGGTCGATCGCGGCGAGGCGGCCCCACGAGAACGCGGTCTTGTTCATCTGTACCGCGGCGCCGTTGAGTTCGACCGCGCGCATCAGCGCATCGAAGGAGATCGGCACCAGTCCGCGCTGCCAGGCGTAGCCGAGCATGAAGAGGTTGGCCGCGATCGCGTCGCCCATCAGCGCGGTGGCGAGCTGGGTGGCGTCGACCAGCGAGGGCTCCTGGCCGCCCAGTGCGGTGCGCACGGCGGCGACGATGTCGGCCGCCGGGAACTGCATGTCGGGGCGCGTGGTGAAGGTGCCGGGCATCGCCTCGTAGCTGTTGAGCACGACGTGGGAGCGGTCGCCGCGGATCTTCGACAGCGCCCAGTAGTCGTTGACCACGACCATGTCGCAGCCGAGCACGAGGTCGGCTTCACCCGCGGCGATGCGCACCGCGTGGATATCGTCCGGCGCGCGCGCCAGGCGGATGTGCGTGGTCACCGCGCCGCCCTTCTGCGCGAGGCCGGTCTGGTCGAGCACGGTCGCGCCCTTGCCTTCGAGATGGCCGGCCATGCCCAGCAATGCGCCGATCGTCACCACGCCGGTGCCGCCGACGCCGGTGATGAGGATGTTCCAGGGACGATCGAGTGCGCTGGCGAACGCGGGCATCGGCAGGTCGGCGAGGCGGTCCGCGGCGTTTACCTTGTTCCCCTTGCGCAGCTGGCCGCCGTGCACGGTGACGAAGCTCGGGCAGAAGCCCTCGACGCAGCTGTAGTCCTTGTTGCAGTTGCTCTGGTCGATGTCGCGCTTGCGTCCGTATTCGGTTTCCTTCGGCAGCACCGACACGCAGAAGCTCTTCACGCCGCAGTCGCCGCAGCCTTCGCAGACCAGCGAGTTGATCGCCACGCGCTTCTGCGGATCGACCAGCTTGCCGCGCTTGCGGCGGCGGCGCTTCTCGGTGGCGCAGGTCTGGTCGTAGATCAGGATGCTGACGCCCTTGGTCTTGCGCAGCTTCTTCTGCACCTCATCCAGTTCGCGACGGTCGAAGAACTCGACGTCGTTCGGGAACAGGTAGCGCTGGCGCGTCCACTTCAGGATGTCGTCGCTGACCACCACGATCGTGTACGCGCCCTCGGCGCGCATCTGCTGCGCGATCTGCGGCACGGTCAGCGTGCCGTCGACCGGCTGGCCGCCGGTCATCGCGACCGCGTCGTTGTAGAGGATCTTGTAGGTGATGTTGACGCCGGCGGCGATCGACTGGCGGATCGCCAGCGAGCCGGAATGGAAATACGTGCCATCGCCGAGGTTCTGGAAGACGTGCTCGTTCTCGGTGAACGCCGCCTGCCCGCACCAGGTCACGCCTTCGCCGCCCATGTGGGTGAAGGTGTCGGTGTTGCGGTCCATCCACGTGACCATGTAGTGGCAACCGATGCCGCCGAGCGCGCGCGAGCCTTCCGGCACCTTGGTCGAGGTGTTGTGCGGGCAGCCGCTGCAGTAGTGCGGCACGCGCGGGAAGCTGGCGCGCGGCAGCGCGAGCTCGCCTTCCTTCTCCGCCATCCACTGCATCACGTTCTCGATGCGCTCGCTGGCGTGGAAGCGCTGGATGCGCCGGCCGATCACGCCGGCGATCGTCGCCGGCGTCAGCTCGCCGGTGCTGGGCAGGATCCACGCGCCGCTTTCGTCGAACTTGCCGACGATGCTCGGACGGCTGTTGTCGAGATTGATGCCGTCGAAATTGTAGAACAGCTCCTTCATCTGGCTCTCGATGAAGCCAAGCTTCTCCTCGACCACCACGATGTCCTGCAGCCCGCGCGCGAACGCGCGGATGCCCATCGGCTCCAGCGGCCAGGTCATGCCGACCTTGTACACGCGGATACCGAGGTCCGCGCAGGCGCGCGCGTCCAGGCCCAGGTATTCCAGCGCCTGCAGCACGTCGAGATAGCTCTTGCCGGTGGTGACGATGCCCAGTCGCGCGTTCGGCGAATCGATCACCACGCGATCGAGGCGATTGGCGCGCGCGAACGCCTGCGCGGCCTTCACCGCGTAACGATGCAGGCGCATCTCCTGGTCCAGCGGTGGATCGGGCCAGCGGATGTTGAGGCCGCCCGGCGGGATCTCGAAGTCGTCCGGCGTGACGATCTGCAGCGCAAGCGGGTTCACGTCGACCGACGCCGACGATTCCACGGTTTCCGCGATCGTCTTGAAGCCCACCCAGCGGCCGGTGTAACGCGACATCGCCCAGCCGATCAGGCCCATGTCGAGGATGTCCTGCACGCCGGCGGGGTTCAGCACCGGCATCAGCGCCGACTGGAATTCGCCTTCGCTGCCGTGGGGGAGGGTCGAACTGCGGCAGGCGTGGTCGTCGGCCGCCATCGCCAGCACGCCGCCGAACTTCGAGGTGCCGGCGGCATTGGCGTGCTTGAACACGTCGCCGCAGCGATCCACGCCCGGGCCCTTGCCGTACCACATGCCGAACACGCCATCGACCTTCGCGCCCGGGAACAGGTTGGTCTGCTGCGTGCCCCAGACCATCGTGGCACCCAGGTCCTCGTTGAGGCCGGGAGTGAACTTCACGCCAGCGGCGGCCAGATGCTTCTTCGCCTTCCACAACTCCAGGTCGAAGCCGCCCAGCGGGCTGCCGCGGTATCCGCTGATGAAGCCGGCGGTGTTCAGGCCGGCCGCCTGGTCGCGCAGCCGCTGCATCAGCGGCAGCCGGACCAGCGCCTGCACGCCCGACAGATAGATGCGGCCCTCGGTCCGGGTGAACTTGTCGTCCAGGGTGTAGGCGTGGTCGACGGCCGGCGAGGGGGCCGGGCGAAGGGCGGAGGGCTGCGACATGGGAGGAGCGTCCTTGGCGGCGACCGCAGGCGGTCGGCGCATGGCGAATGCGGGGAGAGTGGCCGGCGAACCGGATGCAAAAATTCTAGCAGGAACAGAGGGTTGGGCGATCGTGGCGCGGTCGGCACGGGGTCGACATGCATACGCTACCGGACGGATGTGCCCAGCGAAGCGGGACGAGGTCGGCGGAAATGGTGCAAAATGTGACCAAATACGCTGACACCATCAGATGAATGGTGGAGCTTTCGGGGACAAGAAAACCTGCAATGGATCAGCGGGTTGCGTATTTTTCGTGACGCAATTCCGGTAATTGGCACGAATCTTGTTTGCCGCGCCATGGCAACAGGAAAGACGGTAATCGCGGTTGAAAAGCCTGCCGCACCCGGTCTGCCGGGTCCGCGCACGGTGATGCCTGCTCCGCCCGAAGGGCCTGCGCTCGACGGGCGGTCTGCATGGCAATCGACAACATGGCGGCGCGCGGGGACTCGCGTCGCTTCTACGGGTGAACGGGGCGGCCGATTCGCGGCCGGACCCAGGGGGAGTTTCAGTGCTGGCCAAACCGACTTGCATCGCCGAAACCGCGCGCCGTTCGATCGTCGCCTTCGCACTGTTCGCCGCCACGCTCGTCGCGAGCCCGGCCGCCTGGTCGCAGACCGCGGTCAATACGGCATCGATCGCGCCGCCGGCCACCGTCACCGACCCGAACAACGCCAACAACAGCGCGACCGACAGCGACGCCGTCGTCCGCAACGCCAACCTCGCGCTCGCCAAGACGGCGACGCCGAATCCGGTGATCCTCGGCCAGACCCTCAGCTACACCCTCACGGTCACCAACGGCGGCCCCAGCGCCATCCTCGCCAGCGACACGTTCTCGATCCAGGAAAGCCTGCCCGCCGGCCTGACCGGCTGCACCTACACGCCCTCCGGCGGCACCTTCAATGTCGGCAGCATCGCGCCGGGCGCGACCGGCACCGGCACCTGGACGGGGCTCGCCCTCGCCAACGGCGGCAGCGCGACGCTGACCATCGTCTGCACCGTCGGCAATGCGACGGCTGCCAGCATCACCAACACTGCCACCGTGCTGCCGCCGACCGGCGTCAGCGATCCGGACTGCTCGGGTTCGCCGGTCGCCTGCGCTGGCAACAACACCAGCACGGCTGGTACCACCGTCAATCGCCCGGAACTGACGCTGACGAAGACGGCGAGCGCCGCTTCGTTCACGGTGGGCGTGCCTGCGAGCTACACGCTGCAGGTGAGCAACACCGGCACCGCCGCGACGACGGCGGTGTCGACGATCACCGACACGATCCCGACGGGTCTGACGATCGGCACGCTGCCTGCGGGCTGCACGAGTGCGGGCCAGACGGTGACCTGCACGATCGCGGCGGGCCTCGCTGCGGGTAGCAGCACGAGCTTCGTGATCCCGGTGACGCCGACGGCTGCGGCGCAGCCGAGCGTGACGAATACAGCGACGGTGTCCGGCGGCGGTGATCCGACCTGCCCGGCGGCGGCACACTGCACCAGCACGGCGGGTCCGACGCCGGTGAATGCGCCGGTGCTGACGCTGACGAAGACCGCCTCGGCCGCTTCGTTCACGGTCGGCGTGCCTGCGAGCTACACGCTGCAGGTGAGCAACACCGGCACCGCCGCGACGACGGCTGTTTCGACGATCACCGACACGATCCCGACGGGCCTGACGATCGGCACGCTGCCTGCGGGCTGCACCGCTGCAGGTCAGACGGTGACCTGCACGATCGCGGCGGGTCTCGCTGCGGGCGGCAGCACGTCGTTCGTGATCCCGGTGACGCCGACGGCTGCGGCGCAGCCGAGCGTGACGAATACGGCGACGGTGTCCGGCGGCGGCGATCCGAGCTGTCCGGCGGCCGCGCACTGCACCAGCACGGCCGGCCCGACGCCGGTGAACGTGCCGGTGCTGACGCTGACGAAGACAGCTTCGGCCGCTTCGTTCACGGTCGGCGTGCCTGCGAGCTACACGCTGCAGGTGAGCAACACCGGCACCGCCGCGACGACGGCTGTTTCGACGATCACCGACACGATCCCGACGGGCCTGACGATCGGTACGCTGCCTGCGGGCTGCACGGCGGCCGGCCAGACGGTGACCTGCACGATCGCGGCGGGCCTCGCCGCGGGCGGCAGCACGAGCTTCGTGATCCCGGTGACGCCGACGGCTGCGGCGCAGCCGAGCGTGACCAACACGGCGAGCGTCACGGGCGGTGGCGATCCGACCTGCCCGGCGGCCGCGCACTGCACGAGCACGGCGGGTCCGACGCCGGTGAACGCACCGGTGCTGACGCTGACCAAGACCGCCTCGGCGGCGAGCTTCACGGTCGGTGTCCCGGCCAGCTACACGCTGCAGGTGTCGAACACCGGCACGGCGGCGACGACGGCCGTGTCGACGATCGCTGACACGATCCCGACGGGTCTGACCGTCGGCACGCTGCCTGCGGGCTGCACCGCGGCGGGCCAGACAGTGACCTGCACGATCGCGACGGGCCTCGCCGCGGGCAGCAGCACGTCGTTCGTGATTCCGGTGACGCCGACGGCTGCGGCGCAGCCGAGCGTGACCAACACGGCGACGGTGTCCGGCGGTGGCGATCCGACCTGCCCGGCGGCGGCGCATTGCACCAGCACGGCCGGTCCGACGCCGGTGAACGCGCCGGTGCTGACGATGACGAAGACCGCTTCGGCCGCTTCGTTCACGGTGGGCGTCCCGGCCAGCTACACGCTGCAGGTGTCGAACACCGGCACGGCGGCGACGACGGCTATTTCCACGATCACCGACACGATCCCGACCGGTCTGACGATCGGCACGCTGCCTGCGGGCTGCACGGCCGCGGGCCAGACAGTGACCTGCACCATTCCGAGCGGCCTGGCCGCGGGCGGCAGCACGAGCTTCGTGATCCCGGTGACGCCGACGACGGCGGCGCAGCCGAGCGTGACCAACACGGCGACGGTGTCCGGTGGTGGTGATCCGACCTGCCCGGCGGCGGCGCATTGCACCAGCACGGCGGGTCCGACGCCGGTGAATGCGCCGGTGCTGACGCTGACGAAGACCGCCTCGGCGGCGAGCTTCACGGTTGGTGTCCCGGCCAGCTACACGCTGCAGGTGTCGAACACCGGCACGGCGACGACGACGGCGGTGTCGACGATCACCGACACGATCCCGACCGGTCTGACCATCGGCACGTTGCCGGCGGGCTGCACGAGTGCGGGTCAGACAGTGACCTGCACGATCGCGGCGGGCCTCGCCGCGGGCAGCAGCACGTCGTTCGTGATTCCGGTGACGCCGACGACGGCGGCGCAGCCGAGCGTGACCAACACCGCGAGCGTCACGGGCGGTGGCGATCCGACCTGCCCGGCGGCCGCGCATTGCACCAGCACTGCGGGCCCGACGCCGGTGAACGCACCGGTGCTGACGCTGACGAAGACGGCGAGCGCCGCTTCGTTCACGGTCGGCGTGCCTGCGAGCTACACGCTGTCGGTGCAGAACACCGGCACGGCGGCGACGACGGCCGTTTCGACGATCACCGACACGATCCCGACCGGTCTGACCATCGGCACGCTGCCTGCGGGCTGCACCGCGGCGGGCCAGACGGTGACCTGCACCATTCCGAGCGGCCTGGCCGCGGGCGGCAGCACGCCGTTCGTGATCCCGGTGACGCCGACGGCTGCGGCGCAGCCGAGCGTGACCAACACGGCGACGGTGTCCGGCGGCGGTGATCCGACCTGCCCGGCAGCCGCGCACTGCACGAGCACGGCAGGTCCGACGCCGGTGAATGCGCCGGTGCTGACGCTGACGAAGACCGCTTCGGCCGCTTCGTTCACGGTCGGCGTGCCTGCGAGCTACACGCTGTCGGTGCAGAACACCGGCACGGCGGCGACCACTGCGACCGCAACCATCACCGACACGATCCCGACCGGTCTGACGATAGGCACGCTGCCGGCGGGCTGCACGAGCGCGGGTCAGACAGTGACCTGCACGATCGCGGCGGGCCTGGCGGCCAGTGCGAACACGAGCTTCGTGATTCCTGTGACTCCGACGGCATCCGCTGCGGCGAGCGTCACCAACACCGCGACCGTCTCCGGCGGCGGCGATCCGACCTGCCCGGCGGCGGCGCATTGCACTAGCAGTGTCACCACGGCGGTCGACCGCGTGGACATCAACGTCGCCAAGACCACCGGCGCCGTGACCGGTCCCTCGCCGACGGGCATCTATACCGTCGACTACGTGGTCACGGTCACCAACAGTGGTAGTGCGGCGGGCACTTACGGCCCGCTGTTCGACGGTGCCGTGTTCTCGGCCAACCTCAACGTCCTGGGCGCCACCTGGACGACCAGCGGGACGGGCGCGCCTCCGGGCGGCGCCAACCCCGGCGTCAGCAGCTTCCCGATCGCACCGGCCAACACGGCCATCGGGGCCGGCGTCACCCACACGTTCAACGTCACCTTCACCTTCAGCTACGCCGACAACAACCCGGCGTCGACCTGTTCGCCGACGCCCAATCCGGGCGATGGCCTGTACAACGAGGCGGCGTTGCCCGGCGGGCAGGAAAACGGCAGCACGGCCGACAACACGACCTGCGTGAACGTGCCGCCGCCGCCGCCGCTGCTGACGTTGACCAAGACCGCTTCGGCGGCCTACACGCTGCAGGTGAGCAACACGGGCGGCGTCGCGACGACGGCCGCGGCGACGATCACCGACACGATCCCGACGGGCTTGACCATCGGCACGCTGCCTGCGGGTTGCGCGGCGGCCGGCCAGACGGTGACCTGCACGATTGCGGCGGGTCTCGCCGCGGGCGGCAGCACGTCGTTCGTGATCCCGGTGACGCCGACGGCTGCGGCGCAGCCGAGCGTGACGAATACGGCGACGGTGTCCGGCGGCGGCGATCCGACCTGCCCGGCGGCCGCGCACTGCACCAGCACCGCCGGCCCGACGCCGGTGAATGCGCCGGAGTTGACGCTGACGAAGACGGCGTCTGCCGCTTCGTTCACGGTCGGTGTCCCGGCCAGCTACACGCTGCAGGTGTCGAACACCGGCACGGCAGCGACGACGGCGGCGAGCACCATCACCGACACGATCCCGACGGGTCTGACCATCGGCACGCTGCCGGCGGGCTGCACGGCCGCGGGCCAGACGGTGACCTGCACAATCGCGGCGGGTCTCGCTGCGGGCGGCAGCACGAGCTTCGTGATCCCGGTGACACCGACGGCTGCGGCGCAGCCGAGCGTGACCAACACAGCCACCGTCTCCGGCGGTGGCGATCCGACCTGCCCGGCAGCCGCGCACTGCACCAGCACGGCCGGCCCGACGCCGGTCGGCGGCGCCGAACTCACGCTGCAGAAGACGGCCAGCGCCAGTCCGTGGACGGTGGGCGTGGCGGCCAGCTACACGCTGCAGGTGACGAATACCGGCACGGCGGCGACGACGGCCGCGGCGACCATCACCGACACGATTCCGGCCTCGCTGACGATCGGCACGCTGCCGGCGGGCTGCACCGCGGCCGGCCAGACGGTGACCTGCACGATTCCGAGCGGTCTCGCGGCTTCCGCCAGCACGAGCTTCGTGATCCCGGTGACGCCGACGGCCGCTGCGGCGCCGAGCGTCACCAACACCGCCACCGTCTCCGGCGGTGGCGATCCGACCTGCCCGGCGGCGGCGCACTGCACCAGCACCGCCGGCCCGACGCCGGTGGATCCGAGCGCCGATGTCGCGATCGTGAAGTCGCAGGCCACGCCGAACCCGGCGGTCCCCGGTCAGACGGTGACCTGGACGATCACGGTGACGAACAACGGTCCGTCGGATGCAGCGGGCGTGCAGACGGCCGATACGGTGCCTGCGGCGGTGACCGGCCTCGCGGTCGGTGGCGCCGACAGCGCGTCGTGCACGATCGCCGGCCAGAATGTCACCTGCAATTTCGGTACCGTCGCCAATGGCGCGACGCGCACCTACACGATCACCGGCACGCTGGCGGCGAACTTCACCGGCAACCTCGCCAATACGGCGACGGTGACGTCGACGACCTCCGATCCGACCCCCGGCAACAACAGTTCGACCTCGAGCACGCCCAGCGCGACCACCGCGGATGCGGCCATCAGCAAGACGCTGCTGACGGCGAGCCCGGTCGCGGCAGGCGGCACGGTGACCTATCAGCTGGTCGTCACCAATGCCGGCCCGTCCGATCTCGCGGGGGCGTCGGTCTCGGATACCGTGCCGGCCCAGTTGACCGGCGTGACCTGGAGCTGCGCTGCGACCGGCAGTGCGGCCTGCGGCACGGCGAGCGGCAGCGGCAATGTCGCGCTGAACGTCGACATCGCGGCCGGTGCCGGCAATGCCGTCACCATCACGGTCACCGGTACGGCACCTGTCACCACCCCGAACACGATCGGCGCGAACACCGCGACCGTGACCGTGCCGGTGGGCACGACGGATCCGAACCCCGGCAACAACACGTCGACCGTGCCCCCGATCACCGTCACTGCCCTGGCGATCGACGCGGTGGACGACACGGGCACGGTGGCGAGTGGTGCGGCCGGCGGAACGGCGGTGCCGAACGTGCTGGTCAACGACACGCTGAACGGTAGTCCGGCGACGCTGGCGACGGTGACGCTGACGCAGGTGTCGACAACGAACCCGAACGTGACGCTGAACCCGGCGACGGGTGCGGTAGTGGTGGCCCCGGGCACCCCGGCGGGCACCTACACGCTCGTGTACCGGATCTGCGAGATCCTCAACCCGACGAACTGCGACACGGCGACCGTCACGGTGACCGTGGGTGCGGCGACGATCGATGCGGTGGACGACAGCTACGGCCCGGTGAACGGTGCCGCGGGTGCGACCACGCCGAGCGTGCTGGTCAACGACACCCTGGGCGGCAGCGCGGCGACGGTGGGCGTGGGCGGGAACGTGACGCTGACCCCGGGCGCGGCGCCGACGCCGGCTGCGGGTTCGATCACGATGAATGCCGATGGCACGATCACGATCGCGCCTGGGACGACGGCGGGTGTGTACACGTATCCGTACACGATCTGCGAAGTGCTGAACCCGACGAACTGCGACACGGCTACGGCGACCGTCACGGTCAATGCGGCGGCGATCGACGCGGTGGACGACACGGGCACGGTGGCGAGCGGTGCGGCCGGCGGAACGGCGGTGCCGAACGTGCTGGTGAACGACACCCTGAACGGTAGTCCGGCGACGCTGGCGACGGTGACGCTGACGCAGGTGAGCACGACGAACCCGAACGTGACGCTGAACCCGGCGACGGGTGCGGTGAACGTGGCGCCGGGCACGCCTGCGGGCACGTACACGCTGGTCTACCAGATCTGCGAGCAGCTGAACCCGACGAACTGCGACACGGCGACGGTCACGGTGACCGTGGGTGCAGCGGTGATCGATGCCGTAGACGACACGGGCACGGTGGCGAACGGTGCGGCCGGTGGTACGGCAGTGCCGAACGTGCTGGTCAATGACACGCTGAACGGCGTGCCGGCCACCCTCGCGACGGTGACGATCAGCCAGGTGTCGACGAGCAATCCGAATGTCACGATCGATCCGGCGACGGGCGCGGTGAACGTGGCGCCGGGGACCCCGGCGGGCACGTACACGCTCGTGTACCGGATCTGCGAGCAGCTGAACCCGACGAACTGCGATACCGCGACGGTGACCGTCACGGTGGGTGCAGCGGTGATCGATGCCGTAGACGACACGGGCACGGTGGCGAACGGTGCGGCCGGCGGTACGGCGGTGCCGAACGTGCTGGTCAACGACACGCTGAACGGCGTGCCGGCCACCCTCGCGACGGTGACGATCAGCCAGGTGTCGACGAGCAATCCGAACGTCACGATCGATCCGGCGACGGGTGCGGTGAACGTGGCGCCGGGCACGCCTGCGGGCACGTACACGCTCGTGTACCGGATCTGCGAGATCCTCAACCCGACGAACTGCGATACCGCGACGGTGACCGTCACGGTGGGTGCAGCGGTGATCGATGCGGTGGACGACACCGGCACGGTGGCGAACGGTGCGGCCGGCGGTACGGCGGTGCCGAACGTGCTGGTCAATGACACGCTGAACGGCGTGCCGGCCACCCTCGCGACGGTGACGATCAGCCAGGTGTCGACGAGCAATCCGAACGTCACGATCGATCCGGCGACGGGTGCGGTGAACGTGGCGCCGGGCACCCCGGCGGGCACCTACACGCTCGTGTACCGGATCTGCGAGCAGCTGAACCCGACGAACTGCGACACGGCGACTGTCACGGTGACCGTGGGTGCGGCGGCGATCGATGCCGTCGATGACAGCTTCCCGCCCGTCAGCGGTGTGGGTGGCGGCACGACCGCCTCGGTGCTGGGCAACGACACGCTGAACGGCGTGGCGGTGACGTCGGCCGACATCACCCTGACCCCGGGCGTCGCGCCGACGCCTGCGTCTGGCAGCATCACGATGAACCCGGACGGCACGATCACGGTCGCGGCGGGGACCGAAGCCGGCACCTACACGTATCCGTACACGATCTGCGAAGCGCTGAACCCGGCCAACTGCGACAGCGCGGTGGCGACCGTGGTCGTGGCGGCGGCGCCGGGCCTGACGATCGACAAGATCGCCGGTACGCCGACCGCCAGCGCGGCCGGGGCGACGATCCCGTACAGCTTCGTGGTGACCAACACCGGCAACGTGACGGTGACGGGCCTCGTGATCAACGACGCGCAGCTGGATGCGGCGGCGGTCTGTCCGGCCACGACGCTGGCCCCGGGCGCTTCGACGACCTGCACCGGCACGC
>JBGAFR010000113.1:0-9649 GCA_044227145.1 Lysobacteraceae bacterium
TCGCCGAGGATGCGGACGCCCAGGCCCGGGCCCGGGAACGGATGGCGGTAGACCATCTCGCGCGGCAGGCCGAGTTCGACGCCGAGGCGGCGCACTTCGTCCTTGAACAGTTCGCGCAGCGGCTCGACGAGGCCGAGTTTCATGTGCTCGGGCAGGCCACCGACGTTGTGGTGGCTCTTGATGACGTGCGCCTTGCCGGTCTTGCTGCCGGCGGACTCGATCACGTCCGGATAGATCGTGCCCTGCGCCAGCCAGCGCGCGTTGGCGAGCTTGTTCGATTCTTCCTCGAAGATCTCGACGAACAGGTTGCCGATGATCTTGCGCTTGGCTTCCGGGTCGGTGACGCCGGCGAGCGCGCCGAAGTAGCGGTCGGCGGCGTTCACCCGAACCACTTTCACGCCCATGTGCTCGGCGAACATCGCCATCACCTGGTCGCCTTCCTTCCAGCGCAGCAGGCCGGTATCGACGAACACGCAGGTCAGCTGCTCGCCGATCGCGCGATGCAGCAGCGCCGCGACCACCGACGAATCGACGCCGCCAGACAGGCCGAGGATCACCTCGTCGCTGCCGACCTGCGCGCGCACACGCGCGATCTGGTCATCGATGATGTTCGCCGCCGTCCACAGCGCCTGGCAGCCGCAGATGTCGAGCACGAAGCGGCGCAGCAGCGTCTCGCCCTGCTTGGTGTGCGTCACTTCCGGATGGAACTGCACGCCGTACCAGCGGCGCGCTTCGTCGGCCATCGCGATGATCGGCACGCTGTCGGTGCGGCCGGTGACGCTGAAGCCGTCGGGAATCTTCGTGACGCGATCGCCGTGGCTCATCCACACGTCCAGACCGTTGCGGCCCGCGTGATCGGTGAGTGCGCCGAGCAGCTTGTCGTCGCCGAGCACCTCGACTTCGGCATAACCGAATTCACGATGGTGCCCCCCCTCGACCAACCCGCCCAGTTGCATCGCCATCGTCTGCATGCCGTAACAGATGCCGAGCAACGGCAGCCCGCTGTCGTAGACCTGCTGCGGCGCGCGCGGCGAACCGGCTTCCGTCGTCGATTCCGGCCCGCCCGAGAGGATGATGCCCTTCGGGTTGAAGGCGGCGATGTCGGCCGGATCGTGGTCCCACGCCCAGATCTCGCAGTAGACCCCGATCTCGCGGATGCGTCGCGCGATCAGCTGCGTGTACTGCGCGCCGAAGTCAAGGATGAGGATCTTGTCGCTGTGGATGTCGGTCATGGGGCAGTGACTCGGGAAGCCTGGGATAGGAACGTCGCTGTCATCCCGAGCGCAGCGAGGGACCTGCTTCTGTTTGCTCGGAAAGAGAAAAAGCAGGTGAAAAAGCAGGTCCCTCGCTGCGCTCGGGATGACAACGGAAATGCGTGTGTCGCGATGCCATCCATGGCGGCACTGCATCGGACGTGAGATCGCCCGGCCCGTCCATCCATGGACGGGCGTTCGGCGACGCGCGAGCCAGTGGCTCGCAAGCGCGTCGCCTCACCCCATCCGATAGTTCGGCGGTTCCTTGGTGATCTGCACGTCGTGCACGTGGCTTTCGCGCTGGCCGGCGCCGGTGACCTTCACGAAATACGGTTTCTTGCGCATGTCGTCGATCGTGGCGCAGCCGACGTAGCCCATCGTCGCGCGCAGGCCGCCGGCGAGTTGGTGGACGACGTTGCCCAGCGGGCCGCGGTACGGGACGCGGCCTTCGATGCCTTCGGGCACCAGCTTGTCGGCGTCGCTGGCGTCCTGGAAATAGCGGTCCTTCGACCCCTTCTCCATCGCGCCCAGCGAGCCCATGCCGCGGTAGCTCTTGTAGCTGCGGCCCTGGAACAGTTCGGTGTCGCCCGGGGCTTCCTCGGTGCCGGCGAACAGGCCGCCGATCATGATCGACGACGCGCCGGCGACGATCGCCTTGCCGATGTCGCCCGAATAGCGGATGCCGCCGTCGGCGATCAGCGGGATGCGGTCCTGCAGCGCCTCGGCGACCATCGACACCGCGGTGACCTGCGGCACGCCGACGCCGGCGACGATGCGGGTGGTGCAGATCGAACCGGGGCCGACGCCGACCTTCACCGCGTCCGCACCGGCGCCTTCCAGTGCCAGCGCCGCGTCGCCGGTGACGATGTTGCCGCCGATCACCTGCAGGCTCGGGTACTGCTTCTTCGCCCAGGCCACGCGGGCCAGCGCCGCGTCGCCGGTGACGATGTTGCCGCCGATGACCTGCAGGCTCGGGTACTGCTTCTTCGCCCAGGCCACGCGGTCGATCACGCCCTGCGAATGGCCGTGCGCGGTGTCGACGATGATCACGTCGACGCCGGCGTCCACCAGCGCCTCGATGCGCTGCTCGGTGTCGCCGCCCACACCGACCGCGGCGCCGACCAGCAGCCGTTCGCTGAGGTCGTAGGCGGCGTTGGGGTTGTCGCGCTTCTTCTGGATGTCCTTCACGGTGATCAGGCCGCGCAGGTGGAAGCCGTCGTTGACCACCAGCACCTTCTCGATGCGGTGCTTGTGCAGCAGCTCCAGCACTTCCTCGTCGCTGGCGCCTTCACGCACCGTGACCAGCCTGTCCTGCTTGGTCATGATGTGGCTGACCGGGTCGTCCAACTTTTTCTCGAAGCGCATGTCGCGCCCGGTGACGATACCGACCAGTTGGCCGCCGTCGACCACCGGCACGCCGGAGATGTTGCGCGCCCGGGTGAGCTTCAGCACGTCGCCGATGGTGGCGTCGGGGCCCACGGTGAAGGGCTCCTTGATCACGCCGGCCTCGAATTTCTTGACCTTCGCGACTTCGGCGGCCTGCTGCTGCCAGGTGAGGTTCTTGTGGATGATGCCGATGCCGCCGAGCTGGGCCATCGCGATCGCGAGGCGGGCTTCGGTGACCGTATCCATGGCGGCCGACACGATCGGCAGATTCAGCCGCAGGTCGCGGGTGAGCCGGGTGGCGAGGGAAACGTCCTTCGGGAGAACGTTGGAATGCGCGGGGACGAGCGAAACGTCGTCGTACGTGAGCGCTTCTGCCTGGATGCGGAGCATGGCCGGTCCGGAGGGGAAGAAGCGCGACATTCTACCTCGTCAGCCCCCTTCCCCGCACGCGGAGACCTGCGGAACGGCGTGTCCGGGGTCGGCCGGCAGGGATTTTCCGGAAGGCGGATGGCGCCGGAATCGCGCTCCAGGAGGTAGGAAGGCGGCGGGATCGCGCTCCGAACCTTGCCCCCGGCCCTCCCTCAGGTCAGGGGGCGGTCGCGTCCGGCCCCTCGGCCCGACCGGCGGCGCCGGATCGCAGCGCCACGTTCTCCCAGATCGCGACGCCGACGAGGATCGCGGTCGAGAGGATCGCGAGCTGGAGCGCGCCGAAGGCATGACCGAACGCGAACGGTGCGACGGCCGCGAAGGCCAGCAAACCGGCGATGTGGGAGGCGGGCGGCCACCGGCGCGTGTTGGTGACCCACTTGAACAGGCCCACGCCCGACAGGTAGGCCACCGGCCCGCCGAGGATCACGACGATGCCGGCCTCGGTGGCATGGCCCGGGTGCGCCAGCACCAGTTCGTCGCCCACGGCGCACAGGAGGATGCCGGCCACGATCAGCAGGTGCAGGTAGGTGTAGGCGACGCGCGCCACCCGGCCGGGATCGTCCGAGTGCGCGATCCGGTGGTGGCCGCGCACCGCGCCGGTATCGAAATAGATCCACCACATGGCGATCGCCGCGAGCACGGCGGTCGCGAACGCCGGGAAGGTCTCCATCGACCACGCGGCGCCGGCGAAGGTCGCGCCGGTGACCAGCAGCGATTCGCCGAGGGCGATGATCACGAACAGGCCGCAGCGCTCGGCCAGGTGGCCGCCGTCGACGTCCCAGTCGGAGGTCGGGGTCGCACCGAGGCCCGGCGTGCGGAAACGCAGGACCGGACCGAGCAGTTCCAGCCCCATCGCCACCAGCCAGAACCCCCAGCGCGCGTCGTCCGCCTGCAACCCGCCGGCGATCCAGAATCCCGCCGAGAGCACCAGCCACGCCAGGATGCGCTGGAAGTTGCGCTGGCGGCCCTCCCCGGCTTCGCGGTGCATGCACCACAGGGCGAACGCCGTCCGCCCGACCTGTATCGCGGCGTAGGCGCACGCGAACGCGAACCCGCGGGCGCCGAAGGCCTCGGGGATCGACGCCGACATCAGCAGGCCGACGAACATCAGGGCGAACAGCATCAGGCGCACCGGCGCGCTATCCGGATTGAGCCAGTTCAGCGCCCACGCGGTGTAGACCCACGACCACCACACCGCGACGAGCAGGAACGTCGCCTTCAAGACCCCGCCGAGGTCGAGATGCGCCAGCAGCAGGTGCGACAGCTGGGTGATCGCGAACACGAAGACCAGGTCGTAGAACAGCTCGACGAAGCCGACGCGGCCGCTGTCGGCACCGCCGCGCGCCCGCAGCAGCGGCTGGACGAAGCGCACGCTCATGCCGCCGGCCTGCGGCCGCGGGCAAGCCACCAGGCCGCGACGACCGGGATCAGGTAGATCGCCGCCTGGATCGGCAGTTCCTCGTCCAGGCCATAGCCGTGCGACAGGCCCGTGCGCAGATTCCATCCCACGACGCCCAGCCAGCCGAGGCTGAAGGCACCTGCGGCCAGCCGGCGCCGCGCCGGCGGCGAAAAACGAAGGACAGCGAAGGCCAAAACCAGTCCGACGACGATGAAGATCAGGGTGCGCATGGCGGAGGTCTCGGGGTGCGGGTGGCACGGGCGTGTGCGATGCAGTGTGTCGGAATCCGGCGCGCGTCGCACCGTGCCCATGCTCGATGGACGATGCCGTGGAGGAGACGCAGGCTCCACCGCCGAAGCCTGGCCCGGTCTTGGATCAGCGGGTGGTGTAACCGCCGTTGGCGAACAGGGTCTGGCCGGTGATCCACCAGCCGTCGGTCGCCAGGAACGTCACGATGGGCGCGATGTCCTGGATGTCGGTCAGCCCCGTTTTCGAATACCCGCTCAGCGCGGCGGCCGAGGCGTGGTAGGCGGTGGATTCCTTGCTTTCCTGGCCGTAGAAGAACGACGTGTCCATCGGTCCGGGCCCGATCGCGTTCACGCTGATGCCGCGCTTGCCGAATTCCTTCGAAGCGGCCCGGGTGTAGTGCTCCACCGGGGCCTTGCTGCCCGGATAGACCGCGTAGGAATCGGTATAGGCCGCCAGCAGCGAGCTGACGATCGTGATGATCTTGCCGCGATCGGCCAGGGTGCGGCCGGCCTGCTGGATGAAGAAGAACGCCGCCTTCGAGTTCGCGGCGAAACTGCGCTCGTAATCGGCCTCGGTGACCTCCAGGATCGGCTTCTTGATCACCACCCCGGCGGTGTTCACCGCCACGTCGATCGCGCCGAACGCCGCCTTGGCCCGGTCGAACAGGGCGACCGCGTTGTCGACCACCGACAGATCGCCCTGGAACAGGAGCGTTTCGGCGCCCTTGGCCCGCAGTTCGGCGGCGGTGCGCTCGGCGTCCTCGCGCGAGCCATCGCTGTTGTAGTGGATGACGACCGCACGCGCGCCGGCATCCACGAACCCGTGGGCGACCAGGGCGCCGAGATTCTTGCCGCCGCCGGCGATCAGCGCGACTTTGTCCTGCAGGGTGTGGGGGCGTTCGGTCATGGCATGGCTCCGGGGACGAATGACGGGGGGAGTGGCCCCGCCCGCGGCAGAACCGGACGCTATGATGAGGACGGGTTCGACCGCAGGCTTCCAGAATGTCCGCCCCGTTTGCGCAATCTCCGGATCCGTCGCCGGCACCCGACGCCGCATCCCCGTTCGAAGTGCTGTCGCAGGCGCAGTGGCAGGGGCTCGAATTGCTGTGGTGTCGCGAGGACATCCGCCAGCCGACGCAATGGGCGATCCATGCCCCCCGCCATACCGTCATCGTCCATCTCGGCGGCGGGATGCGCTCGCTGGAAACGGAGATCGAGGGGCTGGGCGCGGCCCACGGGCCGCCTGCACCCGGCGACATCTGGCTAGTCCCGGCCGGGACCCGGTACCGCGGGCAGGCCACGGGCACGGTCATCTCGTATGCCGAACTGCGGATCGCACCGGACGCCGGCGTGGTGTTGCCCGGCCTCGCCCGCGGCGACCTCGGCGCCCTGGGCGGGCGTCTCGCGCACCGCGACGACTTCTTCCTGGCGGTGGTCACGCGCCTGGCTCGACTCGCGCGCGAACCCGACGATCTGTCCGCGATGATGGCCGAAGGCCTGCAGGACACGCTGCGCCAGCACCTGTTCCGCGACTACCGGTCCTCGATCGGACACGAAACACCGCCCCGCGGGCCGGCGCTCTCCGCGCTGCAGGCGAAACGCCTGTCGGACTACATCGAGGCGCGGCTCGATCGCCGCATCCGGCTGAGCGAACTCGCCGACATCGCCGACATGAGCGTGCACCGGCTGCTGGTCGCCTTCCGCGCACGTTTCGGCACCTCGCCGATGCAGTACATCCTGGCGCGGCGACTGCGGCAGGCGCGCTGGCAACTGCTGCACACGGATCGTCCGCCGATGCAGTACATCCTGGCGCGGCGACTGCGGCAGGCGCGCTGGCAACTGCTGCACACGGATCGTCCGATCCTCGACATCGCGTTCGCCTGCGGCTTCAGCAGCCACGGCCACTTCACCGCGACCTTCCGGCGCGCGACCGGAACGACCCCGCAACAGTTCCGGAACGGGCTCCGGACGCGCGGGGCGGACTGATCCGCACCCGGGGTCGGGTACCGGGGCTCAGTCGCCCGCCGCCTCGGCCGCTTCCAGCGTGTTCTGCATCAGGGTCGCGACCGTCATCGGGCCGACGCCGCCCGGCACCGGGGTGATCCAACTGGCGCGTTCCGAGGCCGCGGCGAACTGGACGTCGCCGACCAGCCGGCCGTCGTCGAGCCGGTTGATGCCGACGTCGATCACCACCGCGCCGGGCTTGACCCACTCGCCCGGGACGAGCCCCGGCCGGCCGACCGCCACCACCAGGATGTCGGCTTCGCCGACGTGCCGGCGCAGCACGTCCGACGGGGTGAACTTGTGGCAGCTGGTGACCGTGCAGCCGGCGATCAGCAGCTCCAGCGCCATCGGCCGGCCGACATGGTTGCTCACGCCGACGATCGTCGCGCTCTGGCCGCGCACCGGACGGTCGGTGTAGGCCAGCAGGGTCGTGATCCCGCGCGGGGTGCAGGGCCGCAGGCCGAACTGGCGCAGGGCCAGGTGGCCGACGTTCTCGGGATGGAAGCCGTCGACGTCCTTGCGCGGGTCGATGCGATGGATCAGCCGGGTCGCATCCGGGATGCCCGGCAGCGGCAGTTGCACGAGGATGCCGTGGACGGCCGGATCGGCGTTGAGGCGATCGATCAGCGCCAGCAGCTCGGCCTCGGACGTGCCCGACGGCAGGTCGAAATCGAAGGCGCGGATGCCGACCTTCTCCGCCGCCCGGCGCTTGTTGCGCACGTAGGACTGCGACGCCGGATCGCTGCCGACCAGCACCACCGCGAGTCCGGGCCGGGCCTTGCCGGCCGCCAGCCGGGCGTCGACCTGGGCGCGCAGGTCGTTCAGCAGCGAGTCGGCGATGCGTTTGCCGTCGAGGATGCGTGCGGTCATGCGGGTCGAGGGAGCGTCGGAGCCGGCTATTATCCCCGATCGCCCCCTGCCCCGCCTGCGAAAACGTCGCCATGGACCCGAAGACCGTCACCGAGCTCGAAGCCGCCGCCTTCCGCCGCCTGCGCGACCACCTGGTGCGCGAACGCCCGGACGTGCAGAACATCGACCTGATGATCCTCGCCGGCTTCTGCCGCAATTGCCTGTCGGACTGGTATCGCGACGCGGCCGTCGAGCGCGGCATCGAGATGACGAAGGACGCCGCCCGCGAGACCATCTACGGCATGCCCTTCACCGAATGGAAGGCGCGGCACCAGCGCGAGGCCACGCCGGAGCAACTGGCGGCGTTCGAGGCGGCTACGGGCGCACGGACCTGATGCGCACGATGACTCGACGCCACATGCTACTGCTGCGCGTGCTCTGCCTCGTCGGAGCGATGGTGAGCGCAATCGTCCACGCTGGATGCGGCGGCGATCCCGCCCGCCCAGCGAAGACCACGCCATTCGAGGTGCCGACTCGCCACGTGCTGTACGGCTTCGGCCAGGACGGCTCCCTCTATCGAGGCGATTTCAACGGGAAGCACTGGATCAGGCTCCAGACGCACGATTTCGGCACGGTCAGTGCCACGATCTCGCCGGATCATCGATGGGTGATCTACGGCGGTTACAAGGATGTGGACTATGACAAGCTCATCGGCAACCCCGATGCGGAAGAACTCTGGCAGTTCGATGTCCAGACGCAAAAAAGCCGTCGCATCATGGCACGCCCTTTCGCGTCCATGACCTCCGTCCATACCGCATTTTCTCCCGACGGCCGGTACGCAGTGACGTTTTCCGACTACGACGACAGGACACCGATACCTTCGCTCAGCGGGCTGTATCGGATCGATCTTGCCGAGGGCACCGCGAAATACATCGGCTTTTCCAGGACCGATACCCATGCGAAGACGCGCCTGTTCGGCTCGCCGGCCTGGTCACGGGATGGCCGTCTGTTCCTTTTGTACAGACCGGACGACGGCGATTTCAAATACGCGAGCGTCGATCCGATGACCGGCAGGGCGATCAAGGTGCCGGGCCGCTACGACAGGAGGAAATACGAACACGAGTTCCTCACGGACGGGAAAGCGATCCCCATGCTCGAGGAGAGAAGCCTGCCATCGCGCCAACTGATGGCGCATGCGCGCTCTCCGAATGGCGCCCGGCAAGTGGACCTGGACGATCGATTCCGCATCACCATCGCCAGTCGATCGAAGCGCGATCGCACGGCATCGAAAAGCGCGATCGCGCAAGGACGATACGACGATTGCGAAGGCCTGACGATCGGCATCCTCGGATGGCTCGACGATGATTACCTCGTCTACAGGAACGACGGTGCCTTTTTCGTGTACGACGCAACGTCCAACCGTTCGCGGCCACTTGATTTCGGACCGCTGAATTCCATGAATTTCTTCTGGACGGAAGAACGGCCGGTCCCACCCCTACGCAAAGCATCTCCGCAAGGCAGGCATTGACGCATGCGCGTCTTCCTCATCGTCGTCGCCGTCCTCGCCCTGCTCGCCTACGCCGGCGCCTGCGTGTTCCTGTACGCGAAGCAGCGCGAGCTGATCTACTACGGCTGGGCGACGACGGTCGACGCCCACGATACCGACTACACACTGCGCCGGCCCGACGCGACCCTGCGCGGCTGGGTCGTGAATCCCGGGGCCGATACGCCGATCCTGTACTTCGGCGGCAACGCCGAGCGTGTCGAACAGAACCGGGAAGACTTCGCCCGGCTGTTTCCGGGACGCAGCCTGTATTTCCTCGCCTACCGCGGCTACGGCGCCAGCGACGGCGTGCCGTCGCAGGACGCGCTGGTCACCGATGCGGTGGCCTTCTTCGACGACGTGCAGGCGCGGCATCCGGGCCAGCCGATCAGCGTGGTCGCGCGCAGCCTCGGCACCGGGGTCGCCAGCCAGTTGGCGGCGCGGCGTCCGCTGGCGCGGCTGGTGCTGGTCACGCCGTTCGACAGCCTGCTCGCCACGTCCAGGGCGCACTACCCGATCTTCCCGGTGCGCTGGCTGC
>JBGAFR010000114.1:0-9300 GCA_044227145.1 Lysobacteraceae bacterium
GAGGTCGAGGAAGCCATCGAGGAAGCCATCGACCCACGCCGCATCGGAGTCCGGCAGCGACAGCGACAGCGTGCACCACGCCGGCGTCGCGGCCATCGCCGCGAGGTCGGAGAGATTCACCGCCAGCGCCTTCCAGCCGAGATCGGCCGGCGCGGTCTCGTCCGGGAAATGCACGCCGGCGTTGAGCGTGTCCATCGCGACCACCAGGTCGCGACCGGGCGGCAGCCGCAGGATCGCCGCGTCGTCGCCGATGCCGAGCACTACGTCGTCGCGCGTGGCGACGCGGCGGCGCAGGCGGGCGATCAGGTCGAATTCGGACGACGGCGTGGACATGCGATGCACGGGGAAACGGACGAAAGCCGGAAAGCGCGCATGGTGACACAGCCGCAACGATCCACGGCTTCCGCGCCGCCACGGGCCGGGTTGGCGGCCTGCGGGCTTTCTGGAACCATGGCGACGCCCGCCGCCCCCGCGGCGACGCGAGGAGACGCAGGATGACGGACGCGCTGTTCAGGCCCGAGGTGAGCCGCGCCCGCGCCGAGGCATGGCTCGGCACCACGCGCCTGCCCTCGCCGCGGATCGCGTGGCCGGCCACGCTGCTCGCGTTGGCGCTGGTCGCCTGCATTGCGCTGTTCCTCGCGTTCGGACACGTCACGCGGCGGGTCCATGCGGCGGGCGAACTGGTGTCGTCCGCTTCCGGCCAGCTGCGCGTGGAATTGCGCGTGGCCGAGGCCGACATCGGCCGCATCGCTCCCGGCACGCCGGTGGTGCTGCGCTACGCGGCCTTTCCGTATCGCCGCGACGGCATCCGCTTCGGCCGCGTGGCCGCGATCATGCCGCCCGCGACGGCGGACAGCGGCGCGGGCGACGAATCCCGATGGCGGGTGCTGGTCGCACCCGACCCGCCGGCCCCGCACGCCCGCATGCCCGCGCTGCCACTGCGCGCCGGCATGCGGGTCGACGCCGATCTCGCGCTCGAACGCCAGCGCCTGTACGAAGCGGTGTTCTTCCCCGCGCGGCGCGACGGATCCGGCGCATGAGCGCGCGCCGCGGCGTGCTGCCGGTGGTGCGGCAGGACGAGATCGCCGAATGCGGGCTGGCCTGCCTGACCATGATTGCCGCCTTCCACGGCCACGACGTCGACCTCGCCGGCCTGCGCCGCCGGTTCCCGGTGTCCGCGAAGGGCGCGACGCTGGCGCGGCTGATCGCGATCGCCGACCGCCTCCATCTCGCCGCGCGGCCGCTGCGCACCGAGCCCGGACAGCTGCGCGACCTGCGGCTGCCCTGCGTGCTGCATTGGGACATGAACCACTTCGTCGTGCTCGCACGCGTCGGACGCGACCAGGTCGAACTGCACGATCCGGCGCGCGGCGCGGTCCGGATGTCGCTGGCCGAGTTGGGCCGGCATTTCACCGGCATCGCGCTGGAGCTGACGCCGATCGACGCGTTCCGCCCGGTGCGGGCGCGCGAGCCGCTGCGCCTGCGCGCGCTGGTCGGTCGCATCGAAGGCGGGCGGCGCGCGCTGCTGCAGGTGTTCTCGCTGGCGCTGGCGCTGGAGCTGTTCACGCTGCTGCTGCCGATGTCGATGCAATGGGTACTCGACCGGGTGCTCGTGTCCGCCGATCGCGACCTGCTTGGCCTGGTCGCCCTCGCCTTCCTCGCCGCGGTCGTGTTCCAGGCGGCGACCGCGGCGATCCGCGGCCGCGTCGTCGCCGACATCGCCGCCGCGTTCGAGGCGCAGTGGTCCACGCACCTCGGCGGCCATCTGCTGCGGCTGCCGCTGACCTATTTCGCCCGACGCAGCGTCGGCGAAGTCCTGTCGCGCTTCCTGTCGGTGCAGACCGTGCAGCAGACACTCAGCGGGAGCTTCGTCGAGGCCCTGCTCGACGGCCTCACCGCGCTGCTGGTGCTCGCGCTGCTGCTGGTCTATTCGCCGCCGCTGGCGCTGTGGACGCTGCTGGGGTTCGGCGTCTACGCGCTGCTGCGGGGCCTCGGCCTGCGCCGGCTGCGCCGGCTGAAGGAAGCCCACCTGATCGCCGTGGCGAAGCAGCAGTCGCTGCTGATCGAATCTATCCATGGCGTGCAGGCGATTCGGCTGGCCGGACGCGAGGCCGAGCGTCGCGCGCGACTGGCCAACACTGCCCACGACGCTGCGGGCCAGGATGCGGCGGTGCGCCGCAACGCCGCCGACTTCGCCGCGCTGTCGCGGCTGCTGTTCGGCGCGCTACGCGTGCTGCTGGTCTGGCTGGGCGCGCGGCTGGCGCTGGACGGGCGGATGACCGCGGGCACGCTGGTGCTGTGCGTGGCCTACGCCGACATGTTCGCCGCCCGCGCCGGCGCGCTGATCGACAAGGCGGTCGACCTGCGCCTGCTCGGCATGCATGCGCGGCGGATCGCCGACATCGCGCTGCAGGCGCCGGAGCGCGACGCGGGCGGCGACTACGACGGCCCAGCGCCCGAGGCGTCGATCGAGGTCGAAGGCCTCGGCTTCCGTTACGCCGAGGACGAGCCGTGGATCGTGCGCGACTGCGGCTTCCACATCGCCGCCGGCGAATCGGTGGCGATCGTCGGCCCTTCGGGCGCCGGCAAGACCACGCTCGCGAAACTGCTGCTCGGTCTGCTGCCGGCCGAGGAAGGCACGATCCGCATCGGCGGCGTCGACCTCGCTCGCTACGGCCTGGCGGCGTTCCGCGCCCGCGTCGGCGCGGTGATGCAGGACGATGCGCTGTTCGCCGGTTCGATCGCCGACAACATCGCCTTCTTCGACGGCGATGCGACCCCGGACGCCCTCGCCGCCGCCGCGCGCCGGGCCGGCATCCACGAGGACATCGTCGCGATGCCCATGGGCTACGAGACGCTGGTCGGCGACATGGGTTCGGCGCTGTCGGGCGGCCAGAAGCAACGTCTCCTGCTCGCGCGGGCGCTGTTCCGCGCACCGGACTTCCTGCTGCTGGACGAAGCCACCAGCCATCTCGACGTGGCGCGCGAACGCAGGATCAACGACGAGATCGCGGCGATGCGCGTCACCCGGCTGATCATCGCCCACCGCCCCGAGACCATCCGCAGCGCCGACCGCGTGCTGCTGCTGCGGGAAGGGCGGGTGCAGGCGTTCTCGCAGGCGGCGTATGCCGCTCATCTTCCGGAACGGGAGCCGACCGCCGCGGACGCCGGCCACAAGGTCTCACGGGAAGTTAACACCGCCCCCGCGAGCGATTGACTAGACTCGAAGCGCACCGGATGCCCCCCGCGTCCGGTGCCGGTGCCGAGACAGGCAAGATGCGCACCGCCGCGCGACGACCGCCACCCCGTCGTCGTCACCCTCAGGAAGATCGAAGGAGCAACGCAATGTCGAAGTTCGAGGATCAGTCCCAGGATCGCGCCCGTCCGCTGGGCCGCACCGTCGCCCGCGAGCTGTCGCCGCAGGAGATCGAGAAGATCGCCGGTGGCCGCATTCCGATCACCACCCACGCCACCGGCCCCAACGGCGACGATCCGGCCGATCCGGGCAGCAACGTCTGATTCGCCCGCGGAACGGCGCGTTTTTCGCGTCGTCGCCGCAACGCCGCGCCGCCGCTAGGGGCGCGGCGTTTTCGTGTCCCGTTCCCTGCCGCCGGTTCGCCGCGATGGAGCACGCATGCCGACCTCCCGTCCCGACCGCGCCATCGGCGCGAAGCAGCCGCTGATCCTCTCCGGCTTCGCGCACGACGTGCACGCCGCCGCGGTGTGCTGGGTGCTGCGACGCAGCGGCTTGCGCCCGGTCTGGGCGAAGACCTTCGCCGACCCGGCGATGGGGCCGCTGTCGCTGCACGCCGACGACACGCATGGCCTGCGTGTCTCCGGCGGGATCGATCCGGCACGAACCTCCAGCGTGTGGTTCCGGCGTCCGCGCCTGCCGCACGATTTCCCTCATGTCGCCGAAGCCGACCGCGCCTTCGTGCAGGACGAGTGGAAGCGGTTCGTCGAGAACGCGCACGCCACCGCCGCGTCCGCGGGCGACGTGTTCTGGGCGAACGCGCCCGACCGCGCGCGCGACGCCGAGAACAAGCTGCGCCAATTGCAGGCCGCGCAACGCTGCGGCCTGCGCTTCCCGGCGACGCTGCTGTCGTCCGATCCGGAGGAAATCCGCCGGTTCCGCGACGCGCATGGCCGCATCGTCTACAAGCCGTTCGCCACCCACAGTTGGCGCGACGGCGACGGCCGCATGTTCAGCACGTACGCGCGCACCGTCGATGCCGAAGCCCTGCGCGACGACGCCAGCCTGCGGCTGTGCCCGGGCATCTACCAGGCCTGCGTCGACAAGACGTTCGACGTGCGGGTGACGATCATCGGCCATCGCCAATTCGCGGTGCGACTGGATGCGCCGGACGACGGCGACGGCGTGGTCGACTGGCGCGCGGCGTCGATCGGCGATCGTACCCGCAGCCGTCCGTTCGCGTTGCCCGACGACTGGGCGGCCGGCCTGCGCCGGCTGATGGACGCGATGGGATTGGTGTTCGGCTGCGTCGACCTCGTCGGCGACGCCGACGGCGGCCTGCATTTCATCGAGATCAACCAGGCCGGGCAGTTCCTGTTCGTCGAGCACGACGTTCCGGAGATGCCATTGCTGCGCGCGATGGCGGCGATGCTGGCCGAAGCGCGGCCCGACTACGCACTGGACAGCGTCGCCGACCTGTCCTACGCGCAGTTCCTCGAAGACCCCGAGCAGATGGCGTGGTGGCAGAGCGTCGCCGATGGCATCCGCGGCGCGGATGGGCGGATTCCCGGCGTCAGCGAGGAGTAAGGCATGGCCATCGACGCGGACGCGCCCACGCGACGACGCGTTCGCCGCCGCAGGTGCCCGCCCTGCACGAACGCCCCGGTGCTCGGCGAATCGGTAGCGCCGACCGGCTCCGCCGGCCACGTGGAGCGGCATCCTGCTTCAGACGAAGCACATCCCGCCAACGACGATGCCTGTCTCAATCACATCGAAGCAGCCAAAAAGCGATGCCGTATCCGCGTGGCAGGCTCCGGACACGTGATCGCCCACTTCCGCACCAGGCGGGGCGACACAGATGCCCTCGCAATCCGATTCGTCGCCGCAGGATTTCCCCGCATCCGCGAACGGCTCGACGCAGGACGCCATGCCGAACATGCCGACGTCTTGCACGTATCCGCCTTCGCGTTCGCATTCGGCACATCGATCGAGCGCAGGGCACGTAGGCGTTCTCGGTCGACGCTGCGCGCCATCGCATGTTCCCGCAGGCTGCCGCATCCCGCCGCCGACGCCAGAATCGCCTGCAGCACCAGGAAACAAACCCGGATGAGGCCGGGACGCCTCATCGGATCAGCGTCGCGCCGCTTTCACCTCGACGCCACGCAGGTCCGCGGCGAGGCGATCCAGCACGCCGTTGACGTAGGTGTGGCCGTGTTCGGAGCCGAAGCGCTTCACCGATTCCAGCGCCTCGTTGATGACGACGCGGTACGGCACGTCCTGGCGGTGGGCGAATTCGTAGGCGGCGATGCGCAGCGCGGCGCGTTCGATCGGGTCGACCTCGTCGATCCCGCGGTCGAGGTGCGGCGCGAGCGCGGCGTTGAGCGTCTCGCGGTGCGTTTCGACGCCGTGGACGAGGTCCTCGAAGTACGCCAGGTCGGCGATCTCGCGGGCCTGGTAGACGGCCTGCAGCGCGCGGCGGCGCGCGCGGGTGCGCAGTACCGGATCGACACCGTCCTGACGGCGGTGATGCTTGCTCATGCCAGCTTCTCCAGCAGGTTCGCCATCTCGATCGCGACCAGCGCCGCTTCCTCGCCCTTGTTGCCGTGGTTGCCGCCGGCGCGGGCCTCGGCGTCCTCGTAGCGATCGACCGCCAGCACGCCGTTGGCGACCGGCAGGCCGAAGTCGAGGGCGACGCGCATCAGCGCCTCGGAGCAGCCGTCGGCGACTTGTTCGTAGTGGCGGGTGTCGCCGCGGACGACGCAGCCGAGCGCGACGATGCCGGCATGCCCGCCGGCGGCGGCGAGGCGGGCCGCGGTGATCGGCAGCTCCCAGGCGCCCGGCACGCGGATCACGTCGATCGCGTCCTCGGCGACGCCGTTGGCGACGAACGCCTGCTTCGCGCCGGCGACCAGTTGTTCGGTCACGCGCGGGTTCCAGCGGCTGGCGAGGATCGCGAAACGGGCGCCGGCGGGGGCGCGCAGATCGCCTTCGAAATGGGGCATGCGGGGACTCGGACAGGCGGTCGTGGCCGGCCATTGTAGCCGGACGGCGGTCGGCGCCCGCGGCGGGTGCGGCGGTCAGCGGACCGGGCCGACCGTCGATCCGACGCGAACGCGGCCTTCACGGCACGGTGGGACGTGTAAGACACCGGGCCGGCCCTGCGCCGTCTGGCACAGCCTCACCCCTCCCCGGCCCTCCCCTTGGCCGATGGCGAAAGGGAGGGAGAAGGCAGGCCCTGCCGTCCATCGTCGAGGAAAGGAGGGAGACGCACGGCGGCCGCGTTGCCCCTCCCCTTGCGCGCAGCGCAGGGGGAGGTCGGGAGGGGGTCGCTCAGAGCGCCACGTACTCCACGACTTCCAGCCCGAAGCCGGCCAGGCCGACCTGCTTGCGCGGGGTGCCCAGCACCCGCAGCCGGCCGAGGCCGAGGTCGGCCAGGATCTGGCTGCCGGCGCCGTTGCGGCGCCATTCGGCCATCGCACCGGCGCGGGCGGGCGGCTCCGGCTGCTCGCGGATGCGCGCCAGCAGCGCGTCCGCCCCCTGCGGCTCGGCCAACAGCACCAGCGCGCCGCGGCCCTCGGCGGCGATCCGCGCCAGCACGTCGCCCACGGCCGGGCCGAAATCGGCGCGGCGCCAGTGCAACCCGTCGGCCAGCGGGTTCTGCATGTGCACGCGGACCAGCGTCGGCGTCGCCGGGTCGGGCTCGCCGCGCAGCAGCGCGAAATGCAGGCCGTGGCCGATGCGGTCGCGGTAGGTGTGCAGGCGGAACGGGCCGTGCTCGGTCTCGATCTCGCGCACGTCGACGCGCTCGACCGTGTGCTCGGTGGCGAGGCGATGGCGGATCAGCGCCTCGATCGAGCCCATCTTCAGCCCGTGCTCGCGCGCGAAGACCTCCAGTTCCGGGCGCCGCGCCATGGTGCCGTCGGCGTTGAGGATCTCGACCAGCACGCCGGCAGGCTCGAAGCCGGCCAACAGCGACAGGTCGCTCGCGGCCTCGGTGTGGCCGGCGCGGGTGAGCACGCCGCCGGGCTGCGCCATCAGCGGGAAGATGTGCCCCGGCTGCGACAGGTCGTGCGGCTTCGCGTCGGGGCGGACGGCGGTGCGCACGGTGTGCGCACGATCGTAGGCGCTGATGCCGGTGGTCACGCCCTCGGCCGCCTCGATGCTCACGGTGAAGTTGGTGTGGTGCGGCGAGGTGTTGTCGCGCACCATCGGCGGCAGGCCGAGCTGGCGGCAGCGTTCGCGCGTGAGCGACAGGCACACCAGTCCGCGCGCGTGCGTGACCATGAAGTTGATGTCCTGCGGCCGCACCAGTTCGGCGGCCATGATCAGGTCGCCCTCGTTCTCGCGGTCCTCGTCGTCGACGATGACCACCATGCGGCCGGCGCGGAGTTCGTCCAGCAGTTCGGGAATCGTGGCGAAACTCATGCCGCGTCCCTCGCCGCCAGCAGGCGCTCGACGTAGCGCGCGACGAGGTCGACTTCGAGGTTCACCGCATCGCCGACCTGCGTCGCCGAGAACGCGGTGCGCGCGACGGTGTGCGGGATCAGCGCGACCTCGAAACCGTCGGCGTCGACGCCGTTCACGGTCAGGCTGACGCCGTCGACGCAGATCGAGCCCTTGGTCGCGATGTACTTCAGCAGCGCCGCGGGAGCGGAAAAACGCCAGCGCTGTGCGCGCGCATCCGGCCACACCTCGCGCACACGCCCGACACCGTCGACGTGGCCGCTGACGAGGTGCCCGCCGAGGCGATCGGTCGGCAGCATCGCGCGTTCGAGGTTCACCGGCGCGCCGATCGCGAGCGCGCCGAGCGTGGTCAGCGCCAGTGTCTCGGTGGAGGCATCGACCGCGAACGACGCTGTGTCGAATTCGATCACGGTCAGGCAGACGCCGTTCACGGCGATGCTTTCGCCCAGCGCGACGTCGCCGAACGGCAGGGCGCCGGTGCCGATGCGCAGGCGGACATCGCCGCCCCGGAGTTCGCGATGCGACAGCGTGCCGACCGCCTGGATCAAACCTGTGAACATGGAATCGCCTCGGGTTGCGTGGGGTCCAAGGCGGAACGACGCAGCGCCGCTCGGACGCGGCTGCGTGTCGTCTTCTCGCATCCGGACTATGACCGTCGGCCCCGGCATTCGACCGGGTCTGCTGACCTCCCGGCGGGGCCGGGAGCGCTCGCGGGCTCGCACGGACCCTGCCGCGCCTACCGCCGGTGGGGACTTCCACCCCGCCCTGAAGATGGCCGCGATTCTACCAGCCGGGGCCCGCGAGGCCGCGGAATGGGTCGTCCCACAAGGGGAATGCCGGGAAATTCCGGCGCATGCCGCCCGGCGTCAGGCCCTGCGCGCCGCGAGCGCGAACAGCGGCCAGCGCAGGCGGCGCGTCGGGGCATCGCCCCAGGCCGCGGCGATGGCCCAGCCGTGCAGCGCGACCGGGTCGACGCCGTGCGCCTCGCGGTAGCGCTTGACCGCGGAATAGCTGGAGAAATAGTCGAGCAGGCGCACCAGCGGCCAGTCGACCGCGATCTCGCGCACCGGCAGCGCCGGCGCATCGCTCCTAACGTCGATCGGCGCGAACGGCGGCTTCGCGAAGGACGGCGCGATGTCGATGTAGGCGCGGTCGACCAGGAAGCGCTCCGCCGGCCAGGCGTCGCGGATGCGCGCCGAGAACGCGCCGACCGCATCGCGCAGCGCATCGCCGACGTCGATGTCCTGATAGCCCCAGGCCACCACCACGCCACCCGGCCGCAGCACCCGCGCCGCCTCGGCGAAGAAGGCCGGGCGATCGAACCAGTGCAGCGCTTGGGCGACGCAGACGGCGTCGACGCTGGCGTCCGGCAGGCTGCAGCGTTCTCCGGGTTCGGCCGCGAAGCGCACGTTCTCCATCGCCGGCGCCTGCGCGATCTGCGCGGCGCTCGGATCGGTCGCGTGCACCTCGGCGAAGACCGACGCCAGCCCCTGCGTGGCCTGGCCGCTGCCGCAGCCGGCCTCCCACGCGCGATCGCGGGCAGGCGCGAGCGCGGCGATCCAGTCGAACAGCGCCTGCGGATAGGTCGGGCGCGCGGCGGCGTACCGCGACGCAACGGTGGAGAAATGGTCGGCGAACCCGGG
>JBGAFR010000006.1:0-75928 GCA_044227145.1 Lysobacteraceae bacterium
CCGCGCGGGTCGCGGACCGGGCGGGCGTCGAACAGGAAGATCGAGGCGTGGATCCTGCGCCGCGCACCGGCCACGCAGGCCATCAGCAGATCGTGGTAGTCGCGCTCGGCGATGCGAACCGCCTCTGCGCCGGCGAAACGCTTCATGTCGGCTCCGGGATGTCCTGCAGTTCGTGGAGGCGGCGCAGCACCTGGGCGCGGCGCTGGCCGTAGACCGCATCGGCGCGGCGATCGAGTGCCTGTTGCGCTTCGATCGCGGCGATGCGCATCGCCTGCGCGGCCCGGTCGCGGGTCGGCGCACCCTGCAGATGCCGGATCAACTGGTCTGCGGCGGCCCACTGCGCCCGTGCCGTCGCGCGATAGGCGTCGTAGAGCCGGATCAGTTCGCGCGAGGCATGCGCGGCGCGCACGGTGTCGTCGTCGATGCGCATCAGAAGCTCCCTTCGATGCCGAAGATGAACCCGCCTTCGGGGAATTCGAAATACGGATGCGGGTCGGGGATCAGGCCTTCCAGATCGAAGCCGTCGTCGGCCGGATCCGGCGGATCATCCCAGAAATCGTCCGGAAGCCCGTCGTGGTCGTCGAGATAGTCGGGCGGCAGGTCGAGGTCGATCGGGTCGTCGTCGAACCCGTTTTCGCAGAGGTCGCAGGTGAGCTGTTGCCACCAGTTTCCCAGGTCGAACGACATGTCAGCCTCCCAACCCGAGCGCGGCGAAGCCGTCGAGCATCAGCGTCTCGAGTTCGTCGCGGGTGTAGACCTGCGCGTAGAGCCGCTGCAGGCGAAGACGTTCGTCCGGAGGCTCGTCGTCGCGCCGGGCCTGCACCTTCGCCGCCGCCATCGCGGCCGCCTGCGCACGGCCGCCGACGGCCGCGATGGCTTCGGCGTAATGCCTGGCCATCGCGGCGGCCGCAGCCGCGTCCATCGGCAACGGCGGGGGCCTCAATCGCGTCCTGTATTCCATGGCCATGCGCGCTCCTTCCACGCGATGCCGGGACATGCGTCCGCGCCATCGCAATCCGGGGTACAACACGAGTCACGCAAGGTTCGCGAAAAGCCGGTCAATGCTCCGACGAACGGTCGGAAGCGGGGAAGCATCCCCGCGTCAGCGCTTCTCCTTCATCGCCATCACCACGCCGAGTCCCGCGAGCAGCGACACCGCCGCGGTGCCGCCGTAGCTGAGCAGCGGCATCGGCACGCCGACCACCGGCAGCAGGCCTGAGATCATGCCGCCGTTGACGATGACGTAGACCGAGAACGCCATGCCGAGCGCGCCGGCGAGCAGGCGCGAGTAGGTGTCGCGGGCTTCGCTGGCGATCCACAGGCAGCGGCCGACGACGAACAGGTACAGGGCGAGGGTGACGGCGACGCCGACCCAGCCGAACTCCTCGGACAGCACCGCGAAGATGAAGTCGGTGGTGTGCTCGGGGAGATAGTCGAGGTGCGACTGCGTGCCCTGGCCCCAGCCCTGCCCGGTCCAGTGGCCGGAACCGATCGCGATCTTCGACTGGATGATGTTCCAGCCGGCGCCGAGCGGCTCGTGTTCGGGGTCGCGGAAGGTGAGGATGCGGTCCTTCTGGTACGGGCGGAGCATCCAGAACCACTCGATCGGCGCGAAATACGCGAGGCCGGCGGCGATGGTGCCGCCGACGCCGGCGACCGCGATCAGCCGCCACGACAGGCCGGCGAGGTAGATCACGAACGCGCCGCTGAGCGCGACCAGCATCGCGGTGCCGAAATCCGGCTGCAGCAGGATCAGGATCGTCGGCACCGCGATGATGCCGCCGGCGACCAGCAGGGTGACGAACTTCGGCGGCATGCGCTGCTGGTGCAGGAACCACGCGACCATCATCGGCAGGCTCAGCTTCAGCACTTCCGACGGCTGGAAATAGAACACGCCGAGGTTGATCCACAGGTTGCCGTGCTTGCCCTGGCCGATCACCAGCACCACCAGCAGCGGCAGCAGCGAGGCGGCGAACAGCAGCGGCGTCGCGCTGCGCAGCTTCGCCGGCGAGATGCGCGAGACCAGCCACAGCGCGGCGAGGCCGACGCAGTAGCGGGCGCCCTGCGCGACCACCAGCTTCGGATTCTCGTTGCCGGCGCTGTAGAGCACGGTCAGGCCGATGGCCATCAGCATCAGCAGCGCGGCGAGCAGCGGCAGGTCGAGCGTGCGCACGAAGCGTCGCAGCAGGTCCAGCACCCAACGGAGGAAGGTCTTCATGGCGTCACCGCCGAGGGCGTGGCGGCGGGCGTGGCGGCAGCCGGCACGTCGTCGTCCGGCAGCGACGGCTCGGCCGGGGCGGGCGCGCCCGGACCAGCGCCGGGACCAGCGGCGCCCGCGATCGTCGTGTCCTCGGGCATCGTGCCGAGGAGCCAGGCGTCGAGGATCTTGCGCGCGATCGGCGCGGCGGTGCTGGCGCCGAACCCGCCGCCCTCGACCACTACCGCCACCGCGATCGTCGGGGCCTCCGCCGGCGCGTAGGCGACGAACAGGGCGCGATGGCGCAGGTGCATCGGCAGCATGCGCGGGTTGAGGCTGACGTTGCCGCGGCGGCTGATGACCTGCGCGGTGCCGGTCTTGGCGGCAATGTGATAGGTCAGGCCGCCGCTGATGTTGCGCGCGGTGCCGCCGGGGCCGTGGACCACGCGCATCATGCCTTCGCGTACCACCTGCAGGTGCTCGGCGCTGTCGGTGATCCGGCGCGGCGCCGGCTGCGGCACCATCGTCCACGGTTTGTCGAAATCGGCGCGGGTTTCCTTCACCAGGTGCGGCGGACGCAACTGCCCCCCGTTGGCCAGCGCGCCCACGCCTTGCGCCAGCTGCAGCGGCGTGACCTTCCAGAACCCCTGGCCGATCGCGCTGATCACGGTATCGCCGAGGTACCACGGCCCCTGGCTCTTGGCGTGGGTGCGCTTCCATTCCGGCGACGGCAGGATGCCGCCGGATTCGCCCGCCAGATCGATGCCGGTCGGCTTGCCGAAGCCGTACATGTCCATGTAGCGGTCGATCAGGTCGATGCCCATGTCCAGCGACAGCTTGTAGTAGTAGGTGTTGACCGAATCGCCGATCGACTTGCGCATGTCGGTCCAGCCCTCGCCGCGCGCGGCGTCGCGATAGCCGCGCTTCTGGCCGGGGAGGTGGAATTCGCCGGACGCGAAGATCCTGTCTTCGGGCGTGCGCTTGCCGCTGTCGAGCGCCGCCAGCGCGAACAGCGGCTTGAGCGTGGACCCGGGCGCGACGCCGCCCAGCACGTTGCGGTTGAACAGCGGCTTCGCCGGATCCTCGGTGAGCGCGCGGTACTCGGCGTGCGAGATGCCGTTGACGAACAGGTTGGGATCGAAGCTGGGCACGCTGACCATCGCCAGAACTTCGCCGGTGCGTGGATCCACCGCCACCGCCGAGCCGGTGAGGTCGCCGAAGGCCAGCGTCGCCGCGCGCTGCAATTCGGCGTCGACGCTCAGCCGCAGGTCGGTGCCCGGTTGCGCCGGGATGCGCCCGACCCGGTCGATGATGCGACCGTCGACATTCGTCTCGATCTGCTCGTAGCCGATGCGTCCGCGCAGCTGCGCATCGTAGTAACGCTCCAGCCCCGACTTGCCGGTATGGGTGTAGACGGCGGTGTCGTCGCCCAGCTTCTCCAGGTCGCGCTTGTCGACGCGACCGACGTAGCCGATGACGTGCGCGAACAGGTCGCCGTAGGGATAGCGGCGGGTGAGGTACGGCACCAGCTCGACCCCGGGGTACTTCCAGCGATCGACCGCGAACCGCGCGGCCTCCTCGTCGGTGATCTTCAGTCGCAGGGTCACCGGCAGGAAGCTGCGGGTGACATGGCGGGTCTCGTTGAAGCGCTGGATGTCGTCCGGGGTGAGCGCGATGATCTTCGCCAGCGAGGCGACGGTGGCGTCGACGTCGCCGGCCTCGGCCGGCACCACGTCCAGCCGATAGGCGGGCACGTTGTCGGCCAGCACCCGGCCCTTGCGGTCGTAGATCAGCCCGCGGGCCGGCACCTCGGGACGCTGCTTGATGCGGTTGGCCTGCGACTTGCGCGCGTAGTCGCTGTGCTGCAGCACCTGCAGCCGGAAATACCAGGCGCCGAGGCCGCCGATCGCGAGCGCCACGCACACGAACCCGAACGCGGCGCGCGCACGGAAGCGCGCGGCGTCGTGCGCCGAGTTGCGGATGTAGCCGCGGCTCGCCATCGCCGCCTCAGCGCCTGCGGCCGATGCGCAGGCCGTCGAGCAGCACGAACAGCGGCGGCCACAGCAGCGCGCCGATCAGCGGCGTGAGCCAGTGCTGCCAGGGGTCCTGCCGCAGGCCGAGGACGAAATGCGTGGCGACGACGATCACCCGGTCGTTGAGCAGCAGCCCGCCGATCGCCAGCGCCTGCTGCGCGGTCGGGAAGAACCGCAACTGGGGGCGGAAGCGCTGCAGGATGAAGGTGATCACCGACAGCCGCAGCGCCTGTTCGCCGAACACGCTGCCGAACGCGATGTCGGCGATCAGGCCGACGGCGAAGGCCAGGCCGAGGCCGACGCGGTCCGGGTCCTCCAGCAGCCAGTACGCGAACACCAGCGCCAGCCAGTACGGCCGCAGCGGCAGGAGCGCCGCCGGCAACGGCAGCAGGCCCAGCAGCAGCGCGACGAACACGCTGGCCGGGAACAGCCACGGGCGACGGAGGCGGCTCATCGCGACGGCGCCTGTGCGGGCGCGGGTGCCGCCGTCGGGGGCGGCGCGGGCTTCGCCACGCCGGGCTTGGCCGCGGACGTGTCAACGGCAGGCCCGGCCGGCGGGCGCTCCGGATCGGCGGCCGAAGGCGTCGCAGCCGCTGCGGCCGGCACGGCAGGCGGTGGCACGGCGCGCAGCAGCAGCACGTCGCGGCCGCGATCGAGCTGCGCCGCGGGCTTGAGGTCGCCGACGAGGAAGACGCGGCTCTCGTCGCGACGCAGGCGCACGACGCTGCCGACCGGGAAACCCGGCGGGAAACGGCCACCCAACCCCGAGGTGACGACCTGGTCGCCGACCTTCACGTCGCCGGAGGTCGGGATATTGGCCAGCTCGATCCGATCGCCGCGGCCGTAGGCGACCAGGCGGATGCCGTTGCGCGCGATCGTCACCGGCACCGCGTGGTCGGGGTCGGTGAGCAGCAGCACCGTGGCGGTGCTCGGTCGCACTTCGATCACCTGGCCGAGCAGGCCGCCGGCGTCGATCACCGGCTGGCCCTGGCGCACGCCCTGGTCGCCGCCGATGTCGAGGATCAGGCGCTGGCGGGTGGGATCGAGCGCGACGTCGAGGATCGGCGCCAACTGCACGTCGAGGCCGCCGCGCTCGACCGCGCCCAGCAGCCCGCGCAGCCGCGCGTTCTCGTCCGCCGCCACCTGCAGCCGCGCGATCCTTGCGCCGCTGATCAGCAGCGCATTGCGCAGGGTCTGGTTCTCCTGCATCAGCCGGGCGCGAGTCACCGCGTCGTCGCGCACCGTGTCGCCGAGCTTCGCCGGCAGCCCCGCCAATCGCCACAGCGGCTGCACCAGGTCAGCCAGCCGCCGCGATGGTCCGCGATCATCAATCCGACCGCGAGCGCCAGCGCCACCAGCAGCCGCAGCGTTCCGGCGATGTCGTCGGAACGCGATGCGGAAGGGCCGGCGTAGGGAGGCACGTCAGGGGATCAGGGCAGAAGGCACGGCAGGGAGGTTCGGCGCGAAGGAGCGAAACCGGAGCGGAGCGTTTCGGCGTCTTCTCCCCTTGCGCATCACGCAGCGGGGAGACGGAGAGAAGGTCGCGGTGCCGACCACCCCTCCCCGGTCCTCCCCTTGGCCGCCGGCGAAAGGAAGGACGTGAAGGTCACTCCGGCGAGAAGAACTCGTTGCCGTGCATGTCGACCAGTTCCAGCGCACGGCCGCCGCCGCGGGCGACGCAGGTCAGCGGATCGTCGGCGACCTGCACGTGCAGGCCGGTCTCCTCGCTGATCAGCTTGTCGAGGTCGCGCAGCAGCGCGCCGCCGCCGGTCAGCACGATGCCGCGCTCGGCGACGTCCGCGCACAGTTCCGGCGGGGTCTGCTCCAGCGCCAGCTTGACCGCGCTGACGATGCCGCCCAGCGGTTCGCGCAGGGCGTCCAGCACTTCGTTGGAGTTGAGCTTGATCACGCGCGGCACGCCCTCGGCGAGGTTGCGGCCGGAGACTTCCATCTCCAGCACGTCCTTCTGCGGATACGCGCAACCGATCTCGAGCTTGATGCGCTCGGCGGTGGCTTCGCCGATCAGGGTGCCATGGGCGCGGCGCACGTAGTTGATGATCGATTCGTCGAAGCGGTCGCCGCCGATGCGCACCGATTGCGCGTAGACGATGCCGTTGAGCGCGATCACCGCGATCTCGGTGGTGCCGCCGCCGATGTCGATGACCATCGAACCGCGGGCCTCGGTCACCGGCAGGCCGGCGCCGATTGCGGCGGCCATCGGTTCCTCGATCAGGTAGACCTCGCGCGCGCCGGCTTCTTCCGCCGATTCCTTGATCGCGCGGCGCTCGACGTTGGTCGAACCGCAGGGCACACACACCAGCACGCGCGGGCTCGGCCCGAAGAAACGGGCCTTGTGCACCTTCTTGATGAAGTGCTTGAGCATCGCTTCGGTGTAGGTGAAGTCGGCGATCACGCCGTCCTTCATCGGACGCACCGTGGTGATGTGGCCCGGCGTGCGGCCGAGCATCTGCTTGGCCTCGGCGCCGACCGCGGCGACCAAGCGGTTGCCGCCGCCGACGCGATCGTGGCGCACAGCGACCACGGACGGCTCGTTGAGCACGATGCCCTGGCCGCGGACGAAGATGAGGGTGTTGGCCGTGCCCAGATCGATGGACAGGTCGTTGGAGAACATGCCGCGGAACTTTTTGAACATCGGATGGCGTGCCGGGGTGGGAGCGAACGGAGGAGGCGACGGGGGCGCCGGGGACGGAAATCCGCCGGACACCCGGGAAAAACGGGCGCCGACGCGGATTTCGGGGGCGCGATAGCGTAGCAAAAAAACGCCGCCGGCCGCGGACTTCCGGCGCATTCCGGAAGCGCCGGCACAACTCGCCGGCGTCCCCGCCGTCACCGACCGAGGCCGCCGCTGGCCTCGGGACCGGGCCGGCCGTACCCTATGCGGCCGGCCGCGCGGCCGGCCCCTCCCTTCCGGACGACGACGACGCGATGGCAGCCCTGATCTGCGGATCCCTGGCCTACGACACCATCATGGTGTTCCCCGACCAGTTCAAGAACCACATCCTCCCGGACAAGGTCCACATCCTGAACGTCTCGTTCCTGGTGCCGCGGATGCGCCGCGAATTCGGCGGCTGCGCCGGCAACATCGCCTACAACCTGAAGCTGCTGGGCGGCCACCCGATCCCCATGGCCACCGTCGGCGCCGATTTCGGCCCGTACCGCGAATGGTTCACGGAGATGGACATCAACCTGGACCACATCAAGGAAATCCCGGAGCTGTTCACGCCCCAGGCCTTCATCACCACCGATCACGACAACAACCAGATCACTGCCTTCCATCCCGGCGCGATGATGCGGTCGTACGAGAACCACGTGAAAAACGTGCCCGGCGTCACCTTCGGCATCGTCAGCCCGGACGGCCGCGAGGGCATGCTGCAGAACTCGAAGGAATTCGCCGAGTCCGGCATCCCGTTCATCTTCGACCCCGGCCAGGCCATGCCGCTGTTCAACGGCGAGGAACTGCGCGCTTTCGTCGAACAGGCCGACTACGTGACCGTGAACGACTACGAGTCCAACCTGCTGCAGGAGCGCACCGGCTGGAGCGAGGACACGATCGCCGGCAAGGTGAAGGCCTACATCGCCACCCAGGGCCCGCGCGGCGCCCGGATCTTCGCCGGCGGCAAGGTCCACGACATCCCGCCGGCCCACGAACGCCGGGTCACCGACCCGACCGGCTGTGGCGACGCGTTCCGCGCCGGCCTGATCTTCGGCATCGAGAAGGGCTACGATTGGCCGACCATCGGCCGCATCGGCAACCTGATGGGTGCGCTGAAGGTCGAGCACCCCGGTACCCAGAACCAGCGCTTCGATTACGAGGAGTTCTCGGAGCAGTTCCGGCAGCAGTTCGGCTACGCGCTCTGACAAAGGCGTCGGGCGAGGACCCGGCGCAACGGTTCGATCCATGCGACCCTCTGGGGTTTCGGGGCGCCTCGACAGGGCGCTCCCTATCCCTGCAACGGAGCCCACGCATGTCGATCGCCTACTGGTGTCTGCTCATCGCCGCCGTCCTGCCCTACGTCCTCGTCACCATCGGGCGCGCCGGCTTCGCCGGCTACGACAACCGCGACCCGCGCGGCTGGAGCGCGGCGCAGACCCATCCCCGCGCGCGCCGCATGTACGCAGCGCACCTCAATGCCTTCGAGGCGTTCGCGCCGTTCGCAGCCGGGGTGCTGGCGGCGCAGGCGGCCGGGGTCGATCCCGCCCGCATCGCCCCGCTGTCGATCGCCTTCGTGGCCTGCCGCGTGCTGCACGGCGTGTTCTACCTGACGAACGTGCACGCACTGCGTTCGCTGGTCTGGCTCGCGGGCTTCGCCTGTGCGCTCGCGCTGCTGGGCCTGGCGGCGATGCAGGCGGCGTGATCGGCCCGCGGGACCCGGCGCCCGGACAGGCCGGGAGGCTTTCGACCGCCCGGCGCCGAAACGCGGGCACAAAAAAAGAGCGCGCACATGTAGTGCGCGCTCCCGGAGAAGACCATCCTGACGTCACCCGTGCAGGTGCGTTCCCCCCCTTGCAACCTCCGTATTGCAGCCAGCGTCCTTACCGGCTGGGACGAGAATACGGATGCAGATGTCGGTGTGAAGACGGCCCCCCTCCGGATCGCGGCCACTTCCGGTGAGCGCACTTCAGCAAATGCAGCTATCTCACTGATTCGCATGCTATCCATGGTGGCATGCCACCAAAAGCGGACAGTCTCGGGACAATTTTGATAACCTAGTGAACAGAACTGGCAATTCGCATATCCTCGACGAAAGTGATTGGATAGATCGAAACGCCGGCCGTTCGGTGAACTGAATCACAAAAAACCATGCATTCCCAAGACCGCATCCGTCTCGCGCGCCGCCACGCCGGCATGTCGCAGGCCCGGCTGGCCGAAGCGATCGGCGTCCAGCGCAGCGCCGTCAGCCACTGGGAGTCGCCCCAGGGCAAGAACCCCAGCGTCGACCACCTCCGCCAGGTCGCCCTGGTCGCCGGCGTCGCCTTCGAGTGGCTGGCGACCGGCCGCGGCAAGATGCAGTTGTCCGAGGAGGCGGTACTGGATTCGGTGTCTGCGGCCGACGCGCTGCTGGTCGAGGATCCGCTGGAGCTGCGCCTGGTGCAGGCCTTCCGCGAAGCCTCGCCGCGGACCCGCATCGCGCTGGTCGAGATCGTCGAGGAACTGTCGGCGAAGCGGCTCGGCCGCACCCGGCCCAAGCGCGCCGGCGGCGGCGAGTAGGCCGTGGCCGACGCGGTGCTGCTGTGCCTGTGCACCTGCCCCGATCGCGACACCGCGCGCACGCTGGCGCGGGCGCTGGTGGAGGCGCGGCTGGCCGCCTGCGTCAACCTGCTGCCCGGCGTGGAATCGGTGTACCGCTGGGAGGACACCGTCGAAGAGGCGACCGAGGTCCAGTTGCTGATCAAGACCACGTCCGGACGCCTGGCGGCACTCGCCGCGCGTCTGCAGACGCTGCATCCTTACGCGGTGCCGGAACTGATCGCATTCGAGGCGGTCGGAGGCCTGCCCGACTACCTGCGCTGGGTCTCCGCGGAAACCGCCGTGATGGCCGCCGACGCACCCGCCGACGCCCGAGATCCGGATTGACCCCATGCCTGCGTTCGTTCGCCGCCTGTTCGCCGCCCTCTTCCCGATCCTGACCCTGCTGCCGTTGCTCGCGATCGCCCCGGCGCACGCGGTGGACGAATCGGACCTGCTGCCGGTCGACCAGGCCTACGTCCTCACCGCGGAGGCCACGGGCCCCGATCGCGTACGGGTGCGCTGGAAGATCGCCGACGGCTACTACCTCTATCGCCACCGCATCGGCGTGACCGCGACCACGCCCGGCGCGGCCAGCGGCGCCCTGCAACTGCCCAAGGGCGCGCCGCACGAGGACGAGTTCTTCGGCAAGACCGAGACCTATCGCGGCGAGTTGACGGCGATCCTGCCCGACATCACCGGCGCCGCCGGCAGCGTGACGCTGAAGATCAAGTACCAGGGCTGCGCCGACATCGGCGTGTGCTACCCGCCGCAGGTACGCATGCTGACCGTCGCGCTGCCGGCGGCGAAGGCGGCCGCCCCCGCACCGTCGATGTCGTCCGACGACGCACCATCGGGCTTGAATCCGCTCGCGCGCCTCGGCGGACCCGCGGCCGGACTGCCGGGCGTGGACAAGGGCGCACCGCTGCCGGAGGAACAGGCGTTCGGCTTCGAGGCCATCGCCGACGACGGCGACACCCTGCTGCTGCGGTTCACGCCGGCGCCCGGCTACTACCTCTATCGCGACAAGACGACGCTGCGCCTCGATGCCGACGGCATCGCGCCCGGCAAGCCTCAGTGGCCGGCCGGCCGCACCCATCGCGACGAGCACTTCGGCGATGTGATCGTCTACTTCCAGCCGGTCGACGTCGCCGTGCCGCTGCTGCGCAAAAAGCCCGACGCGCAGACCGTGACCCTGCGCGCCACGTTCCAGGGCTGCCAGAACGACGGCATCTGCTATCCGCCAATGACCCGCAGCGTGAAAGTCGCGCTGCCGCGCGGCCACGTGCGCAGCGGCGCCACGACGACCGCAGCGGATGTCGCCACGACGGCCGCGGCAGCAACCACATCAGCCGCAGCGACGAGCGATGCGACGCTCGATACCGCCGCGTCGACGACGACCGATGCCACCGCATCCGGTACCGACGCTTCCGATGCAGGCGCCGCGCCGATGCCGCCGGACGTCGGCGTCGACACGACTGCCACCGGCCCGACCCTGTTCGGCCTGAAGCCGAACCTCGCGCTGGCGCTGTTCGCCGCGTTGCTCGGCGGGCTGATCCTCAACCTGATGCCCTGCGTGCTGCCGGTGCTGTCGATCAAGGTGCTGGCGCTGGTCGAGAGCGGCGAGAGCGCGCAGCGGCGGCGTGCGCATGCGCTGTGGTACACGGCCGGCGTACTGGTGGCGTTCGGCGCGCTGGGCGCGCTGGCGATGGCGCTGCGCCACGCGGGCGTGGCGCTGGGCTGGGGCTTCCAGCTGCAGCAGCCGCTGGTGGTCGCCGCGCTGGGCCTGCTGATGTTCGTGTTCGGCCTGAGCCTGTCGGGGGTGTGGGAGGTCGGCGGACGCTGGACCGGCGTCGGCCACGGTCTCGCGAGCCGCGGCGGGCCGGTCGGCGACTTCTTCACCGGCGCGCTGGCGGTGGTCGTCGCCGCGCCCTGCACCGCGCCGATGATGGGCCCGGCGCTGGGCTGGGCCTTCGCCGCCAGCACCGGCGCCGCGCTGCTGGTGTTCCTGGCCCTGGGGCTGGGGCTGGCGCTGCCGTTCCTGCTGATCGGTTTCGTGCCGGCGCTGGGACGCCGGCTGCCGCGGCCCGGCGCGTGGATGGACACCTTCAAGCGCGTGCTCGCCTTCCCGATGTACCTCACCGCGCTGTGGCTGGTGTGGGTGCTGGCGAAGCAGCGCGGCGCCGATGCCGTCGGCTGGTGGGGGCTGGCCGCGCTCGCGCTGGCGTTCGCGGCGTGGGCGTGGACGCATGCGCGCATGCAGGGCGGCCGCGCGGCGAAAGTCGCGGCGCTGCTGGCGATCGTCGCCGCACTGTGGCCGCTGCTTGCGATCACCACGCTGCCGCCGGCCTCCGCCGCGCGCGACGCGGCGCCGGCATCGACCGACGGCCGCCATGTCGCCTATTCCGCGCAACGCCTCGCCGACCTGCGCCGCGCCGGCCGCGTGGTGTTCGTGAACATGACCGCCGACTGGTGCGTCACCTGCAAGGCCAACGAGAAGGCGGTGTTCTCGCGCGACGGCTTCCGCGACGCGCTCGAAAACGCCGATGCGGTGTACATGACCGGCGACTGGACCGACGTCGATCCGGAGATCACGGCGTTCCTGCAGCGCTACAAGGCCGTCGGCGTGCCGCTGTACGTCGTGTTCCCGCGCGGCGGCGGCGAAGGCACGGTGCTGCCGACGGTGCTGACGCCGGGCATGGCGGAGGACGCGCTGGCGAAGGCGGCGGCCCACTGATTCCCCACACGTTTCGGCTGACAGAGAGTCGCATGGATACCCTCTACGCGCTGGTCAAAGTGCAGGCGGCCCTGATCCTGATCGGCTATTGCATCCTCCTGACGATGCAGGCCGTCGCCTATCGACGCTATCGCCACGTTTCCTTTCTCTGGCTGTTTCTCTCCACGGTGATCGGCGTCGCCGGGCTGTTCGTCGCCAGCCTCACCTATTTCGTTCGCGACCTGTCGCTTTCTGCGCTGATCGCGATCCAGACGCTCGATCTTCTCCTGACGACCGGCGCACTGGCCCTCGGGACATGGGGCACGTATCTGCTGTTCCAGGCGTACGGACGGCTGCACCATGCGGAACAGCGTGCCGCACGGGACAAGCCCTGATGAAAACCCGCACCGTCCTCCTCGTCGCCGTCCTCGCCGCGCTGCTCGGCGGTGCCGCCGGCGTGGCCGTGTACGGACCGGGCGCACTGCTGCATACGCGGCTCGGCCAGGCGATGGCGCTGCGGCTGCTCGACAGCAAGGCCCCACCGCCGCCCGCGGGCGTGACCGTCGCACGCGAGGGCGACCCGGTGCCGCCGCTGCAGTTGCCCGATCTCGACGGCCGCCCGACCGCGCTGCCCGGCGCCTGGGCCGGCAAGCCGCTGCTGGTCAACGTCTGGGCGACCTGGTGCGCACCCTGCCTGCACGAACTGCCCGAGCTGCAGCGCTTCGCCGCGGCGCAGGGCGCGGACGGCGTGCAGGTGGTCGGCATCGCCCTCGACGAGCCGGCCCTGGTCCGCGACTTCCTGCAGCGCGTCCCGGTGCGCTACCCGATCCTGATCGACGCCCCCGGCCGCGCCGACGCTGGCGTCGTGCTGGGCAACCCCAAGGGCGTGCTGCCGTACTCGGTGCTGATCGGCGCCGACGGCCGCGTGCTGCGTCGGCGCGTGGGGCCGTTCGAGCCCGGCGAACTGGACGGTTTCGTCGCCGACGCACGCTGAAGCGACCGCGACGGGCAGTTTCGACCCCCAGCGGCAGTTTCGATGCCGCCCTGCGGCAGGTGTCACGGACCGCGCCCCTCGCGCGGCAATGCCGGCCATCGCACGGACGGGTGGCAAACGTGCTGTTTTTTCGACAATTTCTCATTTGGCGCGCGAGAACCTCCGACGAACGGTCGGATCGGCGGACGCTTGGCACGAAGGATGCTTTCCTGAACATGGGGCAACGGTTCTCCGTCACCCCGTCCCGCGAGGCCGCCAGGCCCCGCCCCTTCCGCCCGGTCACTCTCCATGTCCGCGAATACCGTTCCGTTTCCGACCCAGAGTCGCCTGTTCGGCAAGTACTTCGAGTACGGCCGCTACAACGACGTGGTGCGCGCGATGCACGGCATGCTCGCCGGCATCCCGGACGGACACGCCTGTGTGCTGTCGAACATCGAAGGCCACCATCTCGCCCACGCCGCCGCGCCGATGCTCGATGCGCCGCGCCTGGCCGCGGTGGCCAGCGCGCTGGCGAACATGGCCGAAACCCTCACCCGCGACCTCGGCCAGCACGGCTTCACCGACATGACGGTGCAGACCGACGGCGGCCTGGCGGTGGTCCAGCGCGTGCCGCGCCCCGGCCAGCAGATGGTGCTGCTGACCGCCGCCGGACACGAATCCAATCCCGGCCTGGTGGCGAGCCTCGCCCGCCACTGCGCCACCACCATCGCGACGCTCTGTTCGGCGTCGTCGGAGCGCTGACCGGAGGCTCCCAGAACCCCGCGGCACGGACGCCACGCTTCCGGACCGCATGTCGCCGCCCACCGGCCGCGACGATCCGTACAACCCGTGCAGGGCGACGGCCCCAGGCGGAAACGCCGGGGCCGTACTTTTTTGCGCGATCGTCGGCGAACGGGCGCGATCACGCCGCCGGGGCGCCTGCGGCATTCGTGGCCCGTACCGGCCTCGCCGGACGCACCCGGATGCCCGCCGCTTCAAGCAAATGCTTGAAATGATCCGAACGTCGCCGATCTGGACAGTACTCCGGCTTTCGCGCAGACTGCCCCTCCGCACGACGGATCGTCTTCGATGGCTCGCATCCTGGTCCTGCACGGCCCCAACCTGAACCTGCTCGGCACCCGCGAGCCGGAGATCTACGGGCACGCGACGCTGGCCGACATCGACGCCGACCTGGCCGAACGCGCGGCCGCCCACGGCCATGCGCTGGAGAGCTTCCAGTCCAACGCCGAGCACGCGCTGGTGGACCGCATCCAGGCCGCCCGCGGCGACATCGACGTCATCCTGATCAATCCCGCCGCCTTCACCCACACCTCGGTGGCGATCCGCGATGCCCTCGCGGCGACGGGAATTCCGTTCTTCGAGGTGCATCTGTCCAATCCGCATCGGCGCGAGCCGTTCCGCCACACCAGCTACTTCACCGACCTCGCGATCGGGCTGGTCTGCGGTTTCGGCCCGCTGAGCTACGGCCTGGCACTGGCCGGTGCGATCCACCATCTCGACGCCCGGCGCACCGACCCATCCCCCTGACCGGCGCCGCCCACCCGGGCGCCGCGGACCGCGATTTCCCCCTTCACTTCAACACCGAGACCCACATGGACCTGCGCAAGATCAAGAAGCTCATCGACCTGCTCGAGGAATCGAACCTCGCGGAGATCGAGATCAAGGAAGGCGAGGAATCCGTCCGTCTGGCGCGCGTGCCCAAGGGCGGCGTGGCCATGAGCCTGCCTCCGCCGGCGCCGCTGCACCTCGAACATGCCGCCCGGCCCGCGGCGCCGATGCCGATGGCCTCGCCGGTGGAAGCCGCGACCGGCGGCGCGGCGCGACCGGCGCCGGACCTGCCCGACGGCCACGTCGTGCGTTCGCCGATGGTCGGCACCTTCTACGCCTCGCCGTCGCCGGACAAGCCGGCGTTCGTGACCGTCGGCCAGTCGGTGAAGCAGGGCGACACGCTCGGCATCGTCGAGGCGATGAAGATGTTCAATCCGATCGAGGCCGAGGTCTCCGGCACCGTGCTCGCCATCAAGTGCGAAAGCGGCCAGCCGGTGGAATTCGACCAGCCGCTGTTCGTGATCGGCTGAGGGCGCGACCATGCTGGACAAGGTCGTCATCGCCAACCGCGGCGAGATCGCGCTGCGCATCCTGCGCGCCTGCCACGCGCTGGGCATCAAGACGGTCGCGGTGCATTCCACCGTCGACCGCAACCTCAAGCACGTGGCCATGGCCGACGAGTCGGTCTGCATCGGCCCGGCGCCGTCGAAGGACAGCTACCTCAACATGCCGGCGATCATCGCCGCGGCCGAGGTCACCGACGCCCAGGCGATCCACCCGGGCTACGGCTTCCTCAGCGAGAACGCGGACTTCGCCGAACGCGTGGAGAAGTCGGGCTTCATCTTCATCGGCCCGCGCGCCGAGACCATCCGCATGATGGGCGACAAGGTCGAGGCGATCCGCGCGATGAAGGCGGCGGGCGTGCCCTGCGTGCCGGGCAGCGGCGGCCCGCTGGGCGACGACGCGAAGGAGAACATGCGCATCGCCCGCGAGATCGGCTATCCGGTGATCATCAAGGCCGCCGGCGGCGGCGGCGGACGCGGCATGCGCGTGGTCCACACCGAAGCCGCGCTGGTCGCCGCGATCCAGACCACGCAGAGCGAAGCCAAGGCCGCGTTCGGCAACGAACAGGTCTACATGGAGAAGTTCCTGGAGAATCCGCGCCACGTGGAGATCCAGGTGCTGGCCGATGGCCAGGGCGGCGCGATCCATCTCGGCGAGCGCGACTGCTCGATGCAGCGTCGCCACCAGAAGGTGGTCGAGGAAGCGCCGGCGCCGGGGATCACGGCCGAGCAGCGCGAGGAGATCGGCCGCGTCTGCACCGAGGCCTGCGTGCGCATCGGCTACCGCGGCGCGGGCACGTTCGAGTTCCTGTACGAGAACGGCCGCTTCTACTTCATCGAGATGAACACCCGCATCCAGGTGGAACATCCGGTGACGGAGCTGATCACCGGCATCGACCTGGTCAAGGAGCAGTTGCTCATCGCGTCCGGCGAGAAGCTGTCGATCCGGCAGAGCGACATCGTGCTCAACGGCCATGCCATCGAGTGCCGGATCAACGCCGAGGACCCGGACACGTTCCTGCCCTCGCCCGGCCTGATCAAGCATTTCCACGCCGCAGGCGGCCCCGGCGTGCGCGTGGACTCGCACATCTACGAGGGCTACTCGGTGCCGCCGACCTACGACTCGATGATCGGCAAGCTCATCGTGCACGGGCCCGACCGCGCGACCGCGATCGCGCGGATGAAGGTCGCGCTCAGCGAGATGGTCGTTGACGGGATCAAGACCAACATCCCGCTGCAGCAGCGGATCATGACCGACCGCGGTTTCCAGGCGGGCGGCCAGAACATCCACTACCTCGAGAAGCGGCTGGCCGAGCGCAAGGAAAAGACGCTGTCGATCCTGTGATCGGCGCCCACGCGCCCGGAGGCCTGCGATGAGTGTCGCATTGGTGTTGCGGGTGCTGGGCCTGGGCGGCCTGGTCGCGGGCATCGTGCTGGGTGCGAACGCCGCGCGCTTCGCGATGCACGCGGCGCATGCCGAGGGGCGGGTCGAGCGGGTCGAGGCCCGCGACACCCGCTGCACCGCGTCGGGCACCGGCAAGCACCAGCACACCCGGCGCTACGACTGCACGCGCTTCTCGGCGATCGTGCGTTTCGAGCACGCCGGCCGCGTCCACGTCGTGTCGATCGACGCCGGCAAGCGCAAAGGCCACGGCCAGCCGACGGCCGACGCCGACGTGCAGGCGGGCGACCGCGTGCCGATGACCTTCGCCGTCGACCAGCCCGACGCCGCGTTCCGCGGCGGCAGCGGTTCGATGCACCTGTGGGGACCGTCGCTGCTGGCGCTGCTCGTCGGCGGGGTGCTGCTGTTCGTCTCGTTCGCGCGCAAGGCGACCTCCGCGCGCTGAGCCTCACCCGCCGCGCACTTCCCCGGTCAGCGCATCGACCACCACCTGCGGAATGCCGGGAGCGCCGCCGAACACGTACTCGGCGCCGCCCGCGCGGCCGCGCAGCACCACGGTGACGTAGGGGTCGATCCACGCCGCCTGTTCCTTGAGGTTGTCGGCCTCGGCCAGCTCCATCGCCACCGGCCAGTCGAGCGACGGGCCTTCCAGACGCAGGCTGTCGAGCCGGCGCAGCGGCCCGAACTCGCCGTAGCCGGTTTCCTCCAGCGCCAGCACGGTGCCGTCGACATCGCGGAACAGCACGCGCAGGCGATCCAGCGCCATCGGCGTGGTGGTGGGGCCGGTGGACGCCGCGGCCTCGACGCGATGCACCTCCGCCTGCGGAAAACGGTCGCGCACGACGCCGATCGCGATGCCGGCGCGCGCGATGAAACCCGGTATGGCCATGGGGTCGGTGCTCTCCCTGTCCGCGCATGCGGCTTCCGGCCGCGGAGGTGCCGCGGACGACGGGAACGGCACGCGGCGCCGACGACGATGCCGTCCGACGCGCAGGCCACGCCCCTGTCCGTGGCGCCCGACGTTCGCCGGGCATGCCTGCGTCAACGCGATCACCGGCTGCGACAGGCCACCGATGGCCCGGGCGCCGCCGGCCACGGGCTATCATGCCGCCCGGAACCGAACGGAGCGGCACGTGACTTCCGAGCAGAACGCCAGGGGACCGGCCGAGACCGCCGAAGGGGATCTGCGTGCGCTCGAACAGTCGCTGCAACGGTTCTCGCGGCGCGTCGATATGGGCCTGCGCGTGCATTTCGCGACCCATGGCCTGCGCCGCCTGCTGAAGCCGGCACGGCACCCGAAGGAATACGGCCGCCGGGTCATGCTGTCCGCGCCGTCGCTGTGGGCGGTGATCGCCGCCGGGCTGGTGGTCGCGATGGTCGCGAGTCCGCTCGTCGAGCCGCGGCTCGCGCGCTGGCTGCCGCGCATCGGCGTGTGGGCCGGCGCGGGCTGGCTGGTGCTGGTGTGGGCGCTGGAATACCTCGTGCTGCCGCGGCTGCTGCTGCTGCGCTACCGCTTCCGGCTGATGCGGCTGGCGCACAAGGACGGCGCCGGCGTGTTCAGCGACGTCTACACCGTCGCCCGCATCGACGACTCGCCGACCGGTTTCGGCGTGCAGGAGTGGAAGCCGCTGTCGGGCGTGGAGCCGGGCGACCTGGTGGTCTCGATCAGCGACGCCCACGACCGCGGCGTCGCGCTCGTCCCGCTGCGCAGCGAGGGCCGGCTGCCGATCCTCGTCTGGGACCGCGACCTGCTCCAGCCCAACGCCTTCGGCGCACTGACCCCGCGCCTGCGCACGCTGGTCCACCAGTTCGACCAGGCCTGCGACCAGAACGACCGCCACGGCGGCCGCATCGACCGCGCGCGCACGCTGCGCTCCGGCCACGTGCTGTCGCAGGCGAAGACCGTCGATCCGCAGCTGGCCTGGGCGAAGGTGGCGCTGGCGCCGGCGGTGAAACAGCAGCTGATCGCCCTGGCCGGCCACTTCGCCACGGGCAGCGCCTCGGCCACCCGCGGCCTGCTGCTGTACGGCCCGCCCGGCACTGGCAAGACCACCATCGCGCGCACCTTCGCCGACAGCATGCAGTGCGCGTTCTTCCCGCTGTCGCTGTCGGACCTGAAGTCCGGCTACGTCGGCCAGAGCGGCGAGAACGTCAAGGCGCTGTGGCAGAAGGCGCGCGCCGAGCCGCGTGCGGTGATCTTCGTCGACGAGTGCGAAGGCGTGTTCGGCCGTCGCGGCGGGGTGAACACCGACAGCTTCGTCGAGGAGATCGTCACCGCCTTCCTCGCCCAGTGGGATGGCTTCCAGAAGCAGAACAGCGTGTGGGTGGTCGGCGCCACCAACCGCCGCGACCTGATCGATCCCGCGCTGCTGTCGCGCTTCGAAGACCAGATCGAGATCGGCCTGCCCGACGACGCGATGCGCCTGCAGCTGCTGGCGGACGCGTTCGCCCGGCTCGGCATCCCGCCGCCGTTGCCGCCGCGCACGACCGCGCTCACCGCGGGCATGTCGGGCCGCGACCTCGACGCGCTGGCCAAGCGCGTCGCCCGCGAGCACGGCACCCGCCAGCCGCTGTCGGACGAGACGCTGGATGCGATGACCACGGCCATGCGCCGACAGGGCTCCACCGCCACCGACAAGGGCGCGCGCTGGGACACGCTGGTGCTGCCAGACGCCACGCTGAAGGAGCTGAAGACCACCGCCGGTCTGCTCCAGCATGCGGAGACCTTCCGCAAGCGCGGCATCGGCGTGCCGCGCGGCCTGCTGCTGTACGGGCCGCCCGGCACCGGCAAGACCCAGATCGCGCGCACGCTGGCCAACGAGACCGGCCTGCGCTTCATCGCCGCGTCCACCGCCGACATCAAGCAGGGCTTCCTCGGCCAGAGCGGGCAGAAGGTGCGCGAACTGTTCGAGCGCGCGCGCGAATCGGCGCCGTCGCTGCTGTTCATCGACGAGATCGACATCGTCGCCGCCGCGCGCGGCGGACAGAGCGACGCGATCCTCACCGAAATCGTCGGCCAGCTGCTGCAGGAGATGGACGGCGTGTTCGCGCAGCCGCAGGCGGTGTTCGTGCTGGCCGCGACCAACCGCATCGACCAGATCGACGCCGCGGTGCTGTCGCGCCTGCCCAAGCAGATCGAGATCCCGCTGCCCGATCGCGACGGCGTGCGCCGCCTGCTGGAAGTGATGCTGCGCGACAAGCCATTGGCCTTCCCGCTGGAAGACGGCGCACGCACGCTGGCCGAACGCGCCGACGGCCGCAGCGGCCGCGATCTGCGCGGCTGGGTGGAATCGGCCGAACACCATGCCGTCGCGCGCGCGATCGAGGCCGGCGATCCAGATGCGGTGGCGATCATATTGCAGGACTTCGACTGAGCGCGGACAGAGCGCTGAATCCGAGCGGCGATGCTCGTCGCCGGCGTCAGGCGCCGTCCAGCGCCGGGAAATGGCCGCAGTCGGAGAATTCGACGAACTCGGCGCGCGGCAGGTCCTGCAGCACCGACGCGTGCGAGGTCAGCGCATGGGTGCGATCGGCGCCGCCCCAGACCACATCGACGGGCTTCGCGATGCCGGCCAGAAGCACCCGCCGCGATCGAGCGCCGCGAAGGTCGGATCGGCGTGTCCTCGCGCCATATGCCCCTGGCGCCCGAACGCATGCGCATCGAGCGTCGCCATCGACTCAGCCGTTCTGTATCGGCGCTGCCCCCGCCGAACGCATTGCAACGACATCGCGATGCATCGGTTCCACCGGCAGGGCGGAAAACGCGAAGGCATGCGGCGGCTCGCCGTCCGTCACGGCGCGCAGCCAGGCTTCGGTCTCGTCCCAGAACGCGGGCGGGCAGACGGCCGGATCGAAGAAGCCCGAATGCGCCAGGGACTTCACGCCGAAGCGCCCGGGATGCACGTGGGCGCGCAGCACCGGTGCGTTGCAAAAGAACTCGCCGAACAGGCGATCCACGGTCGGGCGCGGTGCGTAGGTGGCATCGTCCTCGAAACTCAGCGACAGGATCGGCGCGTCGAAGCGCGCGAATTCCCCGTGCAGCGACTGGCCGCGCTCGTCCAGATAGTCCGGGCGCAGCGTCCAGCGGGCATAGTCTTCGGCCACGCCGCGTTCGAGCCTGTCGAGTCCGGCCAGCCCCATCGGCACATGTCCGCGGAGCCGCAGGAACAGCGGGATGTAGACGCGGAAGAATCCATGGACCGCATGCCGTCGCCATGTCGGCCAAAGCCGGTACCAGCCCTTCTGCACCGAGACGGCGAGCATCGCGCGCACGCGCTCGACGTTGTGCGCGAGCGGCGCGATCTGGCCACCGATGCTGTGCGTGACCAGCACGATCCGCGGATCGCCGAGCGTGGCGACCGCCCAGTCGATCATCGCCGACAGGTCCTCGCGGCCCCAAGCGCGCATCGACACCTTGCCGGCGTGTTCCGACGGCACCACCGACTCGCCGATGCTGCGGTAATCGAACGTCAGCGCATGCCAGCCGCGCGCCGACAGGAAGCGCGCATAGGGCCCGAACCGGCCCTGCGTCGCACCGGTGGCGGACAGGAAGATCGCCAGGCGGGGCGGCGTCGATGCGTCATCGCCGGGCGGATAGTGCCGTGCGGACAGGGCGACGCCATCGGCCGCCCTGATCCGCAGCGGGCGATAGCCTTCGGCATTCGCGCCTTCGGGCATCTGCGTCCCTGCACTCATTGCTGCCGAAGCCATGCGAGGCTCTCCTGCCATGCCGGCTTGCCCGCCTCGCGGAAATAACCGAAGTGCCCGAGCGCCCGCTCGCCGACGTCCGCCGGCGCCAGCGACACGATCTCGACCTGTGCCGCGTCGAAGAATCCCGCTAGCGCCTCGACCGCGGCGCGTGGCGCCATCCAGTCGTCGGTCACCACGCAGGCACGGATGCGCCCGCGATAGCGCTGGAAATGTTCGCGCAACGGGCGGCCATCGCGATCTACCAGATAGTCGGGATGCCGGCACCAGCGCGCCCATTGGCGGGCGACGCCCCCGGGCAGGTCCTCGCCGAAGCCGATCCGGCGCGAGGGGAAGTAAGACAGCGCCGAGGCCAGGCCCGGCATCAGCACGTGCCACAGCAGCGCCAGGCGCCAGCGCGGCAGGCCGGCCCAGTGCTTCCAGTAACCGCTCTGCGCGCTCACCGCGAACATCGCATCGATGCGGTCGTTGTTGTCCGCCAACCCGAACATCTGGCCGCCGGCGCTGTGCCCGACCGCCAGCAGCCGCTTACCCGGATGACGGCGCGCGGCCTCGTCGATCATGCTGGCCACGTCGATCTCGCCCCACTGCCGCATGTCGCAGGCCTCGGTGCGGATGCCGCCTTCGGCCGAACCGCCGATCCCGCGATAGTCGTACGTCAGTACCTCGATGCCATGGCCCGCGAGGAAGCGCGCATAGCGATCGTAGTAGCCGCGCTTGACGCCGGTCGCGCCGTTGATGATCACGACCCTGTCGCCGTCGCCCGCCGCCGGATAGCGCGTGGCCGCGAGCGCCCGACCATCGCGCGCGACGACCCGGACGTCTTCGGGTGCGATCGTCGGCCCCGCGATGGTCGGGTCGGTCATCGACATGCCGCCACGTCCACGGCGGCATCGGCGGTTTCACCCGGCGAGGCCGGGCGCGACACCGCCCGGGCAGGCAGACCCTCGTGGATCGGCTTCGGCCGATGGAAGGTCGCCACCGACTGCCAGATCGCGCGCCCCCAGCTCTCGCTGCGGTACGGATAGCCGTGCCTGTCGCAGAAGGCCTTCACGTGCCTGCTCATCTCGCGATAGTGGCGTGGACTGATGGTGGGAAACAGATGGTGTTCGATCTGGTAGTCCACGCCACCGCACAGGAGACGGCCGATGGGCCCGCCGCGGAAATTGATCGTGGTCGCCGTCTGCAGCATCAGGAAGTTCTTGCCCAGCGCCTCCTTGCTCACCAGTTGCGCATCGGCCGGATAGTGCGCCGGCGCGAACAGGGCGAACATCGCGTAGGACATGATGGCGAAGCGCACCAGCGTGAACACGAGCACATCCACCGGATCGAAGACCAGCAGCGGGACGATGACCCAGACCACCCAGTGCAGGACGAGCGCGAACAGATCCGCCCAGTGCGCGGCATCGCGGGTCCTGGGGTCGGCCAGGCGACGGAAGAGAAACACCCACGCATCGAAGCACACCGAGAAGAAATTCCCGACGAGGACGATCGGCAGGAAATACGCCTGGTGGCGGTACCACCAGCGCTGGAACCCGCTCGCACGCTCGAACTCGGCCTCGTCCAGCGCGAAAAAGGGCGCCAGGTCGGCATCCTTGTCCACCCCCACCACGTTCGGATGCGGGTGGTGCACCACCAGGTGCTTGTTGCGCCAGAAGTTGGCCGAGACTTGGTGGACGAAGGGATAGCCGAAGTACAGGAAGAAGTCGTTCAGCCACTTGCGGCGGCTGATCGCGTGATGGGATGCGGTATGCGCGTTGGTCGCGATGCCCATGCTGCCGAACGTGATCAGTCCCATGCCGACGGCCTTCGCCCACAAGGCATCGTGGACGATCACCAGCGCCAGGCCGACCACGAACACGCCGACGAACAGCAGCCATTCGGCGATGATCGCGTACGGCGTCCCGCGGTTGTAGCCGAGCCGGTTGAGATCTTCCCGCAACCGGATGAAATCGCTTTTTCCCGGAGTGGCTTCCATTTCCGTGTTCCTCCTCGCTCAGATCCGCTGGTAGCGGTAATCGGCGTGATAGTCGTTCGTGAACAGCACCTGGTACAGCGACTGCTCGCCCGCATGGGCCGCGGCGACGCAGCAGCACAGGTAGTACTCCCACATCCGCTTGAAGCTGCGGTCGTAGCGGGCGTCCAGTCCGTCGGCGTTCGCGCGGAACGCGTCCAGCCAGCGCTGCGCGGTCACGCCGTAGTGGCGGATCATGTTCTCCACGTCGAGGATCGCGAGGCGGTTGTTCTCGAGCTGCGCGGAGATCGCAGACAGCTTCGGCGTGTCCGAATCGGGAAAGATGTACTTCTGGATGAACGGGTCGTGGCTGTTGACCTTCGTGTTGCAGCCCACCGCATGCACCAGGCCGCGGCCGCCCGGGGCGAGTGCACCGGCGATCTTGCGGAAGTAGCGCGCGTATTCCTTTTCCTGCAGGTGTTCGAGCATGCCGACGCTGACGATGCGGTCGAACGCGCCCTCGACCTCGTTGTAGTCGTCCAGCACGAAAGCGACGCGATCGGCGACGCCGTACTTCTCCGCATTTTGCTGCGCGCGCTCGAAGTGGGCGCGACTGTTGGTCACGCCGGTCCCGATGGCGCCATGATGCAAGGCGGCATGGATCAGCAGCCCGCCCTTGCCGCAACCGATGTCGAGCATGCGATGGCCGGGCGTGACTTCGAGCTTGCGGCAGATCCGCTCCAGCTTCTGCTGCTGCAGCGTGTCGGCGTCGTCGTCCACCGAATGCGCATAGCCGCAGGAATAGACCTGGTAGCGATCGGTCAGGAAGCTGTCGAACACGTCTTCGCCGATGTCGTAGTGCTTGCGCACGCTCCTGGTGTTCCCGACCAGGCGATTGCCGACCAGGATCGCGCCGTAGCGCAGCAGGAAGCGCCAGTCGCCGCCGATCTTGTGTTCGAGCCCCGCCATCAGCAACAGCCTGAGCAGGTCGGGGAGCCTGCCGTCGTCGACGTCGAACTCGCCTGCCATGTACGCCTCGGCCATGCCGAGGTTGCCCTGCGCGAGGACCCGCCGGAAAAAGCCCGGGGCGTGGATGCGCAACGTGCATTCGCCGGCACCCGCATCGCGGCCGATGGTGTGGCGACGGCCGCCGCTGAGCACGTGCAGGACCCCGCGATCGAGGTGCCTGCGCAGCAATTCGAGGAAGGCGCGTTCGCTCGCGTCCTCCCGGGCCGGAATCGGGGCAACGTGCGTGTCTGCCGTGAGGTGGGCGTCCGTACCGCGACTGTCCATGTCGTTCACCGTCTTCGTTTGGGGGAAGAAAAACGCGAGCGGCCCTCCGCTTTCGAGAGCGATTCCATGCATTCATCGGAGGCGCACAGGCCACGATCCCTGGCCTTTGAGCTCGATTTGTGAGGCATGTCCTTGCAGTGCGCGGCCAAGTCTTGCCGATGCAATGTTGCAATGCAACTTCAGACGCCGGCCGCAGGAACATGATCGGCCGCCTTCGTCGCAGGGACTGCGACCGGCGCGCCTTGCCTGAACACTTCGCGAAAGTTCCCGAACTGATCGGTTCAGTATTAAGGTTTCGTTACGCGCGAATATCGAGAATGCGCTTCACCGGAGCGGCCCCACGTCATCTCTCCCGCACCGGCTCCAATAACAACCACAGAGGTTCACCTCATGAAGCGCACTCTCCTCGCCCTGACCCTGCTCGCCGCCCTGCCGTTCGCCGCCTCCGCGGCCGAGGGCGTGTCCTACAACTACGTCGAGGGCGGTTACGTCGCCACCAACAACAACGACGGCGTGCCCGACGCCGACGGCTGGGGCGTCAACGGATCCGTGGCCGTGCACCCGAACTTCCACATTTTCGGCGGCTACACCACCCAGAAGATCGACAACACCAGCATCGACGTCGACCAGTGGCAGCTCGGCGCCGGCTACAACTACGGCCTGAGCGACAAGGTCGACCTGGTCACCCGCGTCGCCTACGAGAAGCTGGACGCCGGTGCCGGCGCCAAGCTCGACGGCTACAGCGCCGAGGTCGGCGTCCGCGCCGCGCTGGCGCCGAAGTTCGAGGGCTACGCCATGGCCGGCTACGGCGACTACGAGAAGGTCGACGGCGACTTCTACGGCCGCCTCGGCGCGAACGTGAAGTTCAACGAGAACTGGGGCCTGAACGGCGACGTCAAGTTCGCCAACGGCGACGCCCAGTGGTTCGTCGGCCCGCGCTTCAGCTGGTAAGCCATCGGCCGCCCCCGCGGCCGCACGGTTCCCGTGCAGGGCAGGCGTGCCCCCTTCCACGCCGTTCTCGCGATCGACCTCTCCCGGTCGCGACCTGGAAGCCCGGCGCAAGCCGGGCTTTCTTGTGGCCGAGCGCCCGGCGTTCGGACCAGTTGCTTGCCAAACGTCAATATTTCATTAAGATGCCCCGTCCGCCGCCGGCGGTTCCATTCAAAACTCAAATCGGATCAGGGGTTTACATGAAGAAGTATCTTGCGCTGGCGCTGCTGGCGTCCGCGCCTTTCGCTGCCAATGCCGCTGAACTGCATTACAGCTTCGTCGAACTGGGCTACAGCAAGACCGAATTCAGCGACTCGGGCGACAGCGCCAAGGCCGACGGCTACGCCGTGAAGGCCCAGGGCGGCTTCGGCGACGCCTTCTACGGTGCGGTCGGCGTGCACAAGGAAAGCCTGAGCGGCGACGACATCGCGCCGTGGGAGCTGACCGGCGGCTATCACCACGCACTGGCCGAGGGCACCGACCTGGTGACCGAAGTCAGCTACATCGGCCTGAACAGCCGTTTCGGCGGCACCAGCTACCACAACGACGGCTACCGCGCCGCGGTGGGCGTGCGCTCGGCGGTGGGCGAGCACGTCGAACTGGGCGCCAAGCTGACCTGGACGGGGGTCGAGAACTTCGACGACGTGGTCGGCGTGAACGTCAACGGCCTGGTCAAGTTCAACGACATGTGGGGCATCTACGGCCAGTATCACTTCAAGGAATACAACTTCCTCGATGCCGATGCCGACACCTGGCAGGTCGGCGTGCGCGCCAGCTTCTGATCCGCGACCGGGGTCGGCTCGACCCCGATCCGTCCGCGACGCCCGGCCCCGGCCGGGCGTCCGCGTTTCGGCGGGAGGTGGGGGATCCGGCCGGGTATCGGCTGCGCGACGCCCCGGCCTTGGGTACACTGGCAGACCGCGCCCGGCGTCCGCCGGACGCCCGACCACCGACACTACCGGCGACGCCGACGGCAACGCCACCGGCAATGGGGAGATTCATGAAGAAGCATCTTGCGGCCGCGCTCGTGCTGGCCAGTCTGCCGTTCGCGGCGTCCGCCCGGGACAGCCTCGGCGGCTATACCTACGTCGAAGGCGGCGTCCAGCGCATCGTCGTCGACACCCCGAACCTGGGGAACGACAGTTTCGACTTCGACGGCGCCGGCGTGCGCACCTCGATCGAGATGACCGACGACCTCTACCTCTTCGGCGGCTACGCCTGGACGCGGAACAGCGACCTGCCGACCAACATCAATGCCCGCCAGTCGAACATCGGCCTCGGCTACCGCCACACGGTCTTCGACAACGCCGACTTCTTCGCCGAAGGCGGCTTCCAGCACACCGAACTCGATTCGTCGGCCTACCGCGACAATTTCGACGGCATCAAGGTCTCGGCCGGCCTGCGCAGCGCCATCGGCAACAACTTCGAAGGCTGGATCAAGGCCAACTACGTCGACGGCAGCGACTACGACAGCGAGTTCAGCGGCACGATCGGCGCCCAGTTCGTGATCAACGAGACCTGGGGCATCGTCGGCGAAGGCGAATTCGGCGATCTCACCTCGCAGTACATGCTCGGCGTGCGCGCCAGCTTCTGACCCGCGCCATTCCGACGCATGCGAAAAAGCCCGGCATCGCCGGGCTTTTTCGCAGGGGATCGCGCGACCGGCCAACGGGATCAGTGGTCGCCGAACAGCCCGTGCGGGTATTCGGGCTTCTGTTCGCGCGCCATCAGCCGCTTGAGCCCTTCGGCCGGGGTGATCTCGCCCTTGAGCACGTCGCGGACGTTGGAGGAGATCGGCAGTTCGACGCCGTGGCGGTCGGCCTGGCGCATCACTTCCTCGGCGGTCTGGATCGACTCGACCACCTGGCCGATCTCGCGCACGGCCTCGTCGATGGACTGGCCGCGGCCGAGCGCGAGGCCCAGGCGGCGGTTGCGCGACAGGTCGCCGGTGCAGGTCAGCACCAGGTCGCCGAGGCCGGCGAGGCCCATCAGGGTCTCGGCCTTGCCGCCGATGGCGAGGTTCAGGCGCAGCATCTCGTTGAGGCCGCGGGTGATCAGCCCGGCGCGGGCATTGAGTCCGAGGTTCATGCCGTCGGCGACACCGGTGGCGACCGCCAGGACGTTCTTCATCGCACCGCCGAGCTCGGCGCCCAGCATGTCGTCGCCGGTGTAGGCGCGGAACGACGGCCCGTGCAGGACATCGGCGACCTGCTGGGCGAAGCCGGCATCGTCGGAATGCACGGTCAGCGCGGTCGGCAGGCCCTGCGCCACTTCCTTGGCGAACGAAGGGCCCGTGACCACCGCCAGCGGCACGCCGTCGGGCAGCAGTTCGCCGGCGACTTCGTGCAGGAAACGCCCGGACCCCGGCTCGAAGCCCTTGGTCGCCCACGACACCCCCGCGTGCGCGGGACGCAGCGGCGCCAGCAGGCGGAGGGTCTCGGCGAACGCATGCGACGGCACCACCACCAGCACCAGATCGCAGCCGACGAGGGCCGTGACGAGGTCGGTGGTGGCGCGCAGGGTGTCGGGCAGCGGAATCCCCGGCAGGTAGCGGGGGTTTTCATGGCGTCCCTCGTGGCGGCCGTCGATCGCCGCAATGGTCGCGGCGTCGCGGCCCCACAGCGTCACGGGATGGCCATGGCGGGCGATCAGCGCCGCCAGGGCCGTGCCCCACGAGCCGGCGCCGAGGACGGCGACGGCCGGGGCCGCATCGTCGACGCGGTCGGTCATGCGCGTGGCCGGAAGCCGGCGATCAGGCGTTGCCGGCGGTCTCGGCACCGGCCAGGCCGGCGCCCTGCTGGGCGGCGCGCTGGCGCAGGCCTTCGGCGTACAGGCCTTCGAAGTTGATCGGCTGCAGCAGGAACGGCGGGAAGCCGCCGGCCGTGATCAGGTCGCTGATCGTCTGGCGGGCGTACGGGTACAGGACGGTCGGGCAGTGGATGCCGAGCATGGCGTCGAGGTTCTGGTCGTCGAAGCCGCCCAGGCCGAACAGGCCGGCCTGGCGCACCTCGGCCAGGTAGATGGTCTTGTCTTCGAGCTTGCAGGTCAGGGTCACCCCCAGTTCGACCTCGAACAGGTTGTCGGCCAGGCGCTGGACGCGCTGGTTCAGGTTCATCTCGAGCGCCGGCTGGCCCTGCTCGTTGAACACCTGCGGGGCGCCCGGGGCCTCGAACGAGACATCCTTGACGTAGATCTTCTCGACGCTGAAGGTCGGGCCGTTGGCTTCGGCGGCGGCGCCGTTGGCGACGGGTTCGGACATGGCGGGTGCTCCTGAGGGTTCGGATCGCGGAAAAGAGGTCGATTATGGCACGCATGCGCCGGAGGGACCTCCGGGGCGACGGCCGCGGCGGCAGGCGCGCCGGCGGGCCGAGGGGATGTGGGCGCCCGGGGCCGGGATTGCAATCCCGGCGCGGCTCAGGCCTTGCCCTTGACCAGCGGCAGGTCGGCCTGGCGCCAGGCGGTGATGCCGCCCTCGAGGATGTGCACGCGCTCGAACCCGGCCTTCTTCAGCCGCTTGGCTGCGCCGTTGACGGTGATGCCGTTCTGGCAGACCAGCACGACCGGCAGCGCCCGGGCCGGCGCCAGCTGCTTGTTCTCGGGGTCGAACTGGGCCATCTGCACGTTCTTCGACCCGGCGATGTGGCCAGCCTGGAAATCGCCGGCGGCGCGCAGGTCGACGACCAGCGCGTTCTCCTGGTTGATCAGCGCGGTGACCTGGGAAGGGGCCAGCGACTTGTAGCCGCGGAACAGCCGCGCGACCTCGTTGGCGATGATGGCCGCCGTCAGGCCGACGAAGGCGATGCTGTAGACGGGGTTGCGGGCGGCGAAGGCCCAAAGTTCCTGGGAGGTCACGAGCGGCGGGATCCGGAGGCGCGAACGGGTGCGCGGCCAGCCGCGCGGGGGCGGCATTGTCGCCCGCGGCGGCGCGGCTGGCAAAGCGCCGGGCGGGCGGCCCGGCGAGAGACGGTCACTGGCCCTGCCAGAAATCCGGGAGCCCGCCGATCCACCAGTTCTTGGTCTCGGGGTCGTAACGCCAGACCTCGGTGTAGCGCATCTTGCGTTCGCTGAGCGTGTTGCGATTGACCAGCTCGATCTGGATCTCCCGCAGCACCGTGTCCTCGGGGCCGGGCATCGTCGCCAGGTCGCGGTAGGCGGTGACCTGGATCTGGGCGTAGCGGGAGAAGTCGACGTCGGTCAGCGGATGGTCCTTGCGGACCTTGGGGTCGACCATGCTGCTGGCGCCTTCGAAATCGCCCCAGCGGATCGCCGCGGAGTAGGCGTACTGGTTCCGGTTGAGCAGGTCGCGCTTCTTGCCGCCGGCGAAGGCGTTGCCGGCCAGCGCCACCAGCAGCAGGGCCAGCAGGCCGTGAGCGAAGACGCGGAGGAACGGTCGCGGGAGGCGGAGGTCGGAACGGGGCATCGGCATCCGGGGGTCGGCGGCGGGAGCAGTCGGCATCCTACCCCCTGCGCATCGCGACATAGCGGCCCAGGCACTCCGCAGCCACCCCGCCTTCAGGCAGCGGGACGTGCGCCGCGACCGCGAACCGGGCCTTGCCGGTGTCGCGCAGGGCGGCAAGGAACGCATCCCAGGATTCGCCTTCGGCAGGTGCGGCCACGGCCGCCAGGTCGGCATACAGCGGGGCGCGGTAGCGCACCTCGCTGGCGGCGACGTAGACCTCGGCGTCCAGGCCCGCCGCCGCGAGGCGCCGGACGATCAGGCCCCAGCCGGCCAGCGTCATCAGCGAGGTCAGGCTGCCGCCGAAGGCGCAGCCCTTGTCGTTGACGTTGGCAGCCAGCGGTGCGCGCAGGCACAGGTCGTCGTCCGCAGCGGACGCCACGCGCAGCCCCAGCGCGGCCACCGGCGGCATCGCCAGCAGTTCGGCTTCGAGCGCGCGCAGGGACGCGTTGCGGAGGTCATCGGTCATGCGGCGCTCCGGAAAAGCGGGAATGCGGCGAGGCTTGCGAGCGCACGCGCGCTTGCGACAGCAAAGAGCAGCGGCCAAGCTGATCACATGCCGCCCCGTCGCCGCCCGCGAGGATACGCCACGCCCCCGACCGACGTCGCGCCGACGGTGGTGTCGCTGCGCCCGGTCGGCGACCACGCCGCAATGCGCCGTGCCGCCGGCGGCCTGCGCGTGGTGGCGCTGTCGCCGTGGCGGATCGCGGTGCGCGACGACGCCGACACCCGACGCGCGCTGCGCGGTGCGCTGGCCGCGGAGAAGATCATCGCCACCAGCCCGGCCGCGGTGCGGGCCGCGGCGACGCTCGCGCCGCTGCGCGCGCGCCGCGGGCAGGCGTGGTACGCGATCGGCACCGCCACCGCCGCCGCGCTGCGGCGCGCCGGCGTGGACGAGGTGTGCGCGCCCGAACGGATGGACAGCGAAGGCCTGCTTGCGCTGCCGGCGTTGCAGGACCCGGCCGGATGCCGGATCGGCCTGCTCACCGCGCCGGGCGGGCGCGACCGCCTCGCGCCGGCGCTGGCCGCACGCGGCGCGCAGGTGCTCCGCGCGGACGTGTACGCACGCGTGCCGACGACGCCCGGTGCCGCGGTGCTGGCGCGGCTGCGCGCGATCGACGGGCCGCTGGTGCTGCCGGTGAGCAGCGGCGAGGCACTGCAGCGCATCCTCGCCGCGGTGCCGGACGATGTCGCCGCACGCCTGCGCGCCGCGCGCGTGATCGCGGCCAGCGCACGCCTCGCCGCGCTCGCCCGCGACGCCGGCTGCCACGACGTACGGGTCGCCACCGGCCCGCGACCGGCGCAGTTGCTGGCCGCGGTCGCGGGTCAATCCGGCTACCATGCCGGCAACGCCGCGCAGGATGCGGCTTCACCGCGCCCATGACCGATCCGGACCCCTCGCCGATCCCCGCTCCCGCAACGCCTGCGCCCCTCGCGACCGCGCCTGCCGGCGCATCGCCGCGCGGTGGACGCATCGGGTGGTGGATCGTGATCGCCATCGTCGTGGGCGGCGGCCTCTGGTATCTCGACCATCGCCGGGACGAAGCCGCACGGGTCGCGGACATCGAAGCCGACCAGCGCCTGCGCGCGGCCGAATCCCGCCTCGACGGCCTGCGCCGCGACGTGAGCGGCCACGGCCAGCGCCTGCAACAGGCGGATGCGACCAACCGAGTGCTCCGCGACGAACTGCTCGGCCTCGGCCAGCGCGCTGCGCTGCTCGAACAGCAGGTCACGCGCCTCACCGACGCCAACCGCCACGGCGCGCAGGCGCTGCGCCTGGACGAGACCGAACTGCTGCTGACCTTGGGCGAACAGCGGTTGCGCCTGGCCGGCGATCTCGACGGCGCGCGCCACGCCTACGCGCTGGCCGCCGACGTGCTCGACGGCATCGACACGCCGGGCCTGCTCAACGCCAAGCAGGCGCTGGCGCAGGAACGCGCCGCCCTCGATGCGCTCGACGGCGATCCCGCGCGCCGGGCCATGGTCCAGCTCGATGCTTTCGCCCACGACCTGCCGGACGACCCCTCCGCACCCGCACTGCCGCCGGCCGCCGGTGGTGCACCGTGGTGGGAACGGGTGCTGGCGAAGCTGGTGCAGGTGCGCCATGACGACGCGCAGGTCGCGCTGTCCGCAGAGGATCGCACCGCCGCACGCACCGCCCTCGAGCTCGAACTGGCGCTGGCGCGCAGCGCGATCGACCGTCGCGACGTGGCCGGCTACCGGGCCGCGCTGGTCCGTACCGACGCCTGGCTGCCGCGGTTGTGGCAGGCCTCGCCCGCGCTCGACGCCCGCCGCACGGCGCTGAAACGGCTGCAGGCGCTGCCGCTGTCGCCCGACCTGCCCACCCTCGGCAGCACCCGCCAGGTGCTGCGGACGCAGCGGGGCGAGTGATGCGCGATCCCGGCCGTCCCGAACGCGTGCGATCGTCGCCATGAACCTCTTCCGCACCCTGCTCTTCTGGCTGCTGCAGGCGATCGCCGGCGCGGTGCTCGCGCAGTTCCTACTGCGCGATCCGGGCTTCGTGCAGGTGCGCTACCTCGGCACCACGGTGGAGATGACGCTGGTCGGCCTGGCGCTGATGGCAGTCGCCGCCGGGTTCGCACTGTGGCTGCTGTGGCAGGCGCTGGGCTGGCCGCTGCGGCTGTGGCGCCGTCGCCGCGAACGCGCCGCGCGCGCGGTGCTCGCCGAGGGCCTCGATGCGCTGCACCACGGGCGCTGGGTCGACGCCGAGGCGATCCTGCTGCGGGCCGCGCAGGATCCGGTGTTCGCGACGCCGGCCCGGATCGGCGCGGCGCGGGCCGCGGCGGCGCGCGGCGATGCGGCGGCGGCGAACGCGCACCTCGATGCCATCGCGACCTCGCAGCCGGCCGCACGCGCGATCGCACTGGCCGAGATCGCGCTGGCCGATGGCCGCCCGGACGATGCGCTGGCCGCGCTGGAGACGGTCTCCGGCGCCGCGGTCTCGCCGCGGGTGCAGGCGCTGCGCGTCGACGCCCTCGCGGCGCAGCGCAGCACCGCGACCGCGCCGGACGCCTCGCTGGTGCCGCCGCCTCCGGGCGCCGGGGACTGACACCGGATGGCGCCGTTGACCGCCGCCTACCCGCACATCGAACGCGATCCGCAGGACGCGGCGATCGCCCGCCTGTCCGGCGAATGGACGCTGTCGCACGCGCTGGCGATCGGCGATGCCCTCCGCGGGCTGCCGGAGGGCGTCCGCACGCTCGACGCCGGCGGCGTGGCGCGGCTCGATTCGCTGGGCGTGCTGCAACTGCTCCGCTGCGCCGCGCGCCAGGGGTTGCCCGACGACGCCCTCCTGTTCCGCGAAGAACACCGCGCGCTGGTGCAGGCCATCGAGGACGTGCGCGACGGCCGTCCCAAGCCGGTCAAGAACTACGGCGTCGCCGAAGCGCTGGAACGCCTGGGCCGCGCGGTGCAGCGCGAAGGGCACGGGGTGGTCTCGCTGGTGAGCTTCCTCGGCGAGACCCTGCTGAAGCTCGGGCGCACGCTGGTGCAGCCGCGCCGCCTGCGCCTGACTTCGACCGTCTACCACATGGAGCAGGTCGGACTCGACGCGGTGCCGCTGGTGGGCCTGCTGTCGTTCCTCGTCGGCGCGGTCATCGCCTTCCTCGGCGCGAACATCCTCGCCGACTTCGGCGCATCGGTGTACGTCGTCGAACTGGTCAGCATTTCCTTCCTGCGCGAGTTCGCGGTGCTGCTGACCGCGATCATCCTCGCCGGCCGCACCGCCAGCGCGTTCACCGCGCAGATCGGCGCGATGGTGACCCGCGAGGAAGTCGACGCGATCCGCACCCTCGGCCTGGACCCGGTCGACCTGCTGGTGATCCCGCGCGTGCTCGCGCTGCTGGCGATGCTGCCGCTGCTGACCTTCCTGGCGATGCTCGCCGGCCTGCTCGGCGGCGTGTTCGTGGGCATGACCAGCCTCGACATCCCGCCGCAGGCGTACTACACGCGGATGCACGAAACGATGCAGCTGCGGCACTTCCTCGTCGGCATGTCGAAGGCGCCGATCTTCGCCATGGTGATCGGCCTGATCGGCTGCCTCGAAGGCCTGCAGGTCAGCGGCAGCGCGCAGTCGGTGGGCGAACGCACCACCTCCAGCGTGGTCCAGACCATTTCGCTGGTGATCGTGCTGGATGCGCTCGCGGCGATCTGGTTCATGCACATGGGGTGGTGAGGATGATCGCGAACTTCCGCCACTCCGGAATCGAAGGCACCGTGCATGCGCGCTGGCCGACGCGCTGGCCGTCCAATTCGTTCGCACACAACACGTCGTCATCCCGAGCCGAAAGCGAGGGATCTGCTTGTTCCTCGCGCTCGATGCCATCTCGCCGCTCGCGCACGACCAAGGCCTGCCTGCCTTGCCCTTGGTTTCGCTCGCTGCCGCGAGCGAGTCGCTTTTCTTTGCTTGTGCAAAGAAAAGACGACCAAAAGAAAGCACACCCCGTCGTCGCGCCCGCCGCTGCGCGGCGGGTCCGCGGGATCCGCGGGGTTTTTCGACAAGACATCCCTGTCTTGTCGAAAAACGCGCGGCGTCCTGCCGCGCGCCCTGCGGGCCTGATCCGCGGATCCCGCCGCTCCGAGCGGCCCCGACAGATCAAGATCAACGACACCCGCTCGATTCTGCAAGGGCCACCTTGCACCTTCACGCGTTACCGCTTCGACGAACACAAAGGGGCGGCATGACCACCGCCGACGACATCCCCGTCATCCGCGTCCGCGGCCTGCGCAACCGCTTCGGCGAGCAGATCGTGCACGACGACCTCGACCTCGACGTGCGCCCTGGCGAGATCCTCGGCGTGGTCGGCGGCTCGGGCAGCGGCAAATCGGTGCTGATGCGTTCGATCATCGGCCTCCGCGAACCCGACGCCGGCACGATCGAAGTGCTGGGCGTGGACGGCCGCTCGCGCGAGGACGCAGCTCGCCAGCACATCGAGCGCAACACCGGCGTGCTGTTCCAGGACGGCGCGCTGTTCTCGTCGCTGACCGTCGGCGAGAACGTGCAGGTGCCGCTGAAGGAGCACCATCCCGACCTGCCCGAGACGCTGCTGTACGAACTGGCGCTGCTGAAGGTGAAGCTCTCCGGCCTGCCGCCGGACGCGCTGGACAAGCTGCCGTCGCAGCTGTCCGGCGGCATGCGCAAGCGCGCGGGCCTGGCGCGCGCGCTCGCGCTGGATCCCCCCCTGCTGTTCCTCGACGAACCCACCGCAGGCCTCGACCCGATCGGCGCGGCCGCGTTCGACCGGCTCACCCGCACGCTTCAGCAGGCGCTGGGCCTGACCGTGTTCCTGATCACCCACGATCTGGATACCCTGTACGCGATCTGCGACCGGGTGGCGGTGCTGGCCGAGAAGCGGGTGATCGCGGTCGGTCCGATCGCCGAGATCGAACGCCTCGACCATCCGTGGGTCCAGGAATACTTCAATGGCCCGCGCGGGCGCGCCGCGCGCGACGCTCGCGAACGCGACGCAGGCCCTCGCGGCAGCGCGCCCATGACCGAGGGAGCATGAGATGGAAACCCGCGCCAACTACGTGCTGATCGGTGCCTTCACGCTTGCGACGGCCGCCTTCCTGCTGCTGTTCGGGCTGTGGGCGGCGAAGTATTCCTCGGACAAGGACTGGCGCTACTACGACGTGATCTTCGACGAGGCCGTCACCGGCCTGACCGAAGGCGGCAGCGTGCAGTACAACGGCATCAGCGTCGGCACCGTCGCCGACCTCACCCTCGCGCCGGACGATCCGCGCAAGGTCGTCGCCCACGTCAAGCTGCGCGCGAACACGCCGGTGAAGGTCGACACCCGCGCCAAGCTCTCGTTCACCGGCCTCACCGGCACCGCCTTCATCCAGCTCACCGGCGGCACGCCCGACGCACCGCCGCTGGTGTCGAAGGATCCGGACCACGCGCCGGTGATCCGCACCGAAGCCTCGGCCCTGCAGAACATCGCGGAGACCGCGAACCGCCTCGTCGCGCGCCTCGACGAAGTGCTCAGCGACGAGAACATCGCCAACATCCACAAAACGCTGGCGCACATCGAGAAGACGTCGCGCGCGCTGGGTGACAGCAGCGGCGACATCGGTGCACTGATCGCCAACGCGCGCACCTCCAGCGAGAAACTATCGGCGACGCTCGACACCACCAACAACGCCATCAACGACGTCGACCGCGAACTCGTCCAGAAGCTGCCGGCGCTGATCGCCAAGCTCGACAGCACGCTCGCGCGCCTCGACGCCACCGCCGGCAACGCCAACGCGCTGATCGCCGAGAACCGCGGCGCGATCCGCGGCTTCACCCGCGACGGCCTCGCCGAGGTCGGGCCGACGCTCGACGAGCTGCGCGCGCTGGTCCGCGACCTGCGCAGGATCAGTTCGCGCCTCGACGAGAACCCGGCCGGCTACGTGCTCGGCCGCCAGAATCCGAAGGAGTTCGAGCCGAAATGACCCGCCCTTCCCTTCCGCTGCGCGTGCTCGCGCTCGCCGCCGTGCTGCTGCCGCTGGCCGGCTGCGGCGTGTTGCCCAAGCGCGAACCGATCGCGCTGTACCGGCCTGAAGCCGTCGTCGTGACCGATCCGACCTGGCCGCAGGCGAACTGGCAACTGCGCATCGCGCGGCCGTACGCGGACGACGCGCACGACAGCGCGCGCATCCTCGTGCGCCCGCAGCCGGGCGAGTTGCAGGTCTACAAGGGCGCCGCATGGACGCAGCCGGCGCCCGACCTCGTGCTCGACACCCTCCTGCGCGCGTTCGACGACAGCGGCCGCGTCGCCGGCGTCGGCCGCCGCGGCGAAGGCGTGGGCGCCGACTACGAACTGCTGCTCGACCTGCGCCGGTTCGAAGCCGACTACGCCGACGGCGCCGCGCCGACGGCGCGCATCGCGCTCGGCGCACGGCTGGTGCGCAACGACGACGATCGCGTCGTCGCCAGCCGCGTCTTCGAGGCCGACGCGCCTGCCGACGGCACCGCCGTGGCCGCGGTCGATCGCGCGTTCGCGCAGGGCCTCGGCACGGTGACGACGCAGCTCATCGGCTGGACCCTGGACGAAGGCCGCCGCGACGCCGCGGCGAAGCGCTGAGGGCCGCGCACGTGCGACGGGCCCGCTAGTGCGGGCCCGTCGTCGTTCCGGATCGCGGTTCCGGATCGCGGAGGCGCGCTCAGACGCTGCGCGAACGCTGCGGCTGCTCCATCGCCTGCGCCATCTCGACCTGCTGCGGCGCTTGCGCCATCTGCTGCGACACACGCTGGAAATCGCCCGGCTGCGCCTGCGGCACCGCGACGTTCAACGCGGCGTCGCCCTGGCCCTGGGTGGCGATCAGGTTGCCGTTGCGGCCCTGCACGACGGCGATGTCCTGGTCGGGTTTGTAGCCGGGGGCACTGCTGATCGCACTCACGGCGACCGCGGCGGCATCGCGATCGCCGTTGGTGCCGCGCAGCGCCTGTTCGAACTGGCGGTTGAGGCGATCGTTGCCCGGCACCAGGCCGGACGCGTCGGCGACCTGCGTGCGGCTTTCCTCGCTGCTGATCCGCTCGAAGGGATTGAGCGGGTGGCGCTCGTTGACGTAGTTCTTCGCCGCATCGGTGCCGACGTGGTAGATGTCGCCGTTCTGGCCCTGGATGGTGGCGCCGCCGTTGCGGTACCACTCGCGCGCCCGGGATTCGTAGATGTCCTGGCGGCGCGTGTCGAAGTTCTGTTCGGTCTCGCGGATCGCCCCGGCGAGGTCCGGGTTGTTGCGCAGCACCGTGCTGAGGCTGCCGTGGATCTTGCTGTCGGAGCTGATCTCGAAGGACAGCTTGCCGGCCGCCTCGGGGACGATGGCCGCGCCCGAAACACCCGTGTGCTGGCTCTGTTCGCCGCCGGTCTGGACCTGGATGTCGCCGATTTGGAAGCCGGAGCGGCTGAGTCGGCTGATCATGTCCTGGCGGGCGCCGTTGAGCAGCGTCTGCTGTTCGTTGCGGGTGACTTCCAGGAAGGGGATGTTGTCCTGCGAGCCGCTGCTGCGCGGCACGTTCAGTTCCACTCTGAGCTTGCCGTCGCCGGCTTCGCTGATGGTCAGGTCCATCGGCGGCACGCCGAGGTGGTTCACTTCGTGTCTGGGCATGGCGAGAGTTCCTTGCGCTGTGGTGAGGGCTGTCCCGCGGAGGTTCCCCCGCCCCGCCGGACGCCGACACGTTTCCGTCGGGCCGTCCCCACGTCCTCTCGATGTGCTGTCGGTTTTCTCTCGTTTCCCTCTTCGGCTTTGGAATCAGACGGTTATCGTCGCTCGTTCAGCGGCGCGCGGGCAGCGCATCGGCGAACCGCCGCGCCAGCCGGGCCTCGAAGCGATCGTCCCCGGCCCAGGCCGGCAGCACCGCGCCGCAGTCGGACCGGCGTTCGGCCCGGCACAGCCGCCAGCGCAGCACATGCACGCCAAAGCGCAGGTTGGGGCCCGCGCCGTCGCGTTCGGACAGCGCGGAGGTGCGCGCGAGCGCGCGCTGGAGCAGCGCGAGGTCGGCGCCCGGCATCTCCGTGGCGTGGCGCGCGAGGAAGGCCAGCGCCTCGGCGTCCAGGCGGCCGAGGTCCGGCGTGGCCAGCAGGGCTTCGATCCGCGGCCGCACCATCGGCCACGCGCGCTGCGGTTCTCCGGCCAGGCGCGACAGGCCCGCCTTCGCCAGCAGGCCCCAGTCGCCACGCAGGCCGCCGATCGACGCGGGCTCCCAGGTCTCGAACGGGCAGCCCTTCAGCACCACCCGCGCCCGCGCGGTATCGCCGGTCTCCACGAACAGCCAGGCGAACAGGCAGGGATTGGTTTCGGCGATGTCGTAGCCGTGCTTTTCCATCGCGTCGATCTGCGCGACCGCGCCGGGCAGGTCGTCGAGCGCGAACAGCGCTTGCGCGCGGAGGTAGAGCGTGCCGAGGCCGTCGGGGGATTCGCCGCTCTCCGCAAGTTTCGCCAGCACCGCGCGGTACTGGCGGCGGGCGATGTCCTCGGTGATCAGGTCGTGCTGCACGCGGGCGCGCATGGCCTGCGCGTAGTGCTGGGCAATGAGCGCCTCGATCCGCGCCTTGTCCGCGGCCCAGCGCGCGGGATCGTCGCGATCCAGCGCCATGACCCCGTCCAGCGCCCAGACTTCGGCGAACGGGCTGCCGAGCGCCCGCGCGCGATCCACCAGCGTGCGGTACTGCGCGCGCTGCGCCGTGGTGGCGGGACCGGGTTCGGGGCGCTGCGCGGTCAACGCGAAGATCCGCGGCGCCAGGGCGGACAGGCTGTCGCCCGCCGCCTCCAGGCCGTCGGCGCTGTCGTTGCACAGGCGCAGGCCGTCCTCGTTGCGCCCGGTGTACAGCACCGACTTGCAGCGCTCGGCGGCGAGCCGCCACTGCGCCCAGCGCCAGCCGGCCGCCCCGGCGATGCGCTCGGCGTCGGCGGACACGCCTTCGGCCTCGGCATGCTGGCCCAGGTATTGGCGCGCCTCGATCGCCATCGCCTGCGCGCGGACCCAGGCGGACGCGCCCATCGGATGCGCGCTCATGGCATCCAGCCGTCGACGCGCCTCGCCGGCGCCGTCGGGACCGATGCGTGCGCGGATCTGCGCCGGCTCGCAGGCGTCGGCCGGCAGTCGCTCCGGCGCGGCATCGGCCACCAGCAGGGCGTGGGCGCAGCGCTGGGTGGCGGTCCAGCCGGCATCGGGACGCATCGCGTCGAGCATGCGTTCGGCCTCCAGCGAATCGCCCAGCACGGACAGGCGTTCGGCCATCGCGAGCCGGGCGTCGACGGAGGTCGGGTCCAGCCCCAGCGCGCGGCGGTATTCGCCCAGCGCGGCGAGCCCGTCGAACACGAGATCGGCCGCACGCCCAGCGACGATCGCGTCGGACACCGGCGAGGACCGGCGCTTCGCCGGCGACAGCCGCGCATCGAGCAGGGCGTCGAGCGCCGCGCGCAGTTCGCTGGGCGGGCCGACGAACCGGCGCTGCGCGCGACGGCCATCACCGTCCAGCGCCAGCTCGGCGACGATATCGCCGTTGTCGCCCGGGACGACCTCGATCCGCAGCAGCGGGCCGAGGAAGGGATCGGTCTTCGGCGGCGCCTGCAGCAGCACGACGCCGCTGCCGCGCAGATAGGCGTGATCGACCACGTCGCGCAGCAGGCTGGCGCGCAGCCAGTCCAGGTCCTCCGGCACCGACAGCGCCAGCTTCAGGTCGACCTCCGGCGCGAGCACGATGGGCGCGTCCGTCGCGGCGGCGGGCGCGGGCGCATCGCCGTGGAATCGCCAGGCGATCGCCGCCAGCAGGACCAGCGCGAGCGCACCCGCAGAGAACAGCACGATGCGACGCGCGCGGCGCGGCGAAACGGTCTCGGCCGGCACAGCCCCGGCGGCCTCGGCGGGATCGACCGCCGCTTCCCTCGCATCCGCGGTGGCCGCCTCGACGGCTTCGGGCGCGGCGGCGTCCGCGAACGGCTCCGCTGGCACGTCCGGCAGCCAGTCCTCCTCGCCCACCGCGAGCACGTAGCCGCGACGGGCGCGGGTCTGCAGGATCCGCTTGCCATCCTCGCCGAGCAGCTTGCGGATCTGCCAGACGCAGTGGCTGATCGCCGCGTCCTCGACCACCCGGCCGGCCCACACCGTGTCGAGGATCTGGTCGCGCGTCACCAGCAGGTTGGGATAGCGCGCGAACAGCAGCAGCAGTTGCTCGGCGCGCGGCGTCAGGCTGCCGGCATCGCCCGCGACCTCCACGGTCTCGCGACGCAGGTCGATGCGCAGCGGACCCAGCGCGATGCGCGACGAAGGCGGATAGGGGACGAACGAGGGCATGCGCAACTTCCCTGACGGCCGATCCACCGCAGTCTAGTCGCTCCCTCGCGCGCTTCGATAGCGCGTTTCGCGCAACAGCGGGGGTGTATGCATCGGACGTACGGGTCCGCCACGCAGCGGACCCGTCGTTCTCGTGCAACGTGCACGCTGGCGCCTCGCTGTCAGCGCGTCCCCGCCAGCGCCATCGCGTTCGATCAGCCGTCGATCGGCGGCGGGCGGCGGCTCGGGCGCAGCTTGCGCCAGCGGCGGAGCCCGTAGACCACCAGCGCGATCGCCAGCCACAGCGGCCACGCCGCAGTCACCGCGACCACCACGTCGAGCACCGCGTACCAGCCGGCGCGGATCGCCTCGAACATCCGCGAGAAGAAACCCGGCGCATGGTCGCGGAACACCGCTTCGGTGTCGGTCATCTCTGTCTGGCGGATCTTCGGCAGCTGGTACAGCGACAGCGTGATCGTGCTGAAGTCGACGCGATCCTCGTACTGCTTCTGCTCGATCAGCGCCTCGTCGCGCTGCTGCCGCGCGCCGCTGCGTGCCTGGATCACGTCCGCCTTGCGGTCGAGCCGATCCCCGCCGCGGATCGCGTCGCCGAGTTCGCGCTGGGCGTCCTGCTCGCGCTGCCAGGCGAGTTGCCGGCGCAGCAGGTCGAACTGCGCGTCGGCGGCCTGGAAGGCGCGCTGGTCGAGGAATTCCATCTGCTTCGCGATCGCGCGCAGGAAGTCCTGGGTGTGGTCGCTGGGCACGCGGACGGTGAGGCTGCCGCGCACCTGGTATTCGGTCAGTTCGATCAACTTGCCGTCGCCGGCGGGACGACGCTGGCTGCTCAGGGTCTGCGCAGAGAGGTTGTTGTCGACGACGAAACCGCCCTGCTGCGCGGCCACGTCCTCGATCGCCAGCGCCGAATCGTAGACGTCCTTGACCCGGAACTGCGCCTGCGCGGTGCGGATGAACTTGCGCGTGCCGTCCTTGTAGGTCGCGGCGCTGGAACTGAGCTGGCTGCCGTCGACCGTGGTCTGCGTTTCGACGGCGTCGTCGGCCTCGCGACGGGCGACTTGTTCCTCGGCGATGCCGTTCGCGGCCGCGTCGGAAGCGGCTGCCATGTCCGCGGCGGCCTCCATCGGCGGCGCGGCCGGCGCGGAGGCCGGCATCGCGCCGCCGGCCATGGCCTTGTCGGCCGACTGGCGCGTCGCGTACTCGGCGCTGGCGCTTTCGTGCTTGCTGCAGGCGACGAGGGAGAAGGAAAGCGCTGCGGTCAGGCCGCAGACCAGCAGGTTCGAGACGATGCGACCCATGGAGATTCCCCGTTGACGATCCGTTGAGGGCGGGCCGGCGGCGCGTTGCCGTCGGAGCGTGCCGTCGGGAAACGTATCGGATCGCGCAACGGGGTTGGCGGGAACCGGCCACGGGCGGCTGTCACCGGTGTCACCGGGCAGGCGGCAGCGTGTCTCGTGCGGAAATCGGGGGCAGCGAGTCGACGAAGGCCTTGCCGCAGCCGGAAAAACGGACGGTTCGTTCGTTGATCCCGCGCGCAAGCATGACCCGGCATTCGATGATACCGACCAGGGTCGTCATGATCGCGCCAAGCAGCACCATCGAAAAAAGGTCGATGTCCTGCGTCATGAAGGGAAGCACGAGTGCAGCCGGTACCCAGCTCCAGGCCAACGCGATGAAGAACCCACGCCGGCGCACATGGCGTTCGCACAGCCCGACCCGGTAGGCCACGCGCTTGCGTACCGCCAGTGCGACGATCGCGTAGATCAGAAGATTCAGGAGGACCAGCAGGTACAGAGCGGGGGTATGCCAGTAGAAGTTCCGTTCTCGCATGCGCGAGGCCGGAACGGGCGCATTGCATTTCACGCAACGTGCGGGAAAGACCGCATCGCGCTCGACCACGACCATCGTGCCGTCGCGCCACAGCCCGGGTGTCGCCGTGTTCATCTCGGCGCGCGGCTCGATCGGCGCGAGCGGCGGCGCATAGGGATTGATCTGCGACATCCGCGACTTCCTCAGGCGTGGACGCTCAGCGCTCCAGGATCGCCACGACACCCATGCCGCCGGCGGTGCAGATCGAGATCAGGCAGCGGCCGCCGCCGCGTTCCTTCAGCTCCTTCGCGGCGGTGGCGACGATGCGCGCGCCGGTGGCGGCGAAGGGATGGCCGGCGGCCAGCGAGGAGCCGACCGGGTTGATCTTCGCCGGGTCGATGTTGCCCAGCGGCGCATCCAGGCCGAGCCGGTCGCGGCAGTACTCGGGGCTTTCCCACGCGCGCAGCGTGCACAGCACCTGCGCGGCGAAGGCCTCGTGGATCTCGTAGATGTCGAAGTCCTGCAGCGTGAGATTGTTGCGCTTGAGCATCTCGGCGACGGCCACGGTCGGCGCCATCAGCAGGCCTTCGCCGTGGACGAAATCGACCGCGGCCACGTGCGCGTCGCGGATCCGGCACAGCACTTCGTGGCCGTGCTGCGCGGCCCATTCTTCGGAAGCGATGAGGCAGGCCGACGCGCCGTCGGTGAGCGGCGTGGAATTGCCGGCGGTCAGCGTGCCGCGGCCGGAGGTCTTGTCGAACGCCGGCTTCAGCGAGGCCAGCTTCTCCAGGGTGGTGTCGCCGCGCAGGATGTTGTCGCGGGTGACGCCGCGGAACGGCACGACGAGGTCGTCGAAGAAGCCGCGCTCGTAGGCCGCGGCCAGCTTCTTGTGCGACGACAGCGCCCACTCGTCCTGCTCGGCGCGGCCGATGTTCCACTCCTTGGCCATGTCCTCGCAATGCTGGCCCATCGACTTGCCGGTGCGCGGCTCGCCGACGCCCGGGAATTCCGGCTTGAGTTCGCTGAAGGAGAAGCCGCTGGTGAGCCGCGCGATGCGGTCCATCGTCGACTTGGCCGCCGCGGCGGACAGCAGCCGGCGGCGCATCTTCGGATTGACCGCGATCGGCACGTCGGAGGTGGTGTCGGAGCCGCCACCGATGCCGGCCTCGATCTGCCCGGCGGCGATCTTGTTGGCGATGGTGACGATGGTGTCCAGCGAGGTGCCGCAGGCGCGCTGCATGGTCAGGCCCGGGGTCAGCGGCGACAGCCCGGAGGACAGCGCGGCTTCGCGACCGAGGTTCCAGTCGCTGCTGTGCTTGAGCACCGCGCCCATCGCCACTTCGCCCAGCACCTGGCCCTGCAGGCCGAACTTCTCGACCACCGCGCCCAGCGTGCGCACGCTCATTCCGAGGTTGCCGACGTCCATATAGGCCGTGTTCTGGCGGCAGAAGGGAATGCGGGCGCCGCCCAGGACGGCGACGGGACGACCATGCAGCATCGGGCACCTCGGAGGGATGGCCGCGACGGCCGCGGCAGGGCTTCTGATTGAACCCGCAATCCGTCGAGCTTCGCCTCTAGAACGCGGCGAACGCCGACGGAGGCGGACGAACGGCGGATAATGCGCGAGTGTACCCCCGCCCGCCGCCTCGGCCAACGAGACCATGTCCGCAGAACCCGCCTCCGTCCCCTCCTCCGCGCCACGCATGGTGGTCCGCGGCGCACTCGCGCTCGAACTGGTGCCGGGCACGCAGCCGGGACGCGCCGCGCTGCGCCAGGCGGAAGCCGGCGCGCTGGCCGGCCTCGTCGGACGCGGCCTCGCCGCGCTCAGCGCCGACGCCGCGTCGATGGATCTCGTCCTCGCCGGCGCGCACTACGACCCCGCGGAGATGCTGCGCCCGGGCTGGCCGCTGCACCGGCGGCTGGAAGAACTGCACGCGCGCGCCCCACAGGGCGACGGCGGCCCCCGGGTGATCGCGTTCGGCGCCGACGCGGACGGCACCGTGCCGGCCCCGCTGCGCGCCGAACTGGAACTGCATGGCGGTCCGCTGCGGGTGGTGCCGTTCCTGCTGGTGGGCCCGGCGCCGGTGGCGACCGCGGTCGCCGAGGCGTACGAGCACGCGCTGCTCGAGCGCGGCATGGCCGACGCCGAGACCGCGCTCGCCGCGCAGGACGCCTTCGACGCGCGGATCGAACACGCCCGCAACCTCACCGCCTACGACCTCGCGGCGATGATGGCGCTGCAGTACCGCCACGTCGGCCTCGGCGGGCTGTGGCCGCTGATCGAGACCGCGCTGCTGGCGCCGGGCGAGGACGCATGGCTCGACGCCCCGCCCGAACCGCTGCTGCGCTATGCCGGCGGCCAGGTCGCGGCCGCCGACTTCGATCGCGACGCCTGGCGCCGCCGCTACGCCGTCGACGAACGCGACGACGCCCGTCTCGATCGTCGCTTCGACGTGTTCCGCGCGCGCCAGCGGCAGCTCGTCGCGATCCTCAGGGTGCACGGCCTCGACGTGCGCGCGGTGCCGTGCGCCGGCGCGCAGGACCCGCACGCCGCGCTGGACGCGGCGTGAGCGAACGCCGCGGAAAACGGCGCACGCCCCTGCACGTGGGCACCTGCCGACGCTGCGGCAGCGACGTCGCGTTCGACGCGTGGGCGATGATGCCCCGCTCCAGCGTGCGCTGCGGCACATGCGGTCTTCCGGCCTCTCCGCCGCTGCTCGCGTACCTGACGTTCGCCGTCGGGCTGCTGCTCGGGATCGCACCGATCCGCGGCCTGTTCACGGCGGCCGAGACATTGTTCGGCAAGCCGATGCCCGCGCTGGCCTACGCGGGCTGTTTCGTGGGCGGCCTCGCGCTGGCAATGCTGATCCCGGTCCTCGTCAACATCGGCGTCTGGCGGCTGCTCGCAGTCTTCCGCCGGTGAAGCACGGCCGCATGCACCGCTGGGGCCTGTTAACGCGATTGGGGTGCGCTGACAGGCCCTAGATCGCGACGTCGATCACCCCGCAGCCGACGCGGGCGCCGGCGTTGCCGGCAGGCTGGCTGTGGTAGTCGTCGGGCATCGCGTGGACGACGATCGCGCGGCCGAGGATGTCGTTGGCGGCGCCGCTGCCGAGAGTGACGCCGAGCAGACGGATGTCGACGTGGGCGACGCCCTCGGCGTTCGCGTGCAGGTTGTTCATGTCGCCGAGGTGGTGCGGACCTTCGCCGGCCTGGCCATGCGGCATGCCGCCGGGGTTGAAGTGTCCGCCGGCACTGCTGGCGTCGGCGGCGGAGCAATCGCCGCGTTCGTGGACGTGGATGGCGTGGATGCCGTTCGGGGCGAGGCCGCCGAGGTCGCCCTCGATGCGCACGCCGCCGTCGATCGCGGTGATCGCCAGCCGGCCGCTGACGAGGCTGGCCGAGGCGGGGCCGATGTTCGCCATCGCATGCTGGAGACGATGCTGCGGCACCGGCGCGGGCTTCGGCGGCGGCGCGCTGGCGCAGGCGGCAAGCGCGCCCGAGAGCGCGACGAGCGTGAGCAGGCGGGTCGTGGTGTTCATGCGCGACACTCCGAATGCGGGGGAATCGACAGGATAGACCGTGTCCTGCGCCCCGGGTTCTGCACGATACGTTCTGCACGATGGTTCTGCACGATCCTCGCGCCGCGGCGTCTCAGCGGCGGCGCGTGCGACGCCCCGGCCCGAGCTTGCGCGTGAGCGTGTTGCGACCGAGGCCCAGCGCGGTCGCGGCATCGGTGCGGTGGCCGCCGGTATGCGCCAGCGCGGCATCGAGCAGGGCGCGGTCGAAGCGCTCCCGCGCCTCGGCGTGGAGATCGGTGCTGCCGGCGTCCAGCCGGGCGCGCGCCCAGGCCGAAAGTGCGGCTTCCCAGTCGTGCTCGTCCCTGCGCCCGCCGCGGGCAGCGGGCGCCGCCGCCACGGCCAGCGACGCCGCCTCGAGGTCGGCGACCCGGATCGCGTCGCCCGGCGCCAGCGCGGCGAGCCGCCAGCACAGGTTCTCCAGCTCGCGCACGTTGCCCGGCCACGCGTGCGCCTGCAGCCGCGACAGCGCGGACGGCGCGAAACGCTTGACCGGCGTGTCGAACTTCTCCGCCGCCGCGCGCAGGAAGCGCCCGGCGAGTTTCGGGATGTCCTCGCGGCGCTCGCGCAGCGGCGGCAGGCGCAGGCGGACCACGTCGAGCCGGTGCAGCAGGTCGGCGCGGAAGCGGCCCTCGTCGACCAGCGCATCGAGGTCCTGGTGGGTCGCGGCGATCACCCGCACGTCGACCCGGATCAGCTCGCGCCCGCCGACGCGGAAGAATTCGCCTTCTGCCAGCACCCGCAGCAGCCGCGTCTGCAGCGGCAGCGGCATGTCGCCGATCTCGTCGAGGAACAGGGTGCCGCCGTCGGCCTGCTCGAAACGCCCGATGTGCCGCTTCGCCGCGCCGGTGAAGGCGCCGGCCTCGTGGCCGAACAGTTCGCTCTCCAGCAGCTCCGCCGGGATCGCCGCGGTGTTGAGCGCGACGAACGGCCGCCGCGCGCGCGGCGACTCGTGGTGCAGCGCGCGCGCCACCAGTTCCTTGCCGGTGCCGGTCTCGCCGGTGATCAGCACGCCCAGCGGCGCCTGCGCGAGCCGGCCGATCGCGCGGAACAGCGCCTGCATGGCGGGTGTGTCGCCGACCAGCGCGTCCGCAGCGCCGGCCGCCTCGGGCGTGGGCGCTGGGGGCGCCCCGCCGACGGGCGCGAGCGCCTGCGCGGCGAGCGCGACCGCGGCATCGAGATCGAAGGGTTTCGACAGGAATTCGTGGGCGCCGCCGCGAAATGCGCCTGCGGTGCTGGCGACGTCGGTGTACGCGCTCATCACGATCACCGGGAGCTGCGGATGCCGCGCCTTGATCGCGTCGAGCAGCGCCAGTCCATCTTCGCCGGGCATGCGCACGTCGGTGAACAGCAGGTCGGGCGCGGTGCGCGCCTCCAGTGCCGCACGCACCGCCGCGGCGTCCTCGAACGCGGTGACGTCATAGCCGGCCTCGCGCAGCGCAGTGGCGAGCACGAAGCGGACCGAGCGGTCGTCGTCGACCACCCAGACCTGCGGGACGGGCCTCGCGGCAGGATCGCTCGCGGCAGGATCAGACATCGTCGGCATGCGCAAGGTCCAAGGCGTCATCGGGGCGTCGGTCCTTCGTCGTGGGAGCGGGGTCGGGTGTGGTCGCGGGTTCGGCCGGCGATTCGTTCGGATGCGGCTCGTTCGGGTGCAACTCGTTCGGATAGGGCAGCAGCAGCGCGAACACGGTATGGCCAGGGCGCGAGCGATAGCTCAGCGAGCCGCGGTGTTCGCGCGCCACCTGCTGCGCCAGCGCCAGACCGAGGCCGGTGCCCTCGGCGCGGCCGCTGACCAGCGGCAGGAACAGTTGCTCGGCCAGCGTCTCCGGCACGCCGTGGCCGTCGTCGGCGATCTCCAGCCGCAGCACGCGGGCATGGATGTCCTCGCCGATGCGCACGCCGCGCTCGACCCGGGTGCGCAGGGTGACGTGGCTGGCCTCGGCCTGCAGTGCGTTGCGCACGAGGTTCCACACGGCCTGGGTCAGGCGGTCGGCGTCGCCGGGCAGTTCCGGCAGCGACGGGTCGTAGTCGCGCACCAGCTTCACCGCCCAGCCGGCATCGTTCTCGGCCAGGCGCAGCACGCGTTCGAGCACGACATGGATGTTCAGCGGCTCGTGCGGACGCGCCGGCGCGGGCGTGAGCAGGCGATCGATCAGGTCGGTGAGCCGCGCGACCTCGGATTCGATCAGCCCGGTCAGCTCGCGGGATTCCTCGTCGGCCGCACGCCGCGCCAGCAGCTGCGCCGCGCCCTTGAGCCCGGCCAGCGGGTTGCGCAGCTCGTGGGCCAGCCCCTTGAGTGCCGCCGACAGCGCCGACGGCAGCACCGTGGCCGGGTCGTCGCCGGGGAATTCGTCGACCGGATGCGCCTCCAGCCACCAGCCGCCGTCCTCGCGGCGGGTCAGCAGCGCATCCGCGTAGCGCGGCACCTCGCTGCCCGGGAAGGCGAAGCGCAGGCGCCGCAGCCGGAGCTGGTCGCCCGGCGGTGTGGCCAGCACCCGGGCCAGCGTCCGGCCCTCGATCTCGAACGCCGCCAGCGGCAGCCCCGGCAGCCGCCGCGGCCCGACCCCCAGCCAGCGCGCCAGCGCCAGGTTCCCGCCTTCGACCCGCCCTGCGGCATCGCACCAGGCCACGGGCGTGGACAAGGCGTCGAAGGCGGCGGTGTCGAGGGGCATTGCACCAATTTAGTGCAAATCGATTCCGAACGGGGGCGTGTGCGCGGGACCACCGGACGCCGGACGGGGGGCCGGCCGGAGCCTCCGCCTCGATCGCGCCCGCCCTGCGGGACATCCTGCCCGGACCTTCGTACCGGCGCGACGGCCGGGGAGCGCACCGCAACCGACGGCACCCTCGATCACCCGCACGCTCACCTGCCTGGCACTCTGCCTGGCGGCCTCCGCACACGCCCAGACGGTCTTCACCAACGATCGGCACCAGGGCCTGGACCGGGCGTCGCAGACATTCGACCGGGCCGGCGATGCCAACGCGGACAGCGACGCGAGGCGCGCGTTCGTCGCGCAATGCACCGACGTCATTCCCTTCAAGGGAGATTGCGCCTGCCTGTCCCCCACCCTGCCCGCCGGCCTGAGCTTCCAGCAGTACGACGCCGTCCTCGGCCGGAGCAAGGAGCAGAACGGCTACGCTTCGTTGAAGCCGGACGTGCAGAAGACGTACGACGCCGTCCCTGCCCGCACGGGACCGGTGCGCAGCGAGCGCAGGCGCGCCCTGAGCGCGCGCATTCGTGCATCGCGCGGCCGATGGCCACGCCGGGTTCCCTTGGCGCGTCGAAGGGTCGCGATGTTTATACTTGAACGCACCGTCCCGCACGCAGTCGAACGTCGCTCCCGCATGCGGGGGACCTTGCCGGTCGCACCGGTCTGCGGGTGGCTTCCCGGGTGATCGAAGAAGGACCTTGCCAGGACATGTCCACTCCCTCGCGTGAACAGCTGCTCCGTGCCGCGCTCGCCAAGCGCCTGCAGGAGGAGGCCCGGCTGCGGGCGGCGGCGGTGGACGACGGCCCGATCCCGGTCGCCGGTCGCGAACAGCCCCTGCCCCTGTCCTTCGCCCAGCAGCGGCTGTGGTTCCTCACCCGGCTGGAAGGCTTCAGCGAGGCCTACCACATGGCGCTGGCCTTGCGCCTGCAGGGCGAACTGGACGTCCGCGCCCTCCGCCGCGCCCTGGACCGCATCGTGTTCCGCCATGAGGCGCTGCGCACGACGTTCCATCGCGACGGCGACGATCCGGTCCAGCGCATCGCGCCGCCCGACAGCGGCTTTTCGCTGCAGGAACACGACCTGGGCGGCCATCCTCGCGCGGACGAGGCACTGGCGCATCGCATCCGCGAGGAGGCCCACCAACCCTTCGACATGGAACGCGGCCCCCTGTTCCGCGGCCAGCTCGTGCGCATGGCCGACAACGAGTACATGCTGCTGCTGACGATGCATCACATCGTCTCGGACGCGTGGTCGCTCGGGCTGCTGTCGGCCGAATTGGCCGCGCTGTATCGCAGCTATCGCGAAGGCCGCGAGGATCCGCTGCCGCCGCTCCCCGTCCAGTACGCCGACTACGCGCTGTGGCAGCGGCAGTGGTTGAAGGGCGACGCCCTCGAGAAGCAGACCGAATACTGGCGCCGCACGCTGGCCGGCGCGCCGACACTGCTCGAACTGCCGACCGACCGGCCGCGCCCGGCGCAGCAGACCTTCGCTGGCGACCGCGTGCCGATCGCGCTGGACGCGGCGCTGACCGACGCGCTGAAGGCGCTGAGCAGACGCCACGGCATGAGCCTGTTCATGACCGTGCTGGCGGCGTGGGCGACGGTGCTGTCGCGGCTGTCGGGGCAGGCGGAGGTGGTGGTCGGCACGCCGGTCGCCAATCGCCGGCGTCCGGAGCTCGCGAATCTGGTCGGCTTCTTCGTGAACACCTTGGCGTTGCGCATCGAGGTCTCCGGCAGCGTGTCCGAACTGCTCGATCGCGTGAAGAGCGCGACGCTGGATGCCCAGGACCATCAGGAACTGCCGTTCGAACAGGTGGTGGAGATCGTCAAGCCGCCGCGCAGCCTGAGCCACGCGCCGATCTTCCAGGCGATGCTGGCGTGGCAGGACATGAACGAGGGCGCGCTCGAATTCGGCGGCGTGACCATGACCCCCTTCGACAGCGACTACGACACGGCCAAGTTCGACCTGACGCTCAACATCGGCGAAAGCGGCGACCGGATCGTCGGCGGCCTGGACTACGCCACCGCGCTGTTCGACCGGGCCACGCTCGAACGGCAGGCGGGCTATCTGCAGCGCGTGCTCGCGGCGATGGTGGCCGACGAGCAGCAACCGGTAGCGCTGATCGATCTGCCCGACGCCGAAGAACGCCGCTCGCTGCTGGCGCTGGGCGACGGCGGCCCGGGCATCGCCTGCACGGACATCGGCCTGTACGACCTCGTCGCCGGGCAGGCAGTCCGCAGCCCCGATGCGATCGCGGTGATCGAACCCGATGCGGAACTCACCTACCGTGAATTGACCCGGCGCGCGAACGGCCTGGCCGAGCAGCTGCGCGGGCTCGGCGCGGGTCCGGAATCCCGCATCGCACTCCTCGCCGACCGCTCGGCCGAATCGATCGTGGGCATGCTCGCGATCCTCGCGGCGGGCGCGGCCTACGTTCCGCTGGACCCGACCTATCCCGACGATCGACTCGGCTACGTGCTCGACGATGCGGCGGTGCTGGCGCTGGTCGCGCCATCGACGCTGGCGGAACGGGCCACGGCATGCGCATCGCTGCGCCCCGCACTGGCCGGCAGGATCCTCGACATCGGGCAGGCACCGACCCAGGACGCGCCGCCGGCCACCGCACTGCGGCCGGACAACGCCGCGTACGTCATCTACACCTCCGGTTCCACCGGCGTGCCCAAAGGCGTGGTCCTGGAGCATCGCGGCGTCATGAACCTGGTGCAGGGTTTCATCGCGCGTCACGACTTCGCGGGCCAGCGCGTGCTGATGATCCCGCCGCTGATCTTCGATGCATCGGTGGGCGACGTGTTCCCGGCGCTCGCCACCGGCGCCGCGCTGGTGCTGCATCCGGATCCGAGCGAACTCGGGCCGGAGGCGCTCTCGCGTTTCTGTCGCGAACACCGGGTGACGGCGATCGATGCCCCGGCCGCACTGTGGCGGCAATGGACCGACGGCTTCATCGACCTGCAGGCCGAGGACGAGGCGCCGGTGCTGCCCGAACTGACGCTGATGATGTTCGGCGGCGAAGGCGTGTCGCTGGACCAGGTCCGGCGATTCGCGAAACTGACCGGCGATCGCGTCGTCCTGAGCAACCACTACGGCCCGACCGAGGCCTCGGTCTGCGCCACGATGCTGACGACCCGCGACGGTTCGGAGCTTGACGGGTCCGAACTCCCGATCGGTCGATCGCTGCCGGGCGTGCGCACCTACGTGCTCGACAGTCACCTGCGGCTCGCGCCGCGCGGCGTCGAGGGGGAGCTGTGCATCGGCGGCGCGCAGGTCGCGCGGGAATACCTCAATCGGCCGGACCTGACCGCCGAGCGTTTCGTCCGCGATCCCTACGCGCCCGACGGCGCATCCGACGCGGACGCGCGGCTGTATCGCACCGGCGACCTGGCGCGGTGGAACGCCGACGGCACGCTGCAGTTCATCGGCCGGCGCGACCACCAGGTGAAGATACGCGGGTTCCGCATCGAGCTGAGCGAGATCGAGGTCTGCCTGTCGCAATACCCGGGCGTCCGCGACGTGGCGGTGCTGGCGCGCGAGGACGTGCCGGGCGACAAGCGCCTGGTGGCGTACGTGGCCTCGGGCGAAGCGCTCGATGCCGAATCGCTGCGGACGCACCTCGGCGGGCGGCTGCCGGAGTACATGGTGCCCGCGGCGTACGTGCGGCTGGACGCGCTGCCGCTGACGACCAACGGCAAGCTGGACCGCAAGGCCCTGCCCGCACCGGACGCGAGTGCGTACATCGCGCGGAACTACGAAGCGCCGGTCGGCGAAGCCGAGACGTCGCTGGCGACGATCTGGGCCGACGTGCTCAAGCTCGATCGCGTCGGCAGGCACGACAATTTCTTCGAGCTGGGCGGTCATTCGCTGCTGGCGGTGACCGTGATCGAGCGGATGCGGCGGGCGGGCCTGCAGACCGACGTGCGAGCACTCTTCGCCGCGCCGACCCTGGCCGCGCTCGCGGCATCCGTCGGCGGGGAGAGCGAGACCGTCGTCGTGCCGCCCAGCCTGATCCCGCCCGGCTGCACCGCGATCACGCCGGCGATGCTGCCGCTGGTCGATCTGCGCCAGGAGGAGATCGACCTCATCGCGTCCCGGGTGCCCGGCGGCGCCGCCAACGTGCAGGACATCTATCCGCTGGCGCCCTTGCAGGAAGGCATCCTGTTCCATCACATGCTGGAGAGCGAAGGCGACGTCTACCTCGCCGCGACGCTGCTCGCCATCGATCGCCGCGAACGCCTCGATCGCTACACGGAGGCGTTGCAGGCGGTGATCCGGCGCCACGACATCCTGCGCACGTCGGTGGTCTGGGACGGGCTGTCCGAGCCGGTGCAGGTGGTGTGGCGGGAGGCGCCGCTGTCGATCGAGCAGGTCGTGCTGGATCCCGCCGACGGCGACATCGCGGCGCAACTGAGCGCGCGTTTCGATCCGCGCCACTACCGGCTCGACATCCGCCGGGCGCCGATGATGCAGCTGTTCTTCGCCGAGGACCCGGTGAACGATCGCTGGGTGGTGCTGGAGATGATGCACCACCTGATGGGCGACCACGCGACGCTCGCGGTGATGCAGGAGGAGATCCGGGCGCATCTCACCGGGCAGGCGGACACGCTGCCGGAGCCGCTGCAATTTCGCGATTTCGTCGCCCAGACCCGTCTGGGCGTGAGCCGGGAGGAACACGAGGCCTTCTTCACCCGGTTGCTGGGCGACATCGACGAGCCGACGGATCCTTTCGGCCTGCAGGACGTCCGCGGCGACGGCAGCCGGATCGCCGAGGTCCGCGAGGCCGTGGATCCGCAGCTGTGCCTGCGCCTGCGCGCCTGCGCGCGGGCCATGGGCGTGAGCGTGGCCAGCGTCTGCCACCTGGCCTGGGCGCAGGTGCTGGCGCGGGTCTGCGGCCGCGAGGAGGTGGTCTTCGGCACGGTGATGCTGGGCCGCCTGCTGGTCGGCGAAGGCACGGACCGCGGCATGGGCATGTTCATCAACACCCTGCCGGTGCGGATGCGGGTGGGCGAGCCCGGCGCGCGCGCCAGCGTGCGCAGGATGCAGGACCTGCTGACCCGGCTGCTGCGCCACGAGCATGCCTCGCTGGCGCTGGTGCAGCGCTGCAGCGGCGTCCGCGCCCCGGCGCCGCTGTTCACGTCGCTGCTGAACTACCGGCACGCGGAGAAGGCGGTGGCCGGGCAGGACGACCAGGTCGATCCGGCGTGGGCGGGCATCGCGTTCCTCAGCGGCGGCGAGCGCACGAACTACCCGCTCAGCCTGAACATCGACGATTACGGCGATGATCTGAGCCTCGACCTCCAGGTGGACGACCGCATCGATCCGCGGCGCGTCTGCGATTTCATGCTGACCGCGCTGGCGTCGCTGACCGACGCACTGGAACGCGCACCCGCCACGCCGGTGCGCGATCTGGAGATCCTGCCCGAAGCCGAGCGCCGCAAACTGCTGGTGGAGTTCAACGACACCGCGATCGGATATCCGTACGAACGATGCATTCACGAACTGTTCGAAGCCCAGGTGGCTCGAACGCCGGACGCGACTGCGTTGGTTCACGAAGGGCAGCGCCTGACCTACCGCGAATTGAACGAGCGCGCCAATCGGCTGGCGCATCATCTGATCGGCATGGGGGTGAAACCGGATGCGCGGGTGGCGCTGTGCGTAGAGCGCGGCTTCGAGATGGTGGTGGGCCTGCTCGCCATCCTCAAGTCGGGCGGCGCTTATGTGCCACTGGATCCGAGCTATCCGGTAGAACGCTTGATCTACATGCTCGGCGACAGTACGCCGATGGCGATGCTGACCCACGTCACCGAGCATACGGCAACGCTCGACAGACTCGTCGACTCGGTCGACGACGTCCCCGTGCTCGATTTGAGAATCGATGCAAACGCCTGGGCGACCCAATGCGAGAACAATCCAGGCATCGAGGCGGTTGGAGTGACGTCATCCAACCTTGCCTACGTCATCTATACCTCCGGCTCGAGCGGAGCCCCCAAAGGCGCGATGGTCGAACATCGCTCGCTGATCAACCTATGGGCCTGCCTCGAGGACAAGGTGTTCCGGCAATTGCCGGCGAACCTGCGCGTGGGCCTGAATGCCGCGATTTCCTTCGATGCTTCGTTGCAGTCTTTGCTGCAATTGCTCTCGGGCCACTGCCTGGTACTCATCCCCCAGCACGTGCGCACGGACATCGATGCGCTCCTGAAGTTGTTGCAACTGCAGAACGTCCAGGTATTCGATTGCACCCCCGTTCAACTCGATCTGCTTCTGGCGGCGGGTCTTCTCGACGACGGCATGCCGTATCGAGCGCTTGCGGTGCTGGTGGGCGGCGAAGCCATCAATGCTGCGACATGGGCAACATTGAGATCATCGATCAACACGGCGTTCTATAACGTCTATGGTCCCACCGAGTGCACCGTCGACGCGACGATTTGTGATCTGCGCAATGCATCGGAACGGCCCAACATCGGTCGACCGATGGCCAATACGCAGATCTATATCCTCGATACGCAGCATCGACCAGCGCCCCTGGGCGTGGTCGGAGAGTTGTACATCGGCGGCGACGGGGTCACGCGCGGTTATCTGAACCGCCCCGAGTTGACCGCCGAACGTTTCATCCCCGACACCTTCGCCACCCGAGCGAAGGCGTGGATGTACAAGACCGGCGATCTCGGGCGCTGGATGCCGGACGGCAATATCGAGTACATCGGCCGCAACGATTTCCAGGTAAAGATCCGCGGCTTCCGGATCGAGCTTGGGGAGATCGAAGCGCAACTGCGCGCGTACCCCGGCGTTCGCGACGCCGCAGTGCTGGCGCGTGAAGACGTGCCGGGCGACAAGCGACTGGTGGCCTATGTCACGAGCACGACCGATGTCGGCGCCGAATCGTTGCGTGGACATCTTGCCGGCCTGTTGCCCGAGCACATGGTGCCGGCGGCCTACGTGAATCTGGATGCGTTCCCATTGACCCCGAACGGCAAGCTGGACCGCAAGGCATTGCCGCCCCCCGACGGGACCGCCTATGTGTCGCACGGCTACGAAGCTCCGGTAGGCGAAGTAGAAACCACCATCGCGCAGATATGGTCCAAGGTGCTGAAGCTAGACCGCGTGGGACGTCACGACGATTTCTTCGCACTGGGCGGACATTCGCTCAGCGCCATCAGCCTGGTCGCCGCGCTGCAACGACACTACGATGCGCAGATCAGCGACATATTCCGGTGGCCCACCGTCATCGAACAGGCGCATCATTTCCTGCCTTCAGAAGATGCGCTGCGGCAACGCATCGACCGGGTGAAGAAATCGCAATCGAGCGACACGGAAAACTACGATCGGATGCTGGCGGATGCCGCCTTCGAAGCAAGGATCGACACCTACCGGACAGGCATCGAACGCGACGAGGAGCTGCTTCGCAAGCCGCAGCGGATGAATTTCGAGTGCGTGCTGCTGACAGGGAGCACAGGATACCTGGGTGCCTATCTGCTGCACGAACTCGTCACGACGCAGCAGTGCCGCGTGATCGCGCCGGTGCGCGGCATCGACCAGAAGGATGCCGAGCGCCGGCTGCGCGAGACGCTCGATTACTACTTCGGCCCCGCGTTCCATGTCTCGTGCGGCGATCGCGTGGAGGTGGTCGCGGTCGCCGACCTGGCGGAAGCGCATCTGGGCATCGTGCCGGAGATCTACGACCGCCTGACCGGAGAAGTGGATACGATCATCCACAGCGCGGCCAACGTGCGCCACTATGGTCCCTACGAGGAATTCCACCGCGCAAACGTCGTTTCCACGGAACGCCTGCTGGCGCTGGCGCTCGAAGGAAGGCCCAAGCGCTTCCATTACATCTCGACCGTTTCGACCGCGTACGGCGCGATGGATGCGCCATGGGCGGTTTTCACCGAACACGACGTCGACATCGGGCAGAATCCCACGAACGTCTATGTCCTTTCCAAACTCGAGGCCGAACGTCTGGTGGTCTCGTATCGTCAACGCGGGGTTGTCACCTGCATCCATCGCGTCGGCAACATCACGTACCACTCAAGAACCGGGGCCCTGCAGAGGAATATTTCCGAAAACGCTTTCTTCCAGCGCACCAAGGCGTTCATCGCGTTGCAGGTCGTGCCGAGATACATGGACGACGCGGAGCTGACGTTCGTAGATGAATTGGCGCGGACGATCGTGTTGCTGAGCGAGCAAGAAGCGCTTGGAAACCAGATTTTCCATTTGAGGAATCCGCATCTGGTTCGACTCGCCCGGTTCCTGAACGCATCCTCCGATGGCCTGGGCATTAGAGAAGTCGAGTCGGACGCCTTCTTCGATCGGCTTCTGGAATTGCGCAACACGGCCGGCCACGAAGACGCCGTCATGAACATGTTGCTGCACACCGGCCTGATGGAAGAAGAGGCGTCGAGTGCCAAGCCGCCGATCATCATACTCGCGGAGAGGACCGAACGATTGCTCGCACGACTCGGCTATGTCTGGCCGGAACCGGATCCTCTGGCGATCCGTCCGCTCGTGCGATTCGCGATCGACGGTCCCGCATCCGATCCGCAGGCGCTACCGCATCGCGAGCTCGCAGCGCACCCATAGCGCGTTATCGGAGACAGCGCCATCCCCGCCCCGGCAGTCGCAAGCCTCACGACTTGCATCCGGCCCACAGCATATCGAAGGATTTCATCATGGAATATCGACATCTCGGAAAATCCGGCCTCAAGCTCAGCGAAATATCGCTCGGCTCCTGGGTCACGTTCGGTACTCAGGTCGACGAAACGGAAGCGCTGAACCTGATGACGCTGGCCTACGATGAAGGCATCAATTTTTTCGACAATGCCGAAGCCTATCAAGGCGGCTTGTCCGAAACCCTGATGGGGAACGCGCTTCGCAAGCTCGGCTGGAGCCGCGACACCTACCTGGTGTCCTCGAAGGTGTTCTGGGGCGGCGAAAAGCCGACGCAGAACGGCCTGTCCCGCAAGCACGTCTTCGATGCCTGCCACGCCGCGCTCAAGCGCCTGCAAGTGGACTACCTCGACCTGTACTACTGCCATCGCCCCGATTCCGAAACCCCGATCGAGGAAACCGTGCGCGCCATGCACGACCTCGTCGCCCAGGGCAAGGTGATGTACTGGGGCACGTCCGAATGGAGCGCGCAGCAGCTGACCGAGGCGTGGGCCGTGGCGAAGGACCTGAAGATCACCCCGCCGCAGATGGAACAGCCGCAGTACAACCTGTTCGAGCGCCAGAAGATCGAAGTCGAGTACGCGCCGCTCTACGACCTCATGGGCCTGGGCACCACCGTCTGGTCGCCGCTGAAGGCGGGCGTGCTGACCGGCAAGTACAACAACGGCTTCCCGGCGGACAGCCGCATGAACCTGCCCGGCTGCGAATGGCTCAAGGCCGAGTGGGACAGCGAGGAAGGCGAACGACAGATCGCGAAGGTGCGGCAATTGTCGGCGTTCGCCGACGAAGTCGGGCTGCCGGTCCACCACCTGGCGATCCTCTGGTGCCTGTCCAATCCGCGCGTGTCGAGCATCATCCTCGGCGCTTCCAGGCCCGCGCAGCTGGCCGACAACATCAAGGCCCTCCAATCGAGGGACAAGCTGACGCCGGAGGTGATCGCCCGGATCGAGGAGATCATGGACAGCAAGCCGGTGGCCCCGCCGCGGTACTGAGGCCGGCGGCTGCGGGCGCCAGCGTCGAGACCGGACCACCCCGCAGCGCGAAGACGGTCTTCCGTTCCGGCGAACACGCCGGCGCTGCGGTGACGATCGGTACGGCGCGAAGTCTGTGCATCCGCGTCGGAAACGACGAGTGTCTGCATCGTCGTCCGCTCACGCCGCTCGGCAATGCACATCGAACCCGCTTTCCGTCGCATCGTCCCGGCATCGGCCATGCCCCCGATGCAGTGCAGAGCGCGCGGCAGTCGCATCGTGACGGTGCTGCGGCATATCGGGCTCGTCCTCGGCATGTTGCTGCTCGCGGCGGGCGGGGCCATCGCGCTGCTGGCGCTGTACGGACTGCACGCGCTGCCGCCAGCGGAAGACCTCGCGCGGGCGGGCGACGACATGGCGAGGTTCCGCTGCGGCATGCCGACCGCTGCCGCCATCGTGGCGCTCATGTTCGCATTGCCGACGGCGGCCGTCGGCGGCACCTTGATGGCTTGGTGCCGCCCCGTGCGGAGGTGGCGCGACCGCTGATCGCGACACCGGTGCGCTACAGCCCCACCAGATGCAGGAAGCGCGTGGTCGACGTGTCCTCGATGCAGTGCACGAGGCGCGCACCGGCGGCGCGGTAGACCGCCTGCCAGGCGCGGCGGTCCGGCGGCGGGATGCCCTGCCCCGAGATCGCCTGCACGTAGTCGTGCAGCAGCGTTTCGCGCAGCGCCGGCTTGGTGTGGCCGGCGTGGCCGAGGCGGCCGTAATAGTCCGACACCAGCAGCATGCGCCCGGGGAAATCGCGACGCAGGCGACGCAGCCACGCCGGCGCGGCGTCGCGGTTGGCGAACAGTTCGTTGGCGAGGTCGCCGGCGACGATCGTGTCCACGCGCGCCCACGCGTCCGCGGGCAGCAGGCGCGCGGGCATGCGCCCGTCGCCCGCGAGGATGCGCACCCGTCGCGCGACGCCCGCCATGCGCAAACGCGCACGCGCAAGCCGGCACATGCCCGGGTTGGCGTCGATGCCCCAGCCGCGCAGCTGCGGATTCGCCACCGCCAGCGCCGCAAGCAGCGCGCCCGGGCCGCAGCCGAGGTCGAGCACGCCCCGGCTGCCGAGCTGCGCGAGCAGCGACGCCGGCATCGCCTCGGCGCCACCGGGCGCATGCAGGAACGCGTTGGCGTGGCGGCGACGGTCGACCCGCGCGCCGGCCCGCGCCGGATGCCGCAGCAGTTCCGGCAGCGCCATAGCATTCGCGCCAAACGCGCCGGCGTAGAGATCGAGCACGAACTGCGCTTCCGGCGCGGCGCCCTCGGTTGCGACGAAGCGCTTGCCCTGCTTGCGCACCAGCATGGTGCGCGCGGCGGCGAATTCCAGCGTCGCGGCGAGCAGCGCCGGATCGAGCCGGCACGCCTGCGCCACGTCCTCGACCATGCGCGGCCGCGACAGCGCGGCGAGCACGCCGAGATCGTGCAGCGTCGACAGCGCATGGCCGAGTTGCAGCCCTTCGGCGAGATCGAGCGCCCCCCAGCGCGGCGCGCCGATGGCGTCGGACGCGGTCTTGCGGCTCAATGCATCGCCCTCGCGGTCGTCTCCGGCGCGGGCACGAGGATGCCGGCGCCGACCAGTTCGCGGAAGAAACTTTCGTCGACGCCGTCGTCGCCGGTGGCCTCGCGCAGCATCGCCGCGACCGCGTCGCAGCGCTGCGGCTCGGCGAACACGCCGAGGATCGCTTCCAGTCCTTCGTCGATGCGCCAGGCCTCGGGCGACTTGCGGCCGAGATGCAGCAGGTAGCTCGTGCGCTCCGCATCGTCGTCGGGCAGCAGGGCGTCTTCGCGCGCGGCGTCGCGGATGCGCGCCAGCCAGCGGTCGCAGTCGTGCAGGCCGGACAGGATGCGCACGCGATCGCTGAGCACGTAAGGCCGCGGCGCGTCGTAGACGGCGGCCTGTGCGTCCGTCGGCGCGGGCCGCGTGTCGTGCAGCGCGAGGCCGTAGCGGAACAGCGAGGTCAGATGATGATCCGTGCCGTATTCGGCGGCGATGAAACCGGCAAGGAGATCCGCGTCCGGCATCCAGCCCGGCGGGCGCTCGCGCTGCACGCGGTCCGCATGCGCGCGGAACGCCGCGACGAACGCCGACAGTCGCCCGTCGTATCGCCGCAGTGCGTATGCGGCGACGTCTGGACCGACGCGGCGCAGCAGATCGACCGTCGCCACCGCGAACAGATGGTCCTCGCGCGGCAGCGCGCCGGGATAGTGGAAATAGGTCTGGAAGATCTCCGGCGTCGACACCACCAGCTCGCGATCGTCCGGACCGATCAGGTCGCTGTTGTACGGGCTGGCGTAGCCGTCGTAGCGCACATCGTCGCCACGCTCGGCGTACATCGGCGTGCCCGGCTCCGGCTGCAGGATGTGCAGCTGCGTGAGGCAGTTCGCGGAGAAGTGGCGGCCGATCATGTCCAGCGTGTCGTCCTGGTCGGCGCGTTCCTCCTCCGGATAGCCGGTGATGAACGACGCCGTGGTCTCGATGCCCAGCGATGCGCACACGCCGAGAATCGGCTCGACGAGATCGAGATCCAGCCGCTTCTGGCTGATCTTCTGCATCCGCTTCGAGCCGGTCTCGATGCCGAAGTACAGGCCGATGCAGCCGGCGTCGGCCATGCTTTCCAGCAGCGTCGGATTCACGCAGTCCACGCGCGCCGACACCCGCCAGCGGAAGCCGCACCCGCGCACCGCCTCGCAGAACGCCTGCACCTTGTGGCGGTTGACGGTGAACATGTCGTGGTCGAGCTTGAATTCGTCGAAACCGTAGCGCTCGCGCAGGCGCTCCAGTTCGAACACCAGTCGCTCCGGCGATTTCAGGCGGAAGCTGCGCTGGAAGAAGCCGGCGGTCGAACAGAACGTGCAGGCGAAAGGACATCCGCGCCCGGCCTCGATGCGCAGCAGGTCGAGGCCGAGTTCGGCGATCGGGTAGTGGTCGTAGTCCAGCAGCGGCAGGCTGTCGAGGTCGTGGACCTTGGGCTTGCCCTCGGTCATGCGGAACGTGCCGTCGCGGTGGTCGCGCCAGCTCAGGCCCGGGATCTTCGCGAACGCGCGATCCGGCAGCGCGCGCAGCACCGACGGGAACACCTCGTCGGCTTCGTGGCGCACGACGAGATCGAACTGCGGGAATCGTTCGAGGATCGGCCGGTCCAGCATCGTCGCATGCGGGCCGCCGAGCAGAATCGGCAGGTCGGGTTCGGCGCGACGCAGGCGCGCGGCGACGTTGATCGCGAACAGGAAGCTGCAGCCGAGCGTGGTGAAGCCCACCGCCTCCGGCGACTGCGCGAGGATCTGCGCCGCGGCGATGTCGTACAGATGTTCGTCGTAACGCAGCGTGCCGTTGCGCAGCAGGCGCTTGGGGTCGTAGATCGAGGTCGCCACGCCGTCGCGTGCCGCGGAGGCCGCCAGCGCCAGCAGGCCGAGGTGCGGATGCACGTCGAGCAGCGCGAGGTCGCCCTCCTCCGGCATCACCAGGTTGTCGACCAGGGTCAGGCGCATCGCGCCTCGGATATCGCCGGCAGGTGGACGAGACCGAACTCGGCGAGCGTCGCCAGCGCCGCGCGTACCGCCGCGGTCGCGCCGCGGCCGCCGCCGAGGCTGCGCACCAGCGCGGGCACATTGCGGCGGCCGTCGATGCGCGCCACCAGATGAAACCCGAGCGCATCGAGATCGAGCACGGTCACCTCGTCGGCTTCGGGCGCGCGCCAGAAGCACAGCGCATGTGGTTCGTCGGCCACGGCGCCGAGATCGGGCACGCTCGTATGCAGCGCGGCGGCGAGTGCGCGCGGATCGCAGCCGAATTCGTGTAGTCGCAGGGTGCCGCGCAGCCGCGGAACATCGGGAAGCATGACGCCGTCTCCCGCATCGTCCGTTGCGACGTGCCAAGGCCCGAGCCGCGCGATCGCGTCCTCGTAGCGCAGCGCGTCGCGCAGCCGCGCGTGGACGGGATCGTCGTCGTCCAGCCAGTCGTCGAGGAAGTCGAGCAGGTCGCGGGCGCGATCGGGCATCGCGACAGCCCACGGCAACCGCCGCAGCGAGCGGTATTCCGCATACGCCGCGAACATCGCGATCTCCATCGCGGTCGCGCTCATCAGCCGGAACGACAACGGGTAGTGCGCGCGCAGCGGGTTGTGGCGCACCTTCACGCCCAGCCCGGAGAACTTGGCGAGTACGTCGAGATCGATGTCCGCCGGATCGACGCCCAGCGCACGCAGGCGCTCGGGCTGCGCGCGCCAGCGCACCAGCAACCGCGGCTGTTCGATGCCCGCAGCCATCACCGCCTGCACGCGCGCGAGGCTCATGCGGCCTCCAGCAGCGCGCGGGTGCACATCAGCTGCTGCTGCAGGATCGCCTGCGGGAATGCACCCGACCAGTTGTATTCCAGCGTCAGCGCCTGCGGCCGCACCTTGTCGAGCACGCGGCGGAGCAGGTCGAACACTTCCGGCGGCGCCGGCACCGCGTGGTCGTCCCAGGCCACGCCCGACTGCGTGCTCATGCCGGAGATGTGCACCTCGACCACGCGCTCCAGCGGCAGCCGCTTCAGTTCGCGCTGTGGATCGGCGCCTGTGTTGACGCACGTGATCAGGAAATGGGTGAGGTCCAGCAGCAGGCCGGCGTCGCAGTGCGCGAGCACGTCGGCGATGTAGGCCGACATCGGCATGGTGCTGCCGGGCACCTCGAAATACTGCGGCGCGTTCTCCAGCAGAAGCGGCGTCGCGCCGAGCCGCGCGCGCGCCGCGGCGTAGTTGTCGATGACCCGCGCGACCGAGGCTTCGCTCAGCTGCGGGCAGACGGTGTAGGTCAGCGACGAGGGCGCGATCGCGTCGCCGTCGTCGTCCAGGCCTTCGGCCGAGACATACGCGAGGTGTTCGCCGATCCACGGCGTGCGCAGCCGCGCGGCGGCGGCGGCGATGGCGTCGAAGGTCTGCACCGACGGCGGCACCGTGCCCGCGACCGACACGCTGGCGCAGTGCAGGATCAGCGGGATGCGCTGCTGCACGTCACCGGCGTCGGGCGTGTGCCGCAGCTGTTCGAAGGGGATTTCGAGGTAGTCCAGCGCGTCGGGAAGCGCGTCGAGGCAGGCCAGCGCCGGCGGGCCGTAGGCCAGGCCGATCTGGGTCCGGGTCGGGTCCGGCCGGAAATGCTTCACGCGCTGCGCCTCGAAGGTGATGCGTTCGTCATGTTCGCCCGCGAACGAAGCGACAGGCATCGCGATGCTGCACGTCGTGTCGTGCAGGCGGCGAAGCGTCACCGGAGAACGGTTCCGGCCCGCAGGCCGGAACCGCGCGGGCGATCGACGTCGGAGATCAGTCGTACAGCCAGGGGCCGCTGAGCTTGCCGCCGCTCAGGTCGACCTTGCTGAGCGTCACCGTCAGCGTGCCCTTGTCGATGCAGCGCTTGATGGCCGCGATCTTCTTCGCGTCCAGCGGCATCGACAGGTGCATCTTCGGGATCGCGCCGCTGAGCGCGATGCTCGCCGACTTGGCGGCCCCGCTCTTCTTCGCGACTTTCTTGGCCGCCTTCTTGGCCGGGCCCTTCGCGGCCTTCTTCGCCGCCGGTTTGCGCGTTGTTGCCATTTCCCTGCTCCTCCCTGCTCACATGATGACCGCGTTGCGCGGCCGGACGATGCGGTAGCTTTGCGGAATCCCTGGCATGCGGCGCGGTTCCGATGCGATGCGCCGGCGAACGTCCGCGACTCCCGCGGGGTGATCGATGGCGCGAATCGTCGTGGCATCCTGGAACCGACGATTCGCCGACCATGTCACACGGTTCTCGAAATTGTCAATCCCCGTCATCCTGCAACGTCACGATGTCGCGGATGCCGCCATGCAGCATGCCGCCGCGCCGCGCACCGCCGGTGTCGCCGCACGCGACGAGGCGCATGCGCGGGTCGTGCGTCGGCAGCAGCATCACGTGCACGCGCCAGTCGATCGCGACGTCCTCGCGCAACACCGCATCGCCGCGCGACGACGACGCGGCAAGCAACGCGCGCAGCAGTCGAAGCGCCAACGCGCGACCGACGCAGACGTGCCCGCCGGCGCCGAACGGGAAATAGACGTACGGCGACGGCCGCAGGTCGGCCCAGCGCGCGGGCAGGAAACGTTCCGGCTGCCGGAACGTCGACAGCTCGCGATGCGACAGGAACGGACACAGCAGCACTTCGGTATGCGCCGGCAGCCGATGCGTCCCCAGTCGCACCGCGGTGCGCGTCGTCCGCACCATCAGCGCGTTCGGCGTGAGCACCCGCAGCGATTCGGACAACACCGCGTCCGCCAGCGTCTCCTGCGACAACGCCGCCGCCGGATCGAAGCGGCCATCGTCGGCACGCAGGCGCGCGCGCAGCCCCGGCAGCTGGCTGAGCGCGAGCAGCGTCCACGCCATCGCCACCGCCACCGGCTCGTTGGTGGACACGGCGAGGACGTTGGCGTGGCCGACGAACGCGTCGTCGTCGATCGCGTCGTCCAGCGCCAGCGCCGCGAGCGCGCCGAACATCGCGGCCTCGCGCGGCGCGGCGCGCACGGCGGCACGGTAGCGGCGCAGGCCGTCGTCGAGCGCAAGACCGCTGCGCACCAGCGCCTCGCGTGCGGTGTCGTCGAGCGACGCCCACGGCGCCGCGGCTTCCCGGCGCAGACGGAAGTAGTCCATGACCGCGGCGGGATCGAAGCCGTCGATCGCGACATCACCGAACAGCAGCGTCGTGGACGCGGCCAGCGTCACCCGGCGCATCGTGTCCAGCAGCGGCCAGCCGTCGGCATCGGACGTCGGGAAATGCGCTTCGACCGCCTGCCGCGCCGCCGCGGCGATGCATTCGACGTCGGCGCGGGCCAGCGCGCGCGCGAGCTGCGCCTTCGCCTGCGCGTGAGCATCGCCACGCATCCCGTGCAGGCTGGCGTTGAGCTGCACCAGCGGCGCCGGCAGGCCGAGACGCACCGCCGCCGACGCGGGCAGCACGAAGCGTTCGATGTCGCCCAGCACCGCGCGCTGGTGTGCTTCGCCGAACACCGCGATCACCTGCGCGCAATCATCGTCGCGCGAGAGCAGCGGGCCGGCCATGTCGAGCGCGAACAGGTCGCCATGGCGTGCGCGGGCATCGGCGAGCCAGGCCATGGGGTCGGCACCGATCGCGGCGACGTCGCCGGCGCGCGGCAGCAGACGCGCGGCGCTCATGCGGCGCCCGCCGTCCATGCCCGCACCTGCTTCCGGATCCTGCGCATCGTGCCTCTCCGCGGCCTCCCGCCGCGCCTTCGCCACAGCATGGCACATGCCCGCGCACGCGGCGGCGCTATCATCGTCCGACCGCCCCGCTCCAGGACTCGCCCGTGCCGAACCTGCCCGTGAACGCATCGCGCCCGATGTCCCTCGCCGCCACACTCGGCGCCGCCCTCTGTGCGGTCTCGCTGCTGACCGCCCCCGTCGCGCCGGCCCGCGCGCTGACGCCGCCGCTGCGCTTCCAGACGCTGCAGATCGAAAACACCGGGCCCGCACGCTGGTGGCAGGACGCGGTGGTGTACGAGGTTTGGCCGCGTTCGTTCAAGGACGACGACGGCGACGGCAACGGCGACTTCAAGGGCCTGACCTCGAAGCTCGACTACCTGCAGGGCCTCGGCGTGAAGGCGATCTGGCTGACGCCGGTGTTCGAGGCGCCGTCGTACCACGGCTACGACTTCCAGGATTTCCACGCGATCGAGCGCGACTACGGCAGCATGGCCGACTTCGAACGCTTCGTCGCCGAGGCGCACCGGCGCGGGATCAAGGTCATCCTCGACCTGGTGCTGAACCATGTCTCCGACCAGCATCCGTGGTTCCTCGCCTCGGTGAAGCGGGTCAAGGGCTACGAGGATGCGTTCGTGTGGCGGAAGACGCGTCCCGAGGGTTGGGGCCAGGCGTGGTCGGACACGCCCGCGCCCGAAAAGGTGTGGCACTGGAACGCCGAGCGCGGCGAGTACTACTACGGGGCGTTCGACGCCTCGCAGCCCGACCTCAACCTGCGCAATCCGGCGGTGGCGGGCGAACTGGACGCGGTGGCCGCCTTCTGGCTGAAGCAGGGCGTGGACGGCTTCCGCCTCGACGCCGTGCGCTATGCGATCGAGGACGGCCCGCTGTCGGGACAGGCCGACACCCCGGAGACGATCGCGTTCTGGACGGCGTTCGCGAAGAAGGTGCGGGCGATCGACCCGGACGCGCTGCTGATCGGCGAGGCCTGGGCGCCGCTGGAGACGGTCGGCCGCTACCGCAACGGCGGCCAGGGCCTGGACGCCGCGTTCGATTTCGACTTCGGCGAGATGGTGATCGCGCTGCTCGACCCGCGGAGCGAACGCAAGGCGGACTTCGGCACGGTCGACGACGCCGCGGCCACCGGCGGTCGCGAGGCGCTGTGGGCCAACCTGCAGGCGCGCGCCGCGGCCGCGCCGCTGTCGTATTTCGCGCCGTTCCTCTCCAACCACGACCAGAACCGGCTGCTGCAGCGCCTCGGCGGCGACGTGGCGAAGGCGAAGGTCGCCGCCAGCCTGCTGCTGACCTCGCCGGGTACGCCGTTCCTGTACTACGGCGAGGAGATCGGCCTGTCGCAGCCGGCGGTCGGCGAGGACCGCTACCGCCGCGCGCCGATGCAGTGGGACGACGGCAGGACCGCCGGCTTCAACACGACCGGCAAGGTGTGGACCGACCGCGCGGGCGCGGGCGGCTATCGCGGCCCACAGGGCGCGTGGTGGGGCAAGTACTGGAAGGCGCAGCGCGGCAACAGCACCAGCGTGGCCGGGGAGGATGCGACGCCCGGTTCGCTGCTGCGCCACTACCGCGCGCTGCTCGCGATGCGCAACGCCACTCCCTCGCTGCGCAAGCCGGACGAGCTGCGCTGGTACCCGGTCGACGCTGCTGACGTGTGGGTGCTGCGCGCGATTTCCGCCGAGGGCGACAACTGGGTGGTGATCAACCTCGACCCCGCGAAGCCCGTCGAATTCGGCGTGCCGCCGGAGCTGCAGGGCGAGCGTCGCGATCGCCTCGGCGAGGGAACGAAGCGGCTCGGCGAGCGCTTCACGCTGCAACCGGGCGAAACGCTGGTGTTCTGATCCACACGCCGCCTTCCGATTTCACTTCCACCCTCCCGAGAGTCCCGCGACGATGACACGGCATGCCCGTTTCCTGCTTCCACTCACCCTGACGACGCTGCTCTTCGCAGCCGCCGCGGCGGCCGCCGACAAGGGCGCAACCGTCGAAGGACTGTCCTTCGAGCACGGCGATTGGGAAGTGGCCTGCGACAACACCCGCACCTGCCGCGCCGCGGGCTACCAGTCGGACGACAGCGACGAATCGCTGCCGGTCAGCGTGCTGCTCACGCGCGCCGGCGGCGCGGGCACGGCGGTGACCGGCCAGGTGCAGCTGAGCGAAGGCTGGGACGAAGACCTGTTCAAGGGCTTTCCCGCGCGCTTCCCGCTGGCGCTGCGCATCGACGGCCGCGACCTCGGCGGCGTGACCCTGACGAAGGACGCGCTGACCGCCGATCTGACCGCGGCGCAGGTGAAGGCGCTGCTGGCCTCGCTGCTGCGCGACAGCCGCATCGAGTTCCGCGCGCGCGACAAGACCTGGATGCTGTCCGGCGCCGGCGCGTCCGCGGTGCTGCTGAAGATGGACGAGGCGCAGGGCCGCGTCGGCACGATCGGCGCGCTGTATCGTCGCGGCAGGCAGGACGAAACGCGCGTGCCCCCGGCGCTGCCGAAGCCCGTGATCGCCTCGCCGCCGCTGGCGCCTGCGCAGCCGGGCGACGCCACGTTCGTCGCGAAGCACGGCGCCGCGGTGCGCGCAGCGCTGCGCGAGGCCGGCGATCCGGACGACTGCGAGGGCCTGACCGAAGCCGACGAGGACCACGCGCTGGAGGCGACGCGGCTGACGAAGACGCAGCTGCTGGTCTCGACGCTGTGCTGGCGCGCCGCCTACAACGAAGGCATCGGCTACTGGGTCATCGCGGACAAGCCGCCCTACCGGCCGGTGGTCGTGACGACGGACGCCACCGATGCGGACGGCGGCGCCATCCACTCTGGCCAGAAGGGGCGCGGCATCGGCGACTGCTGGAGCACCGAGGGCTGGACCTGGGACGGCCGCAGCTTCGTGCACAGCGCAAGCGGCGGCTCCGGGCAGTGCAAGGGCTTCGCCGGCGGCGCGTGGGACCTGCCGACGCTGGTGAGCGAAGTGCGCGACGCCCGCTGACCGGCGTCGGCCGCGACATCACGCCTGCAGCACGCGCAGCAGCAACGCGAGCGGGCCGCCGACGTAGTACAGCAGGCGCCCGGCGATCACCAGCGCACGGCGCACGCCGGCCGCGCGCCCGGGTCGCAGCCACACCGCCGCCCAGGTGCCGAGTTCGATCGGCACGCGCAGCGCGGCCGCGTAGAGGGTCATGCCCACTGCCCACGACGCCCACCAGATCGCCAGCGCCAGCAGCCAGGCCTTGAGCCCGAAAGTGTAGTACTCGCCGAAGGTGCCGCCGTAGGCGATGATCTGGTGCAGGCGGAACGCCGGCAGCGCCGGCAGCAGCGGGAACAGCCCGAACTTCACCATCTGGTGCAGGCGGAACGCCGGCAGCGCCGGCAGCAGCGGGAACAGCCCGAACTTCACCAGCGGCCGGTCGAACCAGCGGCGCCGCACGCCCGCCCACGCCTGCGCGTATGCGGCGGCGCGCGATGCGCCCGCATCCACGGGCGCCGCCGGCGCGCCCTCGCGCACCAGGGCCTGCGCGAGGCGCGACGCATCGATGCCGGCGAGCCCCTGCGGCCAGGTCTGCCCGGACGCCAGCTGCAGGGACACGCCCGGCGCCGGCAGCGGCCAGCGCCAGGGCTGCAGCGCAGCCAGCCGCGAGACGGGAATCTCGATGCGTCGGTCGCGCAGGTCCAGCACCAGCGTGTCCGCTTGCACCCGCACGCGCGCCGCGCCGGCGCGCGCGATCGCCCAGGCCGCGAGCGAAGGCGCGATCACCAGCGCGAGGAACCAGCGCAACTGCGCCAGCGACCCCGCTTCGAGGTCGCCCGACAGCCAGCGCAGGCCCAGCCAGAGCAGGCCGACGCCGGCGCACAGGCGCAACGCCGCCGCGGCCGCCCGCGCCACGGGCGTCAGCACCGGGACTTCGGCCTCGAATCCCGCCTCCGCGGTCATCCCGGTCGGCATCGCCGCCGGCATTCGTCGCCGATCAGCAGCCGGCGTTCGCCCATGCCGGTGCGCGCGCGCACGTCGCCGGTGGCGTCGATGGTCGCGCTGATGCCGTTGTTGGTGACCCGCAGCTGCGGCAGTCGGGTTTCGAGGCTGCGGAACGTCGCCACCGCCAGGTGCAGCCGCGCGCCGGCCGGATGCCCGGTGAACCACGCGTCGTTGGACAGCGTCAGCAGCGCCTGCGCGCCCTGGCGCGCGGCGTCCGTGGCGAGGCCCGGGTCGACATCGTCGAGGCAGATCAGCGGCGCGACCGGCAGTTCGCGACCGTCGCGCAGGCGCAGCGGGAACACGCGCGCGCCGTTGCCGGGTTTCCACGTGCCGGCCCACGGCAGCAGCCGGCGGAACGTCGGCCCGTCCAGCCACGGCGGCACGTATTCGGTCAGCAGGAACAGTCGCGTCTTGCGATACAGGCCCTGGGTCGCACCGCGCGCGTCGACGAAGGCCGCGGCGTTGTACTCGCCGTCGGCGTCGCGGTCGTAGGTGCCGAACACCAGCGGCACGCCCGCGGCCAGCGCGAAGCTGCGGATCTCGTCGTCCAGCGCTTCGCCGTCGGCGCTCTTGGGCGTGCCGAACGTGGTCGGATAGACCGTCTCCGACCACAGCAGCGCGTCGACATGGTGATCGATCACCGCCTCGCGCGACATCAGGTAATGCGTGTCCAGCACCTCGCGGACGACGGCATACGCGCCGTGTTCGCGGCGCAGGCGCTCGTAGTCGACGATGTTCGACTGCACCAGGCCCATGCGCAGCGTCGGCACGTCGGCCACGGGCGTCTTCAGCGTCGACAGCCGCCACGCGCCGTAGCCGGCCATCGCCAGCGGCATCGCGAGCGCGAGCGCCAGCGGTCGCGCGACGGCGCGCACGCCTTCGCCGCGGCGCGCCCATGCGTGGGCGACCGCCTCGTTGGCGAGGATCAGCAGGAACGTCAGGCCGGCGGCACCACCGAGATCGGCCGCCTGGCGCAGCGTCGCCGACGGCGCGAGCCCGTGGCCGAGCGTGTCGCCGAGCAGCTTCGGCCACAGCCATTCGGTCGCGACCCACGCCGCCGCGCCGACCAGCGCGCGCACGACGGCGCCGTGGCGGCGTCCGGCGAGATGCCGCGCCAGCGCGAACGCGAGGAGCTGCGGCTGCAGGAGCGGCGAAGCGACGAGCACGATCGCGATGCCGCCCGCCTCCGGCAAGCCGACGTAGCCGGCGATGGCGTTGCCGAACCACCACAGCACCGCGGCGGCGAACGCCACGGTCATGCCGAGGCCGCCGCGGAGCGCCGCGCCGAGCGTGGGCGCGGCGTCGAGCGCGCGCAGCCACGGCACCAGCACGACGAATCCGAGCGCCCAGGCGACGCCGCCCTGCGCGTACAGGGCGAACAACAGGGCACTGGCGACGACACCGGCCGGCAGGCGCCCGCCGGCACGCAGGAAGGACTTCACGCGTTACGGTCTCCCGCCGTCGCGCGGCCGCGGGATCTCGATGCGCCGGATCGGCAGGCCCGGCGGCGCCATCTCCGGCGGCACCACGCGGTCGGCCGGAATCGGCACCGGATTGCCGGCGGCGTCGAAGAACTGGAAATCGGGCGAGAACATCAGGATGGGCTCGATGCGCTGGCCGTCGTCGGTCGCCTGGTAGTGGCGGACATAGCCCTCGGGCAGCGGGAAATCCTCGGGCACCGCGAGTCCGACCAGCGGCGGGCTCGTCCCCGGCGGCTGGAACGCGCCCAGTCCGGTGTGGACGCCGGCGGCGTGCAGGCGGTCGATGACTTCGCCCATCGTCGGCACCTCGCCGGGCGGCACGTAGTCGGAAAGATCGCCCATCGGATCGTTGCCGGTGGCGTCGGCGACGCGGCGCGCGGTGGCGGGCGGCGCGGGCGCATCCGCGGCGGCGTTCGTCGGCATCGCGGCAGCGTCGGCCGCGGGCGGCGCGGCCGCGTCGTCCGGGAGGTCGCGGGGTGGGCGCGAGGCGCTCAGCAGCCAGACGGCGACGCTGGCCACGAGGATCGCGGCCAGCGCCAGGTAGAGCAGGCCCCGGCGTGCGCCGGGGCCTTCGCGTCGGACGACGCGCACGCCGTCGCCGACCGGGTCGGCCGACGGCGTGCGCGAGGAGCGGATATCGTCCATCGACGCATCGCGACGATCAGGGCGCCGGCGGGCTGAACGTCGACAGCCCCCAGCCCATGCGCTCGTGGCCGTACTGGTTCCAGATCGGGCTCTTGCCGCCGGAGAACGAGGTGTAGCGCGGCGCGCCCGTGCCCGAGGAGCCGCCGAACAGGCCGGCGGTCACCGTGCTGCCCTGGTAGGTCGGATGGGTGTCGTCGGACTGGATGTAGTCGTAGCTGCTCGACGAGGACACGAAGTGGGTGTTCGCATCGCGCAGGGTCGGCTTCAGGGTCGAGGTGATGCGGGTGACGTAGCTGGACTCGCTCTCGCCCGGCACGTACTTCAGCGCTTCGGAGTCGATCTTGCCGTCGCCGTTGCTGTCGTAGTCCGCGCCCATGTACTGGGCGAAGTCGTCGTTGCACTGGAAGCCCTTCTGGCGGGCGTATTCGCACATCCAGTAGTTCATCTTCGCGATCGACGGCAGGAACTTGTCGCGCAGGTTGACCTTGGCGCCGGTGGTCGGGTCGTTGCAGCCGCTCTGCACGTTGTCGGCGTTGTAACCGGGGTAGTACAGGTTGGAGATCACCTTCAGCTTCACGCCCGAGTAGGCGTTGGCGTTGATGTAGTCCATCGCCGCGGCGACGTAGGTCTTGCAGTTGGCGACGGCGGTGTCGAGCACGCCGTAGTTGCAGGTGCCGGTCTGGCCCTTGAAGCTGCTGCGCGCCTGCAGGCCGTCGTTGCCGCACATCTCGAAAGTGACCACGCGGGTGTTGGTCGCCTGCATGTACGAGCGTTCGGAGACGATCTTGTTGTTGTACACATCGGAGGCGATGGCGCCGGACTTCGCGCGGCGGACGCTCTCGATGTCCGCGTTCCACAGCGCCGAGAGGTATTCGGCGTCGACCGTCGGCGCGGAGTACTTGGCGGCGCTGGTGATCGAACCGTTGTAGCCGGCGTAGATCGAGTCGCCGTAGGCGACGATGCGGTACTTGGTGCTGGTGCCGGAACGGTCGACCGTCCAGGACACGTTCTGGTTGAGGGTGTTGGCGTAGGCCTGGGCGGCGACGAACACCGCGATGGCCGGGACCAGCACATGCAGGGTCTTGCGGATGATCATGGACCTGTTTCCTTGGTGATGAGGATGGACGAACCGACGGAACCCGAGGGCTGTGGACGACGTTCGAGATGTTTCCTGTTCCTTCCTTGGCATCCGGCCGCGTATGGGCCGCCCCCGCCGGCCGCCAAGCTAACGGTTCGGCCGATACCAATCAATGGGGCGAGGGTATGGGTGCAGTGCAACAACGCCATGACCCGACGCGAGCGGTTCGAGGATACACACCCCGGGTTGCGCATGCCGAGACGCGGATCGCAGCGGGACCGCACGGGCGGTCGAACGCCGCGACGCGCTAGACTCCGGCGATGAACAGCCTTCTCCGCTCCGCGCCGTCGTCGCGCCGCACCACCCGCCTCGTCCTCTGCCTGTCCACGCTGCTCGCCGCCGCGCCCGCCCTCGCCCTCGACGGCAAGTGGACGCCCGGCCAGGTCCTCGAACTCGACGCCAAATGGCTGCGCCAGCAGGGCCTGCGGCTGCCGCCGTCGGCATTGTGGGACGCTCAGCGCGGCACCGGGCTGCTTGGCGGCGCGGTGAACATCGGCGGCTGCTCGGGTGCGTTCGTGTCGAACACCGGCCTGATCGTCACCAACCACCACTGCCTGTTCGGCGTGGTCCAGGAACACAGCACGCCGGCGCGCGACCTGATCACCAACGGCTACCTCGCCCGCACGCCCGCCGACGAACTGCCGGGCAGCACGCTGCGGGTGGAGATCCCGAAGCGCTTCACCGACGTCACCGCGCAGGTGCTGGCCGCGGTGCCCGCGGGCGCCGATCCGCAGGCGCGGCTGCGCGCGATCGAGGCCGCGCAGAAGGCGCTGGTCGCCGAATGCCGCCAGCAAGCCGACACCAAGTGCAAGGTCGCGACCTTCGACGACGGCGTCCAGTACACGCTGATCGAATCGACCGAGCTGCGCGACGTGCGCCTGGTCTATTCGCCGGCGCGTGCGATCGGCGAATACGGCGGCGAGATCGACAACTGGTCGTGGCCGCGGCATACCGGCGATTTCGCGATCGCGCGCGCCTACGTCGGCGCCGACGGCCGCCCGGCGGATCGCGCCGAAGGCAACAAGCCGTACACGCCGGAATTCTTCTTCCCGATCTCCACCGACGGTCTCGACGAAGGCGACTTCATCATGGTGCTGGGCTATCCCGGCATCACCTACCGCGCGCTGATCGCCGAGGAGATGCGCGAGCGCCGCGAACGCTACTTCGCGCGCCGCGACGACCTGTTCGGCGAGTGGATCCGGCTGCTGGAGAAGACCACCGAGCAGGACGAGGCCGGGAAGATCCTCGTCGCCGCGAACCTGAAAGGGCTGAACAATCGCTGGAAGAATGCGCAGGGCCAGATCGCGGGCCTCGACCGCGGCCGCATCGTGCAGCGCCAGCGCGAACGCGACGACGCGGTGGCCGCGTACGCCGCCGCGCATCCGGAACATGCGGATGCGCTGGCCGCGCGCGACACGCTGCGCGCGGTGCTGGCCGAACGCGAGCGCACGTGGGAGCGCGACTTCCTGCTCAACCTCATCCCGATGGGCACCGACAGCGTGGCCGGCGGCATCCCGCCGCTGCCGAAGGCGCTGTACTTCTCCGCGACGCTGGCGCACGACGCGCGCGAACGCGCGAAGCCCGACGGCGAGCGCAGCAACGGCTTCGCCGATGCGGATCGCGCGCGCCTGCGCGATCGCCTGCGCAGCGAGCAGCACAGCTATTTCGAGCCGGCCGATCGCGCGGTGTTCGCCGCGCTGGTGCGGCGCGCGCTGGCGCTGCCGGCCGACCAGCGCATCGCCGCGGTCGACGCGCGCTTCGCCGGCAAGACCCCGGCGCAGATCGACGCCGCGATCGCCGCGCTGTACGCGGGCACGTCGCTGCTCGATGCCGATCGCCGCGACGCGCTGCACGGCACGTCAGAAGCTGCGCTCGTCGCGCGCCACGACGCACTGATCGACTTCGGCCTCGACTGGAATCGCGACCTGCGCGCGCTGCGCGACCGCGAGCGCGACTGGAACGCGCGCGCGGCGCAGGCGCGTCCGGCGTGGCGGCGCGCGGTCGCGGCGCAGGCGGGCAAACCGGTCGCGCCCGATGCCAACGGCACGCTGCGCATCAGCTTCGGCCACGTGCAGGGCTACGCGCCGCGCGACGGGCTGGTGGCGACGCCGTTCACCACGCTCGCTGGCGTGCTGCAGAAGGACACCGGGCAGGAACCGTTCGCGCTGCCGGCCGCGGTGCGCGCCGCGGCATCGGCACCGGGCGCGGCCGAGCGGCGGGTGAACTTCCTCGCCGACGGCGACACCAGCGGCGGCAATTCCGGCAGCCCGGTCGTTGACGGCCGCGGCCGGCTGGTCGGGGTGAACTTCGACCGCGTCTGGGAAAACGTCGCCGGCGACTTCGGCTTCGACCCCGCGGTCTCGCGCAACATCAGCGTCGACATCCGCTACCTGCTGTGGATGCTGCGCGACGTCGAACACGCCGACGGCCTGCTGCGGGAACTCGGCGCCGACTGAGGCCGCCGCCCGCGCGCGGTATGATCCGTACGGGTGCGCCGCCGGGGCGGGGCGACCGCGCCCGCCGCGGGCGGTCGGCACGAACGATCGACAGCAACGGTCGGCGCGAACAGCCGGCAGGGTCCGCGGCCGTCCTTCGGAGCTTCCGTGATGCCTTCGGGTCCCCCCGCCAATCTCACCGACCTCATCAACCGCCGCGGTTCGGTCGACAAACCCGAACTCGAAGCGCTGGCCGCGGAACTGTGGCCGCGGCTGGAGCGCCTGGCCGCGCGCCAGCTGCAGGGCCGCAGCGGGCTGACGCTGCAGGCGTCGGATCTGGCGCAGGACGCGTACAT
>JBGAFR010000115.1:0-7789 GCA_044227145.1 Lysobacteraceae bacterium
GCCAGCGTCAAGCCCGACGCGTTCCGACTGCTCAGCGAGCCCTCGGCGACGACCGACTACTTCCGCAACGGCGTGGTGCACTGGCCGTTCTGCAGCACCTGCGGCGTACGTCCCTACGGCCACGGCGACATCCCGGAAGCGGGCGGGCCGTTCTATTCGGTCCAGCTCGCCTGCCTGGACATCGCCGACGAGGTCCTCGCGGCCGTACCGGTGCGCTATGCAAACGGACGCGACAACGACTGGTGGCACGAGCCATCGGACACCGAGAAGCGTTTCCTGTGACCGCGCGCGCGATCCTCGCCTTCTGGCGCGACGCCGGCCCGTCGAAGTGGTTCGCGAAGGACGACGCCTTCGACGCCACGCTTCGCGAACGCTTCCTCGACGCCCACTTCGCCGCCGCACGTCGCGTGCACGAAGTCCTGCTCGACGACGCCGACGGCGCGCTCGCGCTGGTGCTGCTGCTCGACCAGGTGCCGCGCAACGTCTTCCGGGATAGCGGCCACGCGTTCGCGACCGACCCGCTGGCACGTGCGTACGCGACCCATGCGATCACCGCGGGCCACGACCGGCGCGTCGACCCCGCGCTGCGGGTGTTCCTCTACCTGCCGTTCGAGCATTCGGAAGCCCTCGCCGACCAGGACCACTGCGTCGAACTGGTCGCCGGAATGGGCGATGCGAACTACCTCAAGTACGCCGAGGCCCACCGCGACGTGATCCGCCGTTTCGGCCGCTTCCCGCACCGCAACCGCGCCCTCGGCCGCGACAGCACGCCGGAAGAGCAGGCATGGCTGGAGGCGGGCGGGGGATTCTGAAAACCGGGCAGCGAGACCGAAGGAGGTCGCGGCACCGAATGGCGCCGCGACCTCCGCGCATCGCTCAGAACTGATGCGGATGATGCGGCGTCTGGCCTTGCGTCTGGCCCTGCGACATCGTCGGCGACGGCTGCTGCGCCATCGCCAGCGACTGGGTGTTGCGTTCGACCGTCTGCGACAGGCCTTCCTGCTTGCCCAGCCAGGCGAAGTTGCCGTCCTGCGGGTTGCCGGAAATGACGAACATCGCCTGCTTTTCGTGGTTCCAGGCCAATTGGTCGAGGCTCGGCAGCTTGTGGTGCGCGGCCATCACCATCAGTCCGGACGCCATCCGCTCGCGCTCGTCCGGTGTCTTGAAGACCTCGCCTTTGGGGTCGATCTTCCCGATCTCGCCGACCATCCACTGGAAGGCCTTGTTGTTCGGATGGCCCGATTCGTTGAGCAGCGGGGCGCGGGTGGACGGATCCTGTGTCGGCGGGCCGCTCGACTGCGGCTGCGGGTTGCGCTCCTTCAGCCAGTACTGCTCCATCTGGTGGCGCTGCACGTCGCGCATTTCGCCGAGGACCTCGCCGAGTTTCTGCTTGGTCTGCGGGTCCATGGGGCCGGTCTCGACGATGAACTTCTTGAACTCCCCGGGGATTTCCTTCTCGACCTTGTCGCGGAACTGGCCGTCGGGCATCAGCTCCCATTCGTGCGAACTGTTGGCGCTGCGGCTGACGAGGCGCAGGTTGCTGGTGTCGTTGTAGGCATCGAGCGCGTCGGCCTTGCTGAACCCCTGCGGGAACAGGTCGTGCATCTTCTTGATGACCTGCTCGTACGGGATGGCGTGGTCGATGTCGAGGGCGTCGCGGGTGACCAGTTGGCCGGTCGCGGCGCACTTGAATAGCGGCACCTGCGTCGTGCCGCTGCCATCGGGGTTGGTCAGGGTCACGTTGCCGGCATGGTTCTTCTGCAGTTCGCTGTTGAACCACTTCTCCATCACCCGCTTGTCGAAGGACAGTTCGGAGCGGGTGTTCTCCTCGGTCCAGTCCTGGTCGCGGGTCGTCTGCTTGCGGCGGGCGAAATCCTTCTCGGGATCGAAGGGCGCGTACTGCACGGTGTTGTCGAAGGTGAAACGTTCGTTGACCCAGTTCCGCCATTGCGGCGAATCCTGTCCGTGCTTCTCCAGGACCTTGTCGGCGCTGTCGCGGGCCCGGTTGTAGATCGAGGGCAGCATGCGCAGGTTGTCGACGTCGTTGTAGCCTTTCATCGCCTCCGCCATGTTCTTCACGCCGAGCGATTGCAGGTGCGGCTTCCACTGATTGGCGTGATCGATGTCCAGCGCATCGTTGGTGTGCCACGTCTTGGTGACGCCGCTGTAGTACAGCATGCCGTGCCAGCCCTTGCCGTCGGTGACGTGCTTGGGAGACATGTGCTGCGCCGCCCAGTCGTTGCGCATGTACTGGACCGTCGATTCGTAGAAGCTCAGCCCGTCGCGACCCTTGTGCTGGTTCCACGACTTGGCCTCCAGGCGGCTGCCGTGCTCGGTCGGCCGCTCGTCTTCCCAGTAGGCGAGCCGGACCTTGTTGCCGCTGCCGAGCCGTTCCTCGACGAGCCGGCTGCCGGACTGCGTATTCTGACTGATGCCTTGATTGGTGTTCTGGCTGGTGTCCTGGCGCATCGTGTGTCCTCCCTGTTTCGGTGGCGATCATCGCCCTGCACGTTGCCCCGCATCGTCGCAACGCGGCGTCCGCGCGCGGGATGGCGGCTCCCTCGCGGCGGCCGATGGCCGCCGCGGTATTGCGGTTCGCGCGCGGCGCGAAGCATGCGCCGCGACGGTGGATCAGAGACCCGCCTTACTTCTTCAGCTGCTGCCAGAGGAAGGTGTAGGCCAGCGCGCGCATGTGGGCTTCCTGCGCGTTGTTCGCGGCGCCGCCGTGGCCGCCCTCGACGTTCTCGTAGTAGCGCACGTTCGCGCCCATCGCTTCCATCTTCGCCATCATCTTGCGGGCATGACCCGGGTGGACGCGATCGTCGCGGGTGGACGTGGTGAACAGCACCGGCGGGTACTGCGTACCTTCCTTCAGCAGGTGGTAGGGCGAGAAGGTCTTGATGAACTCCCAGTCCTTGGTGTCCGGGTCGCCGTATTCGGCCATCCACGAGGCGCCGGCCAACAGGTGGCTGTAACGCTTCATGTCGAGCAGCGGCACCTGGCAGACCACCGCGCCGAACAGCTGCGGGTACTGGGTGATCATGTTGCCCATCAGCAGGCCGCCGTTGCTGCCGCCCTGCGCGCCGAGGTGCTCGGGCGAGGTGATCTTGCGCGCGAACAGGTCCTGCGCCACGGCGGCGAAATCCTCGTAGGCCTTGTGGCGATCGGCCTTCATCGCGGCCTGGTGCCAGCGCGGGCCGTATTCGCCGCCGCCGCGGATGTTCGCCAGCACGTAGACGCCGCCCTGCTGCAGCCAGCCGCGGCCGGACATCGGGTTGTAGGCCGCGGTGTAGGACACCTCGAAACCGCCGTAGCCCCACAGCAGCGTCGGCGTGCTGCCGTCCATCTTCATCTCCTTCGGGCGGACGATGAAGTACGGCACCTGGGTGCCGTCCTGCGAGGTGGCGAAATGCTGCTCGGCGACCAGTCCGTCCGCGTCGTAGAAACGCGGCATGGTCTTCAGCTTCTCCGGCGGATTGCCGATCTCGACCAGCGACAGCGTGGTCGGGGTGAGGAAATCGCTGGTGGTCATCCACAGCTGGTCGCTGCTGTCGGCATCGACCGGGCTGACGCTGACCGTGCCCACCGCCGGCGCGCCGGCCAGCACCGCCTGGCGCCAGCCGCCCTCGCCCAGCGGGGTCATGATGCGCACCCGGCTCTTCACGTCCTCCAGCAGGGTCAGCACCAGGTGGTGCTGGGTCCAGGTGTGGCCGGACAGCGAGGTGTGGTCGTCGGGCTTGAACACCACGTCGAAGTCGCGGTTGCCGGCCATGAACTTGTCGAACTCGATCGCCAGCAGCGAGCCGGCGTCGTAGGTGCGGTCGCCCACCGTCCACGGATCGCGCAACTCGACGGTCATCCACTGGTTGTGGACCGACTTGTTGGCGGAATTGGGCAGGTCGAGCTTGGTCAGCTTGCCGTCGGCGCCGCGCAGGTACAGCTCGTCGTTGTAGAAGGCGATGGTGCGGCTGACATAGTCGCGCTGGTAGCCGGGCGTGAGGTCGCGATAGGCCGCGATGTACATGTCGTCCGGCTTGCCTTCGTAGACCACCTTCGCTTCCGACATCGGCGTGCCGCGCTTCCATTCCTTGACGACGCGCGGATAGCCCGACTTGGTCATCGTGCCTTCGCCGAAGTCGGTGAAGACGTAGACCGTGTCGCGGTCGATCCACTGCAGGCCGCCCTTGGCCTCGGGCCGGACGAAGCCGTCGGCGACCCAGGTCTTGGTGTCCATGTCGAATTCGCGGGTGACGTCGGCGTCGGCGCCGCCGCGGGACAGCGAGATCAGGCAGCGCTCGTACTGCGGCTTGAGGCACTCCACGCCGTGCCAGACCCAGTTTTCCTTCTCCGCCGCGCCCAGCGCGTCGAGGTCGATCACGGTTTCCCACGCCGGCGCGTCGTTGCGGTACTCCGCCAGCGTGGTGCGCCGCCACAGGCCGCGCGGATGGTCCTTGTCACGCCAGAAGTTGTAGTAGTACTCGCCGTGCTTCTCCACCGCCGGGATCCGCGCATTGGAATCGAGGATCGCGCGGAGGTCGTCCTCCAGCGGCTGGAACGAGGGCGCGGCCATGATCTCGGCCTCGGCCTTGGCGTTGCGCTCGCGCACCCAGTCGAGGGCCTTCGGGTCTTCGACGCCTTCGAGCCAGAGGTAGGGATCGGCGGGAGCGGGTTCGGCCATGGGCGCGGTCCTGGCGGTGGCGGGCTTCTTCGGGGCGGCGGCGCGGGCGTCGACAGACGGCAGGGCGGCGACCAGTGCGATCGCGCTGCCGAACACGAGCCCGGCGGCGAAACGGACAGACGGAGACGGTGGCATGCGGGAGTCCGTGGCAACGAGCGGTGAGCCCGCAACGCTAGCACAGCCGCCGCGCGCCCCGCCCTGCCGGAAGTCCCGGCGGCGACCCGCCGACTTGCGAAATCGCCAGTCGAATCAGTCGCTTGTGCGCGCGCGTCAGGCCGCGTGGCGCAGCCGCTGGGGGGTGCGTGCCCGCGAGCCGCGCGCGCCGGCGATCGCATGCACGGACGCGAGCGGGCGGCGTGCCCGCGCCGCGGCCTCGCGCAGGCGCAGCCTCCACGCCGTGAACCAGGCGCTGGCGGGCAGCACGACCAGCCAGAACGGCAACCAGCCGAAGCTCGCGCCGACCGAACGCGCGGCCGGGAACGACAGCATCGCCAGCAGTCCCAGCGCCAGCGCGCCGAGCAGGGCCTGTTCGATCGTCGAGAGTGCGAAATGGCGGCGTGAAGTCATGGCGGCGCTCTGAAGGGTCCGCGGCCAGTCTCGGCAGCGCAGGTCTCACCGGCTGCGACGGAGTCGCCGGCACTTCCTGCGGCCGTCGCATGCGATCATCCGCCCGCGCGGCGGTTCGCGCTGTCTTCGGAGATGCGGATGCTCGCGCTGTTCCTTCTGGCTGCCCAGGCGGGCGCCCTGGACCTGAGTTTCGACGAAGCCAAGGCCGCGGCCGACCGCCACGAGGCGGTCCTCGCCCCGCGCGACGCCAGCGCGCTGGTGCAGGCACAGCAGCAGGCGCTGGAGACCGCGATGCTCGTCTGCGGCCCGGCGCGCCGCGACTACCCGGCGTTCACCATCGTCGTCCACGTCGCCGCCGACGGTGCCACCGACCGCACCTGGCGCAACAGCGAGGCGCCCTACGCCGTCTGCATGGACCGGGAACTGTCCGTCGCCCGCCTCCCGGTCGCCGCCGGCAAGGCGTTCCATGCGTCGTACGAGCTGTCGTTCGCGCCATGAGGCACGCCGCGTCCAACCGATTCGCCCGCGCGCTCCTGCCGACCCTGCTCGGCATGCTGCTGGCCGGCTGCCACGGCAGCGACGGGCCGGTGGAGTACGACGGCGGCGCGCTCATCGTCGACGGCCAGACCTATCCGGCCGAGCGTCATGGCGCCGGCGAGTTCGCGACGGGCGTGGTGCTGGTCTTCGTCAAGCCGGGCCAAACCACCGGCGTGCAAACCGCACTCGACCGCTTCGGGCTCCCGGTGATCGAACACCGCTCCGGCGACACGCTGCTGGTGAAGGTGCCCGAAGGTTACGAGCTGCAGTGGCTGTCGGCCCTGTCGCAACTGCCGCAGGTCCAGACCACCGGCACCGAAGACCCGACGTACAGGGCACCCTGACGGACGCCCTCCGTCCGCGGACATCCTCGCGCGTCGTCGTCCCGAATCGATCCCGTCCCGACACCGCACTGCGGCTTGGCGAATGCCCGCCATCGCGCCATCAATGTCCGCGGAAATCGGGATGCGCGTGAACGGAGAGGCGATCCATGAAACTGTTTTTCGGCGGCGTGGTGGCGGTCGTCCTGCTCGGCCTGTACCTGTACCTGATCCGGGTGGCCATCCATGCCGCGGAGTGTGGCGGGCCACTTCCGTGCGTCGATTTCAACGACGGCATGGCGCAATCGCTGTCGACGATCAGCGGGCTGGTCTCGGCGCTGCTGATCGCCATCCTCGCCACGACCGACCCCGGCGATCCGCCGCTGAAGCGCCTGTTCGCCGACGAGCCGAAACCGATCGCGAAGCGCGCCATGAACATCGTCGCGGGGTTCTACGTCCTCGCCTGGCTCGGCGGCGGGTTCGCCGCCTTCTACGTCGGCCTGCATCATTCCGAACACACCCCACCCGCCCTGACCTCGCTCGGTCAGGCCTGGCTGGGGCTCGCGGTCTCCGCGGCCTACGCCTACTTCGGGATCAAGCAGACGGAGTGAACGCCGGCTCGGCGTCTCCCCGTCGATGACGCGCACCCCGACGCGCCCTGCCGGTCGGTCGGCCGAACCCGCGGCCGCCCTCACTTCTCGTAATTGCTCACCGCCAGCTGCAGCATCGATTTCATCTGCTCGCGCAGGACGGCGGGCTCGACGATCTCCGCGTCCGGGCCGTAGTGCAGGATGTCCATCAGCAGTTCGCGCGGAGCGCTGTAGGGCACCTTGCGCTCGAAGCGGCCGTCGGGCAGGAAGCGGTCCTGCTGCTGCGAGTGCCAGTGCTCGTCCGCGACCCAGCGCGCGATCTTCTGGTTGAACACGATCGTCGCGATACCCTTGGGCGCGCCGGAGAAGATGCCGTAGCTGCCGGCGAGGTGGGCGTTGAGCTCGTCGTCGGGCACGTCGCGGGCGGCGGCGTCCTGCATGCGCGGGGTCATGATCCGGTCGACCGAGAAGCTGCGCAGGGCGTCGCGCTCGTGGTCGAAGGCGTCGAGGTACCAGTTGCCGCGGTAGTGGGTGACGCGCTGCGGAGACACCGTGCGGCGGGTCTTCTCGTCGGTCGAACGGGCGCGGTATTCGAAGCCCAGCCGCTTGCGCTCCAGCACCGCGGAACAGACGATGCGGAACACCTGTTCGTCCATGGTGCGGGTGCGGTGCGGGATGACGCGCACGCGCTCGACCGGCCAGCGCTTGCCGGGGGCATGTTCCTCCAGCAGCTTCTCGATGCGCTGCTGCAGCGGCGCCAGCGCCGAGGACAGCACGCCGCCGCCGGTGCGGCCGAGCAGTTGCTGCGCCGCGAGCAGGGCGTGCAGTTCCTCGGAATTCAGCCACAGGCCGGGCAGCTCGAAGCGCTCGCCTTCGCCGGGGTCGTAGCGGAAGCCGGCCTCGCCGTCGCCGACGATCGGCGCCATCAGGGCGTCGCGCAGGAAGGCCAGGTCGCGATAGGCGGTGGCGCGCGAGCATTCCAGCTCGTCCTGCAGCCGCTTCACCGTCACCGGGTAGCGCGCGCTCTTGAGGATGCGGTGCAGCGAGAGAATGCGTTCGTAACGGTCCATGAGACGAATTATCTCCGATGGCGGGAG
>JBGAFR010000116.1:0-7647 GCA_044227145.1 Lysobacteraceae bacterium
GACCTGCGCGAGCACCGCGGCGAGCACGGTCATCGCGAGCAGGACGAGGTTGAGGTCGCGGCGCTCGCGCGGTGCGCTGGCGTCCACGTGCGCCCAGCGTCCGCGACGCACCTGCCGCCACGACAGGGCCATCACCAGCGCGGCGAACGCGGCCACCCCGAGCGCGATCCGCAGCGGTCCGGCCGGGTCGGTCGCGCGCATTGCGGACATCAGCACCAGCGCCGACGGCAGCGTCGCCAGCGGGTGGCCGAGCAGCGAGACCATGCGGGCGAGGGCGACGGACATGCCGCCAGCATACCCGCTGCGTTCGCGCCGATCGCGACGCGCGTTGCGGATGCGGTTCCGATGCGCGATGTCGACGCGCGACTCAGAGCCTGCCGGACGCGATGAGGCCGTAGATCAGGCCGCCGAAGCCGCCGACGAAGCCGATGAGGCCGCCGATCCAGTTCACGATGCGCTCGCGCCGACGCTTGCGCGCCGCGCCTACCGGATCGCGCTGCGCCTCGATGGCGTGCCGGCGTGCGGTGACCCGCGGCACCACCACCAGCGACTGGTAGTAGACGACGCCCATGAACGCCGCGCAGGCGATCACCGGCGGCAGCCAGCCGCCGTCGAAGCGCGAGAACACGATCAGCGACAGCAGGAAGCCGACCGTCGCCAGCACGTTGATGCCGGCGCTGCGCACGAGGCCATGTCGCTCCTCGTCGTCGATCGCGCACTTGAGCTGGCGGCGCAGCCCAAGCCAGATGCCCGCGAAGGCGCTGAGCAGCGGCACCGCGACGCTGGCCGCGGTGCCGAGCGCGATCTTCGCGACCGTCTTCGCACCGACCGCCGCGGTCACGCCGAGCACGCCCTTGGCCGCGGCCGGCGGACTGGCCAGCGACAGCGCGGTCGCGATCACGCCGGTGAACGCCGCGCCCGGCGCGGTGTCGCGGGCGAATTCGCCGAACCGCGCCAGCAGGTCCTCGCGCAGGCCCTGCCGCGCGCGCGACAGGCGCTTGCGCACGGCCGCATCCGACAGTCCCAGCAGCGCCGCGACCTGCTGCGAACTCTGGCCCTCGCGGTAGAACAACAGCAACGCCTCGCGGCTGTCCTCGGGCAGCGCGGAGATCAGTTCGCCGGCGGCGCGCTCGCGCTCGTCGGCCTCGATCCGCTCCGCGGGCGTGGGCGCGGGGTCGGCGGCCAGTTCGATCGCCAGTTCCGCGCCGGTGCCGTCCAGCGGACGGTGGGCGAGGGCGCGCAGGTGGTCGCGGGCGAGGTTGCGCGCGATCTGGCGCAGCCACGGCAGGAAGCTCGACGGGTTCTGCAGCCGCCGCAGGTGCTGCCACGCGCTGAGGAAGGCTTCCTGGGCGATGTCCTCGCTGGCCTGCACGTCGCGGGTGATCGCCAGCGCCACCGCGGTCACGGTGTTCTGGCAGCCGGCGACGATCCGGCCGTAGGCGTCGCGATCGCCGTCGCGCGCGGCGGACAGCTCGGCGGCGATGAGGCGATCGATCGCGGCGGGTTCGGCGACGACGGCGTTCATGGCCGCACGGCGCCAGGCAGCCAGTGCACGGCGCCGTTGAGCACCGCCATCGCCACGAGGTAGAGCACGCCGGTCACCACGATCGCGGTCGGGCCGTAGGTGTAATCGTAGGCACGGTAGCGGCGTCGTGCGCCTTCCGGATCGCGCAGGCGATCGCGGGCGATCAGCGGCAGCAGCGTGCGCCGGATCGCCAGCAGCGTGAGCAGCGAGGCGAGCTCGGTGACGACCGCGGCGCCCATGCCGATCGCGAACGTCGGCGCCAGCGGCACGGCCACGAAGGCGAGGATCATCAGCACCAGGGTGACGACCAGGTAGATCCAGTAGTCGCGCAGGATCTCCGCGCGCTCCTCGCGGGTCTCGGCGTACGCGAGCAGGGTGGGGCGTGTGAGGTGCGCGGCGAGCGCGCCGGCAGCGACCGAGCCGCCAAGCGTGCCGACGACCATTCCGCCGCCGCCGCCGAGAAGGGCCACCGCTTTCGCGAACAGGCCGGCGCCGGCCGCCGTCCCAGTCACGGCCACCGCGGCGCTGGCCGGCTTGACGGCGACGCCGAGGCCGCTGACCACCACGGTCGTGAACGCCGCACCGGGCGCGGAATCGCGGGCGAACTCGCCGAAGCGGCGCAGCAGGTCGTCGCGCACCTGCTGCCGCGCGCGCGACAGGCGCTTGCGCACCGCGGCATCGGTGATGCCCAGCAGCAGCGCCACCTGCTGCGAGCTCTGGCCCTCGCGATAGAACAGCAGCAGCGCCTCGCGGCTGTCCTCGGGCAGCGCCGCGATCAGTTCGGCGGCCGCGGCCTCGCGCTCCTCGTCGAGGATCCGGTGCATCGGCTGCGGTCCGGGGTCGGCCGCCATCGCCAGCGCCAGTTCGGCGTTGGCGCCGTCCAGCGGCTGGTGGCGGTACCGGCGCAGGTGGTCGCGGGCGAGGTTGCGCGCGATCTGCCGCAGCCACGGCAGGAAACTGTCCGGGCTGTGCAGGCGGTCCAGCTGCTGCCAGGCGTTGAGGAAGGCTTCCTGGGCGATGTCCTCGCTGGCCTGCACATCGCGGGTGATCGCCAGCGCCACCGCGGTCACGGTGTTCTGGCAGCCGGCGACGATCCGGCCGTAGGCGGCGTGGTCGCCGTCGCGGGCGGCGGGCAGTTCGCGCTGGATCAGCGATTCGACGGGCAGCGACGCGATGGGCAAGGCGGCAAGGGACATGGTCGGGCGGCGTTTCGGAGGGGCATGATGGCAGGACGGTGCCGGGCGTCGAATGTGACCGGCGCGTTCAGCGGCCGACCGCCTGCGTCAACCGGCGCCGCGGCGGTGCGTTGACGGTGCCATCGGGCCACCGGCCCGCCCACGACCATGAGGCACTTCCATGAAGCTCGTCACCCCGCGCACGACCCTGCTCGCCCTGGGCCTCGCCCTCGCCGGCGCCGCGCCGGCGCTGCTCGCCCAGACTGCCACGACCCCGGCGCCCGCCGCGGGACAGCCCGGCCAGGCCCGCCAGCATCCGAAGCTCGACGCCAACGGCGACGGCGTCATCGATCGCGCCGAAGCCGCGAAGATGCCGCGCTTCGCCGAGAACTTCGACAAGCTCGACGTCAACCACGACGGCAAGATCAGCGCCGACGAGCGCCCGCAGCGCCACGGCGACCGCAAGGGCCGCGGTGGCCCGGGCGGCCGCGGCGACGGCATGGCCAAGCTCGATGCGAACGGCGACGGCGTCATCGATCGCGCCGAGGCCGCCAAGGCGCCGCGACTGTCGCAGAACTTCGACAAACTCGACGCCAACCACGACGGCAAGCTCGGTGCCGACGAGCGTCCGCAGCGCGGCCAGGGCGAAAGCCGTCCGGGTGGTCGCGGCGACCGCGGTGCGCGCATGGCGCAGATGGACAAGAACGGCGATGGCAAGTTCAGCCGCGACGAACTGGCCGGCCACCAGCGCGCGGTGGAGCACTTCGGCGACATCGACGCGAACAAGGACGGTTTCCTCACCCGCGAGGAAATGATGGCGTACCACAAGGCGCATCGCGGCGAGCGCGGTCCGGGTGGCCCGCAGGCGGCGCCTCGATCCGCTCCCCAACCAGCCCCTCAACCAGCCCCGAGGCCCTGATTCCCCGTAGGGTCGAGCCGGCGGCGACGGTCTTCGGACCGTCGCCGTTTTCGTTCGAGACGGCTGTCGCCGTGCGGTGGAATCAGCGGCTGGCGACTTTCAGGATGTCCCAGCGTTCGTCGTCGCGCCGTACTTCCAGCGTGCGGCGTTCGCTGCGCGGCTTGCCGTCCGGCCCGGTGTCGCGCAGTTCCAGCGCGATCGAGCCCGTGCCCGAACCGTCGGTGCGGTAGTCGGCCACCGCGATCGTCAGGGCCGCCGTGGCGTCGGCGCAGGACGAGTGCGGCACCAGTTCGCGGCCGTCGGCGGCCTTGAGTTGCGCCAGCACCGTCTGGGTCGGGTCGGCGGCATCCACCGACAGGCAGACGGTCTTCGCGTCGCGCGCCTCGAGTTCGGCGTCGATCAGCATCGCGGCGAGGGCGCTCGGCGTGGCGACGACGTAGCGCTTGCCGTCGAGCGCCGCCTGCGGGTCGAACACGGTGCTGTCCGCGACCGCCGCTGGCGCGTTCGCGGGTGTCGGCGCGACCTGCGCGCTCGGGCCGCCGGCGCGATGCCAGGCCATCAGCCCGAACGCCAGCGCGATCGCGATGCCGAGCATCAGCCCCGCGCGCAGCCGGAACGCGCGCCTGCGAGCCTGCGCCTCGACCCCGGCGTCGCGGAACTGCGTGTCCGCAAGGTCGAGGTAGCGCGTGGGCGAGCGCCCGGAATCGAGCAGCCCCGCTTCGCGCAGGATCTCCCGCGCCTGCGGCTGATCGTCGGATTTCACCACCCACACCGCCGCCGGCGGATCCTCGTTCGCCGATTCGCGGTAGCTGAAGGTGCCGCGACGCGCACCCTTGTACGAGCGGCCGTTGGTGACGCGCACCTCGATGCCCTGTTCGCGCAGCAGCTCGGCGACGCGCTCGACGTTTTCCAGACGCGGGCTGGAGAAGACCTGGCGCATCGGTCAGGCCTTCGCCGGATCGACAGGCAGCACCCGGATCATGCCTTCCTGCGCGGTGCTGGCGACCAGCCGCCCCTGCAGGTCGAACACCATGCCGCGGGCGAGGCCGCGCGCGTTCTGCGCGCTGGGGCTGTCGATCGAGTACAGCAGCCACTCGTCGGCGCGGAACGGACGATGGAACCACATCGCGTGATCCAGCGAGGCCATCTGCACGTTCGGCTGGTAGTAGCTGATGCCGTGCGGGAAGGTGGTGGTGCCCAGCAGGTGGAAGTCCGAGGCGTAGGCGAGCAGCGCGCGATGCAGCTCGGGCGCGTCGCCCACGGTTTCGCTGAGCTTGAACCAGACCTGCTGGTAGGGCGGGCGCTTCGGCGGGTTGAGGTCGTCGCGCGGATAGATCGGGCGGAATTCGAACGGGCCCATCCGGTTGAGCCAGCGCTGGATCTTGCTCGGCAGCGTCGCCAGCACTTCCGGCGGCGGCGGCGCGGTCGGGGCGACGTCCTCCGGGCGCGGCACCTCCGGCATCGAGATCTGGTGCTCCGGGCCGGGCTCGTGGATCTGGAACGACGCCGCGAACACGAAGATCGGCTTGCCGTGCTGGATCGCCGTCACCCGGCGGACCGAAAAGCTGCCGCCGTCGCGGGTGCGGTCGACCTCGTAGACGATCGGCGCGGTGATGTCGCCGGCCCGCAGGAAATAGGCGTGCAGCGAATGCGCGTCGCGCGGGCCCTTGTCGGGATCGGCGGAGTCCAGCGTGGCCTGCGCCGCGGACAGCGCCTGGCCCACCACCTGGCCGCCGAAGACGTACTTGGTGCCGATGTCGCGGCTCTGGCCCCGGAAGAGGTTGTCCTCCAGGCGCTCCAGCGACAGCAGTTCGATCAGTTCGGAGACGGGCGAGGTCATGGGCAGGCCGAGGGAGAGGTGGCCGGATTATAGGCACCCGCGCCGGACATCGCCCCGGCCGGACGGCACGGGACGCAGCGTCGCGCGACTACGGTCGCCGGATGCGGGCGCGCATGCGACCCTGTCGGCCCGTCCGGAGGCCCGTCCCATGACCTTCCTCGTCGCTCCCCGCGTCCACGATCTCGGCGGCTTCGAGGTCCGCCGCGCCGTGCCGTCGATCCAGGCCCGCAGCGTCGGCCCGTTCGTGTTCGTCGACCACATGGGTCCGGCCGTGTTCGCGCCCGGGCACGGCATCGACGTCCGCCCGCATCCGCACATCGGCCTGGCGACGGTGACCTTCCTGTGGGCCGGTCGCATCGACCATCGCGATTCGCTGGGCAGCGCGCAGACCATCGGCCCCGGCGACGTCAACTGGATGACCGCCGGCCGCGGCATCGTGCATTCCGAACGCACGCCGCCCGGGCCGCGGGCCGACGGGCATGCGCTGCACGGGCTGCAGACCTGGGTCGCGCTGCCGCAGGCGCACGAGGAGACCGCGCCGGCCTTCCACCACCATGCCGCCGCGACGCTGCCGATGCTGGACGTGCCCGGCGGCCGGCTGCGCGTGGTCGCCGGTCGCGGTTACGGGGCCGAATCGCCGGTGCGGGTGTTCGCCGACACGTTGTACGTCGCGATCGATCTCGATGCCGACGGTGAGGTCGCGCTCGATGCCGGCCATCGCGAACGCGCGCTGTACGTGCTCGACGGGGAGGCGCAGCTCGACGGCGCCGACCTCCCCGCGATGCACCTGATCGTGCTCGACGACGGCGTGCGCCACACGCTGCGCGCGAAAACGCCGCTCAAGGCGATGCTGCTCGGCGGCGAGCCGCTGGACGGCCCGCGCCACCTGTGGTGGAACTTCGTGTCCTCGTCGAAGGACCGCATCGAGCAGGCGAAGGACGACTGGCGGGGCGGCCGCTTCGATCCGGTGCCGGGCGACGACGATTTCATCCCGCTGCCGGAGCGGTGACGGGCGCCGCCGGACGGCGATGACCGGTCGTGTCCTCGCGCCGCCGGACGGACGACGCCCGCGCCGCGCTGCCGGAGCGGTGACGGGCGCCGCCGGACGGCGAAGCGCCGCGCCACCGCGATGAACATGGCCGGGACGGTGCGCGTGTCGTCCTCCAGCAGCGGGCTGTCGGCCAGTTCGTTCGGCAGCACGTCGATGTTCACGCCGACGATGCCGGTCCAGCGCTCGCCGAAGGGGGCGATCACCGCCAGTCGCGCGTGCGGGACCACCGCGCTGCCCGGCCGGTAGTCCGGGACGCCACGCGCCGCTTCGGCCGGCAGCACGCCGTAGTAGTAATCCGCCGTGCGACGCGACAGCGCGGTCACGCCCACGCCCGGGATCACCGTCACCCGCCCGGCATGCAGGGGATAGCGGTAGTCCAGCGAGGCGTCCTGGCCCTTGCTGTGGCCGCTGATGTCGCTGCGCAGCTCCAGTTCGAATTCGCCGGCGGCGGTGGAGGTCACGGTCGCCGACACCCCGGCATCCACGCCGGTGCCGCGGTTGTCCAGCAGGTCGCGATCGATGCCGTGCTCGGCCAGCGCGGTGCGTCCGAACTCGTCGCGGTCGACGCCGTCGAAGCGTGCGGCGACGAAGCCGGAGAGCGAGAACGTGTCGGTGGCGACGAACTTCCAGCCGAGCGAGGGGCCCTTGACGTAGAAGCGCTCGCCTTCGTGGTAGATGTAGGGAAAGGGACGCAGCCGGCTGGTCTCGCCGGCGTAGAGCGGGCTGCGGGCGGCGACCGCGATGCCGATGTTCCAGGCGTCGTCCTGCGCTTGGCAGGACAGGGGGGCGACGATCGACAGCGCGAGCGCGCCCGACAACAGGCGGGGGATCGAAAAACGCATGAGGCATCCTTGCTGGGGGGAGAGGATGCAGGGCGAGCGCGCCCGCATCCGCGAGCCGCTTCCATGTCGCCCTGCGCAAAACGCCGTGGAGCTTATGCGAGATTTCTCGCCATTCGCAACCGCATGCGGTATGCAAACGGATGCAGGGCGACGATTTGCGTAGCGCGTCTCGTTGCCGGACGCCTCAGGGGTGCAGCCGCTCCCACGACACCGCGGCCATGATCCGCGCCCACGGGAACAGCGGGCCCGGGTCGCGCTTGCGCGGGACCTGCACGGCCGGGTCGTCCATGGCCTG
>JBGAFR010000007.1:0-68841 GCA_044227145.1 Lysobacteraceae bacterium
GGCTACAACATCCGCTGGCTGCTGCGCTGGATCGCGTTATTGCGCGCCTGGTGGATGGCGATGCTGGAGCGGGAACTGGCGCTGTTCGTGCCTGATCGACGACCAAGTGTCGTGGCCGGGTGATTCTTCAGGGGTGACTCGCTACTGGGAACACTTGAAGAAGTCTGAATCCATGGTCGCTAAGAGCGTGAAAGAGTTCGCATCCATGCTTCGCGAAGATTCGAATGGCTCGCTCAGATGGTGGGCACGCAGTAGCAACATCGGTGAGCAAGGAAGCTAGTCCTTGCGGCGGAGTCGTTCGTACCGATCCAGGCCCACGCCGCCATCGTGCAATCGACGGCGCAGCCTTAGCGCCACATCAGCATCAGGAGACCCAACGGGCGGCGCGCAGGACGCGCGCCGTTTTTCGACGAGGCAGGACGCCTCGTCGAAAAATCCCGGGCACGGGTCCGGCGGCAGATTTGATTTGGACCTGAGAAGTTTTCTTTGGTTACTTTCTTTTCGTAAAAGAAAGTGACTCGCGCACCAGCGCGAAATAGATTCCGGGCTTTCGCGAAAACCGCCTGGAATGCAGCGCAGTGAGCGCCGCGAATCGATCAGGTATCGCTCGCGCATCATCGTGCGACGCGACGATGACGCCCTCGATTGAATCAGCGAAAGAGCACAAGCAGGTCCCTCGCTGCGCTCGGGATGACAATGGAAAGGGCGACGGGCGAGGCCCCGGCCTTCGCCGGGGCGACGGCGAGGGCAACGAGGAAAATGACGACGGCAAAGGCAACGGCGAGGGCCAAAGCAGGTCCCTCGCTGCGCTCGGAATGACATCCGGGAGGGCGGTGCGCGAAAGGCACTTCTGACGAGACGTGGTGGGGGCGGTCGCGTCGCGCCGGGCGCGCGATGCGCCCGCGTCGCCCTCAGTTCTCCCGATCCCTCAGGAACCGCGCCATCGACACATCCCGCGTCTGCGGCACGAATTCCGCCGCGACATCGACGAAGCCACGCATCACCGCGACCTCGCGCGGCGTGCGGTTGAGCGCATCGCGCGCTTCCGGTTCGGCGCCGGCTTGCAGCAGTTCGCGGGTGACGCGCAGCAGGCCATGCAGCGCGGCAAGGTGCAGCGGGCCGAAGCCACGCGGGTCGCGCACGCGAAGGGTCGCGCCTTCGTCGAGCAGGCGCACGAGGCCCGCGACGACCACGTCCTCGTCGCAGGCGGTGCCGGGTTCAGCGCGGGCGCCGAGCAGCAGCAGCAGCGGGGTGACGCCGCCGGCCGCCTGCGCGTCGGGGTCGGCGCCGGCCAGCAACAGCGCGTCGAACAGGGCGACGAGGCGACGACGATCGCGGGTGGTGAAGCCGTAGAGGCCCGCGCAGTGCAGCGGGGTGAGGCCCTGGGCGTCGGTGGCGTTGATGTTGGCGCCGGCGGCGAGCAGGCGCGTGCACACGTCGGGCAGGCCCAGCGCGGCGGCGAGCATCAGCACGGTGACGTCGCCGGGCAGGCGCTGTTCCAGCGTGGCGCCGGCGGCGAGCAGGCGGTCGACGATGTCGAGCTGGCGCATGCTGACCGCGGCCGACAGCGGAGTGGCGCCGGTGCGCGCGGCGAGCGCGGGGTCGGCGCCGCGGGCGAGCAGCAGTTCGACCACGCCGCGATGGCCGCCGCCGGCGGCGCGCAGCAGCGCGGTGCAGCCCTGGGTGTCGACGGCGTCGATCGGCAGGCCGAGGTCGAGCAGGCGGCGCACGGCGTCGGCGTCGCCGAGCACGGCGGCGGCGGGGAGGTCGGTGGCACGCAGCGGGCGGCCCGGCAGCGGCCAGTGGCGCCAGTCGAGCCAGTCGGCGAGGTCGCGGCGGCCGCTGGACAAGGCGACGCCCAGCGGGGTCTGGCCGTCGGCGGCGCGCACGTTCGGCGAGGCGCCGTGGACGATGAGCTGCTTGAGCGTGCCTTCGCGGCGCAGTGCGGCGGCGAGGTGCAGCGCGGTCATGCCGTGGGCGTCGCGGGTGTCGAGCGCCACGCCGATGCCGATCAGGCGGACGATCAGCGCGCCCCAGCCCAGGCGCACCGCCAGCGCCAGCGGCGGATCGCCGGCGGGCGAGGATGCGAACGGATCAGCGCCGCGTTCGAGCAGGTCCAGCGCGAGCTTTTCCAGCCCGCGATCGGCGCGATCGGCGGCGACGCAGCCGGCGAGGAAGCGGGCCAGGCCGCCCTTGCCGGCCGGCGAGACGCCGCGACGCAGCAGCGCCTGCACCGCCGGCACCGCGGACGGGCCCTGCGCCAGCCACGCGAACAGCGGGGTGTCGCCCGTGGCGTCGTGGACTTCGGGATTGGCGCCGTGGCGCAGCAGCCAGTCGATCCGCGCCGGCGAGGCCGGTGACGTGCCGTCGCGCAGCAGTCCGGCGAGGTCGGCGGGATCGACCAGCGCCGCCCAGCGCGACGCGGCCTCGCCGTCGCCGGCGTCCAGCGCTTCGCGCAGCAGGTCGAGCGGCGGCTGGTCCGGCAGCGGCGCGTCGGGTTCGTCCGCGTCGCCGACGCTGGCGGGCAGGCCGTAGCCGCTGTCGATCGCGGCGACCAGCGCCCAGCGGCCGGCGGCGGCGGCGTAGTCCACGGCGCGCCGGCCGTCCTCGTCGGCGTGTTCGCGATCGAGGCCGAGGTCGAGCAGCGCGCGGATCAGCGCCGGCGTCGGCGCATCGGCGCGGCAGGCGAGGATCAGCGCGTGGCGGCCGTGCGTGTCGGTGGCGTGGACGTCCGGCCGGCCGACCTGCAGCGCCTGCAGCGCAGCGAGGTGGCCGCCGCGCGCGGCTTCGAGGAAGGGCGTGCGCTGTTCGTGATCGCGGGCATGCACGTCGGCGCCGGCGCCGAGCACCACGCCGACGATCTCGGCGTGACCGGCGTACGCGGCTTCGTGCAGCGCGCTGCGGCCGCGGGCGTCGCGCGCGTCGGCCTTCGCCTTGTGCCGCAGCAGCAGTTGCACGCCGGCGGGGTCGTCCTCGTCGCCGCCGGCCGCAGCCAACAGCGCCGGCACGGCGCCAGGCAGGTCGGGCTTGGCGCCGCGTTCGAGCAGGAAGCGCGCGAGCCGCCAGTTGCCCGAGGTGCAGGCCAGCGCCAGCGGGGTCAGGCCTTCGCGGTTCGGCGGATCGATCTCGGCGCCGGCGTCGCGCAGCAGCGCGGCGACGCCCGGGTCGGAGCTGCGCGCGGCGTGGTGCAGCGGCGTGTTGCCGTCGGCATCGGGCACGCGCGGATCGGCGCCGTTGGCGAGCAGGGTCATCACCGCTTCCGGACGGCCGTGCCAGCTGTCGCGGGTGGCGGCGATCAGCGGCGTCATGTTGGCGTGGACGTCGTTGAGGTCGACGCCGTGGGCGATCAGCGTGCGCAGCAGGCGCAGGTCGGGCAGCACCGCGGCCAGCATCGCCAGGCTGCGCTGGTCGCGCGCATCGGCGGGCGGCGGCGCGTGCGGGTTGGCGCCGGCGTCGAGCAGCGCCAGCGTGCGTTCGACCCGGCCGTGGCGCGCGGCGTCGTACAGCGCGGTGTCGAGATCCTCGCCCGGCGCGCCGAGATCGGAGGCCTCGGCATCGTCTTCGTCGAGCGCGGCCTGCAGCAGGTCCTCGTCGCGCACCGGCGACGGCGACGGCAGCCGCAGCAGCGCGCGATGCGCCAGCGGCCAGGCCAGCGCGCAGATGCCGGCGACGGCCCAGCGCGCGGTCGTGGACATCAGGTCGGGCCAGGCCAGCAGCACCGCGCCCAGCAGCGGCAGCGCCAGCAGCGCCGCGGCGCCGAGCCCGCGCCAGTCGCGGGTGTCGGTGTCGACCAGCGCCCGGCCGTGGTCGCGGAGGTCGCCGCCCTCGCCTTCCTGCCAGCGCCACAGCGGCCAGGTGCGCCACAGCCCGATCAGCACGAGCCCGGCGACCGCGCTGGTCGCCAGCGCCGCGCCCAGCGTGCCGCCCTGGCGCAGCGCCGACAGCGGCCATGCCAGCAGCACGAACGTCGCCAGCAGCGCCAGCGCCCACAGCGCGGCGACCGGGCCGGCCTCGCGCGCGGGCACGCGACCGCCGCGCATCGCGAGCGCGAACGCGGCCTGCGCGCCCAGCGACGCCAGCACCGCAAGCAGCGCACCGCCGGCGTCACCGACCACCGCACCGCCGAGGCCGGCGAGCGCGGTCAGGCCGAGGCCGGTCGCCAGCGCCGCGAGGCCGATCCGCGGCGGACGCGGTGCGGCCGCCACGACCGCGGCACGGTCGTCGAGCGCGTCGCCGGGGAAGTCGTCGACGATGGCGTCCACGGGATCCTCAGGCATCCGTCCCCCAGTCGTCGGTCATCGGATCGACGGCGACGGTCGGCGGGAACTGGAGGTGGAAGCCGCGGGCGGCGAGGTTGGCGCGGACCTGCTCGGGATTCTCGCGGGCCAGCCGGCGCTCCGGGGTCAGCGCGACTTCCAGCACGAACTGCAGCGCGCCGAGCTGTTCGCGCACCGGCGGCGGCAGGCGCTCGAAATCGTCGCGCACCGCGAGATAGACGTAGGTATCGGCCTTCCGCTGGCTCTTGTAGACGAACGCTTGCATGGCCGGACGGGCACTGCCTCGACGAGGAATGGACACCCCGGCGGCCCGCATGCGCGGGACGGGGACCTCGGCGCCACAGCCCCTGCCGGCGGCTGCCGACGGAGTCTGCCCCTGTCAGGCCGATCGCCGGGCCGATGACCCTTTCGGATCATGGACTTGCGCGATCAACCTGCGGCGGATGCGTCCAAGTATCGCCCAACTGCCGGAGAACGTGGAGATTATGGGCGAATTGTGCGGCAAGGCACGTTTTCCGGCCAGAGCCCCGGCGCCCCGCGGACGGGCGGGGCGTCGGAGGGGAACGCGTTCGCGTCCCGGAGGCGCGATCAGTTGTCCTTGATCGCGGTGCCCACGCCGGTCGAAGCGCCGGCACCCACGGCACCCGCGCCGACCGGCCCGCCGAACAACAGGCCGATGCCCGCGCCGGCGGCGTCGGCGCCGACCACGATCAGCACCTTGTGCCACCACTTGAGCTTGGCGGTCTGGAAGCCGCCGCCGGCCGTCTGCGGCATCGCGCCGGAAGCGCTCCAGTAGGCCAGCGAGTAGCGCGCGGTACTCAACAACGCGAGCAGGGACGCCTCCGCGTCATCGCGGCCCGGGTAGCGCGCGACGGCGTCCTGCTCCAGTGCGGCCAGCGCGCGATCCGCCTCCGCCGGGGACGCGGCCGACGCCAGCGCCGCGTCGATGCGCGCGAAGTAGGCGAACTGGTCGTCGGTGTAGAGGTCGCGATACGGCGTCATCCGCTGCGTCACGTCGAGGAAGGGATCGCCGTCGAGCAGCTTGGCGTAGGACGCGACGAACGCGTCCACCGGCATGCCCGGATCGAAGCCGCAGCGTTCGACGACCATGCGCAACGCCGCGTCGGTTGTCCCGCCACCGGCGCGCATCAGACAGTCGAGATAGACGTTGTGCGCCATGCCGACCCGTTCCTCGGGGTTCTCGGCGGCCGCCGCCTGGGAGGTCGCACCGCACAGCAGGGCAAGGCCCAGGACGGACCACGAGATCATGCTGACTTTCATTTTCCCAATCTCCTTGTCGGGTGTTTCCGCGGTCTCCGCGGCATCGTCACGGACGCGGCGCGCGGAACGGCTCCGCGCGGCTTCGACCATCGCAAAGCGCGCCTTGGAAAACGAAGCGGCGTGTCACAGTGTCCGGGCAAGCGCGCCTGTCGCTTCTGACAGGCTGGCATGACCGCCGCGGACCCACGAAAACGGCGGAAACATCGCACTTGCGGCCGGAATCGCCCGTGCGAGGGCGCCGGCGCATGACCAACGGGCCAGCCCCCGGCGCGCCGCCGGCGCTAAGCTCCCGGGATTCTCCCGCCGGTGCCCGCCATGACCGCACGCCTCCCGCTCCGCTCCACGCTCCTCGTCGCCCTGCTGGCGACCGCCGGCGGCGTCTCCGCCCAATCCTTCGGCCCCGGCGTGCTGGACACGATCATGGCCGACCCGGACTGGATCGGGAACGGCGTGGAACGCGCGTGGTGGTCGTGGGACGGCACGCAGGCGCTGTACCAGCGCAAGCGCGACGGCGCTTCGATCCGCGACACCTGGTCGGTGCCGGTCGCCGGCGGCGCGCCCGCGCGCGTGGCCGACATCGCGCGTGCGGGGCTCGACGCTGCGGATCCCGCGTTCGACGCCGCGCACACGCGCATGGCGTTCGCGCGCAACGGCGACCTCTTCGTGCGCGACCTGCGCAGCGGCGCGCTGACGCAGCTCACCCGCACCGACGCCGAGGAATCGCGTCCGCAGTGGAGCCGCGACGGCGGCCTGGTCTGGCGCGCGGGCAACGACTGGTATCGCTGGACCGCCGCGACCGGCGCGGTGCAGGCGTCCAACGTCGTCGCCGGCGACGATCCGGCGAAGAAGCCGGCCGCCGACGACCTGCGCGATCGCCAGTTGCGCCTGCTCGACACCCTCCGCGACGACCGCGCGCGCCGCGACGCCGCCCGCGAGCAGGACGCCGCGTGGCGTCGCGCCGACCCGACCCGCGCACCGGTGCCGGCCTACCTCGGCAAGGGCGTGGAGATCGCCGACAGCGCGCTCTCGCCCGACGGCCGCTGGCTGCTGGTCGTCACCACCGCGAAGGGCGCCGACGCCGGCCAGGCCGGCAAGCTGCCGAAGTACGTGACCGAGTCCGGCTACGAGGACACCGAGGAAGCGCGCACCCGGGTCGATCGCAATCCGCCGCTGCCGCACACGCTGTGGCTGGTCGACGTGGCTGCGGCCAAGGCCACCGAACTGAAATTCGACGCGCTGCCCGGAATCGCCGTCGACCCGCTCGCCGAGCTGCGCAAGGCCGCGAAGCAGGACCCGCTCAAGGGCAACCGCCCGGTGCGGGTCGAGACCGACGGCGACGGCACCGGCCCGGCGATCCACTGGAGCGACGACGGCACCCGCGCCGCGGTGCTGGTGCGCGCGGTGGACAACAAGGACCGCTGGATCGCGGTGGTCGAGCCCTCGAACAGCGGCCCGGCCGCGGCGACCCTGCAGTCGCGCCACCGCCTGCACGACGACGCCTGGATCAACTGGAACTTCAACGATTTCGGCTGGCTGCCCGACGGCCGCACGCTGTGGTATCTCTCGGAGGAAAGCGGCTGGTCGCAGCTCTACCTCAACGACGGCGGCAAGCCGCGCGCGCTGACCTCCGGCAAGTGGGAAGCCTCGGCGCCGGCGCTGTCCGCCGACGGCAAGCGCTTCCGTTTCCTGTGCAACCGCGCCTGGCCGGGCGACTACGAGGTCTGCGACGTGCCGGTCGCCGGTGGCGCGGTGCGCGAGCTGACGGCGCTGGACGGCGTGGAGGACTTCGCCGAATCGCCCGACGGCAAGCGCCTGCTGGTGCGCTACTCCGGCAGCTACCTGCCGCCGCAGATCGCGGTGGTCGACGCCGCCGGCGGCGACGCCAAACCGCTGACCGACACCCGCACCGAAGCCTTCAAGGGCCTCGACTGGATCCGCCCGCAGTACGTCGAAGTGCCGTCGAAGCACGGCGCCGGCACCATTCGCGGCAAGTTCTACGGCCCGAAGACCTACGAGCCCGGCCGCAAGTACCCGATCGTGATGTTCGTGCACGGCGCCGGCTACCTGCAGAACGTCAGCGCGCGCTATCCGGCCTATTTCCGCGAGCAGATGTTCCACGACCTGCTGGTGCGCCGCGGCTACATCGTGCTCGACCTCGACTACCGCGCTTCCGAAGGCTACGGCCGCGACTGGCGCACCGCGATCTATCGCCACATGGGCGAGCCGGAGCTGCAGGACTACCTCGACGGCCTCGACTGGCTGGTCGCGAACAAACAGGGCGACCGCGACCGCGCCGGCATCTACGGCGGCAGCTACGGCGGCTTCATGACCTTCATGGCGCTGTTCAAGGCGCCGGGCACGTTCAAGGCCGGCGCCGCGCTGCGCCCGGTGGCGGACTGGTCGCAGTACAACCACGAGTACACCAGCAACATCCTCAACACCCCGACCCTGGACCCGGAAGCCTACCGGCAGTCCTCGCCGATCGAGTTCGCCGCCGGCCTGCAGGACGAGCTGCTGATCTGCCACGGCATGATCGACGACAACGTGTTCTTCCGCGATTCGGTGGTGATGACCCAGAAGCTGATCGAGCTGCACAAGGCGAAGTGGCAGATCGCGCCCTACCCGATGGAGCGCCACGGCTTCACCCACCCGGACGCCTGGTACGACGAGTACCGGCGCATCCTGGAGCTGTTCGAGCGCACCGTCCGCCAGGCGCCGTGACCGCGGCGGCGGGCGTCCCGGCGACGTCCGCCGGCGGGCACCGGGCAGGCTCCGGACGCGCCCGCCCGGCGCTGTCCGGAGGCCACGGGCCCGGGCCGGGCCCGGGCTGGCGCCCGGGGTCCCCGGCGGTCCAATGCCGCCTTTAACGAATCCCTCGCGCCCGCGGCCCGGGTTTCCTTCATGCTGGCCTAAGCCAACCGTCCGAACCTGTCTCGATGTCCAGATCCCGCCTCCGCTCCGCCCGGCGCCCGCAGCTGCGCGCCAACACTGTCCTCCTGCTGGTCGTCGCCTTCCTCGTGGCCGCGCTCAACACCCGCTTCTGGCGAGTGGTGTTCTCGGCCCACGATTTCGCCGGCCTGCACGGCATCGGCGTCGCCGTCGCGGTCGCCGGCGCGCTGTTCGCGCTGACCACGATCATGCTGCTGCCGCTGAGCTTCCGCTGGACGCTCAAGCCCGGGCTGACCGTGGCGCTGCTGCTGGCCGCGGGTGCGGCGTTCTTCATGAGCGACTTCGGCGCGGTGATCGACCGCCACGCGCTCGCCAGCGTGTACGAGACCGACGCCCGCGAAGCCACCGAATGGGTCAGCGCGCGCATGCTGCTCACCCTCGGCCTGCTCGGTGTGCTGCCCGCGGTGTTGCTGTGGTGGGTGCGGATCGACTGGCAGGGCCCGGTGCGCGAACTGTGGTCGCGGATCAAGCTGACGCTGTTGGTGTGCGCGCTGCTCGGCGTCTCGGCGCTGTCCTTCGGCAAGGATATCGCCTCGCTGGTGCGCAACCACATGGAGCTGCGCCACCTGGCCAATCCATTTGCGCTGCTGGCAGCGCAGCTCTCGTACATGGACCACGCTCGCAACGACAACCGCCCGCTGGAGAAGATCGGCCTCGACGCGAAGCGCGGCGGCGCGCTTGCGGCCGGCGAGCGGCCGGCGGTGCTGCTGCTGGCGATCGGCGAATCCGCCCGCGCCGCCAGCTACGGCAGCCTCGGTTACGGCCGCGACACCGACCCGCAGATGCGCGCGCTGGCGACCGTGAACTTCCGCGACGTGCGCAGCTGCGGCACCAACACCGCGACGTCGCTGCCGTGCATGTTCAGCGGCGTCGGCCGCACCGAATACAAGGACGGCATGGCGAAGTACCGCGAGAACCTGCTCGACGTGCTGATGCGCGCCGGCTACGACGTGGTCTGGATCGACAACAACACCGGCAGCAAACGGCTCGCCATGCGCGCCACCGAGAAGTTCCTCGGCGACGGCAAGGATCCGGCGCTGTGCAACCCGGAGGGCTGCTACGACGAAGTCCTGCTGCGCCAGTTGAAGCAGGACCTGCCGGCGGTCAAGCGCGACACCGTGTTCGTGATCCACCTGCTGGGCAGCCACGGCCCCGCCTACTACGCGCGCTACCCGGCCGAGTTCGCGACCTTCAAGCCGGAATGCCGCAGCAACCAGCTGCAGCAGTGCGACGACCAGCAGCTGCACAACACCTACGACAACACCATCCACTACGCCGACCACATCGTCGGCAGCGCCACCGCACTGCTGCGCGACGACGCGGCGATCGACCCCGCGCTGCTGTACGTCTCCGACCACGGCGAATCGCTGGGCGAACACGGCCTGTACCTGCACGGCGCGCCCTACGCGATCGCGCCCGACCAGCAGACCCGGGTACCGATGCAACTTTGGGTGTCCGACCGCTTCGCGGCCCGCCGCGGCCTCGACCTGGCCTGCCTCCGCGGCCGCGCCGGCCAGCCGATGTCGCACGACAACTTCTTCCACAGCGTGCTGGGCCTGGCCGACGTCGAGACGACCCTGCGCAAACCGCCGCTGGACTTCACCGCCGGCTGCACGAGCAAGGCCGCGGCGACGCCCTGATCCCATCGATGAAGTCATCGCCGATGGCCGGCGTCGCTTGACGCCGCCGGCCATCGGCGTAGCATTCCACGCAGGCAACGGGACAGACCCGGCGCCGACCACCATCACCGTGAGGGAGCCTCATGGAACGCAGCGACACCCGCGAGCGCGATGCGCTCGACTATCTCGTCTTCATCGGCCGCTTCGAGCCGTTCCACAACGGCCACGCCGCCGTCGCCCGCCACGCACTGGCCCGCGCGCGAAAGCTGATCTTCCTCGTCGGTTCCGCCGACACCCCCCGCACCATCCGCAATCCGTGGACCGTCGCCGAACGCACGGTGATGATCCAGGGCGCGCTCGCCGATGCCGGCAACCGGCTGATCGTGCGCCCGCTGCGCGACCATCTCTACAACGAGAGCCAGTGGATCGCCGCCGTGCAGCGCACCGTCGCCGCCGCGGTGAAGGCCGACGGCGGCGATGCCGACGCGCGCATCGGCCTGATCGGCCAGGACAAGGACGCGAGCAGCTACTACCTGCGCGAATTTCCGCAGTGGCCGCTGATCGATGTCGCGCAGACCGAAACGCTCTCGGCCACCGAGCTGCGCCGCTACCTGTTCGAGGCCAACCGCCTCGACAGCCACGGCGGCCTGATGCTGATCCGCGCGAACGTGCCTGGCCCGGTGTTCGACATGCTCGACGCCTTCCGCAGGAGTTCGCCCGCATTCGCGCAGCTGGTCGACGAATACCGCTTCATCGAACAGTACCGCGCCGCGTGGGCCGATGCGCCGTACGCGCCGACGTTCGTCACCGTCGACGCGGTCGTCGTGCATTCCGGCCACGTGCTGCTGGTGCGCCGCCGCGCCGCGCCCGGCAAGGGGCTGTGGGCGCTCCCGGGCGGCTTCGTCGGCCAGGACGAAACGCTGCTGCACGCCTGCGTGCGCGAACTGCGCGAGGAAACCCGGCTGAAACTGCCGGAGCGCGTGCTCAAGGGCTCGCTGAAGCATGCGCACGTGTTCGATCATCCCGAACGCAGCCTGCGCGGACGCACGATCACCCACGCCTTCCACTTCGATTTCCCGTCCGGCGACCTGCCCGACGTGCGCGGCGGCGACGACGCCGACAAGGCGCGCTGGGTGCCGGTCAGCCAGGCGCTGGAGATGGGTCCGCAGTTGTTCGAGGACCATCTCCACATCCTCGAATTCTTCCTCGGCCGCGGTTGACGCCGCGACACATCCCGCGACCGCCCGCCGGCGGACAGACCGCCGGCTTCCCCTAGACGCGAAGGAGCTTCCCGTCATGTCCATGTCCCACATCCCCGGCCTCGACAACGTCCTGCTCAACACGGACAGCTACAAGGCCAGCCACTGGCTGCAATACCCGCCCGGCACCGATGCCGCGTTCTTCTACGTCGAATCGCGCGGCGGCGTGTACGACCGCACCGTGTTCTTCGGCCTGCAGGCTATCCTCAAGCAGCACCTGGGTCGACCGATCACCCACGCCGACATCGACGAAGCGCGCGCTCTCTACGCCGCGCACGGCGAACCGTTCAATGAAGCCGGCTGGCGCGACATCGTCGACCGCCTCGGCGGTCACCTGCCGGTGCGCATCCGCGCCGTCCCCGAAGGCACCGTGGTGCCGACGCACCAGGCGCTGGTGACGATCGAATCGACCGACCCGCAGGCATACTGGGTGCCGTCGTACCTCGAAACGCTGCTGCTGCGAGTGTGGTATCCGGTGACGGTCGCGACGATCAGCTGGCACGCCAAGCAGACGATCCGCCAGTTCCTCGAACGCACCAGCGACGACCCGGCCGGGCAGCTGCCGTTCAAGCTGCACGACTTCGGCGCGCGCGGCGTTTCCAGCGCGGAATCGGCGGCGATCGGCGGCTGCGCGCATCTCGTCAATTTCCTCGGCACCGACACCGTCTCGGGCCTGTTGGCGGCACGCGCGTTCTACCACGCGCCGATGGCCGGCTTCTCGATCCCCGCCGCCGAGCACAGCACCATCACCAGCTGGGGCCGCGAGCGCGAGGTCGACGCCTACCGCAACATGCTGCGGCAGTTCGCCAAGCCCGGCGGCATCGTCGCCGTGGTGTCGGACAGCTACGACATCTTCCACGCCATCCGCGAGCACTGGGGCAAGACGCTGAAGGACGAAGTGATCGCCTCCGGCGCGACGGTCGTCATCCGCCCCGACTCGGGCGATCCGGTGGCCGTGGTCCACGAATGTCTGGAGCTGCTGGACGAGGCGTTCGGCCACACCGTCAACGGCAAGGGCTACAAGGTGCTGAACCACGTCCGCGTGATCCAGGGCGACGGCATCAACCCAACCAGCATACGCGCGATCCTCGAACGCGTGACCAGCGCCGGCTACGCCACCGACAACGTCGCCTTCGGCATGGGTGGCGCGCTGCTGCAGCAGCTCAACCGCGACACCCAGAAGTTCGCGCTGAAGTGCTCGGCCGCGCGCGTAGACGGCCGCTGGATCGATGTCTGGAAGGACCCGGTCACCGACAAGGGCAAGCAGAGCAAGCGCGGGCGCATGACGCTGCTGCGCCATCGCGAATACGGCAGTTTCCGCACCGTGCCGGTGTCGCCGGACGCGGCGTCACTGGCCGAGGTCGAGAAGCCCGCCGGCTTCGACGACGCGATGGAAACGGTGTGGGAAAACGGCCGGCTGATGCGCGACTGGACCTTCGACGAGATCCGCGCCCGCGCCGACGCAGCGCGGCTTTGAGCATGGACGCCCGCGTGCGGGAAGCCGTTGCGGACCTGCCGCTGCGGCAACGCCTGCCGCCGGAAGACGATGCGACGCGCTGGGTGTCGCACGTCATCGGCGGCCGGCAGTACCGGGTCGCGCAACCCATCACCTTCACGCCCTACGCTTCGGCGCGGCCGTGCTCGGCGCGTTGCCGATTCTGTTCGGAAAACCTGCGCGAGACCGATGCGGGACACGCTGCGGCGATGCTGCGCCCGCGTGTCGACTACTTCGACGCACTGCGCGGCGCGCTGGCGCAACTGCGCGGGCTGCCGCTGTCGTATTCGCTGTCGGGGCTGGAAACGACCGACGACGCCGACTGGTGCCTGCGCATGCTCGACGTGCTGGACGCCGCTGCACGCGACGGCGTGCCGGTCGACGAGCGTGTGCTGTACAGCAACGGCGCGGGCTTCGCGCAGGCGCAGGGCGAGGTGCTCGTCGATGCGTTCGCGCGCTTCGATCTGTCGTGGGTGGAACTGTCGCGCCATCATCCCGACGCTGCGCGCAACCAGGCGATCATGCGTTTCCGGCCCGGCGAACCGGCCGCGGATAGCGACGCGTTCGTCGCGACCGCGCGCCGCCTGCGCGACCGTTTTCCGCTGCGGCTGGTGTGCCTGGTGCAGCGCGGCGGCATCGACGATGCCGACGGCGTCGCCACGTACCTGCACTGGGCCGCGACGCTCGGCGCCGGCACGGTGATCTTCCGCGAGTTCTCGCGCCTCGACGACGGCTATCGCGACAACGCGACGCGGCGGTATCTCGACACCGCGCGCGTGCCGATGCCGGCGCTGGTCGACGCCGTGCTCGCCTCGCCGCTGCGTGCGGCACTCACGCCGATCGAACGCACCGCCGGCTACTACTTCGACAACCTGCGCCTGCGCCATCGCGACGGTTTCGACGTGGTGTTCGAGGCCTCGGACTATGCGCGGATGCATGCACGGCATGCGTCCGGCGCGCTGTACAAGCTCGTGTTCCATGCGAACGGGCGCCTGTGCGGCGGCTGGTCGCCGGATCGCGACGTGCTGTGGGACGCCTCGGCATGACGTCGCGCAGCTGGCTGATGCTCGATCCCGATCCGCCCGAACTCGCGTTGCCGGACGACCTCCGCGACCGCGATCCACTGCGCGGCCGCGACTGCGGCTGGGTGTCGCAGATGCGGCCGTTCGTGCGCGCGTTCTCGCGTCCCGGCGACGTCGTGTTCGATCCGTTCTGCGGCTTCGGCACGACGCTGCTCGCCGCGTCGCTCGAAGGGCGGCGCGGACTCGGCATTGAGATCGATCTGGGCCGCGCCGCGCTCGCCCGTGAACGCCTGCATCGACACGGCGTCGACGCCGAGATCGCGTGCGGCACGCTGCCGCAGGCGCAGTTGGGTTCGCGCATCGACCTGTGCCTGACCAACGTGCCCTACTTCGGCTGCGACTGGCGGGGCGATGCGCGCGTCGGCCAGCTGCCCGGCCAGTTGTACGCGACGCCGGACTTCGCGATGTATCTCTCGGCGATGCGCGCGATCTTCCACGCGGTGCGCGAGGCGCTGCCGGACGATGGCCACTGCGTCGCGATGGTCGAGAACGCGCGCGTCGGCGAGCGCATGGTGCCGCAGGCATGGGAGCTGGCGCGGCTCCTCGGCAGCCTTTTCGAGCCCTGCGAGGAACGCGTGCTGCTGTATCCGGCGAGGGAAACGACGCCATCGACCGACGCCGACCCGTCGCGCACCGACCGCAGCCACGAGTACGCACTGGTCTTCCGCAAACGGCGTCGAGCGCTCGACATCGACGACGCCCGGGCGCTGTTGCAACACCTCCGCGACGACGGCCACGACCTGCAGGTGCATGGCAGTTTCCTGCCGTGGCTGGACGGCGATCCCGACCCGGCGACCCGGCTCCCCGGGGACATCGACGCGCACGTCACCGGCGATCCGGAACGCTTCCGGGCCTTGCTGCAGGCGCTCGTGCGGCTCGGCTTCCGCCTGTCGCTGTGGGGCGACACGGTGAATGCCGACGTGCACCCCGAGACCGTGCGCCGGCATCATTATCTCCGCGCCGAACGCCTGCGCGCCGACGGGCGATGGGTACGTCTGGATCTGTCCCCTCGCGAAGCAGGCTGAGCCGAACGCCTGACCGGGCACGCCCGCGGATTCCGTTTTGTGTTGGACCGACGGCCGGACAGCCGTCGGCTCCGGAATCCGGGCGCCAGGCGCCCGCGGTCAATGACGACGACAGGGGACCCACATGCAGATTCATTCGATGAAGGACGGCCTCATCCCGGTGGACGAGGCCGCATTGCACGCAGGCGACAATGCACCGGGCGGCATGCCCGACGTGTCCGGCGCATCGCTGATCGGCGGCGAAAGCCGGCGCATCTTCCACAACCAGGGCTATCCCTGGGCGCTCAACGGCAAGATCTACACCGTCGGCGGCGGCGAGGGCAGCGGCATCATGATCGGCAAGAACTTGGTGCTGACCGCGTTGCACTGCGTCGATCGCAGCGGCGGCAAGCAGTTCTTCGTGCCCGCGTGCTATGTCGATCCGCCGGCGGGCAGCCAGGCCGAGCCGTTCGGCCGCTTCGAGGTCGTGAACTACTACCGCTGGATGGACATCGGGAACACCCACCACAGCGACGAGGGCGCGGCCGATTACGCCGTGCTGAAGCTCGCGGGCGAACCGAACGTCGGCTGGGCCGGCACCCATGGCCAGGTCGACCGCGGCTGGCTCGACCGCAAGATGTGGTACCACGTCGGCTATCCGGTCAACGACCACTACGGGTTGAAGGACCACAAGAACGGACGGCCGTCGTTCGAGATGGACATCGCGATCAAGGACATCGTCGACTACGACTACGTCAACCCCGAGAAGCTCCATCTCGCCTGCACCAAGTTCTTCACCACCGCCGACTGCGAAGGCGGCCAGTCCGGCGGCGCGTTGTTCAACATCGTCGACAACGGGGTGATGGTGGCGGGCGTGTTGTCGCAGGAGGGCGCGACGGACACTGACTCGGGGTTCGCGGCCTGCCATCCGAACCTGGGCAAGCTGGTGGCCTGGTGCCGCCAGAACGCCTGAGCGCGGCGATGCCGCGGGCCGCGTGATCCGTGACGACGGCGCGTCCTATGCGCCGTCGTCAACGCCGGTCCGGCAACCGCAACCGCACGCCCAGACCGCGCCCGTCGAGCCCGTCGCCCAGCGTCATCGTGCCGCCGCAGACCTCGGCGATGCGGCCGACGATCGCCAGTCCGAGTCCCGCGCCGTCGCCGGTGGCGGCGTCGAGACGGTGGAACCGCTGCAGGGCATCGGCGCGGCGTTCCGGCGGAATCCCCGGGCCGTCGTCGTCGATCTCGAGCACCGTCGCATCGCCGTCACGGCGCGCGACGATGCGCACGCGCACACCGTCGCCGCCATGGCGCAACGCATTGCCGACCAGATTGCGCAGCACGCTGTGCGCGAGCTGCGGACCGATGCCGATGCGCAGATCCGCCGGTACCACGAGTTCGATCGTGACGCCGGCGCGGCGGATCGCCGGCGCGAGTTCGGCGATCACGTCCTCGGCGCAGGCGCGCAGCAGGGCATCGGCGGTTCCGGCGTCGAGGACGCCGGCTTCCAGCCGCGAGAGCATGAGCAGTTGCTCGGTGAGCGCGGTCATGCGATCGCAGCCGGCGATCACGCCGGCCAGCGCGCGCTGGCGCTCCGCGTCGTCGCGCGCGCCCTGCGCGACCTGCGCCTGCGCGCGGATCGCGGCCACCGGCGTGCGCAGCTCGTGCGAGGCATCGCCGATGAAACGGCGTTCGCGGGCGATGCTGTCGCCGGTGCGGGCGAACAGCGCATTGAGCCGATCCAGCAGCGGCCGCACTTCGGCGGGCGCGGCGGCGTCCGCGATCGGCGCGGTGTCCAGCGGTGTGCGCGCTTCCACCGCCTGCGCGATGCGCTGCAGCGGCGCGAGCCCGCGTCCGACCACGATCCACAGCCCGAGGCCGAGCAGCGGCAATGCCAGCAGCATCGGCAGGGCCTGGCGTCCGAGCGCTTCGTCGAGGATGTCCGCGCGCGCCGACTGCGGTTCGCCCACCTGCACCCAGACGCCCTCGTGGCTGCGGGTGACGTAGACCCGCCACGCCTTGCCGCCGACGCGCACCTCGGCGAAGCCCTGGCGGAACGGCGCCAGCGGCACGTTCGGCGCATTCGCGCTGTGCACGCCGAGGCGACCGCGGCTCCACACCTGCAGCGCGAGGCGCTGGTGCGCGTCGCCGAGATCCGGCAGGTGTTCCAGCCGGATCTCGTCCAGCTCTTCCGAGGCCTGTGCGACCAGCAACGCGGCGGAGGTCGCCAGGTGGGCGTCGAGCAGTTCGTCGAGCTCGTGCCGGGCCTGCGCGTAGCTGGCGAGCGACGCGGCCAGCCACACGCCCGTCACCGCGGCCAGCGTCGCCGCGAGCAACCGGGCACGCAGCGAGAAAGGCCGGTTCACGACGTGCCGCTCATGCGATCGCGCTCATGCCGGCGCCTGCACCCGCAGCATGTAGCCGACCCCGCGCTGGGTGACGATCAGCGCCGGGTCGAGCTTGCGCCGCAGATGGTGGACGTGCACTTCCAGCGCGTTCGATTCCACGCCGTCGTCCCAGCCGTACAGCCGCTCGGACAGCTGTTCCTTGCTCAGCCAGCGGCCGGCGGAACGGGCGAACTCCAGCAGCAGGTCGAACTCGCGCGGCGACAGCTCCACGGCCTTGCCGTGCCAACGCGTGGTGCGCGCCGCGGGATCGATGCACAGCGCGCCGAGTTCCAGCTTCGGGCGCGGATCACCGTCGCTGCGGCGGACCACCGCGCGCAACCGGGCGGCGAGCTCGTCCAGGTCCACCGGCTTGATCACGTAGTCGTCCGCGCCGGCGTCGAGGCCGCGGATGCGCTCGTCGACCGCGTCGCGCGCGGTGAGGATGAGCACCGGCGTGCGGTCGTTCGCATCGCGGCGCTGGCGCAGCAGCTGCAGGCCGGACAGGCGCGGCAGGCCGAGATCGAGCACCACGGCCGAGAACGTCTCGGTCCTGAGCGCGGTCTCGGCGGCGACGCCGTCGCGCACCCAGTCCGCGGCGAAACCCCGCTGGCGCATGCCCACGCTCAGCGCTTCGCCGAGCAGCGGATCGTCTTCCACCACGAGCAGGCGCATCATCGCCCTCCGTCCCGAAGCGTCATTGTCGTCGGCGATGGCAACGGCATCAATCGTCGTCTCCATCGCCGTCCTTGGTGCCGCCCTCGTCGCCGCCCTCGTCGGACGCGCCGCGCGCGGCGTGTCCATCGTCACGCCCTTCGCCCGCCTCGGCGCCGCCGCCGGGCAGGCCGAACGGCAGCCGCTGCTGCGACAGCCCCAGCGCCCAGAACGTCGCCAGCGCCAGCAGCAGCACACCGCCGACCACGACCGACGGCCGCACGATGCCGTCCTCCGGCCGCAGCCCGGCCTTGCGCCCGGTCACCATCGCCCGCGGCAGGTTCTCGCGATGCAGCACGCTGCCCGCGACCACGCCCAGCAGGTGCAGGCCGACCACGACCAGCATCGCGGTCGCCAGCGCCTCGTGCACCTCCTCCAGCGCCTCGCCGCCGCCGGTCACCATCGCCACGCCGACGCCGGCGGTCGCCAGCCCGAGGCCGAGCAGCAGCCAGATCGCGACCGCGCCCGCCGGATTGTGGCCGACGTAGTGCGCGGGATTGCCCTGCGCCATCGACTTCACGTAGCGCCACGTCGCGCCCGGACCGCGCAGGAATTCCGAGAAGCGCGCGTAGCGGCTGCCGACGAGGCCCCACGCCAGCCGGAACAGCACGAGCCCGGACAGGCTGTAGCCGAACAGCAGGTGCAGCAGGTGCTGGCGCTCGCTGTCGGAGGTGAGCCAGGCGCCGGCGAAACAGACGGCGAGGCTCCAGTGGAAGACGCGGGTGGGCAGATCCCACACCAGCACCGGGCGGGCGCGTTCGACGGCGTCGCCCGCAGGCGGCGCGTCGTGGACGGCGGTCATCATCATGGCTTGGCTCCTGCAGGAGATCGGGACGACGCGCGCGGCAGGCGCACGTCGTGTTCGGAAAAGACGCCGCGCTCGGCGCCGCGATGACAGGCGGCACAGTTGGCGGCGGACTTCACCGCCGGCGAACGCCATAGTGGCGCCGGCACTTCGCGGTGTTCGCGCACGAACCACGGCGCGCGGGTGAGACGCAGCGGCGCCGCCGGATCGGCCGGCTGCGAACCAGCGCCCGCGACCAGCCAGCTGCGGATCGTGTCGGTCTGCGCGAGGCTCAACGACGCGTCGTTGCCGAAATGACGATCGAGCCCGGCCATCAGCGCGCGCCACGACGATGCCGGCAGACCGCGCGCGGGATACGGCACGTGGCAGCTGCCGCATTCCTCGACGTAGAGCGAAGGCATGGGCCTGCGCGGCGGGCGGCGCCCGTCGTCGTCCTCGTCGTCGTCCGCACGCACCGGCGCGGAGGCCAGTACGAACGGCAGCGCGAGCGGAAGCGCCAGCAGCGCGATCGCGAAGGCGCTGCGCGACCGGCGGCTCATCGCGCACCGCCCGCGCGCAGCGAGGACAGCCAGGCGAGCACGTCGCCCTTCTCGACCGCGGTGCATTCGCGCCCGACCACGTCGCGGCAGTTGCGGCGAAACCATTTCTCCACCTTCGCCGCATCGGTGAAGCGCGCGGGATTCACCGCCGGCGCCAGCGGGCGCAGCGCACGGCCGGTCACCGCATGGCGGCCTTCCGCCGTCGGCGTGTCGGTGTGGCAGCTGGCGCAGCGCCAGTCGTTGCCGTGGGTGGTGGTGAAGAAGCGTCGCCCGCGATCGGCCGAGAAGCCGCCGAACCCGGGGGACGCGCGCGCCGCCTCGGCGGCGTAGCCGCGCTGCAGCTCCGCCGGTGTCGCCGCCCACGACGCGAACGTCGCCAGCAGCAGCGCGGTGGCGCCGAGACGGCGCGCCATGCCGCGGATGATCGTGTGTCGCATGTCGAAGCCCTCGCATCGATTCGTTGCCGGCACGATGCGCCCTCGGAATTAAGCGGGACTTATGCATCGTGCGAATGTCTGCAGATGCATGCGGCCGCGCATCCGCATGCACGAACGCCCGCCGAGGCGAGCGTTCGCGGGTGGCGCCCTGCGTGCAGGGGCGCGCGTGCAGGATCAGACGCCAGACGGCTTCGGCGTGGTGTCGTCGCGCTCGGGCAGCTCCGGATAGTCGATCTTCGGGATCGGTGCGGTCAGCGCATGCAGGAACAGGTGGATCTTCTCCGCCTCGTCCGGCGTCAGCGTCGCGCCGAGCTGGGCGTCGCCCATGATCGTCACCGCCTCCTGCAGCTTCCACACGTTGCCGGAGTGGAAGTACGGCGCGGTCGCGGCGATGTTGCGCAGCGGTGCGGCGCGGAACACGTAGTCGTCGCCTTCGGACTTGGTGACCGCATACCGGCCGCGGTCGCCGGCGGGACGCACGGCATCGGACGGCTTGTGCACGACGCCGAACGGGAAGTAGGCCTGGCCGCCGAGGTTGATGCCGTTGTGGCAGCTCGAACAGCCCTTGTCCATGAACAGCCTGAGGCCCGCCTGCTGGTCGGCGGTCAGCGCGTGCGCATCGCCCTTCAGGAAGGCGTCGAACGGCGCGCCGGGCGTGATCAGCGTGGTCTCGAACGCCTCGATCGCCTTCGCCATGTTGTCGAAGCTGACCGGCGAGGGCTCGCCGGGGAACGCGCTCTGGAACGCGGTGACGTAGCCGGGCATCGACTTCAGCGTGGCCTCGACGACCTCGGGCTTGTTGTTCATCTCCACGCCCGCCTGCACCGGGCCCTTGGCCTGCGCCTTGAGGTCCTCGGCGCGGCCGTCCCAGAACTGGGCGACGTTGAACACCGCGTTGTAGACCGTCGGCGCGTTGCGTGGGCCCTTCTGGAAGCCGTGGCCGATCGAGGTGGGCACGCCGTCGATGCCACCCATGCCGACGTTGTGGCAGGAGTTGCAGCTGATCACGCCGCTGGAGGACAGGCGGCCATCGAAATAGAGCATCTTCCCGAGCGCGATCTTCTCCGGCGTCACCGGGTTGCCGGCGGGGTCCGGCGCCTTGTCGGGGATCGGCTGGAACAGGGCCTGTGCCTGCTTGAGCAGCTCCGGCGCGGCGGCCGGGCCTGCCGGCGCCGCCGTGGCGGGGGCCGGGTTGGCGGGAGCGTCGGCGGTGACGGCGGGCGACGCGGCCTCCCGGCCGCAACCGGCGACCAGCAGGGCCAGCGGCAGCAGCCGCCAGGTCGGGATTCGCGTGGGCATGGCGATGGTCCTCGGACGGGGTCTCCACCCTCTCGCCCGGGGCTTAAAGCCGGCTTAAGACAGGCAGCGGACCGACCCCACCCCGCCGAACGGCACGGGCGAGGCCAGTCGCCAACCGCTAGTTTGATCGTACCCGTAGCGCCCTGGCCGCTGGCAGCGGTCTTTCCCGTCTCTTCGGACTCAACGACGGAAGGATCGCAGGCCGATCAGGCTTTCCGTTCCATGAATGGAACGCAGGAACTTCCAGGCGCTTTAGCACTCCAAGGACCCGACTGCTAACATCCTCGACCATGACGACCTCAGCCCCTACTGCCCTGATTCCGAACAGCCTGCCGGTGCCCGCTCTCAACGGCCTGAGCCCCCTCGGTTCGCTCGAGGCCTACATCGGCGCGGTCCACCAGATTCCCGTCCTCTCCGTCGAGGACGAACAGGCCCTCGCCCGCCGCTTCCGCGAGCAGGATGACCTCGCCGCCGCCCGCGAGCTGGTGCTGTCGCACCTGCGCTTCGTGGTGCATGTCGCCCGCGGCTACAACGGCTACGGCCTGCAGCTGGCCGACCTCATCCAGGAAGGCAACATCGGCCTGATGAAGGCGGTCAAGCGCTTCGACCCGGACATCGGCGTGCGCCTGGTGTCGTTCGCGGTGCACTGGATCCGCGCCGAGATGCACGAGTTCATCATCAAGAACTGGCGCATCGTGAAGGTTGCGACGACCAAGGCCCAGCGCAAGCTGTTCTTCAACCTGCGCCGCAGCAAGACCCGCTTGGGCTGGCTCAACGCAGAGGAAGTCCGCACCGTCGCCCAGGACCTCAACGTCTCCGAGCGCGAAGTGCTGGAGATGGAAGCGCGCCTCTCCGGCCGCGACATCGGCTTCGACGCCCCGGACGATGCCGACGACGACCACGGCCCGCCGGCACCGGCCGCCTACCTGATGGCCGAAGGCCAGGATCCCGCCCAGGCCTACGAGTCCGCCGACAGCGAGGCCGACCAGCTCAGCCTGCTGCGCGAGGGCCTCGCCCGCCTCGACGCCCGCTCGCGCGACATCGTCAAGCGTCGCTGGCTGGATCCCGACAGCAAGGTCACGCTGCAGGAGCTCGCCGACGAATACGGCGTCTCCGCCGAGCGCATCCGCCAGATCGAGGCGAACGCGCTGAAGAAGATGAAGGCGGTGTTCGCGGCCTGAGCCGCGCCGCGTTCCCATCGCATCCGACGGCCCGGTTCTCCGGGCCGTCGTCGTTTCGACGCACGGCGATGATCCTGTTTTCCCGCAGGTTCCGCTCAAGGAAACAGACCGGACGCTCGTTCACTCCGGCTACCCGCCCGCACGACGCGGCCGGGCCTTTCCTTCGCATCAACGGAACCCAGGACCATGATGACCCAGCGCCTGCTCCCCCTCGCCGCGGCCATGCTCGCCGCCGCCGGCCTCACCGGACACGCCGCCCCGGCCCGCGCCGGCGACGTGTCCAACGTGCGCCTCGCCTGCTACGTCGACACCTATGCGTACGACCAGCTCAGCAACGACGCCTGCTTCAGCGTCTGGAAGCCGTCGACGGCGAGCAATCCGACCGTCGCGTACTTCAAGGTCACCGGCCTGCCCGCCGGCAACTACACCTATACCTGGAAGAACGTGGCGACCGGCGCCACCGGCATCTGCGCCGGCACCGCCGATTACTGCACGCGCGCCATCCGCATCGTCGGCGCCTCGGACGGCGTCGTGACGCTGCAGGTCACCGTGCGCGACAACGCCACCGGTGCGACGAAGAGCGCTGCCGCCACTGCGACCTACATCGACGGTTACCACTGATCGCCAAAACGGTGCACGACTTCAGGAAGGACGGCCCGGGCGACCGGGCCGTTGCGCGTTCTTGCCTGGCGGGCGAGACGCCGCGCGGGATGCCGTTCCACTCGGATGCCATTGATGGCAGCACGCTGCTTCGGGTCATCGCAGACGACCGCATCGCCGGCGCGACGAGATGCGCCGTCGCGATCGCCGGAGACGCCAGCTTATGGCCGCCGGAACATGGCCTTCGTATTTTCCGGCGGCCCCGCTCTGGGCGGGCGGTGGCGCATGCGGACGAGCCCGCCTATCCTGTGGCCTTTCCGCGGAGGACACGCCATGGACGATCGCCTGCGCATTGCACTGCTGATCGACGCCGACAACGCGCCGGCGGGCAAGATCGACGTGGTGCTGGCGGAACTCGCGCGGCACGGGATCGCCAACGTGCGCCGCGCCTACGGCAACTGGAAGAGCCCGAACCTGCAGCGCTGGGAAGCGGCGCTGCATCCGAACGCGATCCAGCCGATGCAGCAGTTCGCCTACAGCACCGGCAAGAACGCTTCGGACATGGCGATGGTGGTGGACGCCATGGACCTGCTGCACAGCGGCCGCTTCGACGCCTTCGCGATCGTCTCCAGCGACGCCGACTTCACCCCGCTGGTCATGCGCCTGCGCGCGCACAACATGCGGGTGTTCGGCTTCGGCGAGCAGAAGACGCCGGAACCGTTCGTCAATGCCTGTTCGACCTTCCTCTACGTCGACGACAAACCCCCGTCCGCCGCCAGCGACGCCGCCGCGGACCCCGCCGCCCCGCGCAAGCCGATGCCGAGCGCGAAACTGCGCCAGGACACGAAACTGGTGAACCTGCTGCGCGATGCGGTGGAAGCGGAGAAGGAAGAGGACGGCTGGTCGAACCTCGCCGCGGTCGGCCACAACATCAACAATCGCACCTCGTTCGACCAGCGCAATTACGGCTACGCCAAGCTCAGCGCCCTGATCGAAGCGACCGAACTGTTCGAAACGCGTCGCGACGGGCTGCACCTGGAGGTGCGCGCGAAACCGCGGAAGGCGCAGAAGGCGAAAGCGGAACCGACCGCCAGCTGAGCACAAGGATCGGATATCGCGGCGGTCGCGATGGCGGGAGCATGACCGCTCCCATCCCGGAGTGCCGCCATGTCCTTCCAGATCCACGCCCTGCCCCGCGACACGTTCGCGCCACTGTTCGCGCTACCCGACGACGCGCTGCGCACGCGCGACATCCGCCGCGTCGTCGCCGACGGCCGTCCGGTGTATCCCTGCCGCGTCAGCCTGCAGGACGCGACCGAGGGCGAGCGTCTGCTGCTGTTGCCGCACGCGCACCACGTCGTCGACACGCCGTATCGCGCGTCCGGGCCGGTGTACTTGCGCGAGGCCGCGATCCAGGCGAAGCCGGACATCGACGAAGTCCCCGCGTTGCTGCGCACACGCCTGCTGTCGCTGCGCGCCTACGACGCCCGCGGGATGATGGTCTGGGCCGACGTACGTCCCGGGACCGAACTGGAGGCCGGCCTCGACGAGCTCTTCGCGCTCGAACGCACCGACTACATCCACCTGCACTACGCGAAGCCCGGCTGCTATGCCTGCCGCGTCGTGCGCGCCTGAGCCGCGGCGAACGCTCCGGAAGCGAAGCTCAGCGCGGATGCCCGTCGTCGCCGGTGTTCATCGTCTGGGTGAGGAACTTGATGAAGAAGCCCTCGACCGTGCCGCTGCCGTGCTCGATCAGCACGCCGCCGTCCTGCCAGATGCCGCTGCTGTTGTACCAGCCGAGCTGCTGCGAATAATTCGGCGATCCCGGCGCCGGCATCGGGTCGCCCTGGTTCATGTGCACGTTGTGCATGCCGATGTTGCCCGGCTGCAGCGGCGAGAAAGGCTCGCCGAAGACATAGACGCGGCGGATGTCGGTCAGCATGCCGTTGAGTGCGTCGAGCACGCTGCCGCCGACGTTCTGGGTGAAGACCTTGTGCTCGGTACCGCCGAGCAGCTTGAGCAGGCCGTAGAACAGCGACGCGCAGCCGATCGGGCCGACGATGTACGGGCTGCGCACGTAGTCGAGCGCACCGGAAGTCGACGTGCGGCCGAGTGCGTGGTAGCCGTCGGCCAGGGCGAGGATGCCCGCGACGTCCTCGCGCTTGATCGTCAGGCGGATGTATTCGACCACGCCGTCGGGCGCCTTCACGTCGAGCGCACAACGCCATTCGACCGGGGCCTGCTGGCCGGGCAGTGGTGCGTTCACGTAGAGCAACCCGTGGTAGAAGTTGCCGTAATCGACGGGAGGGTCGCGTTCGAACCGGTTGAAGCTGCCGGCCAGCACGCCGTATTGATCCAGTGGCATCGCCGTGTCTCCCTGGCGCGGATGCGCCGCTCCTCACAGCTCCAACGCGGTGGCGGCCCGGCAGCGGTCAGTCGGCGGGTCAGGCGCCGAGGATGATCCGCGCGCTGCGCTGGTAGCTCCAGTAGGCCTGCGCCCAGTCGATCAGCACCACGAGGCGGTTGCGGAAGCCGATCAGGAAGAACACGTGCGCCGCCAGCCAGAACCACCAGGCGAGCAGGCCGGACAGCTTCAGCCCGTGCACGTCGACCACCGCGGCCATGCGCCCGATGGTGGCGAGGTTGCCGAAGTCGCGATAGCGGAACGGCGGCGGTTCGACGCCGCGCAGGCGCGTGCATATCGCGCCGCCGACATAACGGCCCATCTGCTTGGCCGCGGGCGCGACGCCGGGCACCGGTTTGTCGTCGCAGCGCACCGCCACGAGATCGCCGACGACGTACACGTCCGGATGGCCGGGTACGCGCAGGTCCGCATCGACGACCACGCGTCCGGCGCGATCCAGCGGCACGCCGAGATCGCGGGCCAGCGGCGAAGCGGCGACGCCCGCGGCCCACAGCACGGTGCGCGCGGGGATACGCTCCTCGCCCAGCACGACGCCGTCCGCGTCGATCGCGGCCACCGGCACGCCGGCACGCACCTCGACGCCCAATCGCTCCAGTTGCGCACGCGCCTTCGCCGACAGCGACTCCGGAAAGCTCGACAGCACCCGCGGCCCGGCTTCCAGCAGCAGCACGCGCGCCCGGTGCGGATCGGCGCGACGGAATTCGTCGCGCAGCGTGTGTCGCGCGATCTCGGCCAACGTGCCGGCCAGCTCGACGCCGGTCGGCCCGCCGCCGACGATCGCGAACGTGAGCCACGCCGCACGCTGCGCCGCGTCGTCCTCGGCCTCGGCGCGCTCGAACGCGGTGAGGATGCGGCGTCGGATTTCCAGCGCGTCGTCCAGCGTCTTCAGGCCCGGCGCATGCGGCGCCCAGTCGTCGTGGCCGAAATAGGCATGGGTCGCGCCTGTGGCGAGCAGCAGCGTGTCGTAGTCGAGCGTGCGACCGTCGGCGAGCCGAAGGCGCTTCGCGTCGGGATCGACACCGGCGACCTCGCCCATCAGCACGGTGGCGTTGCGCTGCCGGCGCAGGATGTGGCGCAGCGGTGCGGCGATGTTCGGCGCGGACAGCCCCGCGGTAGCGACCTGGTAGAGCAACGGCTGGAACAGGTGGTGGTTGCCGCGATCGAGCAGCGTGATCCGCACCGCTGCCCGCCTCAACGCACGCGCCGCCCACAGCCCGCCGAACCCGCCACCGACGATCACCACATGGGGCACCGCACGCATCGCCTACTCCCGCCGCCACGGCGCCATCGCCGCGTGCGTATTGTCGCCGAATGCGGACGCGACGCGTATCGCGTCCGCGCCGCGCCTACTGCCCGGCGATGATCGGGTAGCGGCCAGCGACGGGATCGAACGGGATCGTCCGGCGCCCGGTCTCGCGGCCACCGCTGCGCGCGATCACCAGTAGCGGGTAATGCGCGGCGTTCGGGTCTGCGGTGTCGACGTCGATGTCGTGGTGCACGTCCTGCGCGTTCTCTTCGACATCGGGCACGGTGGCGACCCGTGCGACCTTGTCGCCGACCGGCGCGAACACGACGTGCCGCGATGCCGTCACGCCATCGCGGATCGTGCCGTCGACGAGGGTCCAGCCGTAGACGTCGCGGCCCAGGCGGATCAGCCGGCCCGTGGCGCAAGCGCAGTCGCCGTTGGTCCCGAGCGTCTCGATGTTCGTGCCGGCGAGCAACGGCGTGCTGCCGTCGGTGCGCAACGCGACGACGAAGAAGCCGACCGCGCCGGGATCGGTGGCGGCATAGGTGTAGAGGCGCGGCGTGTTGTCGAAGTCCTGCACGCCGGCCGCGAGGAACAACAGCTGGCGCCCGCTCGAGGTCTGCACCACCTTCGGCCACATCGGCCGCAGACAGTAGGCAGTGGAGGCGACCGTGGTCGCCCAGCAGTCGCGGGCAGCGTCGTACGTGTCGCCGTAACGGCTGCGCATCACTTCGCGCATGATCGCGGCGGGGTCGGCTGCGGCCGTGGCCGGCGCCTCGCTTGCGAACGCCCGGCCGGCGATCCTGGCCAGCGTCCAGCACGTCGCGTCGCGGCGGAAGGTGTAGGTCGTCTGCGCGCCCGGCTTTTCGAGCACGACCGTCGCCTGGTCGCCGCGGACGTCGTCGCGACGCCGCAGGCCTTCGCGCTGCTGCGTGGCGCCATCGGGCATCACCGGGAAATGCAGCTGGTCGCGGGACAGCGTGCGCGTCGGTTCCGCCTGCCCGTTCGCGCCGACGAACGCGGTCTCGACCGTCGACGCGGTGAACGCCTGCTGCAACGCCGGGGCCTCGGCGAACGCGGACACGAAGGCGGCGAGGTCGGTGGACGGACAGGCTGCGCCGCCGTCCGCCATTGTCGTCGTGCCTGCGGCGGGCGGCGCGGCATCGTGGCCACAGGCGGCGACCAGGGCCACGAGGACGGACAGGCCAAGGGCGAACGGCGCGCGGCATCGCAGGGCATGATTTCGCAGGGCGTGATTCGGGGACATCGCGTCGTGGCTCCGTCGGAGGAAAGGCCTCGGGCGGACGACGTCCCCCGCGCCATCGACCCGGGCGGCAGCCTAGCAGGGGGTCCGTCCGTCCCGCTCGGCGAACCGCGCGGCCGGTCGCATCGTGCGATGGACGGCGCGGTCGCCCGGGAACCGTCAGTACAGATCCACCGGATCCACGTCCAGCGACCAGCGCACCTTGCGCGCTTCGGGCAGGGCATGCAGCGTCGGCAGCGCGGCGTCGAGCGCGGCGTGCAGCACACGGCGCTGCGGTGCGGTCAGCAACAGCTGCGCGCGATGCAGGCCGGCACGGCGCGGCAGCGGGGCGGGCACGGGTCCATCGAGTATGAGACCGTCGAGGGCGAGGCCGTCGGCGACCGCTTCGCGCGGACCGCGACGCGCGACGAACGGCAGCAAGGCCGTCTTCGCCGCGTGCAGGAATGCCATCGGCAGGTCGGCGTGCTGCGCTTCGGCGCGCAACAGCGCGAGGTGCGCGAACGGCGGAAAGCCGGCGGCCTCGCGCTGGGCCAGTTCGGCCTCGGCGAAGGCGTCGTAGCCGCCGTGGATCAGCGTCTGCAGCAGCGGATGCTCGGGGTGATGGGTCTGCAGCAGCACTTCGCCGGGACGCTCCGCGCGACCGGCGCGGCCGGCGACCTGGATCAGCAGCTGCGCCAGCTTCTCCGACGCGCGGAAGTCGGCGGAGAACAGCCCCTCGTCGATGCCGACCACGGCGACGAGGGTAAGGTTCGGCAGGTCGTGGCCCTTCGCCAGCATCTGCGTGCCGACGAGGATGCCCGACCGCATGCCGAGGTCGGCGAAGAGCTTTTCGAGCGCGTCCTTGCGCCGGGTGCTGGCGCTGTCCACGCGCAGCACCGGCACATCGCCGAAGCGTTCGGCGAGCAGCGCTTCCAGGCGCTCGGTGCCGACGCCCTGCGGCTGCAGCGCGAGGCTGGCGCAGTCGGGACAGGCCGCGGGCGGCGTCTGCCGCGCGCCGCAGTGATGGCATTGCAGGCGCCGACCGCCGCCGTGCACGGTCATCGGGCTGCCGCGCAGCGGCGTGCTGCAGCGCCGGCACTGTGCGCTCCAGCCGCAGTCGTGGCAGAGCAGCACCGGCGCGTAGCCGCGGCGATTGCGGAACACCAGCACCTGGCCGCCGGCGTCCAGCGCCTCGCGGATGCGCAGGACGAGGTCGCCGGACAGCCCGGCCTCGAGCGCGCGTTTCCGCACGTCGAGCACGCGCACCGCCGGCGCACGCGCACCGCCGGCGCGACGGCGCAGGCGCAGGTGCGCGTAGCGGCCCGCAGTGGCGTTGTGCAGCGTCTCCAGCGACGGCGTGGCGCTGCCCAGCAGCACCGGCACGTCCAGCGCCTTGCCGCGGACCAGCGCGAAGTCGCGGGCGTGGTAGCGGATCCCGTCCTGCTGCTTGTAGCTGCCGTCGTGCTCCTCGTCGATCACGATCAGCCCGGCCTCCGGCAGCGGCACGAACACCGCCGAACGCGTCCCGACGATCACCCGCGCCTCCCCGCGCGCCGCCGCGGCCCAGACCCGGGCGCGCTCGGGATCGCTCAACCCGGAGTGCAGCGCCTGCACCGGCACCCCGAGCCGGCGCCGGAACCGCTGCAGGGTCTGCGGGGTGAGCCCGATCTCCGGCACCAGCACCAGCGCCTGCCGGCCGCGGGCGAGGCAGTCGGCGATGGCGTGCAGGTAGACCTCGGTCTTGCCGCTGCCGGTGACGCCCTCCAGCAGCCAGGGCTGGAACCCCGGCCGTGCGCGCAGGGCGTCGACCGCCTCGCGCTGCTCGTCGTTGAGATCGGGACCCGGCTGCGGCGCCGGCGCGGCGGTGCTGGCGTCGACGGCGACCCGTTCGGCCAGCCCGCGCCCCGCGAGGGCCCGCGCCGCGGGGCGCCAGCCGTCGGGGAGGGTGTCGTCCAGCAGGGCGTCGAGCACGCCCTCGTCGAGAGTCGCGTCGCCCAGCCGATCGGCGAACAGCCGCGGCCGGCCGCGCAGCCGCGAGGCACCGGTGCGGCCGGCCTCGGTCAGCCGCCAGGCCCAGGCATGGGTGACCGGCAGCGGCTCGCCGTGACGAAGGGTCACCGGCAACGCGGTCGCGAGCACTTCGCCGGGCGGGGCATGGGTGTAGCGGGTCAGCCACTGCAGCGAGGCCCACAGCTCGCCGTCGAGCAGCGGCGCGGCGTCGAGCACCGCCTCGGCGGTCTTGAGGGCGTCGCGGTGGTCCGGATCGGGTTCGCCGATCGCCGCCACCACGCCGACCAGGCTGCGGCTGCCGAACGGCACTCGCACCCGCCCGCCGACCACCGCTGTGCCCGTCGCCGGGGGCCGGTAGTCGAACAGGCGCGGCAGCGGCACCGGCAGGGCGACGCGGAGCACGGATTCCGGGGCGGACATGGCCGGCAGTCTAGCGGCTCCGTCGATCGCGGACCGGGGCCGCGGTACCGGGGTCGACTTGCGGCGCATTGCTGTCTCGCATTGCACGAATGACCCGCAAGTCGCGGATCGCAAAGGGATTCGCGCATTATCCACACAACCTGTGGACAACTTTGTGCATGAATCCGTGCGCGATGCGTTTTGCCCGTGAAATGCAGGGGTTCCGCGAACTCTGGCGAAAAAAACGCCATCCACGACAAGTCCTTTTGAATCAATTACTTGTCCGTGAAACATCGCGATCAGACGCGCGTTGTCCACCGCGTCGGTAGCCGCGTTGCAGGAAAATGACCGCTGTGCACAACCGTTCGACGGGCTCGATCGCGCCGGAACCCCCGGAATGCCGTGGGCGGCCGTTTTCGTGATCGTTGTCAAGCCGGAATTTCGCCCTGGCCGGCATCATGGCCGCCCGTTGTCAAGCGTCTCCGCTCCACCGAATGCCCCCCCCGCACACGCTCGATGCCGCCTCCGCGGCGACCGCCCCCGTCACCGGTTTCCTGCGTGGCGTGGAACGGCGCGCGGCCCTGCTGGCCGAACTCCAGTGCGGCGATCCCGAGCTGGGCGACCGCGCGCTGGAGACCGCGATCCAGACCTTCGCCCAGACCTGCGATGCCGGCGACGAGACCGGCTGGCCGCTGCTGTTCTGGTCGACGCTCCTGCAGGCGCCGGCGCTCAACGCCGAGGCCGTGGCGCCGTTCTGGGACGGCGACTTCGCCCCGCTGGCACGGCTGGACTTCGGCCCCCGCGCGGTGCTGCTGCTGCGGGTGGTGGCCGGGCTGGACGATGCGCTCGCCGCCGAGGTCTTCGGCGTCGAGGCCGGCGAGTTCAAGCAGGCGTTGCAGGGGTCGCTGCCCCAGCGCGAGGACGGCAGCCTGGACGGCGAGGCCTGGTTGGCGATGAACGACGAAGCCCGCTACCGCCTGGTGAACCTGCCGGCGGACCGGGCGGCCGGCATCGCCCGGCTGCGCGACGCGGCGCTGGCCGCCGCCCTGACCGCCGCCGACCCCCGGCCGGCGGCCCGCACCGTCGGCCTGCCGCTGGGCAAGCCGCGCTGGCTGGGTAAGCTCTGGACCGGGATGGGGCTGGGCTGAAGCCACCTTGGCGGCGACCCGCGGTTCCACCCGGGTCGCCTTCCTTCCTCCGACGCCTCCGCTCGACCGCAGGGCCGCAATCCACGGGCCCTGCGTCGGCCGTCGCCTGCCTCAGCCCTCGCGCCGGCCGCCCAGCCGCGCGAACAGGCGGCCGAACACGCCGCGCGGCGCATCGCCGCCGGCCGCATCGCCTGCGGCCTGCGTTCCGCCTGTCCCCGGCGCTGACGACGCGGCCAGCTGCGGCTCGCATTCCGCCGCGATCTGGCCCAGCGTCTGGAACACGAACGCGCGCGGCCCGACCGCGATGCCGTGGCGGGACTGCAGCAGCGCCACCGCACGCATGATCAGCAGCGAGTGGCCGCCGAGGTCGAGGAACTGGTCGTCCACGCCGATCCCCTCGATCCCCAGCAATTCGCGCCAGAGATCGGCGAGCAGGCACTCAGCCGGCGTCGCGGGCGCACGCGCGGTGCGCGGACCGGCCCCCGCGGGGGCGCCCGCCTGCGCGAGCGGCGGCAGCGCCTTGCGGTCGACCTTGCCGTTCGGCGTCATCGGCACCGCGTCCAGCGCCACCCACGCGCCGGGCAGCATGTACTCCGGCAGCGTCGCGCGCACGTGCGTGCGCAGCGCTTCGGGATCGAGCGTCGCGCCATCGCGCGGCTTCACGTAGGCCGCCAACACCGGCCCGCCGGCGCGTTCGGCCAGCACCACCACCGCCTGCGCCACGTCCGCATGCCGGGCGAGGACAGCCTCGATTTCCCCGGTCTCGATGCGGTAGCCGCGCAGCTTGACCTGATGATCGAGCCGACCGAGGTGCTGCAGCATGCCGTCGGGCCGCCAGCGGCCGAGGTCGCCGGTGCGGTACATGCGCGCGCCCGGCGCGTCGGGATCGGCGACGAACTTCTCCGCCGTCAGCTCCGGCCGCGCGTGGTAGCCGAGCGTCACGCCGGCACCGGCGATCGCGATCTCGCCGGGCACGCCGATCGGCACCGGCGCGCCCGCTTCGTCGACGATGTGCACGCGGGTGTTGGCGATCGGCGTGCCGATCAGGATGTCGCCCTGCCCCGGCCGCACCTGCACGCAGGTCGACCACACCGTGGTCTCGGTCGGTCCGTACATGTTCCACAGCGCGCCGACGCGCGGCAGCAGCGCTTCGGCCAGGTCCACCGGCAGCGCCTCGCCACCGCACAGCGCGGTCCAGCGCGGACCGCCGCGCCAGCCGGCTTCCAGCAGCAGGCGCCAGGTCGCGGGCGTGGCCTGCATCGCATCGACGGCCTCGCGTTCGAGCAGGTCGCGCAGGGCGACGCCGTCGCCGGCGGTCTCACGCGGCACCAGCACGGTCTTCGCGCCGACGACCAGCGGCAGCAGCAGCTCCAGCACCGCGATGTCGAACGACAGCGTGGTCACCGCGGCGAGCGTCGCATCCGCCGGGAGCCCCGGCGCACGGCGCATCGCTTCGAGGAACGCGATCACCGCGCGCTGCGGCACGCGCACGCCCTTCGGCGTGCCGGTCGAACCGGAGGTGTAGATCAGGTAGGCCAGCGCGTCGCGATCGACGACCACGGACGGCACGGACGCATCGCTGGCCGACAACGCGTCGTCGAGCGAGAGCACGCGCTCCGGCGGCAACTGCAGGCCTTCATCCTGACCGTCGCTGAGCACCAGTTTCGTGCCGGCATCGTCGAGCATGAAGCGCAGTCGCTCGGCCGGGAAGTACGGGTCCATCGGCAGGTAGGCGGCCCCGGCGCGCAGCGTGCCGAGCAGCGCCGCCAGCATCGCCGGCGTGCGCTGCAGATACAGCCCGACCACGTCGCCCGCGACCACGCCGCGCGCGCGCAATGCGTTCGCGATCCGGTCCGCCTGCGCCGACAGCGCGGCGAACGACAGCGTCTCCTCGCCGAAGACGACGGCGGTGCGCTCGCCGTGCGCGGCCAACGCGGCATCGAGGTAACGCGACAGCGACGGATCGTCCGGCGGTGGCGCCCCGGTCGCGTTCCACTGCGCGAGCTGCGCGACCTCCGCCACCGGCACCGCGAGCAGCGTGCGCAGCGCGGCGCCGTCGCCACCGGCTGCCAGCGCGTCGAGCAGCGCGAGATAGCGCGACGCGAACCGTTCACCGCTCTGCGCCAGCAGAATGTCGGTGTTGTAGTTCAGGCCGCCGACCAGGCCGTCGGCGCCATCGAGGAACCACAGCGCCACGTCCTGTGCCGACGCGGCCTGGAACACCGGCACGTTGGCATGGTGCAGGTCGTCCCACTGGCCGGGGCGCGCACGTGCGTCCTGGTAGGAGAAGAACGCCTGGTAGAGCGGGAACCGGCTGGTGTCGCGGCGATGGTCGAGCACGCGCACCAGATGCTCGAACGGCACGTCCTGGCAGCCGAACGCCTCCACGGTCTCGCTGCGTGTCGTGCGCAGCAGTTCGCGGAACGCGCCGCCCGGATCGAGCTTCAATCGCAGCGGCAGCGCGTTGACGAAGAAGCCCATCACCGATTCGAGCTCGGGCAGGTTGCGGCCACGCATCGGCGTGCCGATCAGCAGGTCGCGCTGGCCGGTCGCCTGGTGCAGCAGCAGCGCCCACGCCGACAGCAACACGGTGAACAGCGTCGTGCCCTCGCGTTGCGCCAGCGCGCGCAGTGCCGACGCGGTGGCCTCGGGCACGCGCAGCCAGGCGGTGTCGCCGTCGCCGGTCTGCGTCGCCGGGCGCGGCAGGTCGGTCGGCAGCGCCAGCGCTTCGGGCGCGCCGCGCAGCTTGTCGGTCCAGTACGCGAGCTGGCGCGCGAGTTCCGGCCCGGCCATCCAGTCGCGATGCCAGGCGGCGAAGTCGATGTAGCGCACCGGCGGACGCGGACGCGTCGGCGCCTGTCCGCGGCGCAGATCGGCGTACAGCGACGCCATCTCCTCGTAGAACAGGTCGAACGACCAGCCGTCCCAGATCGCGTGGTGGGTCATGAAGAACAGCACGTGATCGTCCGGCGCCAGCGCGTACAACCGCACCCGGAACAGCGGTCCGCGGGCGAGATCGAACGGCACCGCGATCGCGTCCTCGATCCGGCGCATCGCCTCGGCCTCGCGGGCATCGGCAGGGAGGCCGGTGAGGTCGTCGAGCGGAATCGTGGCATCGACCGTGTCCAGCACTTCCTGCCACGGCTCGCCGTCGAGCGCCGGCAAGCGCGTGCGCAGCGTCGGCTGGCGTTCGACCATCGCCGCGAACGCGGCCTGCAGCGCCTCGCGATCCAGCGCACCGCGCAGGCGATGCGCCGACGGCACGTTGTAGACGGTGCGGCCGGGGTGCAGCTGTTCGAGGTACCACAGCCGCTGCTGCATCAGAGACAGCGGCGCGCGCACGCCCTCGGCCAGCAACGGCACGGTCTGCGGCGCGGCGGCGTCCTCGCCGTGCAGGTGCGCGGCGAGCGCGGCGACCGTCGGATGGTCGAACACCGCGCGCATCGGCACCGCGCGGCCGAGATCGCGGCCGAGCTTCGCCGCCAATTGCGCGGCCGACAGCGAGTGCCCGCCGAGGCGGAAGAAGTCGCCATGCACAGGCACCCGCGGCAGACCGAGCGCGTCGCGGAAGGCCGCGGCGACTTCGGCCGCGTACGGCACGTCGAGGGCTTCGAGGGCATCGCCGTCGTCCGCGATCGACGGCATTGCGCCGGCGTCGGCCAGCGGCAATGCGCGACGATCGAGTTTGCCGCTGGCGGTCAGCGGCAGCGCATCGAGGCGCAGGATGCGCTGCGGCAGCATGTACTCGGGCAGCGTGCGCGCCAGCGCGGTGCGCGTGGCGGTTTCGTCGAAGGCGGTCGCATCGTCAGCACTGGCGACCACGCAGGCGACGAGGCGACGATCGCCCGCCCGCGGCTCCTGCACCGTCGCCACCGCCTGGGCGATGCCCGGCAACGCCGCCAGCGCGTGCTCGATCTCGCCCAGCTCGATCCGGTAGCCGCGCAGCTTGACCTGGAAGTCGGTGCGCCCCAGGCATTCGACCGTGCCGTCGTTGCGCCAGCGCGCGAGATCGCCGCTGCGGTAACGCGGCACGCCATCGTCGCCGGTGTAGAAGCGCTCGGCGGTGAGCTCGGGCCGGCCGAGGTAGCCCGCGGCCACGCCGTCGCCGCCGATCACCAGTTCGCCGACCACGCCGACCGGCTGCGGCCGGCCCTGCGCGTCGAGCACGTGCAACTGCGTGTTCGCCACCGGCGTGCCGATCGCGATCGGCGGCTCGGCGGAGGTCACGCGCTGGAAGCTGGCCCACACCGTCGCCTCGGTCGGGCCGTAGCCGTTCCACAGCGCGCGCAGCTTCGGCAGCAGCTGCGCGGCGAGATCGGGCGGCAGCGGTTCGCCGGTGCAGATGCCGACCAGCGTCGACGACCCGGCCCAGCCCGCCGCGAGCAGAAGACGCCAGCTGGCCGGCGTGGCGTCGATGAAGCTGACGCGCTCGCCTTCGACCAGCGCGCGCAGGCGGTCGCCGTCGGCGGCCTCGTCGCGGCTGGCGAGCACGATCCGCGCACCGACCGACAGCGGCATCAGCAGTTCTGACACGGCGATGTCGAACGCCAGCGTCGTCACTGCCAGCACGGTGTCGTCGGCGGTCATCCCCGGCACACGACGCAGGCTGTCGAGCAGGTTGACCGCGTTGCGATGGCGGACGCGCACGCCCTTCGGCCGACCGGTCGAACCGGAGGTGTAGATCACGTAGGCGTCATCGTCTGCGTCGCCATTGCCGGCATCGTCGAAGGCGGCTTCGCCATCGATCGACGACAGCGCGAGCGTCGGCACCGCGCCGAACGCGCCGTCGAAGCGCGCCAGCAGCGTGTCGTGGCCGAGCACGCGCCGAAGGTCCGCATCCTCGACCATGAAGCCGAGACGTTCGCCCGGGAGCGCCGGATCCAGCGGCACGTAGCAGGCGCCGGCGCGCAGCGCGCCGAGCACCGCCGGCAGCAGGTCGAGGTCGCGTTCGAGCAGCAGGCCAACGCGGTCACCACGCGCCACGCCGGCGGCGCGCAGTGCGGCCGCGATCGCGCCGCTGCGCGCGTCGAGCTGCGCATACGTCAACGTGTGTCCGCCCGCGAGCACCGCGACCGCGTCGGGTGTGCGTCGCGCCTGCGCGAGCAGCGACGCATCGACGCGCAGATCGCGCGGGTAATCGGCGTCGGTGGCGTTCCACTGCGCGAGCAGTGCGCGGTCGGCGTCGCCAAGGAGCGGTAGTGCGTCGAGCGCTGTGTCGGCATCCGTCGCGGCGCCGTCGAGCAGTGTCTCGAAGCAGGCGAGCCAGCGTTGCACCGTTTGCGCGTCGAACAGGTCGGCGTTGTACTGGCATTCCAGGCGCAGGCCGTCGGCACCGAGGTCGACGGCGTTGACGAACAGTTCGAACGTCTCGAACATCCGCGCGTTGCTCTGCAGGTCGAGGTCGATGCCGGGAATGGCGTGATGCTCGCCGCTCAGCGCCTGGTCGATGTTGAACACCACCGGCATCAGCGGCAGGCGGCTGCGGTCGCGCTGCATCGGCAGCGCCTGCAGCAGGCGGCCGAAGGTAATGCTCTGGTGGTCGTAGGCGTCGAGCACGGTCGCGCGGCAGGCGTCGACCAGCGTCGCGAACGACTGGTCGGCCTGCGGGAACAGCCGCAGCGGCAGCATGTGCACGCAGTGGCCGACGAGGCCTTCGAGGCCGGCGGCGGCCTGCCCGGCCGCGGGCACGCCGACGACGAGATCGTCCTGACCTGTGAGCCGGTGCAGCAGCGTGCCGAAGCCGGCGATCAGCGTCGCGAACAGGCTGGCGCCGTGCGCGGCACCGAGCCTGCGCACGCGACCGAGCAGCTCGGCGGGCAGCACGTGATCCTCGCGGCCCGCGCGCTGCGTGCGCACCGGCGGACGCGGTCGATCGGTCGGCAGGTCCAGCAACGGGCCGCCGTCGGCGAACAAGTGCGCCCACCACCCGAGATCCGACTCGCGCGTGCTGCGTGCGTCGGCGTCGGGCTGCGCCTGCGCGGCGGCGTAGTCGGCGAACGACGGCGCGTCGGCCGGCGCATCGCCGCGGCAGGTCGCCGCCAGATCCTTCACCAGCACCCAGAACGACCAGCCGTCGAGCACGATGTGATGGCCGCTGAGCACCAGCACGTGATGCTCGGGCGCGAGCTTCACGATCTCCGCGCGCAGCAGCGGACCGGCGACGAGATCGAACGGTTCGGAGACATGGCGCGCCGCGACCGCCGCCAGCGCCGCCTGCGGATCGGCCTCGGTCGACACGTCGCGCAGCGGCACGTCCAGCACCGGCGCCTCGGCAGGCACGCGCAGCGACAGACCGTCTTCGGTGAAGGTCGCGCGCAGGGCGTCGTGGTGGCGCGGCAGCGCACGCACGGCCTCGCGCAGCGTCTCGACGTCGAGCGCGCCGCGCAGGTGCAGCGACACCGATTCGTTGTAGGCCAGCGAGGCTTCGGTGCCGAGACGGTCGGCCAGCCACACTTCGCGCTGCGCTTCGGTGGTCGGCACCAGGCGCACGCCGTCGCCGGCTTCCAGCGCGGCGCGGCGTTCCGGGAAGAAGCCGCTGGCGATCATCTCCGCCGCGGCGTCGCGGTAGGCCTCGACGATGCGGTCGACGTCCGCGTCGGAGTGCGACGTGGTCAGGAAGCAGGGGAAGTTGTCGAGGATATGGATGCCGCGGTCGCGCAGCATCGTGTAGATCAGGTCGTTGTAGGGCAGGTCCTCGGTGAACTGGTTGCGCCACCACGAGGCGAAGGTAACGAGCTTGAACGGCGCGCCGAGCTCGACCATGGCCGCGTTGACGCGCTCGACCATGCCGGTGGTGCGCGCGGTCAGCGCCGCCTGCAATTGCGGACCCTGCGCCTGCAGGTGCGCGAGCGTCGCCTTGGTCGCGGCCAGCGCGAGCGGATGGCGCACGAACGTGCCGGCGAAGTAGGTCACGCCGACCGTCGGCACCGAATCGTCGCCGTACTGCCAGTGGCCGCCGTCGAGCGCGTCCATGTACGGACGCTTGCCGGCGATGACGCCGATCGAGAAACCGCCGCCGACCACCTTGCCGTAGGACGCGAGGTCGGCGCGGATGCCGAACAGGCCCTGCACGCCGGCGGGATGCGCGCGGAAGCCGGTGACCACTTCGTCGAAGATCAGCAGCGCGCCGCTGTCGTCGCAGAGCGTGCGCAGGTCGCGCAGGAACTCGACCGGGCGGAAATCCGGGCGCCGGCTCTGCACCGGTTCGACCAGGATCGCGGCCAGTTCGTGCGCGCGCTCGCGCAGGATCCGCAGCGATTCCTCGGTGCCGTAGTCGAGCACCAGCACGTTCTGCGCGGTCGACGGCATGATGCCGGGCGCCGCCGGCACGCTGCGCAGCTTCTTCGTACCGCGCACGATCACTTCGTCGAAGATGCCGTGGTAGGCGCCGGTGAAGATGGCGATCGTGCTGCGGCCGGTGACGGTGCGGGCGATGCGCATGCAGCCCATCACCGCCTCGGAGCCGGTGTTGCAGAACGCGACGCGCTCGGCGCCGGTGACCTCGGCGAAGAGTTTGGCGGTCTCGCCCGCCAGCACGTGCTGCGGGCCGATCTCGTAGCCCAGGTCGATGCGCTCGTGCAGCGTCTCGCGCAGGAAGTCCGGCTGCCAGCCGAACAGGTTCATGCCGAAGCCGTTGAGCACGTCGACGTATTCGTTGCCGTCGATGTCCCACAGCCGCGAGCCGCGCGAGCGCTCGATCACGAGCTGGTAGGTCAGCTCCTTGGTCAGCGGCCGGAAGCCGTTGACCACGCGCGGGTCGGCCATGTGCGGCCGGTGCTCGGTGGTGTACGCCTTCGAGCGCGCGGTGCGCGCGGTGTAGCGCGCGATCAGGCCGTCGAGGCGCGCGCGCTGCTGCGGCGTCAGCGCGTCGGCGCGGGTGTGGATGCGCGCGATCGCACCGAACGCCTTCTTGACGTCGTAGCGCTGCGCGCCTTCCTCGGCGTCGTCGCCCGTGGCGGGCGCTGCGGATGTCGTCGCGATCGTCCCAGGCGCGGATTCGTCCGCCGGTGGCGCATCGCCGCGCAGCTCCTCCAGCCGCGCCGCCAGCGCTTCGGCGGTGGCGTAGCGCTCCATGATCTGCCGGAACGGGATCTTCGCGCCGAAGCCGCGCTGCAGCTGCAGCGCAAGCTGGGTCAGCGCCAGCGAATCCAGACCGAGCTCCAGCCACGGCGTCTGCGTGTCGCCCGCGCCGAGTTCGACGCCCGACACGTCCTCGATCATCGCCAGCAGCCGCGGCAGCATGTCGCTGGCGGCGGTCGACGTCTCGGTCGCCTGCGCCATGGCTTCGACGACCGGTGCAGCCGCTTCGCGTGCCACAGGCGCAGCGAGCGACGCCGCCTCGACCCAGTGCCGCTCGCGGGCGAACGGATAGCCGGGCAGCGCGACGCGGCGACGCGTTTCGTGCGCGACGTAGCCGCGCCAGTCCGGCGTGCCGCCCAGGCACCACCAGCGGCCGAGCGCGGCGGCGAGCGCGGCGCCTTCGGCCTCCGGCGTATCGGCGAGACTGGCGAGGGCGACGGTGCCCTCGCGACGCGGCAGGCACTGCTTCGCCAGCGTCGCCAGCGTGGCGCGTGGGCCGAGTTCGATGCCGACGCGACGCGGATCGGCAAGGGCATGCGCGACCGCGGGCGCGAAGCGCACCGGCACGCGCAGGTGCGTGGCCCAGTACTCGGCATCGCAGGCCTGCGCGTCCGTCAGCGGCGCGCCGGTCACGGTGGAGACGATGGGAATGCGCGGCGGCGACAGCGTTACCGTGCGCAGGCGTTCGCGCATGGCGTCGATCGCCGGCGTCATCATCGCCGAGTGGAAGGCGTGCGAAGTGACGAGCCGCTTGGCGACGACGCCGTCGGCCGCGAGCCTCGCTTCGAGCGCATCGAGCGCGGCGTTCGGGCCGGCGACGACGCACAGGTTCGGCGCGTTCTCGGCAGCCAACTCCACTTCGCTGTCGGCGAGGTACGGCGCCACCGCCTCCGCCGACAGCCGCACCGACAGCATCCCGCCGGTCGGCTGCGCCTGCATCGCGCGGCCGCGCAAGGCGACCAGCGCGACCGCGTCGGCCAGCGACAGCACGCCGGCCAATACCGCGCAGACGAATTCGCCGACGCTGTGCCCGACCAGTGCGCGCGGCTGCACGCCCCAGGACATCCACAACGCCGCCAGCGCGTATTCGAGTGCGAACAGCGCCGGTTGCGTGAGCCGGGTGGCGGTCAGCGCGTCGTCGGCGACGGCGTCGAGGAAGAGCGCGCGCGGGTCTTCCTCGAAGTCGCCGGCCAGCAGGTCGCAGCAGGCGTCGTAGGCGGCGCGGAACACCGGCTCGCTCGCGTACAGGCCACGGCCCATGCCGGCGTACTGCGCGCCCTGGCCGGTGCACAGGAACACGGCTTCCGGTGCATCGGCAGCGTGTGCGGACGACGCGGCTTCGCGCAGACGACGCACGGCATCGGCGACATCGCTGGCGACGACGGCACGGCGGCATGGGAATGCGCGACGCGCGACGCGGAGCGTGTGCGCGGCGTCGGCCAGTGACGGCGCGTCCTCGCGCTCGAACGCAGCGGCGAGCCGTGCGCATGCCGTGTCCACCGCCTCGGGCGTACGCGCCGAGACGACCAGCAGCTGTTCGTCGCGCGACGACGGCTGCGCGACCGGCATCAGCGCAGCGACCGGCGCTTCCTCGACGATCACGTGCGCATTGGTGCCGCCGAACCCGAAGGCGCTGACGCCGGCACGGCGCGGCGCATCGCCGCGCGGCCACGCGGCCAGCGTCGCCTGCGGCACGAACGGCGTGGCGTCGAAGTCGATCTGCGGGTTCGGTCGCGCGTAGCCGATCGTCGGCGGCAGCGTTTCGCGATGCAGCGCCAGCGCGGTCTTGATCAGACCGGCGGCGCCGGCGGCGGTGACGAGATGGCCGACATTGCTCTTGACCGAACCGATCGCGCAGAAACCGCTGTCGGCGGTATGCCGGCGGAACGCGCGGGTCAGGCCGTCGATCTCGATCGGGTCGCCGATCGGGGTCGCGGTGCCGTGCGCCTCGAGGTAGCCGATGCTGCGCGCGTCGACGCCCGCGGCGTCCTGCGCCATCGCGATGACGGCGGCCTGGCCAGCGGGATTGGGCGCAGTGAAGCTGGCGCGCTCGGCGCCGTCGTTGTTGATCGCACCGCCGAGCAGCACCGCGTACACGGTGTCGCCGTCGGCGATGGCATCGGAGAGCCGGCGCAGCGCGAGGATCGCCACGCCGTCTGAGAACACCGTGCCGCTGGCGTCGGCGTCGAACGTGCGGGTGTGGCCATCGCGCGAGACCATCGCGCCGTCCTGGTGCAGCAGGCCGCTGTTCGGCGGGCAGGTGATCGCCACGCCGCCGGCCAACGCGAGGTCGCAATGCCCCGCGCGCAGACTGTCCATCGCCATGATCGTCGCGACCAGCGAGGTCGAACACGCGGTGTGCACGCTCACCGCCGGGCCGTCGAGGCCGAGCCGGTGCGCGGTGCGGCTGGTGAGGTAGTCCTTCTCGTTCGCCAGCATCGTCGGCATTTCGCCGAGCCGCGCGATCAGCTCGGGATGCGCGAGCACGTGGCGCTGGTAGTACGTCGCGTTGTACATGCCGCCGAACACGCCGACCGCGCCGGGCACGCTCTCGGGCACGTAGCCGGCGTGTTCGAGCGCATGCCACGCGGTCTCGAGGAAATGCCGGTGCTGCGGGTCCATCAGCTGCGCTTCCAGCGGCGAGATGCCGAAGAAGCCGGCGTCGAAGCATTCGACGCCGTCGAGCACGCCGCGCGCCGGCACGTAGGCCGGATCCTCGCGCAGCGCGGCCGGGATCGACGGATCCAGTTCGTCCGGACGGAAGAAGCGGATCGATTCGACGCCGTCGCAGAGGTTGCGCCAGAACGCCTCGACGTCGTCCGCACCCGGGAAACGCCCGGCCATGCCGACGATGGCGATGGCTTCGTGCGCATCGCCACGCGGGCGCGTCTCACGCACGCGCGGCGCGGGCGCTTCCTCGCCGGCGAGGCGACGCGCGAGCGCGGCGGGCGTCGGCGCGCCGAACAGCTGCGCGGGGCGCGCATCGCCGACGCCGCGTTCGCGCAGCAGGCGCAGCACGCGCAGCGCGGCCAGCGAGTCGCCGCCGAGCTCGAAGAAGGCGTCGTCGATGCCGACGCGATCGAGGTCCAGCACGTCGGCGAATGCGGCGCAGACCGCGATCTCACGCTCGTCGCGCGGCGCACGGTACGGCGCGGCCAGCGGTGGGCGTTCGCGGCCCGGCGCCGGCAGCGCGGCGCGATCGAGCTTGCCGTTGGCGGTGATCGGCAGCGCCGTAAGCGGCACGAACGCGGACGGGAGCATGTACTCCGGCAGTTCGCGCGCCAGCGCCGCGCGTGCCGTGGACGCATCCCAGCCGTCGGCGACGACGTAGGCCACCAGCCGCTTGCCGCCGGTGCCGTCGCGGGCGACGACCGCGCAGGCGCGCACGCCGTCGAGCGCCGCCAGCGCGGCCTCGATCTCGCCGGGTTCGATGCGGTAGCCGCGGATCTTCACCTGGTCGTCGGCGCGGCCGACGAAGTGCACCACGCCGTCGGCGTCGCGGCGCACGCGGTCGCCGGTGCGGTACAGGCGTTCGCCCGTCGCGAACGGATCGGCGATGAAGCGTTCGGCATCGAGGTCCGGGCGGCCGAGGTAGCCGCGGGCGAGCCCGCGACCGCCGAGGAACAGTTCGCCCTCGGCGCCGTCCGCGACCTCGGCGCCGCCTGCATCGAGCACGCGCAGCGTGGTGTCGGGAATGGCGCGGCCGATCGGGATTGCGATGGCGTCGGCCGGCAGCTCGCGCGGGATCGCGAACGTGGTCGCGAACGTCGTGCATTCGGTCGGGCCGTAGCCGTTGTGCAGCAACACCTCCGGCAGCGCCGCGTACGCGCGACGCACGTGCGACGGCGACAGCGCCTCGCCGCCGGTGAACAGCTGGCGCAGGCCGGACAGTGCCTGCGGATCTTCGTCGACGACGGCATTGAACAGCGCCGCGGTCAGCCACGCCGACGTGACGCCGAGCGGACCGATGACCTCGGCCAGCGCGCGCGCGTCGGGCACCGGCGCGGACAGGATCGCGCAGCGGCCGCCGTTGAGCAGCGGGCCCCACAGCTCCAGCGTCGACGCGTCGAAACCCAGCGGCGCCGCATGCAGCATGCAGGTGTCGGTGTCGAGGCGGATGTAGTCGACGTCGCCGACGAGGCGCACGATCGACCGGTGCTCGATCTGCACGCCCTTCGGCGTGCCGGTCGAGCCGGAAGTGAACATCACGTAGGCGAGGCTACGCGGCCCGGCGATGTCCTCGGGCGGTTCAGCCGTCTCGACCGGTGCGCTCCAGTCCGGCAGCACGAGGGTGACCGGCGCGAAGCCGTCCAGCGCCGCGGCATGCGCGGCATCGGTGAGCAGCAGCGGCGCGCCGGCGTCTTCGAGGATGCGGCGCAGGCGCGCTTCGGGGTAATCGGGATCGATCGGCAGGTAGGCCGCGCCGGCCTTGAGCACGGCGAGCGCGGCGACGATGGCGTCCGGCGAACGCGGCAGGCACAGCGCCACCGGCGCCTCGTGGGCGATGCCGGCGGCGCGCAGCCGCGCGGCGAGCGCGTCGGAGCGGCGATCGAGCTCGGCATAGCGGCAGTCGCCTTCCGGCCACACCAGCGCGATGCGCTGCGGATGCCGGCGCGCGGCCTCGCGGAACAGGCCGTGGACGGTGGCGTCGGGACGGTACGGCGGGCGCTCGCCACCGGCGGCGGGCACGGAAGGCACTTCGGACATCACGGGTGGCAGGCCTCGATGCGGGCGATCAGCGCGAGCAGTTCGCGCATCGGAACGACCGCGGCGTTGAGCGCGGCGTCGGAATTCCAGGACGCGCTCGCGTCCAGGTCGATCCAGTGGGTGCGGCCGTCCGACGCCCACGCGGCGTGCAGTCGGTCGGCGTCGGCATCGCGCTGGGTGCGCAGCACGGTGACCACGGGTGCGACGGGCGGCGCGGCGGCCAGGTCCGTTGCGGCCAGTTCCGCGCGCAGCGACGGCGTCAGCGGCGTGCCCAGCGCTTCGCCCAGCGGCCCGCCGTCGTCGGCGGGCGCGGCGGCGCCGAGCTCGCTGCGCAGGTAGTCGCGATGGGCGCGTTCGAGGTCGCGCAGGTAGCCGGCGCCGTCGACCACGGGATCCCACAGCAGCAGGTGCGCCGGCCGCAGCAGGCCGCGCTGCGCCGCGAGCGCGGCGAGGGTGGCGCCGAGGCGCAGGCCGATCACGACGATCCGCGATTGCCCGCTGTCGGCGCGCAGCGCGTCGGCGGCCGCGGCGATGTCCGCGAGCCAGTCGGCGATGCCGTGTTCGCCAGCTTCGCCGGAGGAGTCGCCGGTGCCGGCGTAGTCGAAGCGCATGGTCGGATAGCCGGCCTCGTCGAGCCGCCGGGCCAGCACGCGATAGGCGCGGTGCGCACGCACGGCCTCCTCGCCGAACGGATTGCACAGCAGCACCGCGGCGCCGCGCGGCCGCAGCCGCGGCGTCGCCTGGGTCGAAACGAGCAGTTGCCGTGCCGGCGAGGCGTCGTCCGCCCGGTCCGGCACATCGATCATGCGAATTGACAGCACCATCCCCCCCGCGTGTATGGTCGCTTCCGTTCCAACGTCAGAATCGCCTCAGGCAGGCAATCCCACAGGTCTCCCCGATGTCTTCCCCGCAGGCCCCTGCCCGCGAGCGCGTGGTCGCGCTGCTCCCGGACCGGCCGCTGGTCGCGATCGCGACCGATCCGCAGACGCCGCGCGCGGTTCCGCCCGTGCTGATCGTCAATGCCGGCGTGATCCACCGCATCGGGCCGCACCGGCTGCACGTGCGCCTGGCGCGCCGGCTGGCCGGCATCGGCCACCGCGTCCTGCGCATGGATCTCTCCGGCATCGGCGACAGCGGGCCGATTCCCGATCGGCTCGATTTCCGCGTCAGTGCGGTCGCGGACATCCGGACCGCGCTGCATGATCTCACAGCCGGCGCGGACGGCACCGCGGGGGCGATCGTGTTCGGCCTGTGCTCGGGCGCGGACAACGCGCTGGCCGCCGCCGCGGAGGACCCGCGGATCGTGGGCCTCGCGCTGGTCGATCCGCCCGCCTACGCCACGCCCGGCGCGTGGCGCCGGCGGCTGCTGCATCGCCTGCGCGATCCTCGCTTCTGGATGCGGCTGCCGGCGAAGCTCGCGCGCCGGCTGCGCCCCGCACCCGCGCCCACCGGCACGCCCGAAGCGGACAGCCGCCGCGCGCCGCCGGCGCAGGCCGAGTACGGCCGCCTGCTGCGGACCCTCGCCGATCGCGGCGTGCGCGTGCTGTCGCTGTACACCGCGGCCCAGGGCGTGCGCTGCAACCATCCGGACCAGCTGTTCGAAGCCTTCCCCGACCTGCGCGGCCGCGTCGACGTGCGCTGGTTCCCGACGGCCAACCACACCTTCACCGCGCTGGACCAGCAGGCCGCGCTGGTCGATGCGGTGGCGTCGTGGTCCGCGGAACGCTTCGGCGCGACCGGCTAAGCCGCGCCCGAAGTCCGAGGCCCGGCGCGATCCCGGACACCGACCGAAGCGGCCCCTCGGCGCACCCGATGCGCACCGGCGGCGTCGCGGCCGTCGCGAATGGAGACGGGTAAGCTTCCCGTGGTGCCTCGTCGCACGACCGACACGGAGCAGCGCAATGACCGGACCCCGCTCGCGATACGACGTCCACGGCCTGGTGGTCGACCTGGGCGACGCCTTCCCCGCCGCCGAACGCAGGAAGCTGCTGAAGCGCCTGCGCGCCGAGGTGCCCGCCTTCGCCGCGATCGCCGCGGACGACGCTGGCGAACCGCTGGGCAAGGGCGCGAGCGACGTGCGGGTGCCGTTCGCCGAGGGCCGGCGGGTGACCGTCGCCCGCGCCTGGGAGGCGGTGCATGCGCTGCGCGCGCATCCGCTGGTGGCGGACGCCGAGCCGGCGGTCGGCTATCGCCTCGAACCCGCACCGCCATCGCCGAAGACCCGGCGCGCCAGCAGCACCGGCGGCACCGACCTGCCTGGCTCCGCGCCGCACGACTGGTCCGATCGCGCCGTGCGCGCCGATGCCGCGCGCGCCGCCACCGGCGCCACCGGCCGCGGCGTGCTGGTCGGCCACCCCGACACCGGCTACACCGACCATCCGCTGATCGCGGGCGCGCGCCTGCGCATCGGCGACGGCTTCGATTTCGTCGACGGCGATCCCGACGCGCGCGACCCGCTGTCCGGCAGTTTCCCGGGCCACGGCACCGCCACCGCCAGCGTGATCTTCAGCGACGGCGGCGACGCGCTCTCCGGCATCGCGCCCGGCGCCGCGCTGGCGCCGATGCGGGTCTCGGGCTCGGTGATCCATTTCGACTTCACCCGGCTGATCCAGGCCCTGTACCGCTGCCGCGACCGCGGCTGCGACCTGGTCTCGATGAGCCTCGGCGGCCCGTGGGCGGGCCGCTCGCTGTCGCGGGCGACGGATGCGCTGGTCGCCGACGGTCGGATCCTGTTCGGCGCCGCCGGCAACCACACGCTGATGGTCATGTTCCCGGCGCTGCTGGAGAGCGTGATCGCAGTGGCCGCGAGCAACGCCGCCGACAAGCCGTGGCGCGGTTCGGCGTCCGGCGCCGCGGTCGACATCACCGCGCCGGGCGAATCGGTCTGGCGCGCGTGGGCGCACGTGCGCAGCGGCCAGGTCGCGTTCGACACCGCGCGCAGCGACGGTACCTCCTACGCGACCGCCACCCTCGCCGGCGTCTGCGCGCTGTGGCTGGAACGCCACGGCGGCGCGGCCGCGCTGCGCCAGCGCTACGGCGGGCGGCTCGCCTCGGTCTTCCGCGACCTGCTGCAGGCGAGCTGCCGCACCCCGCCCGGCTGGAATGTGCGGCGCTACGGCCCGGGCATCGTCGATGCCAACGCCCTGCTGGCGGCCCCGCTGCCGGCGTTCGGCGGCGTCCGCCTGCGCAGCGCGGCGCGCCCGCCCAGCCGTGCCAGCGCCGAGACCGACTGGGCGCGGCTGCAGCGCTACGTGCCCGAACTCGGGCCCCGGCAGCTGGCGACCGCGGTGGCGAAACTCCACGGCCCCGCGCCCGCCCGCGCGACGCGGGCCGCGCGCACGGGCCCGCCGCCGAGCCTGATCGACGAGATCGAATTCTTCCTCGCCACCGACCCGGCCGTGCGGGCGGCGTTCGTGGCCGCGGGCAGCGGTGCACCGAAGCGCGGTGCGCGCCGGGCCGCCGTGGCCGACCCGGCGGCGGCGCTGCGCCGGCAGGGCTCGGCGAGCCTGCGCGCGGCGCTGGGCGGGGGCTGATCCGCGCTCAGCCGCCGCAGGTGCTGTCGCGATAGATCCGGCCGAGGCGTTCGTACTCGGCCTTGCGGTCGTCGTCGCGGCCGCCGGCGAACTTCCAGCGGAATTCGGCCTCGTCGACCCGTTTCTTCCAGGCGACGCACAGCTGTTCGGCCGGGACCTCGGTGCATTCGTCGCGCTGCATCTCGCAGGCCTGGCCGGCGCCGAGCGTGGACGTGCCGTCGATACCGACGGTCGCCATCGGCACGCAGCTGGCCGGTGGATCGCCGCGATCGCCGAGGTAGTCGCGATCGTCCGGCGTGCGGCACTGGAACAGCGGCGGGGGCGGCAGGCGCACCGCAGGCGGGGGCGGGGGCGGCGGGGCCTTGTCGGCGACGGCGCGCGGCGCGGGCGCCGGGGCGGCCGCCGGCGGCGGTGCGGGCGGTGCGCGGTAGGCCGGCGGCGGGTCGAGCTTGCGCACGGTCTGCTGCTGGCCTTTCGGGCAAGGGATGTCGTTCTGCAGGGCTACCGCGCCGGTGACCGGGTCGACGCAGCGGTAGATGGTGATCGCGCCGGTCTGGGCGCGCAGGGGCGCGACCGGCAGGGCGGCGCAGAGCGCGAGGGGCAGGACGACGGCCGTTCGAGCGCGCATCAGCGGCAGTCCTGGGCGAGCCGGGCGTCGATGCCGCGCTGCTCGCGCGACAGTTCCGCGCGCTCGGATGGCTGAGCGATGGCGAACCGGCGGCCGATCTCGCCGCGGCGGTCGCGCAGGCGGGCGCAGACCTCGACCTGCGGCAGCGCATCGCAAGCATCGCGGACCCAGGTCGTGGCGCCGTAGCCGGCCAGCGTGGGCACCACCACCGCGCCGTAGCTCCCGCTGCGGTAATGGCCGCCGACATGGCCATCGTCGACCCGGACTTCGAGCTGGCCGGGTTCGCGCACCGGGACCCGGGCCAGCACCGGCGCGCCCAGCGTCCATGCAGGCACCTGACGCGGACGGCCTTCCGGGCTTTCGCTGACGTAGCGATCGCCGTCGGGGGTCACGCATTCGTACATCGGCCTCGGCGCGTTGACCACGATGACCTGCGGCGGCGGCACCGGTGCAGCGACGGCGACGGGCACCGGCGGCTGCGGGCGCGGCTGGGCATCCTTCGGCCGGACCATGCTGCGGGTTTCCTGGCGCTCGCCCCTGGCGCAGGGCGAGTCGCGCAGGGTCAGGCGGCCGTCGGGGCCGGTGCAGCGATAAATGACCACCGCATCGTCGGCCCGCGCCGGGGCGGGCGACAGCGCCGGGACGAGCCCGGACAGGACGATCGCGGGGAGCAGCAGGCGGGCGCGCATGGGCGCCATCCTGCAATGCGGTGGCGGCGAGGAAAAGCCGCCGGGGCGCCGGGGTTCGTGCCGGTTCAGCCCGCCGACGCCTTCACCACCCGTTTCTTGCCCGGCTCGGCCACCGGCTTCTGGGTGATCAGCGGCTTCGCCGGTTCGTAGGCGACAGCCGCCGGCTTCGCGGCCTTCTTCACCGCCTTCTTCGCGGTTTTCTTGGCGGCCTTCTTCGCGGGCGCCTTCTTGGCGACGACCTTTTTCGCGGCCTTCGGCTTCGGCTCGGCGCTCTTCTTCGCGGCGACCTTCTTGGCCGCCGCCTTCTTCGCACCGGCAGCACTTTTCCCGAACGGGCGACGCGCCGGCTTGCCGGTGTCGGCCAGCAGCTGGGTCACCTCTTCCAGGGTCAGCGACTTCGGCTCGCGGTCCTTGGGGATCTTGCCGTTGAGCTTGCCGTCGCTGATGTAAGGGCCGAAGCGGCCGTTGAGCACCTGGATGTCGCTGCCGGCGAATTCCTTGATGATCCGGTTGCGGGCGATCTCTTCCTTCTCCTCGATCAGGAACACCGCGCGGGCCAGATCGATGGTGTAGGGGTCGTCCTCTTTCTTCAGCGAGGCGTAGGTGCTGCCGCGCTTGGCGAACGGGCCGAAGCGACCGATGCCGACGCTGACCTCCTCGCCGCCGCTCTCGCCGAGCTTGCGCGGCAGCCGGAACAATTCCAGCGCTTCAGTCAGGGTGATGGTGTGCATCGACTGGCCGGGGCGCAGCGAGGCGAACTCCAGCTTCTCGTCGGTGTCCTTGTCGCCGATCTGCGCGTAGGGCCCGTAGCGGCCGAGACGCACGCTGACCGGCTTGCCGGACTTGGGATCGGTGCCGAGTTCACGCGCGCCGGTGGCCTCGCTGCGGTCGACCGATTCGGTCTTCTCCTCGACCAGTTCCTTGAACGGGCCCCAGAACTTCTCCATCAGCGGGACCCACTCCTCCTCGCCGCGGCTGACGGCGTCCAGCTCGTCCTCCATCTTCGCGGTGAAGTCGTAGTCGACGTAGCGGGTGAAATGGCCGGAGAGGAACTTGCTGACTGCGCGGCCGACGTCGCTGGGACGGAAGCTGCGGCCTTCCATCTCGACGTACTTGCGGAACAGCAGGGTCTGGATGATCGAGGCGTAGGTGGACGGCCGGCCGATGCCGTATTCCTCAAGCGCCTTCACCAGCGCCGCTTCGGTGAAGCGCGGCGGCGGCTGGGTGAAGTGCTGGTCGGCATGGACGCGATCCAGCGGCACGCGGTCGCCGGGCTTCATCGCCGGCAGCTTGCGGCCCTCGTCGTCGTCCTCTGCATTCTTCTGGTCCTTGCCTTCCTCGTAGACGGCGAGGAAACCCGGATCGACCACCGTGGTGCCGCTGGCGCGGAAGCTGTGCTCGCTGCCGGCGGCCAGGTCGACGCTGACGGTGTTGAGCGTCGCCGGCACCATCTGGCAGGCGACGGTGCGCTTCCAGATCAGGTCGTACAGCCGACGCTCGTCGTCGCTGAGGAAGCGCGACACCTGCGCCGGCGTGCGCAGCGCCGAAGTCGGGCGCACCGCTTCGTGCGCTTCCTGGGCGTTCTTGGACTTGGTCTGGTAGAAGTTCGGCTTGTCTGGCAGCGCCTTGGTGCCGTAGTCGCGGGCGATCACGTCGCGCAGCTCGCCGAGCGCGTCCACCGAGAGGCTGACCGAGTCGGTACGCATGTAGCTGATCAGGCCGACCGTGCCTTCTTCGCCGATCGCCACGCCTTCGTACAGTTTCTGCGCGACCTGCATGGTGCGCTTGGTGGTGAAGCCGAGCTTGCGCGAGGCTTCCTGCTGCAGCGTCGAGGTGGTGAACGGCGGCGCCGGGCGGCGCTTGCGCTCCTTGCTGGCGACGTCGGTGACCTGCAGCACGCCCTGCGCGGCGGCGACGATCCGCTTGCGCGCCGCTTCGGCGCTGTCGCCGTCGGTGATCGTGAACTGCTCGAACTTCCTGCCGTCCAGCTTGTTGAGCTTGGCGGTGAACGACTGCGAGGGATGCACGCACTCGGCTTCCACCGTCCAGTATTCGCGGGCGACGAAGGCTTCGATCTCCTCCTCGCGCTCCACGATCATGCGCAGCGCCGGCGACTGCACGCGGCCGGCGGAGAGCCCGCGCTGGACCTTGCGCCACAACACCGGCGAGAGGTTGAAGCCGACCAGGTAGTCCAGCGCGCGGCGCGCCTGCTGGGCGTCGACCAGGTCGCTGGCGATCGCGCGCGGCTTGCCCATGGCTTCCTTGATCGCGCGCGGCGTGATTTCGGTGAACACCACCCGCTCAAGGGTGCGGTCCTTGAGCAGGCCGCGTTCCTTCAGGATCTCGGCGATGTGCCAGCTGATCGCCTCGCCTTCGCGGTCCGGGTCGGTCGCGAGGTAGAGGTGGTCGGCGGCCTTGGCCGCCTTGGCGATGGCGTCGACGTGCCTCTCGTTCTTGTCGATCAGCTCGTAGCGCATGGCGAAGCCGCGCTCGGGATCGACCGCGCCCTCCTTCGGCACCAGATCGCGGACGTGGCCGTAGGAGGCCAGGACCTGGAAGTCCTTGCCGAGGTACTTGTTGATCGTCTTCGCCTTGGCGGGGGATTCGACGATGAGGAGGTTCTTGGGCATCTCGGGCGGGGATCCGGAAAGGCCTCGGCCCCGGGCGGGGACCGTCGGCAGGGCCCGGGACGAGGCCCCGGGCCAGAAGGCGACGCCCGGGGGAGGCCCGGGCGTCGGTCAGTTCTCTTTTTTTAGTGGTGTCACGGCCGGGGCGCCGGTGTCAAGCGTCGCGAGATCGAAGGGTTCGCCGGGCCGGGCCGGCGGGCCTCGGCAGGCGGCGGGCTGAACCGTGGAGGGCGCCCTGTTCAGGTTCTGCGCGCCGCCGCCGGTCCGCTCCCGCGGCGATCAACGGCCGCCGACCGCGATGGCGAACACGATCGCCGCGGTCGCCACCACGAGGAGCAGGCCGAACAGCACGAAGATCACGATCGCCGGGGTGCCCAGCGACGCGTCCTGCAGGTCCGGACGGTCGGTGAAGGCGAACTTGTCCACCACCAGGGTATCGCTGGCCATGTCGTGCAGGCCCTGGCTGCGCTCGGTCGCGGCGACCATGACCCCGATGATCAGCGGGCCGGTGCCGCAGGTGACCATGCCGAACAGGCCGTACATCAATTCGCGCAGGGCGGACCGCCAGAACGAGACCGGGCGGCCGTCGGAACGCACCACCTTGATGCCCACCGCCAGCTTGCCGAGCGTGGCCTGGCGCCTCGAGGACTGCATCCAGCCGTAGTAGACCATGGGGATGAGCAGGCTCAGCGGATAGATGAGCAGGACGAGCACCGTCGCGGCGGCACCGGCGGCCGGGTCTCCCGGCGGCTGGTCGAGCCCGCCACCAAGGAACACCAGCGGCAACCAGAGGGCGTAGAGCACCATCGCGACGACGACGCCGTCGACCATCCGGGCCGCGAAACGCTTCCACAGGCCGCCGTGCACGATGCGCCCCGTGGGCGCCCGGTCCGGGGCCGCCTCCAGCCGCGCCAGCGGCGGCGCGTAGACCGATCGTTCGGTTTCGGCGCGGGATACGGCAGTGCCCTGCTCCGCCGGGGCCACGGACGCCGGAAGGCCGGCCGGACTCCCGGCGATCACCTCGCCCATCATCTCCCGCCACGGCCGCCAGCCTGCCATGCCTTCGCGCCAGACCAGGGCATCGGGCGGCAACTGGCCACGGCCGTGCAGGGCCGCCAGTTCGTCTGCCGTCACCGGGCCGAGCTGGGCGCGTTGCGCGTCGCTGTAATACCACTGGGTCATGCGCGGATCCGGAGGAAGGACAGCGACAGCCCGGTCAATGCACGCCGCCGGCGAGCATGGCGCCCAGCACGGCGAACAGCGCGATCAGCCCGAGGACCATCAGGCCGGCTAGCGCCAGCACCACGATGGTGACGGTGCCCAGCTCCTCGCGTTGCCATTCGGGGTGGTCGGTGAAGGCGTATTTGTCGACCACGAGGGTGTCGCAGATCATGTCGTGCAGGGCCTGCTTGCGCTCGGTGAAGCCGGCCATGATGAAGCCGATGAACAGGATCAGCGTGCTGAGGATGGTCGCGTAATAGCGGCCGAACCCGCGCCAGAACTGGATCGGCGCGCCGTCGCCGCGGGTCACCTTGATGCCGATCGCCATCTTGCCCAGCGAGGCCTGGTGCCGCGAGGACTGCATCCAGCCGAAGTAGATGCCGGGCAGCAGGATCTGGATCAGGTACATCAGGCCGATCAGGGCGATGGCCGCGCCGCTGCCGAAGGGATTGTCGGGGGTGGCGCTGGACCCCAGGCCGACGGCGGCGAAGATGCCGATCGGGATGGCGAACGCGTAGTTGATCGCGCCGACCACGAACGAGTCGATGACGTAGGCCGCACAGCGCTTCCAGAACCCGGCGTAGACGATCCTGCCGCCGCGGACCACCTCGTCGGCGGCCTCCAGCCGGGCCTGCGGCGGCGCGTACGGCGAGGCCTCGGCGATGGCGTAGGGCCGGTAGGCGCCGTCGGCCGGCGCGGCCTCGGCCGCGCGCACGAAGGCTTCGGCCTGCGGGTCGTCCGGTGCGCCGCCGGTGATCACCTCGCGCATCATCTCCTGCCACGGGCGCCAGGCGGACATGCCCTCGCGCCAGACCATGGCGTCGGGCGGGAGCTGGCCGCGGCTGTGCAGGGCGGCGAGATCGGCGGCCGTCACCGGGCCGTGCTGGGTGCGCTGGGCGTCGCTGTAGTACCACTCGGTCATGGCGATTCCGTCGTTCAGGGTCGGGGGGTGCCGGCGTTGCGGCAGATGAGCGGGAGGTGCCGCGCCTCGAGGGTGCCGGCATCGCAGCGCCAGACGGTCCCGTCGGACACCGCGACCAGGGTCTTGCCGTCCACGCTCGGATTCACGCCCTCCAGGCGCATTTCGATCGCGCATTCGCCGCTGTCGAGGCTGCCGACGGTCACCACGCCCGCCGCCGGCGCGTCGCTGCGCCCCAGCGGGACCCGGTCGTCCGCGGGCAGGCCGAGATCGGTGTTGCCGGGGCAGTCGTCATGGTCCCGGCGCCATGCGTCCACGCGCGACTGCAGCTCGTTGACATGGACATAGCCGGCGGTGACGCGGGTCCGGACGACGTACTCCTGGTACTGCGGGATCGCGATCGCGGCCAGGATGCCGATCACGGGGATCGCGACCACGAGCAACACCGCGCCGACGATCAGGCCGATGGCGCAGCCGGACAGGCCCTTGCGGGGCGGCGCGGCGGGTGCGGGGGGCGTTGCGGCGGGTGGCACGGGCGGCGGCAGGTTCACGGCATCAGGCTCCGCAGCGCGACGGGATGGCACCCACCGGCATGTCGAGGTTGTGGCAGGAAATCCGGACATCGTCGCCGTCCAGCACGACCTCGTACTGCACCGCGTGGCCCTTGGTTTCAGGGCCGAGGCCGCGGAATTCGACGCGATACGCGCAGACGCCGCCGGCCGGTTGCGTCGGATCCAGCGAGAACCAGCCGTCGTCGTCGCCCTGCAGCCGCGACTCGCGGACCAGCACTTGCTCGAATTCGTATTCCTCGGGGCACCGGTTGCCGTTGGCGACGTACGACGTGCGCATCGCCGCGGTCACCAACTCGCGGGCCAGGCCCTCGGTCCGGTCGAGGCGGGTGGCATCGAACGTGCCGTCGCCGCCGGTCTGCCGGATCTGCGCGGCCTTGGCGCGCTTCACGTAGTCCTGGTAGGCCGGCAACGCGATCGCGGCGAGGATCGCCATCAGCACCAGCCCGAGCACGCCGATGACGAGCAGTGCGATCAGGCAGCCGTTGCGCTTCGACGGCGGCGGCGCCATCGCCACGTTCGCGCGGGCGGCGTGCGAGGCCATGCCCGCGGCCGGGCGCGGCGGCGGTGGCGGTGGCGGCTTGCTCATGTCCGGCTGCACGCCGGTGAGGCCCAGCTCCTCGATCAGCCGCTCCAGCGGCTGCCATTCGCGCAGGCCCTCGTGCCAGGCGAGCGTGTCGAGCACGATCGTGCGATCGCGGTAGCGCCGGCGCATCTCGTCCGCGCTCAGCGGGCCCACCCGGCCCTGGCCGGGGGCGTGGTAATACCAGTCGGTCATCGATCCCCCGGAAGGCGCCGCCGCCGGTCGGAGATCCGGGCGTGGCGACGCACCCGCACAGTGTCCCAGAACCGACCCCGGTGGCGCCACGCCCCGGAGCCGCCGGGCGGCCCGGCGCGGCCTTTTCGCGGACGAACGTCGCCGAAGCGGGGGTCAGTGGACCCGTTCGCCGTCGTCCTCGAACATCTGCGTCTCCATCCAGGCGTAGGCCGCTTCCGACCCCGGCTGGTTGAACAGCACCATCAGCACGACCCACTTGAGGTCGTCGAGGTCGAGTTCGTCCTGGTCCAGCGCCATCGCACGGTCGACGACGAGTTCGCGCTGGTCGGCGTCGAGGATGCCCTGCTGTTCGAGGAACATCAGGAACCCGCGGCAATCGACGTCCAGCTTGTCCAGCTCGGCGCCGAAGAACACCCGCACCGGGCCGTCCGCACGCGGCGCGGCGGGTTCCAGCCGGCGGGCGGCGAGGGTGTCGAGCCAGTCGAAGGCCTTGTGGATCTCGGCCGGGCTGAAGCCGGCCTCCAGCAGATTGTTCTGCAGCGAATCGCGGTCCCCGGCGAGATCCTCGTCCTGGGCGATGTAGTGCTCGAACAGGTAGAGCAGGACATCGAGGATGCTTTCTTTCATGTCCCCTGACTTGCGCCGGCGGGCGCATCGGAAAGGAAGGAGGCGGAGGATCGGCGGCACCAGCGACCGTGCTCGACCGACACCCGCCCCTGCAACTCCATGGCGAGGAGGATGGGGGACAGGGCGGCGGTCGTCAATCCGGTGCGCTCGACCAGCTGATCCATGGTGGTGGGGTCATGTCCGAGCGCCGACCACAACCGGTGGTGGTCGGGGTCGGCGGGCGCCTGCCCGGCACCGATGGCGTTGCCGGCGCTGGCGACCGGATCGGCGGCGGCACCGGCGGCCCCCAGCCGGCGCCGCAGCTCGCCCCGCAGCGCCCCGGCCCAGGCACCGAGCGCGTCGATGACCTCGTCCGCTGATTCCACCAGTGCCGCCCCGTCCCGGAGCAGGCGGTGGCAGCCACGGGCCATCGGGTTGTGGATCGAGCCCGGGACCGCGAACACCTCGCGCCCGGCCTCGGCCGCCAGCCGCGCGGTGATCAGCGCCCCGGACCGGGTGGCGGCCTCGATCACCAGCGTGCCCAGCGCGAGGCCGGCAAGGATGCGGTTGCGGCTGGGGAAGTGCTCCCGCCGGGCGGAGGTGCCGGGCGGATGCTCGCTGACCACCGCGCCGGTGGCGGCGATCCGCGCCATCAGCCCGGCATGACCCTGCGGGTACGGCACATCGGGACCGGTGCCGAGCACGGCGACGGTGAGCCCGCCCGCCGCCAGCGCCGCCTCGTGCGCGGCGCGGTCGATGCCCGCGGCCAGCCCGCTGGTGACGGCGAACCCGGCCCGGGCCAGCGCCAGGGCGAAATCGCGGGCGTTGTCGCGGCCTCCGGCGGTCGGGCCGCGACTGCCGACCACGGCGACCCCGGGATGCCACAGCCGCGCCGGGTCGCCGTCGACGAACAGCGCCAGCGGTGGGCTGCCGGCGCGGCGCAGCAGCGGCGGGTAGTCCGGATCGTGCCATCCGACAAGGTGATGGCCGGGGACGCGCAGCCAGGCGCGACAGCGCGCGAGGAGGTCGGCGTCCAGCGCACCGGCATCGCCTTCGAGGGCGCGGATCTGTGGGGCTTCGAGCCCGGCTTCGCGCCAGCGCGCCCGTGGCAGCGCGCGCACGGCCGCGGGCCCGCCGTGGCGGTCGAGCAGAGCGCGCCGCGGCGCGACGGGGCCGCCGGGCAGCAGCAGGGCGAGCAGGGCTTCGGTATCGGCATCGAGCGTGTCCATGCCGACAGCCTGCCCCGCAAACGGCGACGGCGCCCTCGGGCGCCGTCGCATCGTGCTGTCGGGATTTTCCGAACGGTTCCCCGGCCGGCGTTACTTCGCGTCCGGACCCTTGAGCCGGTAGCCGACGCGGCTGGGCTTCACGCTCTGCATGACCAGGCCGTAGCTGACCTTGTCGAAGGTGCGGAAGATCATCACGTGGCCGGCGTACTCGTCCGGCAGCTGCACGCGCGCGCCTTGGGTGACCGTCTCTTCGCCGCGCCAGTAGCCGGCCTCGACGTGGTCGACCGCGTTCGTGCCCTGGCGCCAGATCGAGAGTACGGTGCCGTTGTCGACGCCATCCTGCGCACCGACCGACAACGCGACCACGTCGCGCGGGCCGCCGCTGGTCAGCGAGTTGGCGACCGCCAGCACGCGGGCCTTCTCCTCGTCGAGCGGCTGCTTCGGCGCGTGCGGGAAGAACTGCAGGTCGTAGGGCTGCGCGTCGACCGGGATCAGGCGGTCGCCGACGCGGACCTCGACGTTCTTGTCGTCGAGCTTGAGGGTGGTGACCTCGACGTCGCCTTCGCGCAGCTTGACCACGGTGCCGGCGTTGACCTTGTACAACTCGTTGCCGAGGAATTCCTTGCCGAGGTCGGAATTGGCGGTCTCGCCCCAGCCGAAGCCCGGGATCAGGCCACCGCGGAAGTCATAGTGGTTGCGGCTGAGCATGTCGGTGCCGGTGCGCTTGCCGATGCGCATGTAGCGCTGGGTCGGGCGGACCACCGCATAGCGTTGGCCGAGCTGGGCGCCGTCGAGGTTCCGGGCATAGGCCAGGTGGCCCTGCACGCCGCGGGTGATGTCCTCTTCCAGGCCCACCACGTACGGCAGGGTCTTGAACTCGTCGACCACGCGCAGGTCACGCAGGTAGGCCTCGATGTCGGACAGCGGGATGGCGCCGATCGGGCCGCCCTCGTTGCGCGGACCCGGCGTCACCATCACGCGGTCCAGGTAGGCCAGGCTGATCACGTCGCCCGGGTAGATCAGGTGCGGGTTCTTGATCTGCGGGTTGGCCTGCCAGATCTCCGGCCACAGCCACGGCCGGCGGAGGAACCGCCCGGCGATGTCCCAGAGGGTGTCGCCCCGCTTCACCACGTAGGTGTCGGGGTGGTCGCCACGGAACTCCTCCTGGGCGACCGCGTACGTGCCCACGGTCAGGAGGGCAATGGCGCCCACCACCTTCGCACGGTGAGAAAAGCGCTTAAGGATGCCGGCCATCTACTTGCTCCCCTTGGGATTTTCCCCAATACATCGACCGCACTATAGCCCACAAATCCCGGGCGTTGGCAAGTCGGAAGGCGGTACAATGGCCCGGAATGGGCCTTTCGCCCGCCCCCATCGACGCAAACATGACGTCCCTCTCAATTCTCGAATTCCCCGACCCCCGGCTCCGGACCAGGGCACGGCCCGTCGAGGCCGCCGAAATCGCGTCCACCGCGTTCCAGGCGCGGCTCGACGACATGTTCCAGACCATGTACGAGGCCCCGGGCATCGGCCTGGCGGCCAGCCAGGTGGACGACCACCGCCGGTTCATGGTGATCGACGTCAGCGAGGAGAAGAACCAGCCGCTGGTGTTCATCAACCCGGAGATCGCCGAGGCCGACGGCCACCAGGTCTACCAGGAAGGCTGCCTGTCGGTGCCCGGCATCTTCGCCGACGTCACCCGCGCCAACGTCATCACCGTGAAGGCCATCGGCCGCGACGGCCAGCCGTTCGAGCTGCAGACCGACGGCCTGCTGGCGATCTGCATCCAGCACGAGATGGACCACCTCGACGGCAAGCTGTTCGTCGACTACCTCTCGCCGCTGAAGCGCGAGATGGTCCGCAAGAAGCTGGAGAAGGCGCGGCGGGCGAAGTCGGCGGCGTGATCTAGAAGCGCCTGCCCCACCTCATCGAACCCTCCGCCCCCTCTCCCCAACCCCTCTCCCCTCGCGGGAGAGGGGTTGGGGAGAGGGGGCCAACCGCGGCGCCTCCCGCGACCTTCCCCCTCTCCCGCCGCGCTGCGCGCGTCGACCTCTCCCGCGAGGGGAGAGGTGATAATCCCGGGCGACGGCAAGGCATCGTGACTGCGTGCAGCGCATGAATCGGCAGGGGACGCATGGAAACGAAGACTGACTTTGAACAGGAACGCCAGCGGCTGACGCGGTGGGCCTGGGGCGTGACCGGCGGTTACGGCGTGGTCCTGCTTGTCTTGAGTGCCGGCGTGGTCTTCGGCGAGGAGGGCGTGGACACCTTCCGCAGGATGTCACCAAACGAAGTCGGTGATCTGTTGGCAGGTGTCGCGGGGCCGGTTGCCTTCATCTGGCTTGTTTATGGGTATTTCCTGCAAGGAATTGCGATCAAACAACAAGCCGAAGAGTTGCAATTGAATACAAAAGCACTGGAACTGCAAGCCGAAGAGCTAAAGAATTCTGTCGAACAGCAACGTGAACTTGTCGACGTGTCGAAAAGACAGTTTGAATCCCACTTGGATTCCATTCAGAAAGAGCAAGCAAAACAGAAGGCTTCCAGCCAGCCGATATTCGTATTCTATACGGAAGGCGCTTCATTTTCTCCAGACAATCAGTTGCATACGAGAACATCTATCGAAAACATTGGCGCCACTGTAACCAACGTCGAGTTTTCATGGAGCCCGCAAGTTGGCCATCGAAAACTGAGGGATATGACGACGTTTGAGTCTGGCCGAAAAGTGGCTTTCTCCTGGAGTTATAAAAAAGACGAAACGCCATATGATTTATGGCTGGCTGTAGAATTCACTGATTCTTTTGGCGACCGCCATAAGCATTTTTTTGATTTTCTCCCTGGCGGCATTGACGGACTTTTCAATGGCGTTATGGTCAACCGCAGATAGCCTTTCGAGACTCAATAAATTGTCCCTTCGCATCGTCTTCGCCGGCACGCCGGCCTTCGCCGTCCCCTGTCTGCGCGCCGCGGCGCGGCAGAATGAAGTGGTGGCGGTCTACACCCAGCCCGACCGGCCCGCCGGCCGCGGGCGCGCGCTCGCCGCCTCGCCGGTGAAGCTGGAGGCGATCCAGCGCGGGATCGAGGTGCTGCAGCCCGAGACGCTGAAGACGCAGGTCTCGCGCGACGCGCTGCGGGCGCTGAAGCCCGACCTGATGGTCGTCGTCGCCTACGGCCTGATCCTGCCGCAGAAGATCCTCGACATCCCGATCCACGGCTGCTGGAACGTGCACGCCTCGCTGCTGCCACGCTGGCGCGGCGCCGCGCCGATCCAGCGCGCGATCGAGGCCGGCGACACCGAAAGCGGCGTCTGCCTGATGCGCATGGAGAAAGGCCTGGACACCGGCCCGGTGCTGCTGTCGCAGAAGGTCGCAATCGGGCCCGACGACACCGGCGGTCAGTTGCACGACCGTCTCTCCGAACTCGGCGCGCAGGTGCTGGCCGACGGCCTCGGCCTGCTGCGCGCCGGTCTCGTGCCCGCCGCGAAGCCGCAGCCCGAAGCCGGCGTGACCTACGCGCACAAGCTCGACAAGCACGAGGCGAAGCTGGACTGGACGCAGCCCGCGGTCGCGCTGGCGAACAAGGTCCGCGCGTTCAATCCGTGGCCGGTCGCCGAGGCGACGCTCGCCGGCGAGCGCGTGCGCATCCACGGCGCGATCGCGCTGGACGTCGCCCACGACCGCGCGCCGGGCAGCGTGCTCGCGGCGTCGCGCGACGGCATCGACATCGCCTGCGGCACCGGCGCGCTGCGCATCCGCGTGCTGCAGCGCGAAGGCGGCAAGGCGATCACCGCCGCCGACTATCTGAATGCGCGGCGGGATCTGCTCTGATCCGGCCGTTTGCGCAGCGCTTGCCTGTAGGTGCGGCGTGAGCCGCGACGGATTCCGGAAAGCCTTGCTGCACCCTGTCGCGGCTCACGCCGCTCCCACATCATCCGACGCTGCTCGCGAACACATTCCATGACGACATCCGGCACCGCCCCCCGCCTCGCCGCCGCGCGCGTCCTCGACGCGGTGCTGCATCGCGGCCGTTCGCTGAAGGCCGAGTTCGCGAAGGCGCTGCCGACGCTGGACGATCCGCGCGACCGCGCGCTGGTCGAGGCGATCTGCTTCGCCGCGTTGCGCGAACGCGCGCGCTACGCCGCCGCGCTCGACGCCTGGGTCGCGAAGCCGCTCGCCCGCCGCGACGATCCGCTGAAGGCGCTGCTGTACGTCGGCTTCGCCCAGCTCGATGCGCTGCAACTGCCCGCGCACGCCGCATTGGACGCCACGGTCGAAGCCGCACGCGCGCTCGGCCGCACGCACCAGGCCGGCATGGTCAACGCCCTGCTCCGCCGCGCCCAGCGCGAAGGCCTGCCCGCCACCGATCCTGCGCAGGCGTGGCCGGCGTGGCTGCTGGCCGAACTGCGCCAGGACTGGCCCGACGACGCGGACGCGATCCTCGCCGCCAGCGCCGCGCCGGCGCCGCTGTGGCTGCGGGTGAATCGCCGCCTCGGCACGCGCGATGCGTATCTCGAACGCCTGCGCGACGCCGGCATCGACGCGACGCCGCACGACACCCTGCCCGACGCCCTACGCCTCGACACCTCCCGCGCGGTGGCCGAGCTGCCGGGCTTCGCGGACGGCGCGGTCTCGGTGCAGGACGCCTCGGCGCAGGCCGTGGCCGACGTCCTCGCCCCGGCGCCCGGTGCCCGCGTGCTCGACGCCTGCGCCGCGCCCGGCGGCAAGGCCGCGCATCTGCTCGAACGCGATCCGTCGCTGCGGATCACCGCGCTCGACATCGACGCCCGCCGGCTGCGGCGCACCGCGGAGACGCTGGCGCGGGTCGCGCCCGGCGCCGCGGTGGAACTGAAGGCCGCCGACGCCACGTATCCGCCCGAGTGGTGGGACGGCATCGCGTTCGACGCGGTGCTGATAGACGCGCCCTGCTCCGCCACCGGCATCGTGCGCCGGCAGCCGGACATCCTGCTGCATCGGCGCGAATCCGATCTCGACATGCTGGTCGCGACCCAGATGGCGCTGCTCGATGCGCTGTGGCCCACGCTGGCACCCGGCGGGACGCTGGTTTATGCGACCTGCGCGCTGCTGGCCCGCGAGAACGCGGTGCAGGTCGACGCCTTCCTGGCGCGCACGCCGGACGCCGTCGCCGAACCGCTGGACGCCCGCTTCGGCCGCGTCGCCGGCCCCGGCCGCCAGCGCCTGCCGGGCGAGAACGGCATGGACGGGTTCTTCTACGCGAAGCTGCGGAAGGCGAGCTGACCCGCGCTTTTCCTGTAGGAGCGACGTGAGTCGCGACAAACGGTCGGGACCGCCGGATCGCGGTCGCGACTCACGTCGCTCCTACCCAGGAAGGCCCGGCGGACGCCGGCCCCATCGTGCACGGGCCCAAGCGGATCGACCCGGTATCATGCGCGGATGCTGAAGACCCGCGCCTCCCGTGAATTCTGGCTGCTCGCCGTCGTCGCCCTGCTGCTGCTCGGCACGGGACTCGGCCTGCGCGACCCGTGGCCGTCCGACGAGCCGCGCTTCACCCTCGTCGCCAAGCACATGGTCGAGAGCGGCGACTGGCTGTTCCCGCGCCGCGGCACCGAGCTGTATTCGGACAAGCCGCCGATGCTGATGTGGTTCGAGGCGGTGTTCTACACGCTGGTGCGCGACTGGCGCGTCGCGTTCCTGCTGCCGTCGCTGCTGGCCGCGCTGGGCACACTGTGGTGCGTGTACGACCTCGGCCGCCGGCTGTGGACGAGGCGCGTGGGCCTGTACGCCGCGTGGGCGCTGCTGTTCACGCTGCAATTCGCGTACCAGAGCAAGAAGGCGCAGATCGACCCGCTGGTGTGCTTCTGGATCACGCTCGCGAACTACGGCCTGCTGCGCCATCTGCTGCGCGGGCCCGACTGGCGGATGTGGACGCTGGGCTGGTTCGCCGCGGGGCTGGGCACGATCACCAAGGGCGTCGGCGGCCTCGCGCTGCTGATGGTGCTGCCGGCGGCGATCGCCTCGCTGCGCGGCTGGCCGGGCGTGCGCGTGCATGCGCGGAACTGGCGCTTCTGGGTGGGCCCGCTGGCGTTCGCCGCCGCGGCGTCGCTGTGGCTGGTGCCGATGGTGACCGCCGCCCTGCATCACGCCGAGCCCGAATACCGCGCCTATCTCAACGACATCCTGTTCCGGCAGACCGCCGGGCGCTACGCCAAGTCGTGGGACCACCCGCAGCCGCCGTGGTACCACTTCGAGGTGATGGCGACCGCCTGGCTGCCGACGGTGCTGGCGCTGTTCTGGGCGATCCCCGCGTGGCGTCGCCGCCTGCGCCGCCGCGATGCGCGCTACCTGCTGCCGCTGGCGTGGTGGGCGCTGATCATCCTGTTCTTCTCGATCCCGCACGGGAAGCGCGACGTCTACATCATGCCGGCGCTGCCGATGATGTGCCTCGCGCTGGCGCCGCTGCTGCCGGGCATCCTGCGCCGCGCCGCGGCGAAGCGCGTCGCGTTCGGCTTCGCGGCCGCGCTCGGCACGCTGATGCTGGTCGCGGGCCTGTGGATGTGGTTCGGCGAACCGAAGTTCGAGGCGAAGCTGATGTCCGACCGCGGCTTCGTCGACGGCGGCCGCGCGCTGTACCTCATGCTGATGGCGATGGGCGCGTGGGCGCTGGCGAGCGTCGGCTGGCATCGCGTGCGCGGCGGCGAAAAAGCACTGGCGTGGGCGCTCGGCGGCATCTGGGTGCTGTACGGCCTGATCGCGTATCCGCTGCTCAATCCGTCGAGTTCCGCGGTCGGCCTGATGACGCACGTCGGAAAGCGCATCGGTCCCGATGCCGAACTCGGCCTCGTCGCGTGGAAGGAACAGAACCTGCTGATGGCCGATCGCCCCGCGGCGACGTTCGGCTTCCAGACGATCTGGCCGGAACAGCTCGCGCGCGGCATGCGCTGGCAGGCCGAAGCGCCGCAGAAACGCTGGCTGCTGGTGCAGGAACCCGCGCTGTCGCAGTGCGTCGACAAGGCGAAGGCCGAATTCGCCGGCGTCTCCAACCGCCGCCGCTGGTGGCTGGTGCCCGCCGCCGCCGCGGATGCGACCTGCACGCCGCACGGCATCGAGACGCAGAACCAGGCGGACGGGCAGGACGAATGAGGCACTCACGTCGCTCCTACAAAAAGCAATGTCAGCCGTCGAGCGCTTCCCACCGCGCGTACGCCTGCTCCAGCGCAGCCTGCGTCGCCGCCAGGTCCGCGTTGTGCGCGGTGACGGCGGCGTGGTCGCGCTGGAAGAAGGCGGGATCGTTCATCGCCTCGGTCATGTCCGCGATCTTCGCTTCCAGCGTTTCGATGCGCGCCGGCAGTTCGTCCAGTTCGCGCTGGTCCTTGTAGCTGAGCTTGCGTTTCGCCGGCGTCGCGGCGGCGGGCGCCGGCGCGGGTGCGGCCGCACGCGCGGGCTCCGCGATCTTCGCGGATGATTTCGACGCCGCGTCGACCGGCGCCGCGCGCTGGCGCAGCCAGTCGCTGTAGCCGCCGACGTATTCGCCGACGCAGCCGTCGCCTTCCATCACCAGGGTCGAAGTGACGACGCTATCGAGGAAGTCGCGGTCGTGGCTGACCAGCAGCAGCGTGCCTTCGTATTCGCCTAGCAGTTCTTCCAGCAGTTCCAGCGTCTCGACGTCGAGGTCGTTGGTCGGTTCGTCCATCACCAGCAGGTTCGACGGCTGCGCGAACAGCTTCGCCAGCAGCAGACGATTGCGCTCGCCGCCGGACAGGCGCGTGATCGGCGCGCGCGCACGCTCCGGCGAGAACAGGAAGTCCTGCAGGTAGCCGATCGCGTGCTTCGAGCGGCCGTTGATCGTCACCGAATCCTTGCCCTCGGCGACGTTCTCGATCGCGTTCCAGTCCTCGCGCAGCGTGGCGCGGTACTGGTCGAAGTACGCGACCTGCAGCTGTGTGCCGACCTTGATCTCGCCCGCCTGCGGTTGCAGGTCGCCCAGCAGCAGCTTCAGCAGCGTGGTCTTGCCGCTGCCGTTGTCGCCGATCAGGCCGATGCGGTCGCCGCGCAGGATCGTGGTCGAGAAGTCCTTCACCAGCACGCGCTCGCCGTACGCGAACGTCACGTCCTTCGCCTCGATCACCTTCTTGCCGGAGGCCGTCGCCTGCGCCGCTTCCATGCGCACGTTGCCGGTGAGGTCGCGCCGCGACGCACGCTCCTCGCGCATCGCCTTGAGGCGGCGCACGCGGCCTTCGTCGCGGGTGCGGCGGGCCTTGATGCCCTGCCGGATCCACACCTCTTCCTGCGCCAGCAGCTTGTCGAAGCGCGCGTTCTCCTGCGCCTCGGCGTTGAGGCGTTCCTCGCGGCGACGCAGGTAATTCGCCCAGTCGCCGGGCCAGCTGGTGAGCTGGCCGCGGTCGATCTCGACGATCCGCGTCGCCAGCGACCGCAGGAAGCGGCGGTCGTGGGTGACGAACACCAGCGCGCCTGGCCACGCCTTGAGGAAGCCTTCCAGCCAGTCGATCGCGGCGATGTCGAGGTGGTTGGTCGGTTCGTCCAGCAGCAGCAGGTCCGGCGCCGACACCAGCGCACGCGCCAGCAGCACGCGACGCTTCATCCCGCCCGAGAGCTGCGCGAAATCCTGGTCGCCGTCGAGCTGCAGTCGCGCCAGCGTCTCGGTGACGCGCTGGTCGACCGACCAGCCGCCGGCGTCCTCGATCTTCGACTGCACCACGGCCAGCGCCTCGGTGTCGATGACGTCGGCGTGGATCAGGTGGTGGTAGTCGGCGAGCAGCGCACCGAGCGCGCCCAGCCCCGCGGCGACCACGTCGAACACCGTGCCGACGGCATCGCGCGGCACTTCCTGCTCCAGCCGCGCCACGCGCACGCCGGTCTCGGCGCGGATGTCGCCGTCGTCGGGTTTGAGTTCGCCGGCGAGCAGGCGCAGCAGCGTCGACTTGCCCGCGCCGTTGCGGCCGATCAGGGCGATGCGTTCGCCGGGTTCGATGGCCAGGTCCACGCCGTCGAGCAGCAGCGGACCGCCGACGCCGAAGTCGACGTCATTCAGGGTCAGGATAGGCATCCGCGCAGTTTACCGGCTGGGAGCGGCGGCGGTACGCTGGCGGCCCACCCACCGATCCCCGGAGTACCCCATGGCCAAAGGCATGGATCAGAAGAAGCAGGAAAAGAAGAAACCGGAAAAGACCCTGAAGGAAAAGCGCGCGGAGAAGAAGGAGAAGAAGAGCGCGCGCTGAGCGGATCCGGCGAAGATCAACGCCCGGGCTGCCTTCCGGACGCTGGCGCGCCTGCCGGCGCCAGCAGCGCCACGTACGCCGCTTCGGTGGCTTCGACGAAGGTACGCAGGCCGAACTCGCGTTCGGCCTTCGCGCGCGCGGCGGCACCCATCGCGGGCAGGCGGTCGCGGGCGTCGAGCAGGCCGGCCAGCGCGCGGGCGATGGCGGCGCGGTCGCGCACGGGGACGATCCAGCCGTCGACGCCGGCATCGATGTTCTCCGGCAGGCCGGCGTAGTCGCTGACCAGCACCGGCTTGGCCATCGCCATCATTTCTCGGCAGGCGAAGGAAATGGTCTCGACCGCGTAGGACAGCACGAAGCCGGCGTCGAACGCGGCCACCGCCGGGCGCACGTCGGACAGCAGGCCGGCGAAATGGATCTGCGACGCCAGCCCCAGCGCGGCGATGCGCTGCACCTGTTCGTCCGCAGGCGGTTTGCCGCACAGCACGACATGGATGCGCGCGCGCTGCGCGTCGGGCAGCGTCGCCAGCGCTTCGACGAGATCCATCCAGCCCTTGTGCAGCGCGGTGCCGGCGTTGCTGCCGAGCAGCAGCGCGTGCTCGCCGCGCCACGCATGCTTCGCTTCTGCGCAGCGTTCGGCCGGCCACGGCGCGTAGTGCGCGATGTCGACACCGTTGCGGATGCTGCGCGGCGCGCAGCGTGCGTAGGGCGACGCCTGCAACTGGCGCAGCGTGGCGTCGCTGACGCCGATCGCCAGGTCGGTCTTCGCCGCGCGCAGACGGTGCGTGAAGCCCTGCATCGGCTTCGAGTTGTGCTTGGTCAGCACCAGCTTCGGCCGCTGCGGCAGGCCGCGCAATGCGGCGAGCACGAGGCGGTGATCGGCCGAGCCGTTGACGTGGACGACGTCGAACCGGTGCAGCCGCAGCAAGGCGCGCAGGCGGCGCTTCGCGCGCAGCGCCTGCATCAGCTTGCCGAGCCCGTTCGGATACGGCTGCGCATGCACGAACACGCCGTCGAGCAGCGAGGCCTCGCGATGCAGGCGACTGCTCGCCGGCACCGCCAGATGCACCTCGTGGCGCGCCGCGAGGCCGCGCGCCAGCGCCATCAGGTAGGTGGTGTGGCCGCCGCCGTCGCCGTCGTGGAAGTTTGTGAGCAGCAGCTTCATGGCGGCGGCGGGCGATCAGCCGTTGCGCGCGGGCTTCAGCGCGTACGCGAGGATGCTCAGCGCGCGCTCGACGCGCTTGAACCACGTGCCGCGGGTGCGCATCGCAAGGCCGGCGTAGCGACGGATCTCGGACCAGCTCGGCGACGGCTTGGTCTTGAACTCGAACTTCACCAGCTCGATCGATTCGGGCGATACGCCGGCCATGCGCGCGTATTCGTTCACCAGCGCGCGCGAACGCAGCCGGTTGAGGTAGCGTTCGACGTGGCCGCGGTTCGACCACCAGCCGTTCTTGCCGTGGATGCGATAGCCGACGGTGCCAGTCGGCAGGAAATACTTGCGGCCGGCGAACAGGCTGGTGCCGTACACGAGGCAGTTGTCGGCGGACAGGCGCCAGGTCTTCGTCATCTCCGGGGACAAGTCGAGGCAGCGCCGCGCCATCACGGTCCGCAGCGACAGCGCCGAGGTCGGTGCGCCGTACCAGTAAACCAGCTCATAGGTGGCGACAGTGGTGTAGCCCAGGTCGATCGCGCGGTCGGCGAAGGCGATCGTGCGTGATTCGTTGCCGAACAGCACGATGTCGTTGAACACGAAGTCGACGTCCCGACGGCCGTCGTACAGCGCGCCGATCTTCTCCAGATGCGCCGGTTCCCAGCGATCATCGGCATCGAGGAAGCAGACGACGTCCGCGTCGACGACGGCGAGGCCACGCTGGAACGCAACCAGCTGGCCACCGTTCTCGCACATCAGCAGGGTCACGCGCGGGTCGGCGCCGTAGCGCTCGCGCAGCAGGTCCTGCGAGCCGTCCTTCGAGCCGTCGTCGACGACGATGACCTGGCTCGGCGGCCGCGATTGCGCCAGCGCGCTGTCGACCGCCTCGACCACGAAGTCGCGGTAGTTGTAGCAGGTGACGACGACGGCGAACGTCGTCGGCGCGACGGCGCTCATGCCGAACGCCCTTCGCCGATGTCGGTCTCGCTCAGCAGCTTGCGGAAGTAGGCGATGGTCTCCTTCAGGCCGTCTTCCAGCGCGACCTTCGGCTCCCAGCCCAGTTCGGACTTCGCCAGCGCGATGTCGGGCTGGCGCTGCTTCGGGTCGTCCGACGGCAGCGGCCGGAACACCAGCTTCGAACGGCCGCCGACCAGCGACAGCACCTTCTCGGCGAGTTCGATCATGGTGAATTCGCCGGGATTGCCGATGTTGATCGGGCCGGTGAAGCCGGTCGGCGTCGCCATCATCCGTTCGAAACCCTCGATCAGGTCGTCGACGTAGCAGAAGCTGCGCGTCTGCAGGCCGTCGCCATAGATCGTGATGTCCTCGCCGCGCAGCGCTTGCACGATGAAGTTGCTGACCACGCGCCCGTCGTTGGGATGCATGCGCGGGCCGTAGGTGTTGAAGATGCGCACGACCTTGATGTCGAGGTCGTGCTGGCGGTGGTAGTCGAAGAACAGCGTCTCGGCGCAGCGCTTGCCTTCGTCGTAGCA
>JBGAFR010000117.1:0-7276 GCA_044227145.1 Lysobacteraceae bacterium
GGTCTCGGCGAAGGCACCGCGGTGTACGCGCAGGACCTGGTCTCGCTGTCGCCGGCGTGGGACGTGATCGTCGGCCTGCGCCACAGCCGCCTCGACTACACCCAGACCAACGACGGCGTGCGCGACGATTCGAGCAGCGCGGCGACGACGTGGCAGTTGGCGACGAACCTGCGGCTGTCGGATCGCTGGTCGCTGTTCGGCGGCGTGAACACCGGCTTCGACGTCGAAAGCACGATGGGCGCGCGCGCCGCCGACGGCCACGTGTTCGACCCCGAACGCTCGCGCCAGGTCGAGGCCGGCGTGCGCTACGGCAGCGACCATCACCGCGTCAGCGTCGCCGTGTTCGACCTGCGCCGCTACGACGCGCTCACCGCCGACCCGGTCGATCCCGACTTCAGCGTGCAGGACGGCGAGCAGCGCGTGCGCGGCCTCGAAATCGAAGGCGTCTCCCGCTTCGGCGAGGCGTGGACGCTGACCTGGGGGGCATCGCGCATGGACGGCAAGGTGCTGCGCAGCCACGACGGCGACCAGAGCGCCGAACTCGGCGACACGCCGAAGGTCACCGGCCTGCTGCGCACGCGCTACACGCTGGCGGACACGCCGTGGTCGTTCGACGCGGGCGTGTACGGCGTCGGGTCGCGGCGACTGGTGAATGGCAGCGACGTGCGCCTGTCGGGCTATGCGCTGGTGGACGCCGGCGTGCAGTACGCGCAGCGCGACTGGTCGTTCGGGCTGACCGTCAACAACCTGTTCGACCGTCGCTACTACACCGCCTCGGGCAACACCTTCAGCGTGCTGCCGGGCGACCCGCGCCACGTCGCCCTGCGCGTGACCTATGCCTTCTGATCGCGACGGCCACGACCCGCGCATCGCCGCGCATGCCCATCGCGCGACGTGGCGATGGCATGCATGGCTGGGGCTGCTGGCCGCGCCGGTGATGCTGGTGCTCGCGATCACCGGCGCGCTCTATCTCTACGACACGGAGATCGAGCGCGCCTGGTACGGGCCGCTGATGAACGTGACGCCGGGCCCGCGCCCGGCGTCGCCGGACGCGCTGGAAGCCGCGGTACACAAGGCATACCCGCAGGCGACGCTGGCCTCGGTGGCATGGCCGCACGACGCCACCCACGTCGCGACCTGGACCATCGCCGATCCTCAGGCCGGACGCCTCAACGTGTTCGTCGACCCATGGACGGCGCGCGTGCTCGGCGCGCTGCCCGAGGACGGGCGACTGATGCGGGTGATCGTCCGCCTGCACGGCGAACTGCTGGCGGGACGCGTCGGCGACGGCGTGGTCGAAGCCGCGGCGAGCGCGGGCCTCGTGCTCGCGGTGTCGGGCCTTGCGTTGTGGTGGCCGAAACGCTGGCGGCTGCGCGCGGTGTTCGTGCCGCGGCTGCGGGCGCATGGGCGTGCGTTCTGGCGCGACCTGCATGCGGTGCCGTCGGCGCTGCTGGCCGCGGCGCTGGTGCTGCTGGTGCTGTCGGGCCTGCCGTGGTCGGGGCTGTGGGGCGAACGCCTCGCGGCGCTGGGCACGCTCAGCGCCGCGACGATGCCGACGCCCAACTTCCGCGACCCGCCGCAGTTGTACGAGGACGCCGCGGCTTCGCCGCATGCGGGTCATGCCACGCACCAGGCCCACGCCGCACGCGAAACCGCGGACGTCGCGAAACTGCCGTGGACGATCCGCCACAGCGCCGCACCGCAACTGGACGCGGCCGCGGGCGCGCTGCGCATCCCGCTGTCGCAGGTGATGGCGATCGCCGCCGCGCGCGGGCTCGCCGATGCCGGGCCGAACCTGCGCGTGTTCTATCCCGACGGCCCGCGCGGCGTGTACACGATCAGCCTGGTGCCGTCGCGCGCCGAAGGCCAGCGCACCGTCTACCTCGACCCGCGCGACGGCCGCGTCATCGACGACATCGACTGGTCGCGCTACAGCCCGCTCGGCAAGGCGGTGGAATGGGGCGTGGAAGTGCACGTCGGCCGCGAATACGGCGAAGCGAACCGGCTGATCGCGCTGCTGGTCTGCCTCGGTCTCGCGCTGACCTCGTGCGCGGCGCTGGTGCTGTGGTGGACACGACGCGCTCCCGGCACGCTCGGCCTGCCCGACGCGAAAGGCGGCCGGCTGCCGCGCTGGCTGCTGGCGACGCTGGTCGCTTGCGGCCTGCTGTTCCCGCTGTTGGGCGTGTTGTTGCTGGTGCTCGCGGTCGCCGACCGACAGCGTTCCGGGCGTACCCGCGCCTGAAGATGCCGCGCGCGGACGGTCGCGGCGTCGACTGCGACCGTCCCGCCAACCTCACTGCGAACGCAGCGCTTCGATCGGATCCAGCAGCGACGCCTTGCGTGCCGGGTAGTAGCCGAAGAACAGGCCGGTCGCGATCGAGAACCCGGCGGCAAGACCAATGACCTTCGCGTTCAGCGCCACCGGCAGACTGCCGGTCTTGCCGACGATCAGCGCGCCGACGACGCCCAGTGCGATGCCGATGACGCCGCCGATCACCGAGATCAGCATCGCCTCGGCGAGGAACTGCAGGCGGATGTCGCGCGGGCCGGCGCCGACCGCCATGCGCAGGCCGATCTCGCGGATGCGCTCGGTCACCGACACCAGCATGATGTTCATGATGCCGATGCCACCGACGATCAGCGAAATGCCGGCGACCGCGCCGAGCAGCCACGACATCAAGCGGGTGGTCTGGGTGCGGGTGGCGACGATCTCGGCGAGGTTGCGCACGTTGAAGTCGTCGTCGTCGCCGGGCTGGATCTTGTGGCGCTGGCGCAGCAGGCCCTCGATCTCGCTCTGCGCGTTCGACAGGCCCTGCGAGTCGGCGACGCCGACGCTGATCTGCATCACCGCACCCGGCGGCAGCGAAGCGTTGCTGGACAGCCGTCGCCGCGCGGTGTCCAGCGGCACCACGACCAGGTCGTCCTGGTCCTGGCCGAAGCCGCCCTGGCCCTTCGACTTGAGCACGCCGACGACGGTGAACGGCACCCGGCCGAGGCGGATCGACTGGCCGATGGCGTCCTCGTCGCCGAACAGTTCGCGGCGCACGGTCTCGCCGAGGATCACGGTCTTGTCCGCACCGGTGAAATCGCCCGAGGCCATCTCCCAGCCGTTGACCCCGAACCAGTCCGGCTCCACGCCGTACCAGCTGGTGGGCACGTTGTTGTCCGCATACACCGCCTGGGTGTTGCCGCGCAGCACGCCGCTGACGTACTGGACGCCGTCGACCTCGCGGCGGATCGCCTCGGCGTCGCCCTCGTTGAGCGTGAAGAAGCTGCTGGCGCTCATGCGCACGCCGCCGAAGCCGCGGTTGTTGCCCGGGTTGATGTCCAGCCGCTGCGAACCGAGGCCGGACACCAGTTTCTCGATCTCCGCCTGGGTGCCCTGCCCGACCGACACCATCACGATCACCGCGGCGATGCCGATGATCACGCCCAGCGAGGTCAGCGCGCTGCGCAGCCAGTTGCCGCGCAGCGCATAGGTCGCGGTACGCAGCACTTCGACGAAACCCATCCCGGCCGACGCGCTCATGCACTGGCTCCCGCGGCGCCGTCCGCGTGCGCGCCGGCGTCCTGCGCGGCGTCTTCGTGCAGTTCGCCGTCGCGCATCACGCACATGCGGCCCGCGTGCGCGGCGACCTCCGCGTCGTGGGTGATCAGGATCACGGTGCGGCCGGCGTCGCGCAGGCGCTCGAACAGCGCCAGGATCTCCTGCCCGGTGCGCGAGTCGAGCGCGCCGGTGGGTTCGTCGGCCATCAGGATCGGCGGATCCTGGATCAGCGCGCGGGCGATCGCCACGCGCTGCTGCTGGCCGCCGGACAGTTCGTTCGGGCGATGATGCATGCGTTCGCCCAGGCCGACCGCCGCCAGCGCATCGGCGGCGCGGCGGCGGCGTTCGGCCGGCGACACCCGGGTGTAGCTCAGCGGCATCGCCACGTTGTCCAGCGCGCTCATCCGCGCGAGCAGGTTGAAGCCCTGGAACACGAAGCCGATCTTGTCCCGCCGCAGCACGGCGCGTTCCTCGGCGTCGAGCGTGGCCACATCGACCCCGTCGCACAGGTAGGTGCCGCTGCTGGGCGTGTCGAGGCAGCCGATGAGGTTCATCAGCGTCGACTTGCCCGAGCCGGACGGGCCCATGATCGCGATGAATTCGCCGTGCTCGATGCGCAGGTCGACGTTGCGCAGCGCGACCACTTCGGCCTGCGTGCCCGCCGAATAGACCTTGCCGAGGCCGCGGGTCTCGACGACGGGATGCGCCGGCCGCGCCGCGGCGTCGGCGGCGGCACTCACTTGGGGGACTCCCCGGTCTGCACGCCGACGATGACCTGGTCGCCGGCCTTGAGGCCGCCGTCGATCTCGGTGCTGGTGTCGTCGGACGCGCCGACCCGCACCATCACCTGTTTCGGCTTGCCGTCGGCCAGCACGTACAGCGGCGCGCGGCGCGCGCTGACCAGCGCGTTCAGGCCGTCATGCGTTCCAGCCGGCGCTGGCGCGCGGCCGGGTCGTTGCCGGCGGCCTGCGACGCGCCGCCGCCCGGACCACCGCCGGGCGGACGCCCGAACAGCGCGCTGCCGCCGCCGGTCTGGCCGGTCTGCTGGGTCGCGGCCGCCATCCGCGCGGCCATGCGCTCGCGCATCTTGGCCAGCGCATCGTCGAAGGCGGCCTGCTGGGTCGGATCGAGCTTCAGCGACGCCGCGATCTTCGGCAGCTCGTCGTTCATGCCGCCGCCGCGCTGGCCGGCCGCGGCGTCGGGCGTCGCGGCCGCAGCGGCGGCCTCGCCGGTCGGCTTGTAGCGCAGCGCCGCGTTCGGCACCTTCAGCACGTCGTCGCGTCGGCTGACCTCGATCTCCGCGTTCGCGGTGAGCCCGGGCAGCAGCGACTGGTCGCCGTTGTCCACCGACACCACCACCGGATAGGTCACGACGTTGTTGGTGTTGGTCGCCGACAGCCGCACCTGGCGGACCTCGCCGCGGAACCGGCGATCCGGGAAGGCGTCGACGGTGAAGCTCACCGGCAGCCCGGCGCGGACCTGGCCGATGTCGGATTCGTCGACCGCCAGCAGGATCTCCATCCGCGACAGGTCCTCGGCGATCTTGAACAGCACCGGTGCCTGCAGGCTGGCGGCCACGGTCTGCCCGGGCTCGATGGCGCGGGTCAGCACCACGCCGTCGACCGGCGAGCGGATCACGCTGCGGGCGAGGTTGAGGTGGGCGTTCTCGGTGGACGCCTGCTGCTGGCGGATCTGCGCCTCGTTCTGGGCGACCTGCGCCCGCGCCTGGTCGCGCTGCGCCTGGGCGAGGTCGAGGTCGCTCTTCGCCACCAGCTTGCGCTGGGCCAGGTCGCGCTTGCGGGCATAGTCCGCTTCGGCGTTGCGCAGCGCGGCCTGGGCGTTGGCGAGCGCGGCGCGGGCGCTGGCGATGGCGGCATCGCCCTGGGCGATCTGGGTGGTGAAGGTGTCCGGATCGATCCGGGCGATCACCTGGCCCTTGCGGACGTGGTCGTTGTAGTCGACCAGCACCTCGGTGACCTTGCCGGACACTTCGCTGCCGACGTCCACCGTGGACAGCGCGCTGAGCGTGCCGGTGGCCGAGATCGCGACGCGGATGTCGCCGCTCTCCACGGCGGCGGTGCGGTAGCGCTGCTCGCTGCCGGCGTCGCGCCCCTTCCACCACCAGGCCGCGGCGGCCAGCAGGGCGAGGACGACGACGATGGGGACCAGACGGGTCACGCGGAAACCGGAAGAACGGGGTGCGGGCATGGGGGCGTCGATCGCGGGGTCAAAGGGGGTGAACGCATCCGGACACCTGCCGTTGACAGGCGAAATGCACGACGGTTCCCCGCGGGATCCACGGGGTTCACGCGCGGCTTGGCGTCCGCGGAGCGGCGCCGCATCATCGCACGACCTCCCCGGACACCGCCCCCATGCCATTGGTCACAGAACGTTTCGCCCCCGTCCTCCTGCTGCTGTGCTCGAACGTCTTCATGACCTTCGCCTGGTACGGCCACCTGAAGTTCAAATCCGTCTCGCTGCCGCTGGTGATCCTCGCCAGCTGGGGCATCGCCTTCTTCGAGTACCTGCTGATGGTCCCGGCCAACCGGATGGGCAGCGCGGTCTACTCGGCGCCGCAGCTCAAGGGCATGCAGGAGGCGATCACGCTGGTGGTGTTCGCGGCGTTCTCGGCGTGGTTCCTGGGGCAGCCGCTGAAGTGGAACCACTGGGCGGGGTTCGCGCTGATCTTCATCGCGGCACTGCTGATCTTCAAGGAGTGAGGCAGGTCATGCCACGGTAGAGCGGGCTTCAGCCCGCTGCTTTCTTACCGGACGCAATAGTGAGCCGAGGCTTGAGGCATTTCAGATTTTTATCGCGATTGATCATCGTATTGGCTCAGTTCGACCCAGCGGCTGTCATCCCGAGCCGCAAGCGAACGACCTGCTTGCGGCGAGCTTCACTTGCTTGGCCTTTGGTTTCGCTCGCTGCCGCGAGCGAGTCACCTTTCTTTGCTTGTGCACTGCGCCGCTTGCGGCGCGAACGGCGAAGCCGGCCCGAAGGGCGAGCGCCGCCAGGCGCGAGTCAAGAAAGGGTGACCCAAAGAAAGCATTTCAGGCCCATGCGCATGGCGCATCGGCGCTCAGCCGCCCGCGCGCCATTGGCGCGCAAGCGGGCGTCTTTGCCCCCGTCGGTCGCGCCCGGCGCGTTGCGCCGGGTGCACGGGATTCGCGGGGTTTTTCGACAGCACATCCGTGTGCTGGTCGAAAAACGCGCGGCTTCCTGCCGCGCGCCCTGCGGGCCTGATCCGCGAATCCCGTCGCGACCAGGGGCCCCGGAAGATCAAGACCAGCACCGGCTCACGAATGTCATCGGAACATGGATGCCTAAGGATTTCTGGAAATTTATGGAGAAACCTCAGCCTGAAGTCGCTCTACCGGGAAAGGCGATCAGAACGGGATTCGCCCGATCAGGATGTCCTTGAACATCACCCAATCCCCGGCGAACGAATAGAACGGGTACTTGAAGGTCGCCGGGCGGTTCTTCTCGAAGAAGAAATGCCCGACCCACGCGAACGCGTAGCCGCAGACCAGCGCCCCGAGCAGCCACCAGGCGTTGCGCTGGACGATGGCGGTGGCGAGGAAGCCCAGCGCACCGAGGCTGCCGACGAAATGCAGCCGGCGGCAGACGCGGTCGGAATGCTCGCCGAGGTAGAACGGATAGAACTCGCGGAAACTCGAATAACCGGCCATGGACGTCTCCGGGATCAGGGCGGCGTGGCGTCGGCGCCGC
>JBGAFR010000118.1:0-7490 GCA_044227145.1 Lysobacteraceae bacterium
TCAAGCAGCGGTTCGGCGACGGTTATCCGCGAAAGGGCTGGGCGGTGCCGCTGTCGCTGGGCTTCGCGGCGGTGCTGGCGCTGCTGCTCCTGGTATTCCTGATCGCGTTCGCGGCGATGATCGCCGACGCGCCGCCCTGATGCGTCTCACGCGCTCTTCGCGAGCTCGCCCCAGTCCTCGTGCAGGCCGCATTCGCGCTTGAGGCCGAAGAAACGGGTGTCCTCCGGATTCATGCCGTCTTCCAGCCGCCGCGTGGTGTGCACGTCGCCGATCGACACGTAGCCCTCGTGCCACAGCGGGTGGTACGGCAGATCGTGCGCCTGGAGGTAGGTCCAGACGTCGCGGTCGGTCCAGTCGGCGATCGGATGGACCTTCCAGCGGCCGTCGCGCAGTTCGACGAAATCGATGTTCGCGCGACTGCTGGACTGGCCGCGACGCAGGCCGGCGATCCAGGTGCGCACGTCGAGTTCGCGCAGCGCACGCTGCATCGGTTCGACTTTGCGCAGCTGGTTGTAGCGGGTCAGGCCCTCGACGCCGCCTTCCCACAGCTTGCCGTGACGGGCCTCCATCCACGCGATCCCGACCTGCGGCCGGTAGACCTTGAGGTTGAGGGACAGTCGCTGGGAGAGGTCGTCGACGAAGCGATAGGTCTCGGGGAAGAGATAGCCGGTGTCGATCAGGATCACCGGGATGTCCGGCCGTTGGCGCGTGGTCATGTGCAGCGCCACCGCGGCCTGCGCGCCGAAGCTCGAGGACAGGGCGTGTTCGCCGGCGAGGTGTTCGAGCGCCCACGCGGTGCGCTGCTCCGCGGTGCGCGTGGCCAGCCACGCATTCAGCTCGGCGAGCGCCTGCGGCGATTCGGCCGCGGTGACGGGATCGGGAAGGTTCATGCGACCAGCTCCAGTGGCAGCGTCCTGCGGCCGGTGTCGTCGATGCCGACGATGCGTGCGCGGACCAGGAAGTCGCCGAAGCGCTCTCCGGCCGTGCGCTCGGCGGCATAGCAGGCGAACAGCGGATCCAGCGCCGCGAGGATCGCGGCTTCGTCGATGTTCTCGCGGTACAGGCTGTTGAGGCGGCGGCCGATGTGATCGGCGCCGAGCATCAGGTTGTAGCGGCCCGGCGCCTTGCCGACCAGCGCGATCTCGGCCAGGTAAGGGCGCGAGCAGCCGTTCGGGCAGCCGCTGAGGCGGATATGCAGGTCGGCGTCCGCGAGACCGTGCGTCGCCAGCAGCGCGTCGATGCGGTCGATGAACGCCGGCAGGTAGCGCTCGGCTTCGGCCATCGCCAGGCCGCAGGTCGGCAGCGCGACGCAGGCCAGCGCGGCGCGGCGCACCGGCGAGGCGGCGACGTGGGTGTCGAGGCCGTATTCGCGCACCAGCGCGTCGACGGCTTCGCGCTGCGCGGCGTCGAGGTTCGCGATCAGCAGGTTCTGGTTGGCGGTGAGCCGGAATTCGGCGCGGCCGCCTTCGACGTCGAGCGCCGTGGCGATCGCGCGCAGGCCGCTGAGATGACGCAGGCCATCCCGGTCCCAGATGCGGCCGGCGAGGATGCGCAGCGCCAGGTGCCACAGGCCGTCATCGCCCTGGGACCAGCCGAAGCGGTCGGCGTTGTGGTCGAAGGCGAACGCGGGCGCCGGGGCGAACCCGATGCCGGCGCGCTTTTCGACTTCGGCGCGGAACGCGTCCAGGCCGTGGTCGTCGATGGTGTACTTCAGCCGCGCGCGCTTGCGCACCGCGCGGTTGCCCCAGTCGCGCTGGGTGGTGACGACGGCTTCGGCGACGCGGATCACGTCCGCCGGCGCGATGAAGCCCAGCACGTCGGCGACGCGCGGGTAGGTTTCGGGATCGCCGTGCGTGGCACCCATGCCGCCGCCGGCGGTGACGACGTAGCCGGCCAGCGCCTTGCCTTCGATGATGGCGATGAAGCCGAGGTCCTGCGCGAACACGTCGACGTCGTTGTCCGGCGGCACCGCGAAGCCGATCTTGAACTTGCGCGGCAGGTAGGTGGCGCCGTAGATCGGCTCCGCTTCCTCACCGCTGCCGGCGACTTTTTCCTCGTCCAGCCAAATCTCATAGTACGCGCGGCTGTTCGGCAGCAGGTGCTTCGACAGTGCCTCGGCCTGTGCCTGTACGTCGGTGTGCACCTGCGAGAGGTAAGGATTCGCGGCGACGGCGATGTTGCGATTGACGTCGCCGCAGGCGGCGAGCGTGTCGATCATCGCGGCGTTGATCGCCTGCATCGTCCGCTTGAGGTCGCGCTTGATCACGCCGTGGAACTGGAACGCCTGGCGCGTGGTCACGCGCAGGCCGCGCTCGGCGAAAGTCGTTGCGATCGCGTCCAGCTTCAGCCATTGCGCCGGCGACACCACGCCGCCGGGCGTGCGCGTGCGGATCATGAAGGAATGGTCGGGCTCCAGCTTCTGGCGGCGGCGCTCGTCGCGGACGTCGCGGTCGTCCTGCTGGTAGCTGCCGTGGTACTTGATCAGCGTCTGGTCGTCCTCGGCCAGCGCGCCGGTGATCTGGTTCGACAGCGATTCCACCAGCGTGCCGCGGAGGCGACCGCTCTGGCGCTTGATGTCCTCGACGGAATGCGTGCTCATGTCAGTAGACGTCCCGCGCGTAGCGGCCCTGCGCCTGCAGCGCGTTGAGGTAGTCGGTGGCGTCTTCGGCGGACTTGCCGCCGTGCGTGACGATGACGTCGATCAGCGCCGCGTGCACGTCCTTCGCCATCCGCGTCGCGTCGCCGCAGACGTACAGGTGCGCGCCGTTCTCCAGCCACGCGAACAGCTCGCGGCCGTGTTCGCGCAGGCGATGCTGTACGTAGACTTTTTGCGAGTCCCTCGCAAGAACCCGCACATCCGTGTGCGGACTTTCCGATTTGACCTGGTCGCGCGAGAACGCGAGGTCCAGCCGGTGCAGGCTGCCGCGCTTCAGCGCGTCTTGCCATTCGAGCTGGTAGAGGAAGTCGCTGCGTGCATGCGGGTTGCCGAACAGCAGCCACTGGCGGCCGCTGGCGCCGGCGGCCTCGCGCTCCTGCACGAAGCCGCGGAACGGCGCGACGCCGGTGCCCGGGCCGATCATGATCACGTCGCGCGTGCCGTCGGCGGGCAGGCGGAAGCGGTCGTTGCGTTCGATGAACACCGGGACCGTCGCACCTTCATCGCGGTCGGCGAGGAAGTGCGACCCGGCGCCCCAGCGGGTGTCGCCGTCGCGAGCGTATTCGACGTGGGCGACGGTGAGGTGCGCTTCGTCGCCGACGGCCTTGCGGCTGGAGGCGATGGAATACAGCCGCGGCTGCAGCGGGCGCAGGACATCCACCAGCGCGTCGGCGGTCCACGCCGCGGGATGCGCGCGCAGCAGGTCGAGGGTCTGGTCGCGGGCCATGCGCGCGGTCAGCGCTTCGCGGCCTTCCGGCGTGAGCAGCGCTTCGAGCGCCGGGTCGCCGGCCAGTGCCGCATGAGCGGCCACGAACGGCCGGCTGAGCCGGGTAAGCTCGCGCTTGCGCGACAGCCACGCGTGCAGGGGGAGGGTGTCGTCGCCGCGGGTGACGGCCGTGTCGGGGTCGAGCCCGAGTGTCTCGACGAAGGCCTCCACCAGCGCCGGCGGGTTCTCGATCCACACGCCCAGCGCGTCGCCGGGCTCGTAGCCGAGGCCGCCTTCGGGCAGGGCCAGTTCGAGGTGGCGGATGTCGCGATCCGAGCCGCGGCCGGTGATGCGGACGTTCGCCAGCACCTCGGCCGCGTACGGGCGCTCCCGCGTCCACGCGGCGGGCGCATGCGGGCGCAAGGGGGTGACACTCGCGCGGGGCGTTGCGGGCACCTTCGTTTCGAGGGCCGCGCGGGCTTCGGCGAACAGCCGGTCCGACCACGGGCCGGCGATGGCGTCGATGTCGAGGTCGGCGTCGCCGCGGGCCAGCCAGCGCTGGGCGCCGAGTGCTTCCAGGCGCGCGTCGAGCCGCTGGCCGATCGCGCAGAACTGCGGGTAGCTGGAATCGCCGAGGCCGAGCACCGCGTAGTGCAACTGCGGCAGTTGCGGGGCACGCCGGCCGTCGAGGAATTCGACCAGCGCGCGGGCGTCGTCCGGCGGATCGCCGTCGCCCTGGGTGCTGATCACGATGGCGAGGAAACGCTCGTCCTTCAGTTCGCGCACCGGGTAGGCGTCGGCGCGGAGCAGGCGCACCGGCAGGCCGTCGGCCTCGCAGCGGGCGGCCAGGGCCTCGGCCAGGCGGCGGGCGTTGCCGGTCTGGCTGCCGTAGACGATGGTCAGCCGTTCGCGAGCGACGGCGACAGGGGCGGCCGCTGGCGCGGCGCCGGGGCCCCCCCGGCCGCGCGCGAGCCCCGCGGCATAACCCGAGAGCCACCACAGGCCGCCGGCGTCCAGCCCGTCGAGGAGCGGGACCAGCGCGGCCTGGGTCTCCGCCGGCAGCGGGGCGGGTGGCAAGTCGGCCAGGGCGACGGCGGAAGAGGCGGGGGACATGACGGGAATCCGCGCGGGAGCGAACGGGTGTCCAGCCTAGGGCCCGGGCCCGGGGCGACGGAAAGGCGCGGTGGTTATGCGCTCATGCCGTCGCGGCCTTCCGGTGGCCGTGGCGGTCGCGGATACTGGAACGCCCACGCTTCCCGGGCACCGATGGACCTGCCACCGGATCTCCTGCTCCACATCGCCATCGGCTTCGCCGCGCAGCTGGTCGACGGCGCGCTGGGCATGGCCTATGGCGTGACCGCCTCCAGCCTGCTGCTGGGCATGGGCGTGTCGCCAGTGGTGAGCAGCGCCACCGTGCATGCCGCCGAATGCTTCACCACCGGCGTGTCGGCGGTGTCGCACCACGCCTTCGGCAACATCGACCGCAAGCTGTTCCGGCGCCTGCTGTTGCCGGGCATGCTCGGCGCCGGCGTCGGCGCCTATCTGTTGAGCGCGGTCGACGGCGCCATGCTCAAGCCCTGGGTCGCCGGCTATCTGCTGCTGATGGGCGTGGTGATCCTGTTCAAGTCCTTCCGCGAGCTGGTGCCGCGCGAGGTCACCGCGCATGTGTCCACGCTCGGTTTCTTCGGTGCGCTGTTCGATGCCGTCGGCGGCGGCGGCTGGGGGCCGATCGTGACCAGCAACCTGCTCGCCCGCGGCCACGCCCTGCGCCTGACCGTCGGCAGCGTCAATGCGGTCGAATTCTTCGTCACCCTTACCGCGTCGGCAGTATTCCTGGCGACGCTGGGCACGGCGCACTTCGGCATCGTGCTGGGACTGGCCCTGGGCGGCGTGGTCGCCGCGCCGCTGGGCGCCTGGCTGGTGCGATTCGTGAAGCCGCGCGTGCTGATGCCGGTCGTCGGCCTGCTGGTGATCGTCGTCAGCCTCCGCACCCTGTACCTGAGTTTCGCCGGATGATGCGCCCGATGACGCGCGTCCGACGCCGCCATTCCCATCGCGTTACCCTTGTCGCCGCGCCCCTGCGGCCTTCGTCGTCCTTTCGCTGATCCCACATGCCGTTTTCCGCACTGAACCATCTCGATCGCCTCGAAGCCGAGAGTCTCCACATCCTCCGCGAAGTCGCGGCCGAGTTCCGCAATCCGGTCATGCTGTACTCGATCGGCAAGGACAGCTCGGTGCTGCTGCACCTGCTGCAGAAGGCGTTCGCGCCGGCGCGTTCGCCCATCCCGCTGCTGCACGTCGATACGGGCTGGAAGTTCCGCGAGATGATCGCCTTCCGGGATCGTCGCGCGCAGGAGACCGGCATCCCGCTGACCGTGCACACCAATCCCGACGGTGTGGCGCAGGGCATCGGCCCGATCACGCACGGCGCCACCGTGCACACTGACGTGATGAAGACCCAGGCGCTGAAGCAGGCGCTGGACGCCGGCGGCTTCGACGCCGCGATCGGCGGCGCGCGCCGCGACGAGGAGAAGTCGCGCGCGAAGGAACGCATCTTCTCGTTCCGCACCGCGCAGCACCGCTGGGACCCGAAGAACCAGCGCCCCGAATTGTGGAACCTCTACAACACCCGCATCCACAAGGGTGAGTCGGTGCGGGTGTTCCCGCTGTCGAACTGGACCGAGCTGGACGTGTGGCTGTACATCTTCCGCGAGAAGATCCCGGTGCCGTCGCTGTATTTCGCGCAGGAACGACCGGTGGTCGATCGCGACGGCGCGCTGATCATGGTCGACGACGAGCGCCTGCCGCTGCACGACGGCGAGACCCCGGCGCTGCGCCGCGTGCGTTTCCGCACGCTCGGTTGCTACCCGCTGACCGGGGCCATCGAATCCGAAGCCGACTCGCTGGAGAAGATCATCGCCGAGATGCTGGTCGCCACCACGTCCGAACGCCAGGGCCGGGTGATCGACCACGACCCCTCCGCCTCGATGGAGAAGAAGAAGCAGGAGGGCTATTTCTGATGGCCGCGCACGCACACGACACGCACGCCGCCGAGGCCGTCGCCGCCTACCTGCAGCAGCACGAGCGCAAGCAGCTGCTGCGCTTCATCACCTGCGGCAGCGTCGACGACGGCAAGAGCACACTGATCGGCCGCCTGCTGCACGACACCAAGCTGTTGCTGGACGACCAGCTCGCGTCGCTGGAGGCCGACAGCCGCCGGCACGGCACCCAGGGCGAGCGCATCGACTTCGCGCTGCTGGTCGATGGCCTGCAGGCCGAACGCGAGCAGGGCATCACCATCGACGTCGCCTACCGCTTCTTCGACACCGAGCGACGCAAGTTCATCGTCGCCGACTGCCCGGGCCACGAGCAGTACACCCGCAACATGGCGACCGGCGCGTCCACCGCGCAGCTCGCCATCGTGCTGGTCGACGCGCGCAAGGGCCTGCTGACCCAGACCCGCCGCCACAGCTACATCGTTTCGCTTCTGGGCATCCGCCACGTCGTGCTGGCGGTGAACAAGATGGACCTCGTCGATTTCGACGAGGCCGTGTTCGCCGGCATCGCCGCGGAATACCGCGCGCTGGCGGACAAGCTCGGCATCCACGAGGTGACCTGCATCCCGCTGTCGGCGCTGGACGGCGACAACATGCTTGCGCCGTCGTCGCGCACGCCGTGGTATCGCGGTCCGTCGCTGCTCGAACATCTCGAAACGGTCGAGATCGCCGAAGCGGCGGAGGACGACGCGCTGCGCCTGCCGGTGCAGTGGGTGTGCCGGCCGGACCAGCACTTCCGCGGCTTCGCCGGCACGCTGGCGGCCGGCAGCGTCGCGCCCGGCGATGCGGTGGTCGCGCTGCCCTCGGGCCGGCGCTCGCGGGTGGCGCGCGTGGTCGGCGGCGACGGCGACCTCCCGCGCGCGGTGCGCGGGCAGGCGGTCACGCTCACCCTCGAGGACGAGATCGACATCAGCCGCGGCGACGTCATCGCTGCCGCCGTCGCGCCGCCGGAGGTCGCCGACCAGTTCGCCGCGCACGTGCTGTGGATGGGCGACCGGACGCTGCTGCCGGGGCGTCCGTACTGGCTGAAGATCGGCGCGCGCACGGTCGCCGCCACCGTCACCGAGATCAA
>JBGAFR010000119.1:0-7477 GCA_044227145.1 Lysobacteraceae bacterium
CCACCCCGTCGGCTGGCCCGAGGTGACCAGCGGCTGCGAATTGCTCACGCCGATCCCGAGCGGCCCGCCGCAGCCGCCGCCGGTCGCGCTGTATCCCGCCGGGCAGGACACCGAGCGCGTCTGCAGTCCGCCGAGCAGATCGAGGTTGCCGGTCTGCTGCGCGACCGTGCAATCCAGCGCACTGGCGAGTGGCTCGGTGAAATAGCCCACCACATCGATTACCGCATCGGACTGGGCGAACGTGTAGACCGTGAACTGGCTGGCGCAGGCCGGCCGGCAGAGCGAGATCATCTCGCCATTGGAGGTATCGACGCCGGCGAAGTAGTTCAGCGAGGAGGCCAGCGGACGGGCGACGTTGGAGGCATAGGCCGTGAAGTAGCCGTCGTAGATGGGGCGCACGGCGGCGATCTTGACCGCGATCGCGGCGACATCGGCAGGCAGGCCGCAATCGGTACCGTCGCCACCCTGCGCGGTGAAGCCGGTCGGGCTGTAGGCGATGAAACTGCGCGATCCGTTGTGCGCGAGCGGACCGCCCGCGATGCGCGTGTCGACGATGCGGCACGGGGTGAGCGGCGTGAACACCAGGTCGTTGGCCGGACTGCCGATTTTCGTGGGGATGCGCGGATCGGAGATCGCGCCCTGCAACGCCGCCGTCATACCTTCGAACTGCGGTTCGGATGCAGCGCGCTCGAGATTGGCGATGTCGGTCTGTTCGAGCCTGGGGCGCATCCTCGCCTCCCACGCCTGCGACGCCGTGCGATCCCGGTCGCCGGCATGATCCGACCATTGTCGCAGGATGTCCGAGACGAGTTCTTCGCGCATCGATTCCGGTGCGCGACCATCGGTGGTGGCCGTCGCCGACCAGAACGACACCCCTGCCACCGCCACGGGCGCGAGCAGGGTTGCGGCGAGAAGAAAGGACTTCCGGAAGATCGGGCGCATGACGAAGCTCCTTTTCCTGGCATCGAAGGCGATGCACGACGAATCTGGGAAATCCGCATCACAAGGGCAATGTGGCAAGCACCGCACATGCATCGACAAGGCGACATGCCCGCGGAACGGGTCGCCGCGGGCGATAGGACGCGTCGATCCACACGCCGCCGTGCGTCGCGTTTGATCGCGCAAAGAAGCCCCCCCGATCGAAAACCCGGATGGATGAGCGGGGATCGCTGCGCCCGCCCTTGTGCAGGCGGGCGATTTGATACAAGTTTGCCGATGGATGCGCATTGCAGGAGGCAAGGGGCAGCCGATGCCGACGCTGAGCGCCAGGATTCGCCGCGCACGCAGTCTCTGCGGCCTCAGCCAGAGCGAGCTCGCCGCGCGCCTGGGCGTGGGCCGCGGCACGGTCACGCGATGGGAACATCCCTCCGGCAACGCGCCGAGCACGCGCCACCTGATCGAGATCGCACGCTGTACCGGGACGCGCGTGGAATGGCTGGCGCTCGGCACGGGCACATCGCGGGGCGAGGACATGCCCGCCGCCACGACGCCGGACCCGGATGCTCACGCGGGAGACGACCTCGAGCGGGAATGCCTGCGTTGCCTGCGTCGCATGCCGCGACGCGCACGCGAACACCTGGTCGCACTGATGCGATCGCTGGCGCACTGAAACCGGCGTCCGCGTCGCGGCGATCGATCGGGCCGGTCAACGATACGATGCGGCCAATCCGCGGTGTGCGCGGCGGCATCGCCGGTGCCGATGCGCGCTACCATCGCGCGACACCGAATCCGGAACCGACATGACCGACGCCGCCTTCCGCCCCCGCATCCGTCCCTGGCGCACGGACGATGCCCCGGCGCTGTTCGCGGCGGTCCGCGATTCGCTGCCCACGTTGTCGCGCTGGCTGCCGTGGGCGACGCCGGATTACGACCTCGCGCATGCGGAGGCGTGGATCGCGCACTGCGCGCGCATGCGCGAGGCCGACGAGGAGCATCACTTCGGCGTGTTCGATGACGCATCTGGCGCACTGCTGGGCAGCACGGGGCTCAACCAGCGCGTCCGCGCGAACCGTGCCGCCAATCTCGGCTACTGGGTCGCGGAGGCTGCACGCGGACGCGGCGTGGCCGTCGCCGGCGCGCGCCAGGCGGCCCGGTTCGGATTCGAGGGGCTGGAGCTGCAGCGGATCGTCGTCCAGGTCGCGCCCGGCAACCGCGCCAGCCAGCGGGTCGCGATGAAGCTCGGCGCGGTCTGCGAGGGCATCGCCCGCAACGGCCTGATGACGCCCGATGGCCCGGCCGAAGCCATCATCCATTCGCTGATCCCGGCGGACATGGCACTGTGGGACATCCCGTCAAATGATGTTTAAAATATCATATAGACCATCTGAGACTTGATCAAAGCCATCTGAGACATGGATACTGCGGTTCTCCGAAGGAGTCCGCATGATCACCGCAGCCCAGATGCGCGCCGCGCGCGCCCTGCTCGGGATCGACCAGCGCCGGCTGGCCGAGCTCTCGGGCGTCTCGCTGCCGACCATCCAGCGCATGGAGGCCAGTGCCGGCCACGTGCGCGGCATGGTCGGTACCCTCACCAAGATCGTCGAGGCGCTAGACGCCGCGGGTGTCGAGCTGATCGGCAACGGCCAGCCCGGCCAGGGCCTCGGTCGCGGCGTGCGCCTGAAGGAGCCCGGGGCATGAGCGCGACGCACTGGCCGAGCGGCTTCACGCCCAAGATCCTGACCGTGCTGCGCGGCGGCTACCGGCTGGCCGACCTGCGCGCCGATGCGGTCGCCGGCCTGACCGTGGCCATCGTCGCCCTGCCGCTGGCGATGGCGCTGGCGATCGCCAGCGGCACCACGCCGGAGAAAGGCCTGCATACGGCGATCATCGCCGGCTTCCTGATCTCGTTCCTCGGCGGCTCGAAGGTGCAGATCGGCGGGCCGACCGCGGCCTTCATCCCGGTGGTGTTCGCGATCATCCAGAAGGAAGGCTACGGCGGCCTGATCCTGTGCACGCTGCTGGCCGGCCTGATGCTGATCGCCGCCGGCCTGCTGCGGCTGGGCACGCTGATGAAGTACATGCCGCAGCCGGTGGTCACCGGCTTCACTGCCGGGATCGCGGTCAGCATCTTCTCCAGCCAGGTGAAGGACGCGCTGGGCCTGCACATGGGCCAGGTGCCGGCCGACTTCCTGCCGCGCTGGCAGGCCTACGCCGCGCACCTCGGCAGCGCGCAGCCGGCGGCGATCGCGCTGACCGTGCTCGGCCTGGTCGCGATCCTCGGCCTGCGCCGCTGGCGCCCGGCATGGCCCGGGTTCCTGATCGCGCTGCTGCTGTGCACGCTGGTCGCGGCCGGCGCCGCACTGCCGGTGGAGACCATCGGCAGCAAGTTCGGCGGCCTGCCCTCGGCGCTGCCGGCGTTCGACTTCCCGACCATCCCGTTCGAGCGCACCCGCGAGCTGCTGCCGAGCGCGTTCACCATCGCCTTCCTCGCCGGCGTCGAGTCGCTGCTCTCGGCGGTGGTCGCCGACGGCATGACCGGCGGCCGGCATCGCTCGAACATGGAACTGGTCGCGCAGGGCGCGGCGAATTCGGTGTCCGCCCTGTTCGGCGGACTGCCCGCCACCGGCGCGATCGCGCGCACCGCCACCAACATCCGCGCCGGCGGGCGCACGCCTGTCGCCGGCATGCTGCACGCGGCGTTCCTGCTGCTGTTCATGCTGCTGCTGGCGCCGCTGATGCGCTACGTGCCGCTGGCCGGGCTTGCCGCGATCCTGCTGATCGTGGCCTGGAACATCAGCGAGGTCGAAGCCTTCCGCCACACGCTCTCGGCGCCGAAGGGCGACCGCCTGGTGCTGCTGTCGACCTTCCTGCTGACGGTGTTCTTCGACCTGACCCTGGCGATCGAGGTCGGCGTGGTGCTGGCGGCGTTCGTCTTCATGTTCCGCATGGCCGAAGCGGTGGAGATCCAGGGCAGCGCGGACGGCAGCGAGGACGAGGGCGCCGACCCGACCCAGCGCGAGCGTCTGCCGGCGGGCGTCGAGGCCTTCCAGATCAGCGGGCCGCTGTTCTTCGGCGCGGCGAACCGGCTGGACGACCTGCTCGACCAGTTCCGGGTACCGCCGAAGGTGTTCATCCTGCGCATGCGCCTGGTGCCGGTGATCGACGCCAGCGGCGTGCACGCGCTGGAGGCGCTGCTGGAGCGCTGCCAGCGTCGCGGCATCGTGCTGGTCGTCTCCGGGTTGCAGGCGCAGCCACGGCGGGTGTTCGCGCAGATGCACCTGCATCCGCGGCCGGGCATGCTGCACATCGTTCCCGGTTACGATGCGGCCCTGACGCTGGCGGAAGAACTGCTCGCCGGTACCGCAACGGAGGATGCCCCCTCGTGACCCGTCCCGTCTCCGCCCTCACCATCGCCGGCTCGGATTCCGGCGGCGGTGCCGGCATCCAGGCCGACCTCAAGACCTTCGCCGCGCACCGGGTGCACGGACTCAGCGCGATCGCCGCGCTCACCGCGCAGCACACCCGTGGCGTGACCGCCGTGGAATCGCCGCCGCTGCCGTTCCTGCGCGCACAGATCGCGGCCTGCTTCGACGATTTCGACATCGGCGCGGTCAAGACCGGCATGCTCGGCAACGCCGACACCGTACAGGCCGTGGTCAAGGCCTTCGACCAGCACGACCCGCATCACATCGTGGTCGATCCGGTGATGGTCGCGACCTCCGGCGCGCAGCTGCTCGCCAACAGCGCCATCGAGGTGATGCGCGAACGCCTGCTGCCGATGGCCTCGGTGATCACCCCGAACCTGCACGAGGCCGAGCTGCTGCTGGGCTGCACGATTCCCGACCTCGACGCGATGCGCAAGGCCTGCGACGACCTGCTCGATCTCGGCGCGGGGGCGGTGCTGCTCAAGGGCGGGCACCTGGACAACGGCGACACCGTGGTCGACCTGTTCGCGCAGCGCCGCGACAGCGGCGGCAGGCTGCATCGCGAGATCGCGCATCCGCGGCTGGAGCTCAACGCCCACGGCACCGGTTGCACCCTCGCCGCCGCGATCGCGGCGCGGCTGGCGCGGGGCGACGACCTCGAAACCGCCTGCCACGGCGCCTCGGACTACGTCCACCGCGCCCTGCGCACCGGCATCCGGCCCGGCCGGGGCGACGTCCTGGTGCTCGACCACTTCGGCGCCGCGGACCCGGCGTGACCGCATCGCCGCGCGACGCGGAGGCGCCGGCGGACGACGACGGCCTGCCGGTCGTTTCGGCCGACGGACATCGCTTCCGGGTGCTGGTGCACCGGCCGGCGACGCCGGTGGCGGCCCTGCTCTGGCTGCCGGCGCTGGGCGTGGCCGCGAAGCACTACCTGCCGTTCGCCGAGGCGCTGTCCGCGCGCGGCGTCGCGGTGTTCGTGCACGAATGGCGCGGCCACGGCAGCAGCGACGTGCGCGCCGGACACGATTGCGACTGGGGCTACCGCACCCTGCTCGAAGACGACCTGCCGGCCGCGCTCGCGGCGATGCAGGTCGCCTGCCCCGACGTGCCGCGGATCGTCGGCGGCCACAGCCTCGGGTCGCAGCTGGCGACCTGCCTGCTCGCGCTGCAGCCCGATGCGGCACAACGGCTGTGGCTGGTCGCCGGCGGCGCGCCGTACTGGCGCACGTTCCCCGCGCCGCGCGGCTGGCTGCTGCCGCTGGCCTACCGGTTCGCGCCGTGGCTGGCCGATCGTCGCGGCCATCTGCCGGGTCGGGCGATCGGTTTCGGCGGACGCGAGGCCCGCGGCGTGATCCGCGACTGGGCCCGCAGCGGGCTCAGCGGGCGCTACGCCGGTGCGGGCATGGCGGTCGACCTCGAATCCGCGCTGGCCGGCGTCCAGGTGGCCGTCGACGCGGTGCGGCTGGCCGACGACTGGTTGGTGCCATCGGGCTCGCTGGACTGGCTGCTGGGCAAGCTGCGGCCGGTCTCGGTGCGTCGCACGGTGCTCGACGCCGCACAGCTCGGCACGCGCGCGGATCATTTCGCCTGGATGCGACGGCCCGACGCCGTTGCCGAAGCGCTGGTCGCGGGGCTTCAGGCCTCGTAGCCGTTCGGGTTCATCGACTGCCAGCGCCACGCGTCGCGGCACATCGCGTCGACGTCGAGTTCCGCGCGCCAGCCCAGCAATTGCTCGGCGAGCTGCGGGTCGGCGTAGACCTCGGCCACGTCGCCGGGACGGCGGGCGACGATGTCGTGGGGGATCGGCCGGCCGCTCGCGGCCTCGAAGGCACGGACCAGTTCCAGCACGCTGATGCCGCGGCCGACGCCGAGGTTGATCGCGGTGTGGCCGCTCAGCGGGTGCGCGAGCGACTCCGCGTCCGAGCCCATGCCCGCCAGCGCTTCGATCGCATGCACATGCGCGCGGGCGAGATCGACCACATGGATGTAGTCGCGCACGCCGGTGCCGTCGACGGTCGGCCAGTCGCCGCCGAACACCTGCAGCCGCTCGCGACGCCCGACCGCAACCTGGCAGATGTAGGGCATCAGGTTGTCGGGGATGCCGTTCGGCGATTCGCCGATGAGGCCGGAAGGATGCGCGCCGACCGGATTGAAGTAGCGCAGGCTGATCGCGTTCAAGCGCATGTCGGCGACGCAGGCGTCGCCGATGATCTGCTCGGCGATCAGCTTGGTACGGCCGTAGGGGTTGGTCACCGACAGCCGCGCCGATTCGTCCAGCGGCAGCGCCTCGGGCTCGCCGTAGACGGTCGCCGACGAGCTGAAGACCAGCCGAGGCACCCCGTGGCGCTGCATTGCCTGCAGCAGGGCGAGCGTGCCGCCCAGGTTGTTGTCGAAGTAGTCCAGCGGCCGCCGCACAGACTCGCCGACCGACTTGAGCGCGGCGAAGTGGATCACGGCCTCGAAGCGGCCGTCCGCGAAGACGCGATCGAGCGCATCGACGTCGCGCAGATCGATACGGTGCGCCTCGGGCGCGCACCCGGTCAGGCGCGCGAGGCGGTCGTACACCGCCGGCGCGCTGTTGCTGTGGTTGTCGACGATCACCGCCTCGTGGCCGCGTTCGGCCAGGGCGACGCAGGTGTGGCTGCCGATGTAACCGGCGCCGCCGGTGACCAGAATGCGCATGGAACCTCGGGACCCACGGGAAGGGCGTGCAGGAAAACGGCGTCGCCATGCGGAAACGCGAAAGGCGGGCCGGAACGGTCGCGGGTGGCCGGAGCGTCGCGCTTTCCGCGTCCTCCCTGCCGACGTCGATCGGGGGAAGGCGGCGCCATGCTAGCGCATTCCCTCCGCAGGCGACCCAGCGCCCGCCGCCCCGGTGCAGACCGGCACGGCTGGTAGACTTTCCCGCTTTCACGCAATCCGGACATCCGCACGATGCAGGCCCCTCTTCCCGCCCGCGACGACTCCAGTCTCGACAACGTCCGCATCGCCATCATCGGCCTGGGCTACGTGGGCCTGCCGCTCGCCGCGTCGTTCGGCAAGCGCCATGCGGTGGTCGGTTTCGACATCGACGCCCAGCGTGTCGACGAGCTGAAGCGCTTCCACGACCG
>JBGAFR010000008.1:0-66944 GCA_044227145.1 Lysobacteraceae bacterium
ATCTACAAGGCGTTGGGCATTCCGACCGAGATGTTCACGGTGATGTTCGCCATCGCGCGCACCGCCGGCTGGGTGTCGCACTGGCTGGAACAGCAGAACGATCCGGAAGCGAAGATCGGCCGCCCGCGCCAGATCTACACTGGCTACGCCGCGCGCGATTACGTGTCCGCCGACATGCGCTGAGCCCTGCGTCCCGGCTCGCGAAAGACCCCGCTTCGGCGGGGTTTTTTCTGTCCGCTGGTCAACCTGGAGTTCGTACGCACGTTCTCGACCTCGGTGGCACGTGCCATCGTCGCGCGCGTGAGGAATTTCAATGCCCCTGATGATCGACACGTCCTCGTATCCGTCCCGATGGGTGTCGCGTCGTCTGCGTGGCAGCGCGTCGCTTGCGCTATGGCTGCTGCTACTTTACGCCTGTACCGCGGCGCAGGCACAGGACGGCTGCACTCCGGTGGCGCCGACGCCGGAGACGCCGGGCAAGGACCTCTGTTACGGCACCGCAGCGTGGCGGGAACCGACGCTTGGCGGGACCTGGCTGCAGCAGCGATTCGACTTCTATCGGGCACCAGGCGCAAGCGGCACTGCGCTCGCGCCGCTGATCGTCTGGGCGCATCCGAATGGCAGCAGCAAGGCGATCGCGCCCGGTTCTGGGCCCGACAACATGCTGCTCAAGCCCGCCCTGGCCGCGGGGTTTTCGTTCGCCTCGGTGGAGTTCCGTCATCCGGTGGTCAACGAGAGCGAAGCGGATTCGGCGAACAATCCCGGCGTTCCGCACCGCGATCTGGCGCGTGCGCTGCAATTCATCCGCGCCAACGCTTCCGCCCTGGGCATCGATCCCCGCAACGTCTTCGTGGTTGGCGGTTCGCGCGGCACCTTGTCGCTGTGGACCGTGTTGCAGCCCGACATGGCGATTCCGACCAGCCCGGACCCGGTCGCGCGTCAATCCACACGCGCGAATGCGGCGTTCGCCTACAACGCCCAGACGACGTACGACGGTCGCGAATTCGCCGATCTGTTCCTGGTCGAAGCCGATCGCCCGGCGTTCAAGGCGGCGTGGCAGGCACAGCATCCGAAATACGCGCAGTTCGGAAGTTCGATCCAGAGCGCGAGCGCTGACGATCCTCCGGTGATGCTGCGTTACGACCAGTCCTTCATCGGGCGGCTGGTCACGGTGCAGGAATTGGCGAACGTCGATTCGGTGCACTATCCGGACTACGGGCTGGCGATCTGCGCGGCGTATCGCATGGCCGGGATCGGGGCGCGCTGCACGGTCGAGGCCGATCCGCGATTCGAGGGCATGGCGGGCTACGTCGGCTACGTGGATTTCTTCAGCCAGCATCTTCGCGGACGCGCCAAGCCTGTGTTGCCGGCCGATCCGCTTCCGTCGCCCGCCGCGCCCAAGCGAAGGGCCGGCCGTTCGACGCTGTCGATCACGCCGAGTCTGCCGATCTGGTCGCGATAGCGCGCCGCAGGTATTTCGGCACCGGAGCTTCGCGCCGCGGGTCGCTCCATGGTCAACCGCCGGCGAGAAAGTCGGCCATCGCGCGACCCAATTCGGCCGCGATCGGCTCCTCCATGATCGAGAAATGCGTCGCCTGGAAGTCGACGCGTTCGATCGGCTTGCGCAACAGCGGCTGCAGTTCCTCGATGCGCGCCTCGACGGTCTTGAAGTCGCGGTTGAGGGCGCAGGCGAAATAACGCACTGGCGCTTCCAGTCGCAGCGTGGGCGCGTGGAAATCGATGCCGATCTGGTTCGCGGCGACGAGGTAGCCGAAATAGTCGGTCTGCGGCAGGTCGAGCAGGCCGTCGCGCGGGGTCGCGGTCGGCAGCGCCGGTTCGAATTCGCGCATCGCAGCACAGGCGTCCTCGTCGTCCAGCGCCTGCAGGCCGTCGATGCCCAGCGCCCGCAGGCGCGGCGGCCGGTCGTTGCCGGTCGCGAGCATGGTGTCGACCAGGCCGAGCGCCGCGACGACATGGCCCCGCGCTTCCAGGCGCGCGGCGACCTCCATCGCGAGCAGCCCGCCGCTGGACCAGCCCGCGAGGCGGTAGGGGCCTTCCGGCTGTTGCCGCAGGAGACGCTCGGCGTAGTCATCGGCGAGCTGCTCCAGGGTCAGGAACTTCGGCACGCGCTGTTTCACGAGTTCGTGGCGGTGGAATCCGTACACCGGCCGCGCGTCAAGGCCCCGCAGCATCGGCCGATAGCACAGCACATCGCCTCCCGCAGCATGGAAGACGAACAGCGGCGGCCGTTCGCCTTCGCCGCGTAGCACGACGAAGATCTCGTCGTCGTCGTCGGGCGCATCCGACTCGATCCTGTGCGCCAGCGCGCGGATCGTCGGCGCCTCGAACAGCACCGCGATCGGCAGCGTGCGGCCGATGCGCTCGCGGATCCCGGCCATCAGCTTCACCGCGTTCAGCGAATGCCCGCCGAGGTCGAAGAAATTGGCGGTCGCGCCGATGCGGGGATGGCCGAGCAGATCCTCCCAAAGCGCCGCCAGCGTGCGTTCCAGCACGGTCTCCGGCGCGATGAAGGCGACATCGGTATGGGCCTGCAGATCCGGTGCGGGCAGCGCGCGGACATCGAGCTTGCCGCTGACGGTGAGCGGCAAGGCGTCCAGACAGACGAAGGCGGTCGGCACCATGTACGGCGGCAACCGTCGCGCCAGCGATTCGCGCAGCGCATCGATGACGGGCGTCGCCCCGGGCGCGAGCACGAGATAGGCGACCAGGCGCCGGCTGTCGGCGCCGCGATCGTCGCGGACGACGACCGTGGCGTCCGCGACCTCAGGCAGTGCGCGCAGCGCCGCCTCGATCTCGCCGGGCTCGATGCGCACGCCGTTGATCTTCACCTGCTGGTCGCGGCGTCCGCAGAATTCGAGCTCCCCTTCGGGCAGCCAGCGCGCGAGATCGCCGGTCCGGTAGATGCGCACGCCTTCGCCCGGCAGCGTCACGAATCGTTCCTCGGTCAGGTCGGGCCGCCCGAGATAGCCGCGGGCCACGCCTGGGCCCTCGACGCAGATCTCGCCGACCACGCCCTGGGGCACCGGCTGCAGCGCATCGTCGAGCACGTGCAGCACGGTGTTGAGCGTCGGCCGGCCGATCGGTGCATAGCGCGGCACGTCGCGGATGCGGTCGTAGGCGCTGCAGTAGATCGCGATCTCGGTCGGGCCGTAGGCGTTGAACAGCCGGAGCGCGGGCAGCAGGCGCCGGAGCCGGTGCAGGCCGCGTTCCGACAGTCGTTCGACGCCGACCATGGTCCGGCGCAGCGACAGCGCGGCGATGCGCTCCTCGTCGAGGTCCTCGAGGCGGCGGACGACGTGCGGCGGCAGATAGGCCTGGGTGATGCGGCCCGCCGCGAGCCATTCCAGCCAGGCATCGGTGTCGGCGCGGATCGCCTCCGGCACGACGTGCAGGGTCGCGCCGGCGCTCAGCGCGGTGAATATCTCGAAGGCGGACGCGTCGAAACCCGCGCTGGCCCAGAATGCGGCCTGCACCGGGACCTCGTCCTGCAGTCGGCGCAGCGCATCCTCGAGCGTGTTGGAGAGATTGCGATGTTCGACCATCACGCCCTTCGGGGTGCCGGTGGAGCCTGAGGTGTAAAGCACGTACAGCAGTTGCGAAGGATCGAAGCCGACCGCCGGCGGGGCGTCGACGCCGGCCTGCCAGCGCGGGTCGTCGAGGTGCAGCACGACGACGCCCGGCGCGAGGTCCGGCGGCGGCAGCGCAGTCTGTGCGAGCACGACGACCGCGCTGCTGTCGGCGAGCATGGCCTGCAGACGGTCGCGCGGATGCGCCGGATCGAGCGGGACATAGGCGCCGCCGGCCTTCAGGGTCGCGAGCATGCCGACGATGAGGTCGGCGCCGCGCGTCGCGTGGAGCGCGACCCGCGCATCGCGCGCGACCCCGTGGGCGCGCAGCGCATGCGCGAGCGCGTTCGCGCGACGATCCAGGGTCCGGTAGTCGAGCGCATTAGCGCCGTCCTGGATCGCGATGTGGTCCGGCGCGGCGGCGGCCTGCGCTTCGATACGGTGGTGCACGCCGATCGCGGGGATCCCGGCGCTCTCGCCTACCGCATGCGCCGGGCGCGCCGCGCCCGCGGGCGACAGCGGCAGGCGCAGGATCGGCGTCTCCGGTGCGGCGACGATGCCTTCGAGCAGGATCGCGAACGCACCGGCCATGCGTGCGATGGTCTCGCTACGGAACAGGTCGCGGTTGTAGTCCCAGCAGGCTTCGAGGCCGTCGGCGCTGTCGCGCAGGTTGAGGGTGATGTCGAATTTCGCGTGTTGCGAATCGGTCGCGGCGTCGCTGACCGCCAGGCCGCCGAACGATTTCAGCGCGCCGCCGTCGTTCTCCAGCGCCAGCATCACCTGGAAGAGCGGGCTGTGGCTCGGCGTGCGTTGCGGGCGCACCAGGTCGACGAGGCGTTCGAACGGCAGGTCCTGGTGTTCGTAGGCTTCCAGCGCTGCGTCCCGGCCGCGACGCAGCGCCTCGAGGAAGTCCGGATCGCCGGAGAGGTCGTTGCGGAGCACCAGGGTGTTCACGAAGAAACCGACCAGCGGCGCCAGCGCTTCGTGGCGGCGGTTGGCGATCGGCGTGCCGATCGCGATGTCGGTGTCGCCGCTCCAACGCGACAGCAGCACCGCGAACGCGGTCTGCATGGTCATGAATAGCGTGGCGTCGTGCTGCCGCGAGATCCGCTGCAGATCGTCGCGCAAGCGGGCAGGCAGGCGCTGCAAGTGCACTGCGCCTCGGTAGCGCTGCACCTCGGGACGCGGCGCGTCCAGCGGCAGGTTGTGCACGGTCGGCAGGTCGGCGAGCCGGCGCTGCCAGTAGCGCGCCTGCGCCTCCAGCCGCTCGCCTTGCAGCCATTGCTGCTGCCAGTGGGCGTAATCGGCGTATTGCAGCGGCAGCGGCGGCAGCGAGGGCGTGCATCCCGCGCAGGCCGCTTCGTAGCCTTCGGCCAGTTCGCGCAGGAGCACGCCCATCGACCATCCGTCCGCGGCGATGTGATGCATCGTCATCAACAGCAGATGCTCGTCCTCGACGGTGCGCAGCAACTGCGCGCGCAGCATCAGGTCGCGGGCGAGGTCGAACGGCCGGCCGGCTTCGCCGTCGAGACGGTGCTTCACGGCGCGCGCGCGGGCATCGTCCGCCAGCCCGAGCATGTCCACGCACGGCAGCTCGACGCGCGCGTCCGCGCGCAGGGTCGGGACCGCCTCGCCCTCGATCTCGGGCAGCACGGTGCGCAGGATCTCGTGTCGGTCGACGATCGCCTGCAGCGCCTGCTGCAGCGCATCGGCGCGCAATGCACCCTGCAGGCGAATCGCGCAGGGAATGTTGTAGACCGCGCCGGCACCGCCCATCTGGTCGATGAACCACAGCCGCTGCTGGGCGAACGACAGCGTCGGCCGGGCATCGGCCGGGCGCGGCACGGGCGCCGGCGGCAGGGCGTCGGCGGGCGCGGCGCGCAGCGTCTCGATCAAGAGCGCCTGTTCGCGCACGGTCTGGGCGGTGAACAGCCGATTGAGGCCGGGGTCGACGCCGAATTCCGCGGCGATGCGGTTCTGGAGCCGCGTCAGCAGCAGCGAGTGGCCGCCGAGGTCGAAGAAATTGGCCAGCGCGCCCACCCGCGGACGCGACAGCAGCGCGCGCCAGAGGGCGGCCAGGGCGCGCTCGGTGTCGGTGTCCGCGGGCGTGTCGTCCTCATGCGCGATCGCGTCCGCCGCTGGGTCGGGCAGGACGGCGACATCGAGCTTGCCGTTGACCGTGAGCGGCAGCGCCGGCAGGCGCACCCACGCGGCTGGCAGCATGTAGCCGGGCAGGCGCGGCTGCAGTTGCTGTTGCAGGACCGCGAACAGGGCGCCGTCGTCGTCCGGTTCGCGCGCCACCACGTAGGCGACGAGCCGGCGTTCGCCGGCGCCGTCGTCGCGCGCCACCACCGCGGCCTGCACAACGCCGTCGCAGAGCGCGATTTGCGCTTCGATCTCGCCCAGTTCGATCCGCTGTCCGCGGATCTTCACCTGGAAATCGTCGCGGCCGAGGAATTCGATCGTCCCGTCGGCGCGCTGGCGACCGAGATCGCCGCTGCGGTACATCCTCGCATCCGCGCCGTCGTGGTAGGGATCGGGCAGGAAGCGTTCCTCGGTCAACCCGGGCCGGTCGAGATAGCCGCGGGCGACCTGGCGGCCGGCGATGTACAGCTCCCCGCGCATGCCGCGCGGCACGGGCCGCCGCGCCGCATCGAGCACGTAGACGCGAACGTTGCCGCCGGGCCGGCCGATCGGCACGACATCCGGCGCCGGGCTGTCCGGGCAGGGCCAGTGGGTGACGCTGACCGCGGTTTCGGTCGGACCGTAGAGATTGAGGATGCGCGCCTGCGGCAGCAGCTCACGGCAGCGATCGATCATGGCGGGGAGCAACGTTTCGCCGCCGCTGAGGATCCGCCGCACACGCGCGCACGATTTCGCCTGCGGGTGTTCGAGGAAGGCCTGCAGCATCGAGGGTACGAACCCGACTACGGTGACGCCCTCGCGCCGGATCAGGTCGATCAGATAGCCCGGATCCTTGTGGCCGCCGGCGCGGGCCGCCACCAGGCGCGCGCCGGCGAGCAGGGTGAGGAAGATCTCGCGCACCGCCACGTCGAATCCGATGGGCGTCTTCAGCAGCACGCGATCGTCACGGTCGTGCGGGCAGATCGTCTGCATCGCCAGCATCCGGTTGACCACGGCGCGGTGCGGGTTCATCGCGCCCTTGGGCAGGCCAGTCGAGCCCGAGGTGTAGATGATGCAGGCGAGGTGGTGAGCGGTCAGGCCGATCTCCGCGGGCGAGAGGTCGCGGTCGTCGGCATCGGCCCAGCGCGGGGCATCGGCCTGCAGGTCGATCAGCGGCGGCCGGCGTCCGGGGGCGAGCGCCGTCAGTGCCTCGTGCAGCGTTTCGCCGGCATCGTGGCACAGCACCGCGATCGGCGCGCTGTCGGCGAGCACGTGTCGCAGCCGCTGCACCGGCACGTCCGGATCCATCGGCACGTAGGCGCTGCCGGCCTTGAGGATGGCCAGCAGGCCGACCAGCAGCGACGGGCCGCGCTCCATCACGATCGCGACCGGCATGTCCGGACCCGCGCCCAGCGTGCGCAGATGCCGGGCCAGCCTGTTCGCGTCCGCGTTGATCCCGCCATAGCTGAAGCGTTCGCCCTCGAACGACAGCAGCGTGGCGTCCGGCGCGCGCGCGGCCTGCGCCTCGAAAGGCTGGTGCAGGCACAGCGTGTCCGGATAGTCCGCTTCGCCGCCATCGGCGATCCGCAGCACCCTCGCCGTCTGCGCCGCGTCGAGCAGCGGCAGGTCGCGCAGCGGCGTCTCCGGCGCACCGACGATGCCCTCGAGAAGCGTGCCGAACGACGCGCCCATGGACGCGATGGTGTCCGCATCGAACAGCTCGGGGCTGTAGTCCCAGCAGGCATCGAGACCGTCCGGGGATTCGAACAGGCTGAGGTTGATGTCGAATTTCGCGTTCACCGAATCCGGGAACACCTGGCTCGCGCGCACGCCGGGCAGCGTCAGCGCGGCGCCTTCGTCGATGTCGGCCAGCGAGAACATGACTTGCGTCAGCGGCGCCATGCTCAGGCTGCGCGGCGGATTCAGCGCTTCCACCAGCAGTTCGAAAGGCAGGTTCTGGTGCGCGTAGGCGTCCAGCGCGACTGTGCGCGTGCGGCGCAGCAGTTCGACGAAATCCGGATCGCCGGAGAGGTCATGGCGCAGCACCAGCGTGTTGGAGAAGAAGCCGACCAGCGACGAGAGTTCTTCGCGCGGGCGATTCGCGACCGGCGTGCCGATGACGATGTCGCGCTCGCCGCTCCAGCGCGAGATCAGTGCCGCGAACGCCGCCTGCAATGTCATGAAGAGAGTGGTGCCGTGCGCGCGACCCAGCGCGACCAGCGCGCGGTGCAGCGACGCGGGCAGGCGTTGCCGCCAGGAGGCGCCGGACTGCAAGGGCCGCGATGGCCGCGGATGGTCCAGCGGCAGCGCGTGCGACACCGGCGCACCGGCCAGCGCCTCGCGCCAGTGCCGCAACTGCGCCTGCAGGCGTTCGCCCTGCAGCCAGGCCCGCTGCCATGCGGCGTAATCGCCGTACTGCAGCGCCGGCGGCTGCAGCGGATCGGGATCGCCCGAAGCGAAGGCAATGTACAGGGTCGACATCTCGCGCAGGATGTTCTCCACGGACCAGCCGTCGCTGGCGATGTGGTGCACCGTGAGCATGAGCACGTGCGTGCCCGCGTCCAGCCTGAGCAGGCGCGCGCGCAGCGGCAGATCGGCGTCGAGCCGGAACGGTTCGAGCAGGCTGGCCTGCAGCCGCCGCTTCATCTCCGTCTCCCGGGCCTCGGCGGGAAGGGCTTCGAGGCTCTCGACGGCGAGTGCGAAATCCGCATCGGCAAGCGGCATCGACAGCGGGTCGTCGCCGCGCATGGACACCACGCTGCGCAGGCTTTCGTGGCGTTCGACCACCCGGCGCAGCGCGCGCGCGAGCGCGTCGACGTCGAGCATGCCCTCCAGCCGCCAGGTCACCGGGATCGCGTAGTTCGCTCCGGAACCGGTGAGCCGGTCGATGAACCAGATCCGGTGCTGGGTGGGCGACAGCGGCGCTTCGCGCGCGACGCGCGGTGCGAGGCGCGGTTCGTCCCCGGCAATGGCGTCTCCGGCGTCTCCGGCGTCGCTGGCGGCGCGAAGGTAGGCCATGAGCGCCGCCTTGCGCTCGGCGATCAGCACGCGGCGGTCCGCCGTCAGCGCACCGGCGGCAGCCTTGCAGACGAGCTTTCCTTCCTGCACCGCGAGGAAGATGCCTTCAGCGGCGAGATCCTCGACGAGGCGTTCAATGGGGGGCAGGGCGGTATCGTCGGGGGGCTGCATGGCGTGTCGTGCGGAAGGGGCGATGGTGGGGTCATGCCATCGCGATGGCGACGCCATCGCAAACGGGGGCGAGGTCGTGCGGCGCGATTTCGATCTCGACGCGGGGCACGCCGATGTCGATCAGGAACGTTGGCTGCGCGAACTGGCTTTCGTCGATGCGGACAGGGATGCCTTCGACGGCGATCGGCGCGACCGAGGTGGACGGATCGCCGACGTGGCGCTGCAGCGCAGTCTGCGCGTTCTCGATGGCGTCGAACGCCGTGCGTTCGTCCGCATGGGTGGCGATCCTTGGGAACGGCACCATCGGCGATTTGTACTGCGCCTCGTTGCCGGACACGAGGCCCCGCTCGAAGAAGCGTTCCATCTCGCGCAGCAGCGAGGTCATGATCGCGTCCAGGTCGGACGGTCCACGTGCGCTTGCATCGTGCCGAACAGCGGCCCCTTCTGCAGCGCTTCCGGCACGAACGGGCACATCGCGCCGCTGCGCCCGAGTTCCGGATGCGGCCGGCAAAGGTATTCCCGCACCCAGGCGTGGATGGCGCGGAGCAGGGGGTGTTCCGTCGCGACCAGCGTCCCCGGTGCGAGCGGCACCAGCCGGGGTCGCGCGGTGGCGTCGAACGATGGTGCGGCCGGGGCGAGCGTACCGATGTCCATGGTGTGATCCTTGTCGGCCTCAGAATTCGACGATGTCGGCGACGTCCGCAGAGCGGAAGCGTTCGAGTGCGCGTTGCGCGCCGCGCCGACGTTCCATCGCGTCGGCGAGCGCACGCACGGTCGGATCGGCGAAGAACGGCTTGAGCTCGAGCTCGTAGTCGTGATCCTCGCGAAGCCGGTTGCTCAGGCGCAGCGCCAGCAGGGAGTGGCCGCCGACCGAGAAGAAGTCGGTGTCGATCCCGATCTCCGCGTTCGGCAGCAGTTCGTGCCACAGCGCCAGCAGCGAGCGCTGCAGCGCGGTCTCGGGCGCCTGCGGACGGACGTCGCCGCCGCCGCCGCGTGCGGTCGGCAACGGCAGCGCGGCCCGGTCGAGCTTGCCGTTGGCGTTCAGCGGCAGAGCGGACAGCACCGAGTAGGCGGCCGGGCGCATGTAGTCGGGCAGATGGGCGTCGACGCGCCGACGCGCGGCTTCGATCAGCGCGTCGGTGTCCACCGTCGCCGTGTGCGGCACGAGATGACCCACCAGCCATTGGTCGCCGTCGCCGAGGTCGCGCGCGACGACCACCGCCTGCGCCACACCGTCGACGGCGGTCAATTGCGCCTCGATCTCGCCGAGTTCGACCCGCTGGCCGCGGATCTTGACCTGGAAGTCGTCGCGGCCGAGGTATTCGATGGCGCCATCCGCGCGATGCCGGCCGAGGTCGCCGCTGCGGTACATCGTCTCGCCGCTCCCCGGACGCGCGATGTCGTCCACGAAGCGTTCGGCGGTCAATTCGGGCCGGCCGAGATAGCCGCGCGCGACCTGGCGGCCGGCGATGTGGATCTCGCCGCGCACGCCGCGCGGCACCGGCTGGCCGCGGGCGTCGAGCAGGTAGAGACGGGTGTTCGCGCCCGGCGCGCCGATCGGGATGCGTTCGGGCAGCGGGTCTTCGGTCGCATCCCACTGCGTCGACAGCACCGCGGTTTCGCTCGATCCGTAGAGATGATGCAGCCGGGTCCCGGGAAGCATGGCCCGGCATCGACGCGCCAGATCCGCGGTCAGCAGCTCGCCGCCGCAGAACAGGTCCGCGAGGCGGCCCGTTTCCGCGGCGCGCGGATGCTCGAGCAGAGCGCGCAGCAGCGAAGGGACGAAGTGCGCGGCGTGCGCGCCTTCCTCGGCGATGAGGTCGATCAGGTAGCCGGGATCCTTGTAGCCCTCCGGCCGCGCGAGCAGCACGGTCGCACCCGCGAGCAGCGGCCAGAAGATCTCGAGCACGGCTGCGCCGAAACCGACCGCCGCCGTCTGCAGGAACCGGTCGCCCGCGCGCAGCGGATAACGCTCCTGCATCCAGCGCATGCGGTTGAAAATGCCGCGGTGTTCGTTGATCACGCCCTTGGGCTGGCCGGTCGATCCGGAGGTGTAGATCAGGTAAGCGCCGTGCCGTGACTGCAGCCCGGTCTCCGCGGCGTCGAGGCCGTCGGCCGGCTGCGCCGCCCAGCGCTGCGTGTCCGCGATCGGGTCGAGTACCGGCGGCGCCGGGTCGAGCGCGGCCAACGCCTCGCGCAGGCTCTCGCCCGGGGCATGCGCGAGCACTGCGCGCGCGCCGCTGTCCGCGAGCAGGTGGCGCAGGCGCTGCGCGGGATAGAACGGATCCATCGCCACGAAGGTGCCGCCGGCCTTGAGGATCGCCAGCAGTGCGACCACCAGCGCCGGATGCCGCGGCATCGCTACCGCGACCGGCACGTCCGGGCCGATGCCCAGGCCGCGCAGATGGCGCGCGAGCCGGTTGGCCGCGGCGTCGATCTCTGCGTAGGTGTGCGATGCGCCCTCGAAACGCAGGGCGACGGCATCGGGTGTGCGCATGGCGTGCGCTTCGAACGCATCGTGCAGCAGGGCGTCGGTGGGATAGGGTCGGTCGGTCGCGTTGCCGAGCGCGAGCATGCGCGCCCGCCCGGCCTCGTCCAGCAACGGCAGCGCGCTCACCGGCGTTTCCGGCGCCACGAGAATGCCGTCGAGCAGCACCGCGTAGGCCGAGGCCATTTCCCCGACGCTCGCGGCCTCGAACAGGTCGGCGTCGTAGTCCCATTCCGCGAGCAGGCCGTGTTCGTCCTGCAGCAGGTTCAGCGCGAGGTCGAATTTGGCGTCGCGGTCGTCGATCTCCAGCGTCGTCGCCTGCAGTCCCGGCAGCGACGGCGTCGAGACCGGACGTTCCTGCAGCGAGAACATCAGCTGGAACAGCGGCGTGTACGCGGCGCTCCGCGTCGGTTTGAGGCGTTCGACCAGCAGGTCGAGGGGGACGTCCTGGGCCTCGAACGCATCGAGGACGAGGCTCCGGTTCCGCGCGAGCAACTCGGCGAAGCCCGGGTCGCCGGAAAGATCGCTGCGCAGCACCACGGTGTTGAGGAAGAGCCCGATCAGCGGTGCGAGCGCATCGTCGGGACGGTTCGCGACCGGCGAGCCGACCACCACGTCGGTATTGCCGCTGAAGCGTGCAACCAGCACCGAGAACGCCGCATGCAGCAGCATGAAGAGTGTGCCATCGTGCGCGCGGGCGCACGCCTGCAGACGCGTGACCTGCGCCGCCGGAATGCGTTGGCGATGCACCGCCCCGCGCTGGCCGCGTACCGGGGGACGCGGCCGGTCCAGGGGCAGATCGTGCACCGCGGGAGCGCCGCGGAGCCGCGCCGCCAGTGCGTCGAGTTTCGTCCCGAGGACGGCGTCGTCGACAGTGCCGCGTTGCCAGGCCGCGTAGTCGGCGTACTGCAGCGGCAGCGCCGGCAGCTCCGCCGGGGTGCCGTTCGCATGCGCGGCGTAGAGCGCGGTCCACTCGCGCTCGAACAGTCGCATCGATGCGCCGTCCATGGCGATGTGGTGGACGGTCAGCGCGAGCAGGTGGCGGTCGTCGGCGATCCGCAGCAGCACGCCGCGCAGCGGAATCTCTCGGCCGAGGTCGAATGGCCGGGACGCCTCGGCGCGCATGCGCCTCAGTGCCTCGCCTTCCCGTTCGGCTTCCGGCAGTGCGCGCAGGTCGATGGCGTCCAGCGGCACGTCGATCGTCGGCAGCACGTGCTGTCGGGGGGCGTCCGCGTCGACGACAAGTGTGCGCAGCACCGCGTGTCGTGCGACCAGGTCGCGCAGCGCGGCCCGCAGCGCGCGCTCGTCGAGCGCGCCTTCCAGTCGCAGCCGGTAGGGGATGTGGTATTGCGCGCTGTCCGGCTCGAGCCGCTGAACGAACCACAGGCGCTGCTGGGCGAAGGACAGCGCGGCCTCGGCATCGGCGGCGAGCCGCGGAATCGCGACGGCACGGGGACGGTCGCAGGCGGCCGCATCGACGGCGGCCGCCATGTCGGCCAGGTCGCGCGCGTCGAAGACGGTGCGCAGCGGCAGGTCGGCGCCGGTCTCCGTGCGGATGCGGTGCTGGAGCCGCGTCGCCAGCAGCGAGTGGCCGCCGAGCGCGAAGAAATTGTCGTCGACGCCGACCCGGGCGACCCCGAGCAGCGCGCACCAGACGTCGTGCAGCCAGCGCTCGCGCGGTGTGCGCGGCGCCTGCATCGCGCGCGTTTCGTTGTCCGCGCCGTCCGGCATCGGCAGCGCCGACGCGTCGATCTTGCCGTTGCGGGTCAGCGGCCAGGCCTCCACCCGGACGAACGCGGACGGCACCATGTAGCCGGGTAACGCCTCGCGCAGGGCATGGCGCCATGTCGCGGGATCGCCGTCGCTCGCGATGACGTAGGCGACCAGCCTGCGGTCGCCGTCGCGCTCGCGCACCAGCACGCGCGCGTCCTGCACCCCTGCGCAGCGACGCAGGCGGTCCTCGATCTCGCCCGGCTCGATCCGGAAACCGCGGATCTTGACCTGCTGGTCGACGCGACCGACGAACACCAGTTGCGCCGGCTCGCCATCGGCCGGCGCCTGCCAGCGCACGAGATCGCCGGTCCGGTAGCCGCGCGTCGCTGCGGTGCCGTCGTCGATGTCGTCGAGCGCGACGAAGCGCTCCGCGGTGAGCGCCGGCCGTCGCAGGTAGCCGCGCGCGACGCCGCGACCGCCGACCGCCAGTTCGCCGATCACGCCGGGCGGAAGCCACCGGCCATGCCGGTCGATCACGTGCAGCGTCGTGCCCGGCACCGCCGCGCCGATCGGCATGCGTCGCAGCGCGCCCGACTGCACGGCCTCGCGCGGGATCGCGTGGTACGTGGTGAGGATGCCGTTCTCGGTCGGGCCGTAGTGGTTGATCGCGACCACCCGGGGGTCGAGCGCGTACAGGCGGCGTATCGTTTCGATCGACAGTGCTTCGCCGCCGACCACGATCCGAGACAGTCCGGTCGGTCCGTCGAGCAGTTCCACCCACATGTCGAGCAGGCTGGCGGGCAGTGTGACCGTATCCACGCCGGTGTCCGCGACCACTGCGCGCAGGGTCGGGAGTTCCAGCGAGGGCGCCGGGGCGATCACCACCCGGCCACCGTTGCACAGCGGCCCCCAGGTTTCGAGGATCGAGGCATCGAATGCCGGATTCACGCTCTGCAGCATGACGCTGTCGCGGTCGTAGCCCATTGCCGCGGGGCCGCCGAGCAGGCGCGACAGGGCGCCGTGCGCGACTTCCACGCCCTTGGGTTCGCCGGTGGAGCCAGAGGTGTAGATCACGTAGGCCAGCGCATCGGGATCGTCGTACGCCGGCGGAGCATCGGGAGCGTCGTTTGCGGCGCCGCCGGCCTCTAGCGCCGCGCGGAGCGGTTCCGCGTCCAGCGGCAGTGCGCGGCATGCATCGGTGTCGAAGCGGGCGCACCAGTCCCGGAGGGTCGCGACGTGGCGCAGCCGCGCATCGGCGATCAGCCAGGCGTGGCGCGCTTCCGGATGCTCGGGGTCCATCGGCAGGTAGGCGGCGCCGCAGGTCCAAAGCGCGAGCACCGTGGTCACGAAGTCGATGCCGCGCGGCAGGCAGACGCCGACGAGATCGCCCGGCATGACGCCTTCCGCGCGCAGCGCCGAGGCCAGGCGCTCCGCCCGGGCCTGCAGTGCGCCGCGGCTCAGCGACTGCGCGCCGTGACGCAACGCGGGCCGGTCGGGCGCTTCCCCCGCGAGCGCCGCGAACAGCCGGTGCGCGCAGGCGACGGGGGGATGCGTGCGCCGGTCCCGCGCCCAGGCGCGCAGCAGCGCACGATCGGCGTCGGACAGCATCGGCAGCCGATCCGCTGCGCAACCGGCGTCCGCCACGGCCGCGCCGGTCAGCGTGAGGAAGTCTTCCAGCATCCGTTCCGCGGTCGCGGCGTCGAACAGGTCCTGATCGTATTCGAGGCTGAACCCGACGCCGTCGTCGTGCTCGTCCATCACCAGCGCGAGATCGAAGCGCGCGCGTTCGGCCGGCACTTCGCCGATGTATCGCATCCGCAGCGTGTCGCCGAGCGCCACCGCGCCGCGTTTCCCCTGCACCACAAGCATGGTCTGCGCCACCGGTGCATGCGTGGCCTCGCGCTCCGCGCCGACCCCCCGGACGACCTCGGCGAACGGCAGTTCTGCGTGACGGAAGGCCGCCAGGCTGGCCTCCCGGGCGATGCGCAGCCAATCGCGCAGTGGCGCGCCGATGTCGCCGCGGATGCGCAACGCCAGCGTGTTGACGAAGAAGCCGATCAGGTCGCGGCTCGCCGCGGTCGTACGCGAGGCGAACGGCGTGGCGATCGCGACATCGTCCTGCCCGGCGTAGCGGCACGACCAGACGGCGTAGCAGGCGAGCACGAACATGAAGGGCGTGGTGCGTTCGCGACGACAGGCGGCGTCCAGCGCTTCCCGCCAGGCCCGGTCGCGGGTGCGAACGACCGTGGCGCCGCGGTGGCGCAGGCGCGACGGGCGCGGACGATCGGTCGGCAGCGACAGCACCGGCAGGTCGTCGCCGAGGGTCTCGCACCAGAATCCGGCCAGGTGCGCGCGCGCGTCGTCGTCGAGTCGCTGTCGCTCCAGCGCAGCTTCGTCGCTGCATTGCGAGCGCAGCGGCGGAAGTTGCGACGGCGCGCCCGCGAGGCAGGCCGGATACAGCTCGGAAAGTTCGCGCAGCAGCACGTCCACCGACGCCCCGTCGAACACGATGTGATGCACCGTGAGCAGCAGTTCGTGGCGCGTGTCATCGATGCGGAACAGCATCCAGCGGAAGAGCGGGGGCTGCGCCAGATCGAAGGGAACGGCGAGGTCGTCCCGTTCCCGCCTCGCCGCTTCCCCGGCGGCGTCCTCGCGGCCGCACAGATCCACTTCGCGCAGTTCGACGACGAGGCGCGCGTGCGCCTGCGGTCGTCCATCCTCGGGCGAAAAGCCGCTGCGCAGGCCTTCGTGGCGATCCACGATGGTTTGCAGCGCGTCGCGCAATGCGGTCACGTCGAGCGGACCGTCGAGCGCGAAACGCACGCCAGTGTTGTACAGCGCGCGGTCCTCGACCAGACGGTCGATCATCCACAGCCGCTCCTGCGCGAACGAGAGGGTGGGTCCGGGGGCAGTCCCGGTGCGCGGGCGGTCGTCGGCGATCAGGGACATGCGGAGGTTCCGGTGGCGAGTGCGGCGGACGGTCGCGTTTCGTGCGGTTCGGGTCCGTCGGGCGGCGGCGTGGACGCGGCCAGGACCTGCGCGATCACGTCGCGCAGCGTTTGCGCTTCGAACAGCGCGGTCATCGGCAATTCGACGCCCAGGGTCTGTTCGACCAATGCACAGAAGCGCATGGCGGCCAGCGAGTCGCCGCCCACGGAGAAGAAGTCGTCCCCGGCATCCAGATGCGGTGCGCCCACGCATTCGGCGAGCAGCGACAGCAGCGCGGAGGCCTCCTGCAATGTCGTAGCAGGCGCATCCGCAGCGGGCGGCGACGGCGGCGGTGCGGTGTGCCCGCACAGCGCATGTAGCGCCACCCGGTCCGGTTTGCCGTTGAGCGTCAGCGGCAGCGTCTCCAGGAACCGCACGCTGCGCGGCACCATGTACGCCGGCAGCCGCATCCGCACGCGATCGAGCAGGGCATCGCCATCGAGGAGGGACGTGGGGCCGCCGATCGCGAAGGCGTGCAACTGCGACGCGCCCGCGGCGTTTTTCTCGTGGACGACGCAGGCGGCGGTCAGCGCACCTTCGACGCACAGCGCGTGCTCGATCTCGCCGAGTTCGACCCGGTAGCCGTTGATCTTCACCTGCGTGTCGATGCGTCCGAGGAATTCGAGCGCGCCGTCCTCGCGCTGGCGCACCAGATCGCCGCTGCGATACATCCGCGCATCGCCGCCCGCGAACGGATCCGGGAGGAATCGTTCCCCGGTCAGGGCCGGATTCGCGAGATAGCCGCGGGCGATGCCGCTGCCTCCGATGTAGAGCTCGCCTTCGCTGCCGACGGGGACCGGGCGGCGGGCCTCGTCCAGCACGTACCCGTGCATGCCCGGTGCCGGATGGCCGATGGGGACGGCGCAGCCGATCGTGTCGCCGGTGCGGAGCACATGCCGATGGGACAGCACGGTGACCTCGGTCGGCCCGTAGATGTTGACCAGCGTCCGGCCACCGCCGGCGAGGAATCGCGCCGCGTTGACCGGCGCGAGAACGTCTCCGCCGACCATCAGCGTCCGCACGCGCGCTAGCCGTCGCAGGGCCTCGTCGGTCAGTGTGTTGAAGAGTCCCGTCGAGAGCAGCATGGTGGTGACGTCGTTGCGTTCGACCAGCGCGCAGAGCGTCGCGACGGACGCGCCCGGCGGCATCACCGAGAGCGCCGCGCCATTGAGCAGCGCCAGCCAGATCTCGAACACGGCGCCATCAAAGGCGATCGACATGCCGTGATGCACCGTGTCTCCGACGTCGACCGGCGCGAAGTCGGCGCCGCGAATCAGGTCGAGCAGGCCGTTCTGGGTCAGGCAGATACCCTTGGGTTCGCCGCTCGAACCAGAGGTGTGGATGACGTAGGCGATGTCGTCGCCCGCCGGCAACGGCGATTCGCGGCGCGCCGGCACGCCGCGCGCGCGCGTGGACAGCACCGGGCCGTCGAACCAGTCCGGTGCACGGGCGTCGTCGGCGACGATCAGCGCGCGCAATCCGGCAGACATCGTCTGGCGGGCATGCCGCGCCGGCGGTGCGGACGGATCGAACGGCACGCAGGCCGCGCCGCATCCGACGATGGCGACCGTCGCGACGACGGTTTCGGCACTGCGGTCCATCAGCAGGCCCACGCGATCCCCGCTGCCGACGCCTGCGTCGGCCAGCGCGTCCGCCAGCGCGCCGGCGGCGTGCGCGAGCGACCGGTAGTCGATCCTCCGCTCGCCGTCGATGATGGCCGTGCGGCTGGCGTGCCTCTCGGCGATGCCGGCGAAGGCATGCGCGAGCGAGGCGTGCGCTTCGTGCGTCAGGCGTTCGCCGTGGACGATGCTGTGCGGCGCCATCGTGGGGTACTCCGTGACTTCGCGACGCCCGGCGCCCGCGCCATGCGGTGGCGTCAGAACTTTCCGGCCTGTTCGAGCTGGTCGAACAGTGCCTGGATGTTGTCGTCGAGGAATCCTTCCTCGCCTTCGCGGCTGATGAGCTCGAAGCTCATGCCGGTGTTCGTGCAGCGCGAGGAGAACGCCTGGGTCAGGCCGGGCCCTTGGATGACGCCGGTATCGAACGCGAGTCCGCGTCCGCGCAGCGCTTCGGTGGCGGCGTGGACGTCTTCGACTTCGAGTGCGACGTGGGCTAGGCCGACGCCGAAGTTCTCGACGAGCCTCGAGACCTGCGACTCGGGTTCGGTCCCCTGGCAAAGCACGAAACGGATGCCGTTCGCCTCCATCTCCGCGGACAGCATGCCGGTGTTGCGGCCCTGGATGCGCCGGCGCCGCACGAGCGCGAAGCCCATGACGTTGCGGAACAGCTCGATCGCCTGTTCGAGGTCGGCGACCGCCAGCGCGATATGATCGATCCGGCGATACGGCGCGAGGTCGGGAGCTTCCGTGTTCGTCGTCGCCGATGCCGGACCGGCGGCACTCGCTTCCTTCACGATGCTTTCCATCCGGTTTCCTGCATGCACTTCCGATTCGCGCCGACGAAGGAGATGCCGGCGGGACGATCCGTCTTCATCCGTGTCCCGGACGAGCGAGGCCGTAACATAAATCGTCCGTCGGACGGTGCGCAAGCGCTCGTGCACTTCTGTACGGCGGCGCATGCGCGCGACGTCCCTGGCGTTCCGTGTCGGCGAACGAATCCGCCGCGATCGGGCGCCGCGACCGAACGACTGCGCGCTGCAGGCCGATCAGGCGAGCAGCGAACGCAGCATCCAGGCGTTCTTCTCGTGGATGTTCAGGCGCTGGGTCATCAGGTCGACCGTCGGGTCGTCGCCGGCGTGATCGGCGGTCTTCAGCACCTTGCGCGCGGTGCGGCAGACGGCCTCGTTGCCGACGACCAGCTGGCGTACCATCTCGCGCCAGTCGCCGGCGCCGACCTCGCCGTCCTCGGCGATCGAGCCGAGCTTCACGAACTCGCCGTAGGTGCCGGGGGCGCGATAGCCCAGGGCGCGGATGCGTTCGGCGACGGCGTCCAGCGCGGTCCACGCCTCGGTGTACTGGCCTTCGAACATCAGGTGCAGGGTGTTGAACATCGGGCCGGTGACGTTCCAGTGGAAGTTGTGGGTCTTCAGGTACAGGGTGTAGCTGTCGGCGAGGAAATGCGACAGGCCGTCGGCGATCTTCCTGCGGTCGCCGGTGGTGAGGCCGATGTCGATCTGCGGCGCGCCGTCGGTGGCGGGTTTCTGGGCCGGCTCGGCCTTGCGGGACTTGGTCTTGGCCATGGGGGACTCCCGATGCGGTGGAAAGAATGGGGCCAGCGTACTCCTCGCAGCCCGATCGATGGCCCAGACTAGCCCGACGGGTATGCAAGAGAAAATCGATTGATCGGATGTATTTGATTGATGAAAACGATTGAAAAGACGCGGGAAGCGGCGCTCGGCCGTGCCCGCGCCGCCATCGACGGTGCGCTGAGCCGCGACCGGGGCCGCCTTCACGGCCTGTGGTCGCGCTGGCGCGGGCGGCCCGAAGACGCGGCCGCCGAAGCCGCGTTCGTCGAGGCGCTGTCGGTTTCGGTCGCCGCACGCGAGGCCCGCGCCGCCGCGTTGCCGAGCGGGGTTGCGGTCGACCCGGCGCTGCCGATCGCCAGCGAGGCCGAGCGGCTGGTCGCGTTGATCCGCGAACACCAGGTCGTGGTCATCGCCGGCGAGACCGGTTCGGGCAAGACCACGCAGTTGCCGAAGCTGTGCCTGGCCGCCGGTCGTGGCGCCGCCGGCATGATCGGCTGCACCCAGCCGCGCCGGATCGCCGCGCGCGCGGTCGCCCGTCGCGTCGCGGAGGAGCTGGACACCGGCCTCGGCGACCTCGTCGGCTACCAGGTGCGTTTCAACGACCACGTCGGCGAGCGCACTGCGGTCAAGTTCATGACCGACGGCATCCTGCTGGCCGAGATCCAGTCCGATCGCTGGCTGTCGGCGTACGACACGCTCATCATCGACGAGGCGCACGAGCGCAGCCTCAACATCGATTTCCTGCTCGGCTACCTCAAGCAATTGCTGCAGAAACGTCGTGACCTGAAGGTCATCGTCACCTCCGCGACGATCGACACCGAGCGCTTCTCGCAGCATTTCGGCGACGCACCGGTGGTGAGCGTGGAAGGCCGCGGCTATCCGGTCGAGGTGCGCTACCGGCCGCTGGAGGGCGAGGGCGACGAGGACGGCGAGTCGGAAGGCGGCCGATCGGTGCTCGACGGCATCGTCGCCGCCTGCGACGAGATCGCGCGTGGCGGGGGCTTCGGCGACACGCTGATCTTCCTGCCCGGCGAGCGCGAGATCCGCGACGCGCACCAGGCGCTGGAGAAGCGCAAGTACCGCCACACCGAAGTGCTGCCGCTGTACGCGCGGCTGTCGGCGCGCGACCAGGACCGTGTGTTCAACCCCGGCCCACAGCGACGCATCGTGCTGGCGACCAACGTCGCCGAAACCTCGCTGACGGTGCCGCGCATCCACTACGTGGTCGATCCCGGCCTCGCGCGCGTGAAACGCTACAGCCCGAGGCAGAAACTCGATCGCCTGCACATCGAGCCGATCTCGCAGGCCAGCGCCGATCAGCGCAAGGGCCGCTGCGGACGCATCGCGCCGGGCACCTGCTTCCGGCTGTATTCGGAAGCGGAATTCCTCGCTCGCGATCCGTTCACCGATCCGGAAATCCGCCGCGCGGCGCTGGCCGGCGTGATCCTGCGGATGTTGTCGCTGTCGCTGGGGCGCATCGAGGACTTCCCGTTTCTCGAAGCGCCCGATCCGCGCGCGATCGCCGACGGCTGGCAGCAGCTCGCCGAACTCGGCGCGATCGACGCCGAACGCAAGCTCACCGCGGTCGGCCGCACGATGGCGCGGCTGCCGGTGGACGTGAAGCTCGCACGCATGCTGATCGCCGCGCAGGCGCATGGCTGCCTGCGCGAGATGCTGGTGATCGCCAGTTTCCTCGGCATCCAGGATCCGCGCGAACGTCCCGCCGACCAGCGCGGCGCCGCCGATGCCGCGCACGCGCAGTTCGCCGATCCAAAGTCGGAGTTCGTCGGCATCCTGAAGCTGTGGGAGGCGTTCCGCGTCGCCCACGAGGACATGACCCAGTCGCAGCTGCGCAAGTGGGCGGACAGGCACTTCCTCGGCTTCCTGCGTCTGCGCGAATGGCGCGAGCTGCACCGGCAGTTGAAGCTGCTGTGCGATGAACTCGGTTGGAAGGCGGGTGTCGGCGTCGATCTCGACGGCGACCCGAAAACGGCGGGTCGAGACCCGCCCTACGCGAAGCTGCACCGCGCATTGATCGCCGGCCTGCCGACGCAACTCGGCAACCGCAGCGAGCGCGGCCTGTACGACGGTCCGCGCGGACGCAAGTTCACGCTGTTCCCCGGTTCGCCGCTGGCGAAGAAATCGCCGCCGTGGGTGCTGTCGGCGACGCTGCTCGACACCGAAAAGGTGTGGTCGATCACCAACGCCGCGATCGAACCCGAATGGGCGATCGACGAACTGCCGCATCTGCTCGCGCGCCGCCATCACGATCCGCACTGGGCGCGCTCGCAGGGGCGCGTGGTCGGCAGCGAGCAGATCAGCCTGTTCGGGTTGGTGCTGGCGCCGAAGAAGCCGGTGCACTACGGCACGCTGTTCCCGGAGGAATCGCGGCAGATCTTCGCCCGCGATGCGCTGGTGACCGGCGAGATCAACACCCGCAGCGCGTTCCTCGCGCGCAACCTCGCGGCGCTGGCGAAGGCGAAGGAAGAAGAGGCCAAGCAGCGCCGCGCGGGCCTCGTCGTCGACGAGGACTGGCAGGCGCAGTGGTATCTCGATCGCCTGCCGCCGCAGGTGCACAACGCGCAGGCGCTGGACGCGTGGTACGCGAAGCTGCCGGCCGCGGAGAAGGCGAAGCTGGAATGGTCGTTCGACGACCTGATGGTCGGCGGCGCCAGCGATGCCGAACGCTTCCCGAAGGTGCTGCCGCTGGGCGACGCGCGCCTCGCGGTGTCGTACCGCTTCGAGCCCGGCGCGCCCGACGACGGCATGACCGTGGCGGTGCCGCTGCACCTGCTCAACGCGCTCGACCCCGCGCGGCTGTCGTGGCTGGCGCCGGGTTTCGTGCAGGACAAGGCGGCGGCGCTGATCAAATCGCTGCCGAAGGCGCTGCGCCGCAACTTCGTGCCGGCGCCGGATTTCGCGTGCGCCTTCGCCGAAGCGTTCCCGCAGCCGGATGCCGACAGCTTCGAGGGCGCGCTCGCACGCTTCCTGAAGAAGCTCGGTGGCGTCGAACTCTCCGCGCTCGATTTCGACGTCGCGTCGATCGACGCGCACCTGCGCGCCAACCTGCGCCTGCTCGATGTGCCGGGGAATCGTGGCGACGCGCGCCACGTGCTGGCCGAATCGCGCGATCTCGACGACCTGCGCGCCCGCTTCGGCCAGCGCGCGGCGGACGCGTTCTCGGCGCGCGCGGCAGAAGGGCTCGCGCAGCGCGGGCTGACGACCTTCCCGTCGACGCCGATTCCCGCATCGGTGTCGGGTGCGGGCGGCGTGCCGGCGTATCCGGCGCTGCACGACGACGGCGATAGCGTGTCGCTGGCCGTGCATGCTGATCGTCTCGAAGCCGAGCGACACCATCCGCAGGGCGTGCGCCGGCTGCTGCGTATCGCGCTGGCGGAGCGGATGAAACAGGCGCGGAAGCAACTGCCGGTGCAGCCGAAGATCGCGCTGCTGTACGCCGCGATCGAATCGCAGTCGCCGCGTCGGGACGGCCTGAAGGATGGCGACCGCCTGCGCGAGGACCTGGTCGAAGGCGCGTTCGGCGCGCTTGTCGCCGACGGGCTCGATGCGATCCGCGATCCTGATGCCTTTGCGCGTCGCGCGGACGCCGCCGGCAAGGCGCTGTTCGGCGAGGCGATGGATCGGCTGAAACAGGCGGAAGTCATCCTCGCGCGCATCGCGGAGGTGCGTGCCGCGCTCGATTCGAAGCTGATGGGCTGGGCGCGCGCCAATCTCGACGACCTGCAGGCGCAGCTCGCCGCGCTGGCGGCGCCGGGCTTCCTCCGCGACACGCCGGCGGAGGCGCTGGCGGAGTATCCGCGCTGGCTCAAGGCGATGACCCTGCGCGCGGAGCGCGCGCTGCGCGATCCCGTGCGCGACCAGGCGCGGATGCTCGAACTCACGCCGTTCGCGGATGCGCTTGCGGATGCGCGCGACCGCGGCATCGATGCGCAGCCGGGCTGGCAGGCGCTGCGCTGGGAGCTGGAGGAATTCCGGGTGTCGCTGTTCGCGCAGGAACTCGGCGCGAAGGGCGGCGTGTCCGCGAAGAAGCTCGCGACCCGGCTGTCGCAATTGCGCTGAGCGTCGCCTCCGCGGAGACGCGCTGCGGATACGCTGGGCCCGTCGCCCGCGCATGCGCCGCCGGGCCCGGGCGACGGCGGTGGGGCGCAGGCGTCCCCGTCGCCGGAGACCGGCGGTTTCAGCATGAAAAGGACAAACCATGCACAAGCACATGATCCACGGGGCCGCGATCGCCCTGTTCTCCGTCGCCATGGGCATCGGTGGCAGCGCCGCGGCGCTGCCCGGCGGGCCGGGCACGCCGTGCACCGAAGCCAACCAGGGCGAGATCGCCACGGTCGAGAACTACAACCCCCGGACCGGCTACACCCAGCGCATCTACGAATGCTCGCCGCCCTACGGCTGGACGATCATCGCGTACTGCGACGCGTACGGCTGCATCTACTACTGATGCATCGACCGTGAGTGCCGCGTCCGATCCGGGCCGGAGCGGGCCCGGCGGACGTCGGCCACCAGGCGCGCCCCGGCATCGACCGGGGCGCGTCCCGCCCGGAGAGCGATCGACCGCTAGGACGCGGTCGCCGCGGCGTCGACCCATCGATCGGCACATGCCTTCGCCGGCAGGACGGTCACACTTCGCCCGTCGCGACGTGGTCGCTCGCACGGCGGCACGACCTCCGACGCCGTCCCGACGACGGTCATGTCACAAATCCCGCCCGCCACCGTCATGATCGCGAGTCCGGCGTGCGACGCCGTCCCCCTCTCCGCCAAGGAGCGCCCGTGTCCCATCTCATCGACATCTTCCTGCAACCCGGCAAGGCCTTCGCCGGCCTCAAGGAGCGACCTTCCTTCCTGCTGCCGCTGGCGCTGTCGCTGGTCCTGAGCGGGGCGATGACGTTCCTGTACTTCAAGAACGTCGATTACGACTGGTACCTGGGCCACCTGTTCTCGTCGAAGCCCGACATGACGGCCAAGGAAATCGCCATGGCGAAGACCACGATGCCGGGCGCCGGGATCATGTCGTGGCTCTCGCTGGTCGGCGTGCTGGTCGGCGGCGTGCTGCTCACGCTGGTGGCGGCGGTCTACTACCTGCTCGCGGGCAAGGTCACCGGCAACGCGGTGTCGTTCCGGCATGGTCTGACGCTGTCGACCTGGCCGCAGATGCCCGCGCTGCTGGGCGTGATCGTCGCACTGGTGGGCGTGCTGACCATGACCCCGCAGACGCCGCTCGAATCGCTCGCCCTGCTCAACGTCGATCCGCTGCTGGTCCAGCTGCCGATGGACAACCGCTGGAGCAGCCTCGCCAAGGGCTTCAGCCTGCTCACTCCCTGGACCTGGGGCCTGACCGCGCTCGGCTGGAAGACCTGGGGCCGGACCGGATGGGGCCAGGCGGTGACGGTGGCGCTGCTGCCGTGGACCGTGGTCTACGCCGGCATGATCGCCTGGGCGCTGGCGCAGTGATCACGGAACAGGACGCCATTCGATGAAATTCGATCGCAAGTGGCTCATCGCCGCGCTCATCGTCGCGGTGGTCGTCGTGCCCCTCGTCGTCAAGAAGAACCGCGCCGCTTCGGCGACCGGCGTCGACCTCGTCGAAGTCGCGCTGCAGGACGTGCAGCCGTCGATCCTCGCCTCGGGCACGCTGGCGTTCCGCAACGAGGTGAACCTGACCTCGGAAGTCACCGGCAAGGTCAGCAGCCTGCTGGTGAAGGAGGGCGACACGGTCGAGGCCGGGCAGGTGCTGCTGCGCCTCGATCCGGAGCTGTACGACAACGCGATCGAGCGCGAGTCCGCCGGCCTGCGCCAGGCGCGCATCGCCATCGACCGCCAGCGTGCGCAGGTGGCACTCAAGCGTACCCAGTTCGAACGCAGCCGCGCGCTGGTCGCCGACAAGCTGATCGACCGCAACCGGTTCGACGAGGATCGCAACCAGCTGCAACTGGCGGAGGCGGACCTGCGCTCCAACGAGGAGGCGCTGCGCCGGGCCGAGTCGGTGGTCAGCGACGCGCGCGAGCAGCGCGCGCGCACCGAAGTCCGTGCGCCGATCTCCGGACGCATCGTGTCGCTGCCGATCAAGGTCGGCGAGACCGCGGTGCCCTCGACCTCGGCGTTCGCCGGCGCGCAGCTGATGAAGATCGCCGACATCTCCGAGATCATCGCCGAACTGAAGGTCGACGAGGCCGACATCGCGCAGGTCGCGGTGGGCCAGCGGGTGGAGGTGTTCGCGGCCTCGTATCCGGACACGGCGCTGAAGGGCAGCGTGGAGCAGATCGCGCTCGCGCCGACGATCGAGGGCCAGGGCCGCGCCTACAAGGTGACCGTGCGCATCGCGCCGGACCCGAAGCTCGCGCTGCGCTCGGGGATGAGCGTGCGCGCCAACGTGTTCCTCGGCGACGGTCGGCGCCGGCTCGCGGTGCCGGTCGAGGCGGTGGCCACCGACACCGAGGAGAAGGGCGGGACGAAGCACGCCGTGTGGGTGGCGAAGGACGGCAAGGCGCATCGCGTCGAGGTCGCGATCGGCGAGTCCGACGATCGCTGGCAGGTGGTCGAGAAGGGCCTCGCCGCCGGCGACCAGGCGATCGCCGGCCCTTCGCGCGAGCTGCGCGCCCTCGTCGAGGGGCAGGCCGTCGAGCGCCGCGATCCGGCCGAGGCGCGGGCCGACGAGGCCGGCGACGAAGACAAGGACGGCGACGCGAAGGACGCCGGATGATCGCCCTGCGCGGCATCGTCAAGCGCTACGCGATGGGCGAGGAGATCGTCCTCGCGCTCGACGGCGTGGACCTGGACATCGCCCGCAACGAATACGTGGCGCTGACCGGCCCGTCGGGCTCCGGCAAGTCGACGCTGATGAACCTGATCGGCTGCCTCGACAGCCCCAGCGAAGGCACCTACACCCTCAACGGCCGCGACGTGTCGGGCATGGACGACGTCGAGCTCGCGCACGTGCGCAACCGGGAGATCGGCTTCGTGTTCCAGAGCTTCCACCTGCTGCCGCGCATGACCGTGCTGCAGAACGTGATGCAGCCGCTGGTCTACCGCGGGCTTCCGGTCGAGGCGCGTCGCGCCCGCGCGGCGGCCGCGCTCGCGAAGGTCGGCCTGGGCGATCGCCTGGGGCACCGTCCGAACCAGCTGTCCGGCGGCCAGCGCCAGCGCGTGGCGATCGCGCGCGCGCTGGTGGGCGAGCCGTCGATCCTGCTGGCCGACGAACCGACCGGCAACCTCGACACCCGCACCTCCGCGGACATCATGGCCCTGTTCGACACCTTGCACGCGCAGGGACAGACGGTGGTGATGGTGACCCACGAGCCGGACATCGCCGCGCACAGCCATCGCGTGCTGCGGGTCAGCGACGGCCGCATCGTCGAGGACACGCGTCGTGCCCCGTCGGGGACGGCGGAGCGGCCGCAGGCCGCGGGAGCCGCATGATGCAGGCCTTGCTCGAAGCCTTCCGCGCCGCGCTGGCCAGCCTCGCCGCGCATCGCATGCGCAGCTTCCTCACCACGCTCGGCATCCTCATCGGCACCGGTTCGGTGATCGCGGTGGTCGCGCTGGTGCAGGGGTTCTCGGATTCGATCAAGGGCCAGCTGTCCGACCTCGGCGGCAGCACCCTCACCCTGCGTGCGGTCAACGACAACGAGAACTTCCGCACCGGCAAGCTCAACACGATCAGCTTCGACGACATCCGCGTGCTGCGCTACCGCGTCGCCGGGGTGAAGGACGTCGCGCCGCTGATGGTCGTCCAGGCCGCCGGCGCCAGCTACAAGGGGCGCACCAGCAGCCCGCAGGTGCAGGCGACGACCGCGGACTACGCGCTGGTCAACGGCCGCTTCCCGGCGTTCGGACGCTTCATCGTGGACAGCGACGACCGCGGCCACCGGCGGGTCGCGATCGTCGGCGCCGACCTGCGCGACGAACTGAAGATGCCGAAGAATCCGGTCGGCGAGTATTTCCAGATCGGCAGCGAGTGGTTCAAGGTCGTCGGGGTGATGGAGAAGGAAGGCGAGCTGTTCGGCTTCAGCCGCGACAACTACGCGATCATTCCGTTCGATGTCGGCCGCGCGATGATGGGCAACAGCAACGACCCGATGATCATGGCCTCGTTCACCGTCGCCAACCTCGCCGAGGTGGAAACGGTGCGCGAACGGGTCAAGCGCGCCATCCGCGCATCGCGCCGGCTCGCCACCGAGGACGACGACGACTTCAAGGTCGAGGCCGCCGACTCGGTGCTCAAGCAGTTCGAGAAGATCACCGGCACCGCGACCCTGGTCGTCGCCGGCGTGGTCGGCATCTCGCTGCTGGTCGGCGGCATCGGGATCATGAACATCATGCTGGTGTCGGTGACCGAGCGCACCCGCGAGATCGGCATCCTCAAGGCGCTGGGCGCGACCCGGCGCGACATCCTGGTGCAGTTCCTGCTCGAGGCGGGCCTGCTGGCGCTGCTCGGCGGCGTCATCGGCATCGCGCTCGGCTACGGGCTGGCGCAGCTGATCGCCGCGCTGGTGCCGGGGTTCCCGCCGGCGCACGTGCCGGTGTGGGTGGTGGTCGCTGCCGCCGGCTTCTCCGCGCTGGTCGGCGTGCTGTTCGGGATCATGCCGGCGTCGAAGGCCGCGGGGCTGGATCCGATCGAGGCGCTGCGCTACGAGTGAAGCGACGGACCCCGGGCGGGGTCCGTCGCGTCGTGCGGCCTTCGCGCGCGACGGCCTTACGGCGTCGCGTTGACCGCGGCCTGGGCGTTGATGATGCCCGTGCCCAGCGGGCCCGGCGACGGCGTGGCGCCGAACGGCTTCACGTTCGCCTTGATGATGCTTTCGCAGGCCGACGGCGTGCAGTCGGTGCTCGGCTTGGAGCGCATCATCGCGACCAGCGCGGCCACGTGCGGCGACGCCATCGAGGTGCCGCTGTAGTACACGTAGTTGTCCGCGCCCGGCGTGGTGGTGCCGGCGTTGAGCGTCGAGGCGATGCTCACCCCCGGCGCCGAGACGTCCACGCCCGCACCGTAGTTCGAGAAGCTGGCCTTCTTCGCGGCCGAGTCGGTCGCGCCGACCACGATCAGGCCCGCGCCGGTGCAGCCGGCCGGGGTGAAGCCGGTCACGTTGGCGTTGCTGTTGCCGGCGGCGACCACGACCGGCACGCCACGGCTGAGCGCGCCGTTGATCGCGACCTGCATCGCCGAGGTCGACGTGCAGGTGCCGCCGCCGCCGAGGCTCATGTTGATGACGCTGGCCTTGTTGGCGCCGACCGCCGGCACGCCGGAGACGGTGCCGCCCGAGGCCCAGGTGATGGCGTCGGCGATGTCGGCGAGCGTGCCGCCGCAGCGGCCCAGCGCGCGCACCGCCAGCACCTTGGCCTGGTAGGCCATGCCGGCCACGCCGGCGGCGTTGTTGGTCACCGCGGCCACGGTGCCGGCGACATGGGTGCCGTGCCAGCTGGAGTTGGTGGCCGGCGAGCCGGCGTAGCACTGGCCGGCGGTGGTCCAGTCGCCCGGATCCAGCGCGCTGCTGTCGCGGCCGTTGCCATCGTTGGCGGTGGTGGTGTTCGAGATGAAGTCGTAGCCGTTGATGATGTTCGCGGCCAGGTCCACGTGCGGCCGGTAGCCGGTGTCGATCACCGCGACGATCTTGCCCGAACCGCGATAGCCGGTGTCCCACGCGAGGTTGGCGTTGCTGCCGCCGACGCCGCTCTGGAAGCCATACTGCAGGCTGTAGTACGTGTCGTTCGGGGTCAGCGTGGGCTGCAGCATGATGTTCGGCTCGACGAACACGACGTCCGGGTCGGCCGCGATGTTGCGCATGAGCGTCTCGGCCTCGGCGCGGTCGAGCGGACGGTTGGTGCGGATCAGGTCGGCGCCGATGCCGAGCGTGCGCTCGTGGCGGATGGTCGTCGCCTTGGCGCGGCCGAAGGCGCGACCGGCAGCGGCGTCGACGCGGCTCACCAGCTGGGTCTTGTCGCGCTGCGCCGTGCTGCCGTCGCGGTAGGTGACGATGAAGCCGTCGACCGGGCCGTTCGCGGCCAGGCCGGAGGCGTCGAAGCGCTCGGCGGCGAAGGCCGAACCCGAGAGCAGGGCGCCGGACACGGCGACGGACAGCGCCAGCAGGCGCAGAGTATTGCGATGGGTGGACATACTCGTAACTCTCCATGTGCTTGAGCGTGATGGTCGCGCGCCGCCGCCTGGAACCATGGCGTCTGAAGCCACCTCTCCGGTTTCGTGATCCGTGAAACCGGGCGGCCGATACGCGAAGGGGCGCCATGTGCGCCCCTGCCGGAAGCATATCGACCGGGCGCGGCGACCTGTCAAAGCCGTTCGTCGGGAACGCGCGCGGGTTCCGTGACGCCAGTGGCCGGGATCACGGATTTTTCACGCGTCCCCGACGAGCGGCGCGGCTGGCGCACCCGCCACGCTTTGCCGATGCTGGGATCGTCGCCGTTCCCTTGGACCGTCGCGTCGCAGGACAGGGAAGGCGGGGGGCCGCATCCAGGACGCCGCCGGCCCGGTCCGCGATCGGTCGCGACGGGCCGGCCGGGCGAACCCTCGGGCTCGATGTGCTACGGTCGATCCGGGATGCCGGCAGGATGCCGTCGATTGCCGGAGGCGCTTCCCGTCCCGGCGGCGTTCGATCCGACAGAGAGGGACTCTCGATGAAACTCGTGACCACGATGGGGCTGGCGATCGCGATGCTGGCCGGTGCGATGTGCGCCGGCGACGCTCAGGCGCTGGGCTTCTGGCCGACGCCGACGACCGCCTGCACCTCGGCCAACGCCTGGCAGACCGAGGACGTGTACTACCACGCCCGCGGCCAGAACCTGCAGATCACCTACATGTGCGATCCGGACTTCGGCTGGACGCTGTGGGAGGTCTGCGACCTGAACCCGGGCGGGATCTGCGTCGCCTACTGAGGCGAAGGCCTCCCGGCGCGCGGCGTCGGGAGGCCTGCATGGCGGGCGCATCTCGTGCCCGCGGTCGATCACTTCCGGTGGGTCATTTCACCCGTTCGACCTTGGCCCGGGTGTTGTAGCCCTTCACCGCCAGGTACCAGTTGTTGCCCATCAGGCTCGGGGTAATCCGCACCTCGGGGTTCTCGCTGCGCGCGCCGACCAGTTCGGCGCCGTCGGTCTGGCGCCAGACCTGGCCGTTGTCGAGGGTGTACTCGCGGCTCTTGGCGAAGCCGCGGAACGGGCCGACGATGTGCGCGACGATCGGTTCGTCGGAGCCGAAGTTGAAGAAGCCGCGGTTCTCGCGCTCGACCTTGTCCTTGGCGAAGACCGCGGCCTCGTTGGCGACGGTGTCGATCTTGCGCCCGAGCCAGGTGTTGAGTTTCGCCAGCTCCTCCGGGGTGAGCTTGTCCAGGCCGGCGGCCTGGAACTCCTGCGGCGACATGTCCTGTTCGATCGGTTTCTTCTCGGCGCGGGCGGCGAGCGGCGCGAGCGCGAGTGCGGCGACGAGCGCGAGGGACGGCAGGGAGCGGTGCAGCGACATGACGGGGCCTCTGGGGATTTCGCCGGCGGCGGGACGAGGCTAGTGTAGGGACTCCCCCCGTCGTTGGAACCATCGGGTCTCCGCGCGTGTCCGCCGTCGCCGTCGATCTGCCGTCCGCCCTCGCAGCGCTGCCGTCCGTGGCGACGCTGGCCGCGCCGTGGCGCCACGCGCTGGCCGAGGCGGCCGGCGCGGGGCAGGGCGACCCGGCGCAAGGCATGTCGGCGCCAATCGACCCGGCCGTGCTCGCGCGGCTGCAGGACACGCTCGATGCGCTGGCCTCGCTGAACGCCGACGGCGAGGCGGTGCTGGCGACGATCCTCCACGACCTGCCCGACTGGGAGGCCCGGCTCGGCCCGCGGCTGGCGAAGGCCTGGCCCGGCGTGGCCACGCTGCTGGAGGGCCAGCGCGCCGCGGCGCAGGTGTGGACGCTGCACGCCGCCGACGCCGGCGGGCGCAATGCCGAGGGCCTGCGCCGGCTGCTGCTGGTGATGGTGAAGGACCTGCGGGTGGTACCGATCCTGCTGGCCCGGCAACTGGCGCGGATGCGGTCGGCGGCGTCGCTGCCGGAAGGCGAGCGCCGGGCACTGGCCCAGCTCACCCGCGACATCCACGCGCCGCTCGCCAACCGGCTGGGCATCTGGCAGCTGAAATGGGAACTCGAAGACCTCGCGCTGCGCCACCTCGAGCCCGAGACCTACAAGCGCATCGCCCGCGCGCTGGACGAGAAGCGTGGCGACCGCGAGCGCTACATCGAGACCGTGAAGCGCGCGCTGGGCGACGCGCTGAAGGCGCAGGGCGTGGACGCCGAGGTCGCCGGCCGGCCCAAGCACATCACCAGCATCTGGAAGAAGATGCAGAAGAAGGGGCTGTCGATCGACGGCCTGTACGACCTGCGTGCGGTGCGGGTGGTGGTGAAGGACCTGCCGGCCTGCTACGCCGCGCTGGGCGTGGTGCACGCGCTGTGGACGCCGATCCCGAGCGAGTTCGACGACTACATCGCGCGGCCCAAGGCCAACGACTACCGCTCGCTGCACACCGCCGTGGTCGGGCCCGAAGGCAAGACGCTCGAAGTGCAGATCCGCACCCACGAGATGCACGCACAGGCCGAGCTCGGCGTCGCCGCGCACTGGCGCTACAAGGAAGGCCGCAGCGCGCCGGCCGATGCCGGGCTGGATCGCAAGATCGAATGGATGCGCCGGCTGCTCGACGCCGGCCGCGACGGTGGCGAGGCCGAAGGCCTGTCCGCCGCGTTCGACAGCGAGCTGATCGAGGACCGCATCTACACGCTCACGCCGCAGGGCGACGTGATCGACCTGCCGGCCGGCGCGACGCCCCTGGATTTCGCGTACCACGTGCACACGATGGTCGGCCACCGCTGCCGCGGCGCGAAGGTCGACGGCCGCATCGTGCCGCTGGATTACCACCTGCGCAGCGGCGAGCGTGTCGAGATCCTCACCGCCAAGGCCGCCGCGCCGCGCCGCGACTGGCTGGTGGCGGCGAACGGTTTCCTCGCGAGTGGGCGTTCGCGCGACAAGGTGCGCGCGTGGTTCCACAAGCTCGACCGCGCGCGCAACGTGCAGGCCGGCAAGGAGTTGCTGGAAAAGGAACTGCGCCGGCTGTCGCTGCTGCAGGCCGACCTCGCGCCGATGCTGGCGAAGTTCAACGCGCCGACGCTCGACGACCTGTACGTGCTGGTCGCGCTGGGCGATGTCGGCCCGCACCAGGTCGGCCGCGCGCTGCTCGACCACGAGCGCGCCGCGCAGGCGCCGGCCACCGATCCGGTCGAACTCGCGCCGCGCCCCCCGGCGAAGCCGCGCGGTGGCACCGGCAGCTCGGCGTTCACCGTGGTCGGCGTCGACAACCTGCTGGTGCAGATCGCGCGCTGCTGCCAGCCGCTGCCGGGCGAACCCATCGCCGGCTACCTCACCCGCGGCCGCGGCGTGACCGTGCACCGCGCCGACTGCGCGTCGTTCCTGCGGCTGTCGGCCAGCCAACCGCAGCGTGTGCTGGCGGTGGAGTGGGGGCGCAGCGGCGGCGGCCACACCGCCTCGATCGCGGTGGAGGCGGTCGACCGGCGCTGGCTGCTGAAGGACCTCACCAACCTCATCGCCCAGGACGACGCCCACGTCCAGTCGATCCACAGCGACCGGCTCGAAGGCAGCCGCGTCCGCCTGCGCCTGCAGCTGCGCGTGCGCGACCACGACCATTTCAGCCGCCTGCTCGGCCGTATCGACAGCCTGCCCGGCGTGGAGACCGTGCGCCGGGTGTGAGCGGGCTCGGCGGTCGCGGTGGCCGCGCTATGCTCGTCGCGTGAAGTCCGGCCGCATCGCATCGATCCGCGCCTGGCGCGCCCGATGGCGCGCGCGCTGGCCCGTGGTCGTCGGCGTGGCGCTGGCGGCGGGCCTGCCGCTGGGCTACCTGTTCAGCGGTGCGCTGGGCAGCCGGCTGTGGCCGAGGGCCGAAGCCGAAGCGGAGCGATTGCGGCGCCAGGGCGACGCCGCGCTGCAGGCCGGCCGGCTCACCGCCGCCGACGGCAGCGGCGCCCGCGAACGCTACGAAGCCGCGATCGCGATCGACCCCGACCGCGCCGAACTGCGCGCCGGCCTCGGCCGTGTCGCGCAGGCCGCGCTCACCCGCGCCGCGGACGCGGCGGCGGACGGGCGCTTCGCCGATGCCCACCGCGATCTCGCGCTGGCGCGCGCGCTGTCGGCGCCGCGGGCGCGGATCGACGCGGTCGCCGAGGACCTGCGCCGGCGGGAGGCGGCGGTGGCGGGGCTCGACACGCTGCTCGCCGAGGCCGACGCCGCGCGCGCCGCCGGTCGCCTGCACGGCGGTCGCGACGCGGCGCTGCCGCTGTACGCACGCATCCTTGCGCTGCAGCCGCGTCATCCGCAGGCGCTGGAAGGCCGCGACGATGCGCTGTCGACGCTGCTGCTGCAGGCGCGGACGACCCTGGCGCGCGGCGACCTCGCGGCCGGTGCCGCGCTGGTGAACGCCGCCGCGAGCTACGACGCCGGTCATTCCGACCTGCCGGACGCCCGCGCCGCGCTGTCGCAGGCGGTCGACGCCATGCGCCGTCGCGCCGACACCGATCTGCGGGCCGGTCGCCTGGCGCGTGCCGCCGACGGTTACCGCGCGCTGCACGACAGCGGCGCGGCGAACGATGCCGCCGACGCGGGCCTGCGCGCGGTCGCCGTCGCGCATGCGCAGCGCGCCGCGCGGGCCGCCCATGACTTCGCGTTCGACCGCGCCCGCGCCGAACTCGCGACCGCCAAGGCGCTCGCCTCCGATGCGCCCGAGGTGCGGCAGGCCGAGGCCGAGCTGTCGCGCGCGCAGCGCACCCGGGCCGACCTCGGTCCGAAGCCGCCGTCCGCCGACACCCTGCGCCGCGTGCGCCGGCTGCTGCTGGAATCCGACGTCGCCGGCGCCCGCGGCGACTGGCTCACGCCGCCGGGCGACAGCGCCTTCGACAAGCTTCGCGCCGCCCGCGCGCTGGCGCCCGACGACGCCGGTGTCCGCCACGCCAGCGAACGCATGCGGCCGCGGGTGAACGCCTGCTTCGAGACCGCGCTGCGCGACAACGCCCTGCAGCGGGCGCGGGTCTGCCTCGACGCCCGCATCGTGCTGGAGGGCGAGCATCGCGGGATTGCCGCCGCGCGGACGCGCCTCGCGCAGCGCTGGGTGGCGATGGGCGAACAGCGCCTGCGCGACAGCGACATCGACGGCGCCACGGTGGCGCGCGACGCCGCGCATGCGCTCGACGCGAAGGCCGAAGGCCTCGCCGACCTCGGCGAACGTTTGCGTGCCGCGGCGTCCGCCGAACGCTGATCCCGCCGCAGCTCCGCTACCCCGTCTCCCTCGCGCCGTCGGCGTGACATCGCATGCGACGTTTCCCGTGGGAGCGACGGAAGTCGCGAAGGAACCTGGAAAGTCTTTCCGCAGCCTGTCGCGGCTCACGTCGCTCCCACAGGAGAATTCGGCGCCGACGCTCGGAGTGGAGGGGGCAGCGGATCTTCGATCCGCTCTACGTGCGGGACATCGGCGCGAGAAATACCTCGCGCACCGTCGCGCGAGCCGCATCGAGCGAGAAATGCGCGGCGACGCTCTCCAGCCCGTTGCGGGCCAGCGTATTCCACAGCGCTTCGTCCTCGTGCAGGCGCACGACGGCGTCAGCGAACGCCAGCGCCTCATCCGCCACCAGCACGTCCTCGCCATCGCGCAGGTGCATGCCTTCGACGGCGCAGGCGGTGGCGACGACGGGCTGGCCATGGGCCATGCTCAGGTTGACCTTGCCCTTCACGCCGGCACCGAAGCGCAGCGGCGCGATCGCGACGCGCACGTCGCGCATGAACGGGTCGAGGTCGGCGACGTGGCCGTGCACGATGACGCCGGGCACCGACGCCAGCGTCTCGATCTCCGGCGGCGTGTGGCTGCCGATGCAGTGGAAGCGCAGGTCGGGCAGGCGCGCGTGCACGTGCGGCCAGATCTCGGTCGCGAACCAGCGCACAGCGTCGACGTTCGGCGGATGGCGGAAGCCGCCGACGAACACCACGTCGCGGCGTTCGGCGAACGCGGGGCCGGCGCCGGCGATACGGTGCAGGTTCGAGAGGATCTCGACTTTCGCCTGCAGCGCATCGGTGCGCAGCAGCGTGCGTTCGACCTCGCTCACGACGAGGGTGACGTCGGCGTGCGCGATGACATCGAGTTCCAGCGCGCGGGTGCGCTCGGCGGCGCGGGCCAGCGCGGAATCGCCCGCCACCTCTGCGCCGCGGCGTTCGCGCAGGTAGTGCAGGTCGACGGTATCGAACACGATCCGTGCCTGCGGTGCGCAGGCGCGCAGCAGCGGCAGGAATTCGCTGGCGACGTAGTGGCGGCTCACCATGACGCTGCGGAAGCGCGGGCCGTGCGTGCGCAGCCACGCGGCCATGCCGCCGAGGAACGGCTGGTGCCAGACTTCGATGCCGAGCCGCTGCAGTTGCGTCGTGTACGCGCCGACCTGGTGGCCGTCGGCAGGCAGGAACACCACATGCGCGCCTTCCTCGCGCAGCAGGCGCATCAGGTTGACGAGTCGCAGCGAGCCGGAATCGTGGTCGGGGCGCGGCGTCATCGCGTCGATCAGCAGCACCTGCGGCTGGTCGCGATGCAGCAGCGCCGGCGTCGGCACGGCGTTTGGCGGCAGCATCGCGCGCAGCGCGTCGGCGCGATGCGCGGCGAAGGTGCCACGGTTGCGCACCTGGTGCGCCTTCATGCCGCTGCCGGTGTCGGTGCCGGCGGTCGCGCCTTCGGCGTGAATCACCCGCGACGCCGGCTGGTAGACCACGCGCTTCCCGGCCGCGCGCACCGCGAAGGCGAGGTCGGTGTCCTCGTAGTACGCCGGCGCGTAGCGCACGTCGAAGCCGCCGAGGTCGGCGAACAGCGCGCGCGGGATCGCGATCGCCGCGCCGCTGGCGTAGTCGCAGTCTCGCAGGTAGGCGAAGCGCGGGTCGTCGGGCGACTCGAAGCGCCCGTAGTTCCACGCGCTGCCGTCGGCGAACACCACGCCGCCGGCTTCCTGCAGGCGGCCGTCGGGGTACAGCAACTGCGCGCCGACGAGGCCGACGTCCGGTTCGTCGTCGAACGTCGCCAGCAACGCCTCCAGCCAGCCGGGCTGCGGGATCGTGTCGTTGTTGAGGAACACCAGCACGTCGCCGCGCGCGAGCGACGCGCCGTCGTTGCAGGCGGCGATGAAGCCGCCGTTGGCGGCGCGACGGTGGTAGCGCACGCCGGCGATCTGCGGCAGCGCGTCGGGCGTCTCGTCGGCGCTGCCGTCGTCGACCACGAGTACCTCGAACGCGGTGGCGGGCGGATGCGCGGCCAGCGCGCGCAGGCAGGCGAGGGTGTGGGCGAGCTGGCCGTAGACCGGGATCACGAGGCTTGCGACCGGCGCGTCGGACGTCGGTACCGCGAACGGCGCGAACGGTTGCGGCGCCGGCAGGTACAGCGCTTCGGGCGGCAGCGGGCGGGCGCGGCGGAACTGTGTGCGGGTGCGATCCCAGGTGGCGCGCCAGCCGCGGGTGCGCAGACTGGCCCAGCCGCGGCGCAGCAGGCCCAGCCCGCGGCGCCACAGGAAGCCCAGATCGGCGGGGGACAGCGGCATCTGAACGGACTCCTGCGGGCGGGGACGGGCGTGGCGATCGTGCGCGGCATACCCTTCCGGGCACCCTGCTAGACTCGCGGCGGCCGATTTTCGCATCCCCCGCACCGACCGAGGCGCCCCCGAGCCCGCATGGCCCGACAGCACGATTTCGACGACGACGATCTGGACGAAGACGATCTGGAGGATGACAGCGCCGACACGGACGACGACGAGGCCGACGGCGGCGGGGAAGGCCCCGGCTGGCGCCGGCGGCTGCTGGGCTGGGGCCTGACCGCGACCGCGATCGGCCTCGGCTTCCTGATTCCCTACGTCCTGTACCTGAACCACCAGGTCAGCGTCCGCTTCGGCCAGCTGCGCTGGCAGGTCCCGACCCGCGTCTATGCCCGGCCGCTGGTGCTCGCGCCGGGGCTGGCGATGGACGCCAACACGCTCAAGACCGAGCTCGACGCCGCCTCGTACCACGAGGACTCGCAGGGCGCGCATCCCGGCCGCTACGTCCGCGACGGCGGTCGCTGGCGGATCGCCAGCCGCGGCTACCAGGACGTGGACGGCGCCGTCGGCCCGAGCCGGATCGAGGTCACGCTGTCCGGCGGACGGGTGGCGTCGGTGCGCGACCTGGTCGGCAAGCGCGCGGTGAAATCGGTGCGACTGGACCCGGCCCGCATCGCGACGCTGTATGGCCAGAAGCAGGAAGAGCGCAGGCTGGTGCGCATCGACGAGGTGCCGTCGCAGCTCACCGACACCCTGCAGGCGGTCGAGGACCGCGACTTCGCCCACCACATCGGCATCGACTTCACCGGCATCGCCCGCGCGGTGTGGGTCTGGGTCAAGACCGGCGGCAAGGTGATGCAGGGCGCCAGCACGCTCACCCAGCAGCTCGCGCGCTCGGGCCTGCTCGGCATCGGCAAGGAGCAGACGCCGACCCGCAAGTTCAACGAGGTGCTGTACGCGCTGATCATCGATGCCCGTTACGACAAGGGCGTGATCCTCGAGGCCTACCTCAACCAGGTGGACATCGGCCAGAACGGCTCGCAGGCGATCCACGGCTTCGCCGCCGGCGCCGAGTACTACTTCGGCCGCCAGCTCGACGAGCTGAACACCGAGCAGATCGCGCTGCTGGTGGGGCTGGTGAAGGGCCCGTCCTGGTACAACCCGCGGCGCAATCCCGAGCGCGCGCTGGAGCGGCGCAACCTGGTCATCGACAAGATGCTGGAGACCGGCATCATCGACCGGGCCGAGCACGACCGCGCGGTCAAGACCCCGCTCGGCGTGCCCGCGGTGCCGGGCAGCATGGTCGCGAACCGGTTCCCTGCCTACGTCGACCTCGTCCGCCGCCAGCTCGCCCGCGACTACGCCGGCGAAGAGCTGCAGGGCGCCGGCCTGACCGTGCTCACCGCGATGTCGCCGTCTGCGCAGGCCTATGCCGAAGGCGCGGTGACGAAGACGATGAAGGCCGTGTCCAACCCCCGCCGCCCGCCGCTGCAGGCCGGCGCCGTGGTCACCGACACCCACACCGGCGAAGTGGTGGCGGTGGTCGGCAGCCGCAGCTTCGAGGAGCACGGCTTCAACCGTGCGGTGCAGGCGCAGCGGCCGGTGGGCTCGCTGATCAAGCCGTTCGTGTACCTGCTGGCGCTGGCCCAGCCCGACAAGTTCTCGCTGGCGACGTGGGTCGACGACGGCCCGGTCACGGTGACGCTGGACAACGGCAAGCGCTGGACCCCGGGCAACTCCGATGGACGCAGCCACGGCACGGTGCGGCTGATCGACGCGCTGGCGCGCTCCTACAACCAATCGACGGTGCGCGTCGGCATGGACGTCGGGCCCAAGCGGGTGACCGACCTGCTGCGCACGCTGGGCGGGATCGAGGCCCCGGCGAATCCGTCGCTGATCCTCGGCGCGATGGACCAGAGCCCGTACGCGATGGCGCAGCTGTACCAGTTCCTGGCCTCGGGCGGCGAGATCCAGCCGCTGCATGCGGTGCGCGGCGTGCTCGACGCCAACGGCCGTGCGCTGAACCGCTACGACGTGAAGCCGCAACCGGCGCAGGCCGGCGATGCGGTCGCCGCGCGGCTGGTCACCACCGCGCTGCAGGCCGCGGTCAGCGAGGGCACCGGTCGCCAGCTGATCGCCGACGGCCTCGGCCGGCTGCAGCCCGCCGGCAAGACCGGCACCAGCAACGACAGCCGCGACAGCTGGTTCGCCGGCTGGACCGGAGACCATCTTGCGGTGATCTGGGTCGGCAACGACCAGAACGCGCCCACCGGCCTGTACGGCGCCACCGGCGCGATGCGGGTGTGGTCGGGGCTGTTCTCGCGCCTGCCCAGCGCGCCGCTGCAGGTCGGCAGCAAGGGCGTGGAGTGGCAGTGGGTGGCCGGCAGCGCCAGCACCGACGCCGGTTGCCCGGGGGCGCGTCGCTTCGCCTTCGTGGCCGGATTCGCGCCGCCGTACCAGGCCTGCGCGCTGGCCGAGCCCGACGCCGGGGACGGCACCGGCGAGGACGACGGAAGCGGCGACCAGCCGGGCTTCTGGCGCCGCCTGTTCGGTCTCGGCGACCGCGGCGGCGATGCCGAACAGCAGCGTCGCGACGAGCAGCAGCGCGAGGAGCGCGAACGCCAGGAACGCGAACGCCAGCAGCAGGAAGACCAGCGCCGCCGCGACGAGCAGACCCTCGAGGATGCGCGCTACCGTGACGCGGCCGAGCGCCGCTTCGCCGAACTCCGCGCCCGCGACGACGCCTGGCGCCAGGCGCGCGAGGACGAGGCGCGCGAGCGCCGCGAACGCGAGGACGCCTGGCGACGCGAACAGGAGCGTCGCGACCAGGAATACCGCGATCGTCAGCCGCGGGGCATGCTGATGGCTTCCGATCCGCCCGAGGTGCACACCGCATGATCCGCCAGCCGTCGCCGCGCGCGTCGATCGCGACCGTCTTCTTCCCCGGCCTCTCCGTCGCCACGCTGGCCGTGCTGCTCGCATCCTGTGGCAGCGCACCGGTGGCTTCGACGTGGATCGGCGCGTCGCCGGAGCAACTGGTGTCGGAGATCCGCGCCGCCGGCGCCGCGATGCCCGGCGAACTCGGCGTGCAGCCGCTGCGCGACCCGATGGTCGAGGACCTGCGCGTCCGCGCGGCGCGTGCCGAACGCGCGCAGCGCTATGCCGAAGCCGCCGCCGACCTGGACAAGGCGCTCGCGCTGTCGCCGGAGGACCCCGGCCTGCTGCAGGAGCGCGCCGAGGCCGCGGTGCTGGAGAAGGACCTCGCGAAGGCCGAAGCGCTGGCGCGCCGCGCGTTCGAGCTGGGCGGAAAGGTCGGCCCGCTGTGCCGCCGGCACTGGATGACGATCCGCCAGTCGCTGGCGCTGCAGCAGACCCGGCTGATGCAACTCCAGAACGATGGCCGCATGAAGGGACAGGCGCTCGCCCAGTGGCAGCAGGACATGGCGAAGGTCGCCACCGATCTGGAGCTCGCCCGTCGCGACCAGGACGCCTGCACCGTCAGCCCGCCGCCGCGGTACTGATGGCGATGTCCGGAGAGACCGTCCGCGACGCCGCCGCCGCGGATCGGGACGCGCGCGCGTCCGCGCTCGCCCGCGCCAGCCGCGAGGCGCTCAGCGATGGCGGCGCGCTGGCCGAGGCGATCCCGGGGTTCGCGCCGCGTGACGCGCAGCAGCGGCTGGCCGGCGAGATCGCGCTGGCGGTCGAGGATCGCGCGGTGCTGCTGGCCGAAGCCGGCACCGGCACCGGCAAGACCTTCGCGTACCTGGTGCCGGCGCTGCTGTCGGGGCTGAAGACGATCGTCTCCACCGGCACCCGCGCGCTGCAGGACCAGCTCTACCACCGCGACCTGCCGCGGGTGCGCGATGCGCTCGGCCGCGGCGTGAAGACCGCGCTGCTGAAGGGTCGCGCCAACTACCTCTGCCGCTACCGGCTCGAGAAGAGCAAGGGCGAGCCCCGGTTCACGACCAAGGAACAGATCACCCAGTTCCAGCGCATCGTCGCCTGGAGCGGACGCACGCGGCTGGGCGACCTCGCCGAGCTCGACGCGCTGCCCGAGGATTCGCCGCTGATCGCGATGGTCACCTCGACCACCGACAACTGCCTCGGCAGCGAGTGTCCGTTCTGGGACGAGTGCTTCGTCGTGCAGGCGCGCCAGCGCACGCAGGCCGCCGACGTGGTGGTGGTGAACCATCACCTGCTGCTGGCCGACCTCGCGCTGAAGCAGGAAGGCTTCGGCGAGATCCTGCCGGGCGCGCAGGTGTTCGTGGTCGACGAGGCGCACCAGCTGCCGGAACTCGCCGCGCAGTTCTTCGGCGAGGGCCTCAGCGCGCGGCCGCTGGTGGAGCTGGCGCGCGATGCGCTGGCCGAATGCAAGACGGTCACCGGCGCGCTGGCGACGGTGCAGGGCCCGGCGCGCGCGCTGGAGGACGCGACGCGCGCCTTCCGTGCCGCGATGGAACCGCTGCCGCCGCGCGGCACCCGGCAGCGCGCGCTGGACGAGCCCGGCGTGTACGAGGCGCTGGAGGTGCTCGACGACATGCTGGTCGCGATCGCCGACGCGCTGGCGCCGCTGCGCGAGGCCTCGCCCGGGTTCGACGGCTGCCACGCCCGCGCGATCGAACAGCGCTCGCGGCTGCTGCGCTGGGCGCCGCCCGGATTCGCGCAGCGGCATCAGGCGGACGAGGGCGAGGGGCTCGATCTGCCGGTGGGTGCGGATGACGGCTTCGGTGAAGTCGCACCTGTTGCGGCAGCCGCTGTCGAGGCGCGTGCGGAGCGCGATGTCGACGCCGCGGACGCGAAGAAACTCTGGGACGTGCGCTGGTACGAATTGTCGCCGCGCGGCTTCCGGCTGCAGCGCACGCCGCTTGACGTGTCCGGGCCGCTGCGCGCGCATCGCGAGGCCTCGCGGGCGGCCTGGGTGTTCACGTCGGCGACGCTCGCGGTCGATGGCCATTTCGATCACGTCTCGAAGCGGCTGGGGCTGGACGCGCCGCGCGAACTGATCGCGCCCAGCCCGTTCGACTGGCCGCGGCAGGCGCTGTGCTGGCTGCCGCCGCGCATGCCCGAACCGAATTCCCGCGACTACACCGCCGCGGTGGTCGATGCCGTGCTGCCGGTGCTGGAGGCCTCCCGCGGCCGCGCGTTCGTGCTGTTCGCCTCGCTGCGCGCGCTGCGCGAGGCCGCGGCGCTGCTGCGCGCCGCCGACCTGCCGTGGCCGCTGTTCGTGCAGGGCGAGGCGCCGCGTTCGCTGCTGCTGCAGCAGTTCCGCGCCTCCGGCCACGGCGTGCTGCTCGGCGCGGCCAGCTTCCGCGAGGGCGTGGACGTGGCCGGCGATGCGCTCAGCGTGGTCGTCATCGACAAGCTGCCGTTCGCCGCCCCGGACGATCCGGTGTTCGAGGCGCGGCTGGATGCGATCCGCCGCGAGGGCGGCAATCCGTTCCGCGACGAGCAACTGCCGCAGGCGGTGATCGCGCTCAAGCAGGGCGTCGGTCGCCTGATCCGCACCGAGACCGACCGCGGCGTGCTGGTGCTGTGCGACCCGCGCCTGATCGGCAAGTCCTACGGCCGCACCTTCCTCGACTCGCTGCCGCCGTTCGCGCGCACGCGCTCGATCGACGACGTGCGCGGGTTCTTCGCCGAACCGGTGACGGACGCCGATCCGGAACCGGCGTCGTAGGTCGGGCCCTGGCCCGACATTGCGGCGTCTCCGTTCGCATCCGCTGGATGATCGAAACCGCGCCGTTCCGCGCACGACGCGACCGGATGCACCGTGATGTCGGGCTGAAGCCCGACCTACAATGCCCGCATGAATCTCCTCGCCTTCGAACTGTCCACCGAAGCCTGCTCCGTCGCCGTCCTCGCCGGAGGCGAGGTGCGCGAGCGCCACGAGGTCGCGCCGCGCAAGCACGCCGAATACGCGCTGCCGTGGGCCGAGGCGCTGCTGGCGGAGGCGGGCGTCGCGAAATCGCAGCTGGAGGCCGTCGCCGTCGGCCGCGGCCCGGGCGCGTTCACCGGCGTGCGGCTGGGCATCTCGATCGCGCAGGGCATCGCGCTGGCGCTCGACCTGCCGGCGGTGCCGGTGTCCACGCTGCGGGCGCTGGCGTTGCGCGCGTCGCCGCTGGGCGCGGGCGACGGCGCCCACGTGCTGGCTGCGATCGACGCGAGGATGCGCGAGGTCTACGTCGCGCGGTACCGCCTCGCGGTCGACGCGGACGGCATGCTCGACGCGATCCTCGACGGCGACGAGGCGGTGATGCCGCCCGATGCGGTGCCGGCGCCCGACGGCGATGGGCCATGGCATGGCGTCGGCACCGGCTTCGCCGCGCTGGACGGCGCGCTGCGGCAGCGCTTCGCCGACCGATGGGTCGCGGTCGACGCCGAGGCCCTGCCGCACGCGGCCGATGTCGCCCGGCTCGCCGCAGCGGCGCTGCGGCGCGGCGAGGGCATCGCGCCCGAGCGGCTGGAGCCGGCCTACCTGCGCAACGACGTCGCCCTGACCCTGGCCCAGCAGCAGGCGCTGCGCGCCGCGCGCGGCTGATCTGCCCCTGCCATCGGTCACGGGCCCATCGCGGGAACCGGCCGCTGCCGCCGGCGGTCCATCCCGGACCGATCATCCGAGGGGAATGCCATGACCGACACCGCCGCCACGCCCGCTCGACGCCGCTTCCTGCGCAACGACTGGGTCCAGTTCGCCGGCGTCCTGCTGCTGCTCGCGGTCACCCGCACCTCGCTGGCGAACCACTACCAGGTGCCCAGCGGCTCGATGCAGCCGACGCTGGAACCGGGCGACCGCGTGGTCGTCGACATGCGCGCTTACGGCCTGCGCATCCCGTACACCGACATCGAACTGTTCGACAACGGCGATCCGCGCCCGGGCGACGTGGTGGTGTTCAAGTCGCCGGCCGACGGCGAACGCCTGATCAAGCGGGTGGTCGCGGTCGGCGGCCAGACCGTGTCGCTGTCGGCCGGACATCTGAGGATCGACGGCCAGCCGCTCTCGGCCGATGTCGCCGGCGACATCGAGCGTTTCGGCGCCCGCGAGGTGCATCTGGACCTCGCCGACGGCGGCGGCCCGGACATCGACGGCCTCACCATCCCCGCCGGCATGGCGCTGGTGCTGGGCGACCACCGCGGCAACAGCGCCGACGGCCGCTACTTCGGCCTGGTGCCGATGCAGGCGCTGTACGGCCGCGCGGTCGCCGTCTATTGGCGCAGCGGCGAAGGTTTCGCCTGGAAGCGGCTGTGATCGCGTGGATCTCGTAGGTCGGGCCTTGGCCCGACATCGCGACCGAACCGGTCGCATCGGTGAATGATCGAAACGGGTCCTGTCATCGTGAGAGATGATCGGATCGGTCGCGATGTCGGGCTGAAGCCCGACCTACACCCGAACTACTCGTCCACCATCTCCCCGCCCGGCAGGAAGCGCCAGGTGCGGACGACGTTGAGGATGTCCGGATTCTCCTGTGTCTTCGGCAGGGGCGGGTAGGGCTCGGCGAGCTTGGCGATGCGCAGCGCGGACTCGTCCAGCAGCGGGATGCCGCTGGACTGGACGATGTCGACCCGCTCGACCGCCCCGTTCCGGCGGATGCCGATGTTGAGCACCACCGTGCCCGACAGCCGGCGGCGGCGGGCTTCGTCCGGATAGTTCAGGTTGCCGACCCGCTCGGCGCGGTCGACCCAGGCGCGCAGGTAGGTGGCCCAGGCGTATTCCTGGGTGCTGGCCGACACGAACTTGCGCGACGGCCGCTTGGCGTAGCGGGCGGAGCGCAGGTGGATCTCGGCCGCCAGCCGGGCCATCGCCATGTCGTGCTCGATCTTGCGCTCGCCGGTGCGCAGCGGTTCGGGCAGGGGCTGCGGCTTGCGGTTGGGCAGCGGCAGCCGGTCCTCGCCGTTCGCGGCGGTCACGACCCGGGCCTCCGGCGGCGGGGACGGGGCCGGCGATTGCGCCTGCACCGTCTGCGGGGCGGTGCCGGTCTCGGTCTGCGGCACGGTGCCCGGCTGCGGGTCGCGCGGACGGCGCGCCTTGTCGTCCTCGCCGCCGCCCTGGTTGTTGGCCTGGGCGAGGAAGTCGGCCTGCTTGGGCGTCAGCGGGGTGCGGGTCTGGGTCAGGATGACGTCCAGCATCGGCACCACCGGCGCCGCCTGCTCCAGCGCGAAACCGACCCCGAGGATCAGCAGCGCATGCAGCAGCAGCGACAGCACCAGGGTCGCCGTCAGGCGCTGGTCCTCGCCGATCGCCGGGGGCGGGGGCAGGGTGGCCGGCCGTGCGTCGTCCATGCGGTTCAGGCGGACGCCTCCAGCGCGTCGAACAGCAGCCCGGCAATGTTCAGCCCGAACTGCTGGTCCAGCTCGCGGATGCAGGTCGGGCTGGTGACGTTGACCTCGGTCAGGTAGTCGCCGATCACGTCCAGGCCGACGAAGCGCATGCCGCGGCGCTTCATTTCGGGGCCGACCTGCGCCGCGATCCAGCGGTCGCGCTCGCTCAGCGGACGGCCCTCGCCGCGGCCGCCGGCGGCGAGGTTGCCGCGGAACTCGTCGCCCTGCGGGATCCGCGCCAGGCAGTAGTCCACCGGCACGCCGTCGATCAGCAGGATGCGCTTGTCGCCGTCGACGATCTCCGGCAGGTAGCGCTGGGCCATCGCCAGGTGGCGGCCACCGTCGGTCAGCGTCTCCAGGATCACGTTGAGGTTGGGTTCGCCGGCGCGCGCCCGGAAGATCGAGCGCCCGCCCATGCCGTCCAGCGGCTTGAGTACCGCATCGCCGTGCTCGGCGACGAACGCCTTGATTTCGCTGGCCTTCCGGCTGACCAGCGTCGGCGGGCAGCAGTCGGGGAATTCCAGCGCCGCCAGCTTCTCGTTGTGGTCGCGCAGGCCGGCAGGATCGTTCACCACCAGCGTGCCGGCCCGCTTGGCGGCGGACAGGATCTGGGTGTCGTGGATGAACTCCGGATCGACCGGCGGATCCTTCCGCATCAGGATCAGGTCGGCCGGCCCCAGCGCACGCTGTGACGCCGGTCCGGTTTCGAACCAGCCGGCGGGATCGTCGCGGACGGTCAGCGGCGCGACCTCGGCGGTGGCGAGGCCGCCGCGCATGCCGAGCCCGCCCGGGGTGACGTAGAACAGCCGATAGTGACGCTGCTGGGCTTCCAGCAGCATGGCGAATGTGGAGTCCTTCGCAATTTTGATCGACCCGATCGGGTCCATCACCACCAGAACGTCGCGCGCCGGTTTTGGCATGCCCTGTGCACCTGCTGGAAACGAGCGGACGGGATGGTAACAAGCCGGCGCGCGCCGGGCCCGCAATTCGTGTGCGCGGCCCGGAAATCGCGTAGCGAACCTTGACAGTCCAGCTTCAGACTGGGATATAGATGGCTGATAATGATGGCAAACCTGCGGTACGGCCATCGGACGCCGGCGCTTGGGGAGAAACGATGACGCAAGACGAGAATGCAGCCGGCGGCCTCCAGGGGTTGCGGGTGATGGTGATCGACGATTCGAAGACGATCCGGCGCACCGCCGAGACCCTGCTCAAGCGCGAGGGGGCCGAGGTCGTGACTGCGACGGACGGTTTCGAGGCGCTCGCCAAGATCGCCGACCAGCGGCCGCAGATCATCTTCGTCGACATCATGATGCCGCGCCTGGACGGCTACCAGACCTGCGCGCTGATCAAGAACAACCAGGTGTTCAAGCACACGCCGGTGATCATGCTGTCCTCCAAGGACGGCCTGTTCGACAAGGCCCGGGGCCGGATCGTCGGTTCCGAGCAGTACCTGACCAAACCGTTCACGCGCGAAGAACTGCTCGACGCCATCCGCAAGCACGTGAACGCCTGACCGGGGGGCAGGCAAGCATGGCCCGCATACTGCTGATCGAAGACTCGCCGACCGATACCGCGGTCCTCACCCGGCTTCTGGAGAAGCACGGGCATCGCGTGCTGGCCTCCACCAGCGCCGAGGAGGGCATCGAGGTCTGCAAGCGCGAACTGCCGGACATGGTGCTCATGGACGTGGTGCTGCCCGGCATGAACGGCTTCCAGGCGACCCGCGCGATCACGCGCGAACCGACCACGAAGCACATCCCGGTGCTGATCGTCAGCACCAAGGGCATGGAGACCGATCGCGCCTGGGGCATGCGCCAGGGCGCGCGCGACTACATCGTCAAACCGCCGAGCGAGGACGCGCTGCTCGCCCGCATCGACCAGTTGCTGGGAGGCAGCGCATGATCCACGACGATCCCGAGCGGATCGCCCCCGACGCCTTCGAGCTGCTCGCCGACTACGAGCGGCGCAGCCTCGCGCACGTCGCCGGCCTGCCGGAGCAGTTGCAGGCCGCGGGCCTGTGGCGCGGCATCGGCTTCCGCATCGGCCAGCGCCGGCTGGTGTCGTCCTACGAGTCGGTGGCGGAAATCCTGACCGTGCCGCAGATCACCCCGGTCCCGGGCGCCTACGGCTGGATGCTCGGCGTGGCCAACGTGCGCAGCAGCCTGCTGCCGGTGGTCGACCTCAAGCTGTTCCTCGAGGGCGCCCGCAGCGTGCTCCACGAGGGCCACCAGAAAGTGATGGTGCTGCGCCAGCCGGGCGGCGACGTCGCGGTCACCATCGACGAGCTCTACGGACAGCGTTCCTTCATGGACGAACAGGAGACCGACGCCGGCGCGATCGCCGAGGGTCGCTACGCCGGTTTCATCGACCGCGCCTACCGCACGGACGACGACGTCTGGGGCGTCTTCAGTCTGGACCGTCTGGTCCGCACCCCCGAATTCCGGCACGCCGCCGTCTGACGGCGCGTCTTTTCCCTTCACGGTCACCGTTGCCGCAACACATCTGATATCGAGGCGAGACATGAGCACTCCTTTGGACAACATCGCAGGCAAGGGCCGCGGCCAGAACACCACCCTCTGGCTCTGGGTGCTGGCGCTGTCGCTGTTCGTCTTCGCGGGCAACACCGGTTACGCGCTGTGGAAGACCGCCCGCTTCGGCGGCGCGAACACCGCGGCGTCGAACCTGCAGGTGAACTCGCAGAAGCTCGCCAATCTCGGCCGCGAGGCGGTCAACGGCGACGCCGCGGCGTTCAAGGCCTTCAAGGCCACGAAGGAGCAGGTCGACAGCGACGTGAAGCTGCTGAACGCCAACTTCGGCACGGCGCCCGACGTGTCCGGCGCGATCGCCACGGTCACCTCGACCTGGACGCCGATGGGCAAGAACGCCGACCAGATCATCGCCTCCGAGGCCGCGGTGCTCGCGCTGTCCGACGACGCCAAGCGCTTCACCGACCGCGTGCCGCAGTTGCAGGCGCAGCTCGACGAACTCGGCCGCGCGATGTCCGCGACCGGTTCGGCGCCGCCGCAGGTGTACCTCGCGGTGCGCCAGTCGGTGCTCGCCGCGTCGATGGCCCGCCGCGTCGCCGAAATCCGCGCCGGCGGTCCCGGCGCCGCGCTCGCCGGCGACTCCATGCGCCGCGAGGTCGGCGTGTTCACCCAGGTGCTCAACGGCCTGCGCAACGGCGACGAGCCGATGAAGGTGCAGAAGCTGGCGAACGCCAGCGCGCTGGCGTCGCTGACCCAGGCGACCACGCAGTGGAACGAGATGAAGAAGGACGTCGACGCCATCCTCGGCTCGTCCGACGCCCTGCTGCGCGCGCAGACCGCCGCCACCGAACTCACCGGCAAGTCCAACCAGCTGCTGTCCGACAGCGAGAGCCTGTTCCGCGCGTTCACCGCCTTCGGCTCGGCGCGCGATACCCGCCTGTTCGGCAACATCTGGGTCAGCGTCCTCTCCGGCCTGCTGGCGCTGGCCTCGATCATCTTCCTGGTGGTCTCGCTGAACCGCGCCCAGCGCGTCCGCTACGAAAGCTCGATGGAGCTGAACAACCGCAACCAGGAGGCGATCATGCGCCTGCTGGACGAGATGGGTTCGCTCGCGGAAGGCGACCTTACCGTGAAGGCGACCGTGACCGAGGACATGACCGGCGCGATCGCGGACTCGATCAACTTCGCGGTCGAACAGCTGCGCAGCCTGGTGCAGACGATCAACGACACCTCGGTGCAAGTGGCGTCGAGCGCCCAGGAGACGCAGGCGACCGCGATGCACCTTGCGGAAGCGGCCGAACACCAGGCGCAGCAGATCAACACCGCCACCGACCGCATCAACGAAATCGCGAACAGCATCAACCAGGTGTCGCGCAACTCCTCCGAGTCCGCCGAGGTGGCGCAGCGCTCGGTGCAGATCGCGACCAAGGGCGCCGGCGTCGTGCGCCAGACGATCCAGGGCATGGACTCGATCCGCGGCCAGATCCAGGAGACCTCGAAGCGAATCAAGCGCCTGGGCGAAAGCTCGCAGGAAATCGGTTCGATCGTGGAACTCATCAACGACATTTCCGAACAGACCAACATCCTCGCGCTGAACGCGGCCATCCAGGCGGCCTCGGCGGGTGAGGCGGGCCGCGGCTTCGCGGTGGTGGCGGACGAAGTGCAGCGACTCGCGGAACGCACCTCGAACGCGACCAAGCGCATCGAAGCGCTGGTCCAGACCATTCAGGCCGATACCAACGAAGCGGTCAGCTCGATGGAACAGACGACGTCCGAAGTGGTCGCCGGCGCCCGGTTGGCCGAGGACGCGGGTACCGCGCTGGGCGAGATCGAAACGGTGTCGAACAACCTCGCGGGCCTGATTCAGGGCATTTCCACCGCGGCGCAGCAGCAGTCCGCGGCGGCGACCGACATCACCCAGACGATGACCACGATTCAGTCGATCACCGCGCAGACCTCGCAGGGCGCGAACCAGACGGCCGAGTCGATCGGCAACCTCGCGCAACTGGCGGCGGACCTGCGCCGTTCGGTCGCCGACTTCAAGCTGCCGGCCTGACCGCGCGCGTTGCCAGCCTCGGCGGAGCGATTTGCAGATGATCCCAACCACTTCCCATCGTGAATGCGGGTGCGGTCGCGCCCGGAGGGGCGTGCGATGACCGCGCTTCGCGACGCGATCGAATACAGCGCGCTGGGGTGGATCAAACCCGAGCTCGACGAGACCCTGCGGCTGGTCCGCGTCGAGGTCGAGGGGTTCGCCGACGAGCCTGCCGACACCAGCCGCATGCGGGTCAGCGCCGACCTGCTGCACCAGGTGCAGGGCACCCTGCGCATGGTCGAGCTGTACGCCCCGGCGATGGTTGCCGAGGAAATGGAGCAGCTGTCCGTTGCCCTGCGCGACGGCAAGGTCGAGGACCGCGACGCCGCCTGTTCGGCGCTGATGCGCGGCGTGGTGCTGCTGCCGGACTATCTGGAACGCCTGCAGAGCGGCCACAAGGAAATCTCGATCGTCCTGCTGCCGATGCTCAACGAGCTGCGCGCCGCGCGCGGCGAGGTCGGCCTCAGCGAAAGCGTGCTGTTCAATCCGGACCTCGATCGTCCGCTGCCGCCCACGCTGCCGCGCGCGACGCCGCTGTCGCCGGCGGCCCGTGCCCACGAAGTCGCGCCTTACCTGGCCCGGCTGCGCGATGCGCTGGACGCGTGGCCGGAAAATGGCGCGCCCGGTGATGCCGAAGGCCTGCGTTTCGCGGCCGAGGCGCTGCTCGCGCGCACCACCGACGACGCCCAGCGGCGCATGCTGTGGGTGGCTTCGCTGGTCGCCGACGCGCTGCGCGACCGCGCGCTGCCCGGCAACGCCGGCCTGCGCCAGGCGTTCGCCAGCGTCGACCGCGAGAGCCGCGGCCTGTTCCAGCAGGGCGGTTTCGGCACGCCGCGCGCGGAAGCCGCGCTGGAGCCGACCCGCCAGCTGCTGTTCCACGTCGCCCAGGCCGAGTCCGACCATCCGTCGCTGCTGAAGCTGCGCCAGGTGTTCGAACTGGATGCCCTGAAACCGACCGAATCCGAACTCGACCACGCCCGCGGCAGCGTCGCCGGGCGCAACCGTTCGCTGCTGGACACGGTGTCCGCGGCGATCAAGGAAGACCTGCTGCGGGTCAAGGACGAACTCGACCTCTACCTGCGCACCGGCAAGCGCGATCCCGCCGAGCTGCGCCCGCAGGCCGAACGCCTGCAGAGCGTGTCCGATACCCTCGGCATGCTCGGCCTCGGCCTGGCGCGCAGCCTGGTCGAACAGCAGCGCGATGCGATGCAGGACATCGTCGAGGGCAAGCGCCAGGCCGACGAAACCGCGCTGCTCGAAGTCGCCGGAGCGCTGCTCTACGTCGATGCCTCGCTGGACGATCAGGTCGCGCGCCTGGCCTCGGGCGACGGCACCGACACCGAAGAGGATCTCGCCAACGCCGAGGCCCGCAAGGTGCTCGACGTGCTGGTGCGCGAGGCGATCGGCAATTTCGCCGCTGCCCGCCAGGCCTTCGTCGCCTTCGTCGAGACCGCGTGGAACCACGCCGAGCTCGAACCCGTGCCGCAACTGCTGCGCGAGGTCAGCGGTGCGCTGAACATCCTCGAATTGCCGCTGCCGGCGCAGTACCTCGACGGCGTGCGCCTGTACACCGAGTACGAACTGCTCGGCCGTCGGCGCATCCCGAACGGACGCCAGCTCGACACCTTCGCCGACGCGCTGGCCAGCGTCGAGTACTACCTCGAAGCGCTGCGCGAGCAGCGCGCCAACCGCGACGACATCCTCGACATCACCCGCAACAGCCTCGAAGCGCTGGGCTACTGGCCGCTCCCGGCCGAACGCCCGGTCGCGGTCGCACCCGTCGCGGCGCCGGAAACGGCGCAGCCCCTGGCCGTCGAACTGCCGGCGATCGAAGCGGCGACCGTCGACTCGCCTGCAGAATCCGCGCCTGCCGAAGCGATGTCCGTCGAGCCGCCCGCCACCGAGCCGGAATCGTTCGCGTTCGAGCCGATCGAGCTCGAAGCGGTCGATCTGGTGCCGGTCGATCTTGGCCCCGTCGTACCCGAGCCGCCGGCCGCCGATCACGCGCCCGCTGCGCCGGCCCCGGTGGAATCCGCACCGATCGAACCCCCGGCCGCTGCGCCGGTGCCGCCGCCGGCCGCGCCCGCGCCGGCTCCGTTCGTCACCCTGTTCGTGCCGCCGCGCGAGCCGGTCGCGCCTCCGCCTGCGCCGCCGGTCGCGCCGCCCGTGGCCGCGCCCGCACCGGCCGCTCCCGCGCCTGCCCCCGTGGCCACGCCCGTGCCGGTGGATGCCGGCTTCGACGCCGCCAGCGACGACATCGACGACGAAATCCGCGAAATCTTCCTCGAGGAATTCGAGGAGGAGATCGGCAACCTCGCCCAGCTGCTGCCGGCGTGGAAGGCCGATCCCAACAACATCGAGCTGTTGCAGCCGGTCCGCCGGGTCTTCCACACGCTCAAGGGCAGCGGTCGCCTCGTCGGCGCCAAGACCCTCGGCGAGTTCAGCTGGAAGATCGAGAACATGCTGAACAAGGTGCGCGACGGCCTGCGGCCGGCGACGCCCCCGGTCGTGGCGATGGTCGACCAGGCCTACGGCGCATTGCCGCAGCTGCACGCCGCACTGCGCGGCGACGGCCCGGTCACGATCGACCTGCGCGCGATGGAAGCCTTCGCCGAGCGCATCGCCGGCGGCGAAGACGTGATGCCGGTGCTCGCGGCGGCCGCGCCCGTGGCGACCGGCCTCGTCGAGACGGCCGAACCCGCGCACACCGACGTCGCCCCGGTCGAACCGGCGGCGCCCGCGCCTGCCGAAGCCGGCATCGCGGTCAGCGTCGACCCGGTGCTGTTCGAGATCCTGCAGACCGAAGTCGGCGGCCACCTCACCCGCATCGACGCCTGGCTCGTGCGCGCCCGCAGCGCGCCGACCGAGGCCGACGATCCGCTGCTGCGCGCCATCCACACCATGAACGGCGCGTTCGCGATGACCGAAGTGCCGGCCATCACCGACGCGCTGACCCCGGCCGAAGGCTACGTCCGCCGCCAGCTGTCCCTGGGCGGCCCGGTCCCGGCGGAAGGCGTCGCCGCCATCGGCGAACTCGCCGACCGGGTGCGCGACACCGTGGCGGCGATCGCCGTCTCCGGCGGTCGCGTGCAGTCCTGCGACGCGCTGGCCGAACGCCTCGTCGCGCTGCGCGACAGCCTGCCCGAAGCGGGGCCGGTGCAGGTCGTCGACCTGCACCCCGAAGCACCGGTCGCCATGCCCGAAGCGCCGGTGGAACTGACCGAACTCGACCTCAGCGCCTACGGCCATTTCGATGCCGCGCCGCCGGCCGCACCGGCCGCCGACGTGCCGGAGCCGGGGCAGTCCGACGCCGAGTTCGAGGCCGAACTGCTGCGCCTGCTGGGCGCGCCGTCCGAAGCGCCCGCGGCGCCGGCGCCGGCCGAAACGCCCGCCGCGACGCTGTCGGACGACGGCATCCCGACCCGCCAGGAAGACGCCGCGCGCCTGCTGGCGCTGATGGAGTCCTACGAAGCGGAACGCGCGGACGCCGAACGCGCCGAGAACGAGCGTCTCGAAGCGGAACGTCTCGAAGCCGAGCGCGCCGAGGCGGAGCGCGCCGAGATCGAACGCGCCGAAGCCGAACGCGCCGAAGCCGAGCGGCTGGCCGCGCTGCGCCGCGCCGAGCACGAGGATTTCCTGCGCTTCGAGAACCAGCGTCTTGAAGCCGAACGCCTCGAAGCCGAACGTCTCGAAGCGGAACGCCTCGAAGCGGAACGTCTCGAAGCGGAACGGCTCGAAGCGGAACGGCTCGAAGCGGAACGGCTCGAAGCGGAACGGCTCGAAGCGGAACGGCTCGAAGCGGAACGCCTCGAAGCGGAACGTCTCGAAGCGGAACGTCTCGAAGCGGAACGCCTCGAAGCGGAACGCCTCGAAGCGGAACGCCTCGAAGCGGAACGTCTCGAAGCGGAACGTCTCGAAGCAGAACGTCTCGAAGCAGAACGTCTCGAAGCCGAACGTGCCGAGGCAGCGCTCCGCGAACAGGAACGCCAGGACCTCATCCGCATCGAGGACGAGCGCCTGGAAGCGGAGCGCCGCGAGGCCGAACTGCTCGAAGCCGAGCGTCTGCTCGCCGAGGGCGCGGATGGCGCGCCGGAAGCCCATGTCGAATTGCCGGCCTTCGCCGATTTCGACCTCCCGGCCGAACCCGAACCGGCGATCGCCGAGACCGCGCCTGTCGCGGCGGGCGAGGGCTCGGTGGTGTCGCTGCTGCTGGCGAACTCCGCGGTCTCCGATCCGGACGAAGCGCTGGACATGGCCGACCTGGACGCCGACCTGATCGACATCTTCGTCGAGGAAGGCCGCGACCTGCTCGACCACTCCGACCAGCTGCTGGTCCGCCTGCGCGAAGCGCCCGAGGACCGCGAGGTCATCGCCGGCCTGCAGCGCGACCTGCACACGCTCAAGGGCGGTGCGCGCATGGCCGGCGTGATGCCCATCGGCGAACTCGGCCACGCAATGGAGTCGCTGCTCGAAGCCGCGGCCGAACACCGGCTGTCGCTGGGCCGCCACGACATCCCGCTGCTGGAAACCGGCTTCGACCGGTTGCACACGATGGTCACCCGCGTCGGCGACCGCCGCGCGGTCGCGATCCCCGAAGCGCTGGTCGCCGCGTTCGACACGCGCGCCCTCGGCCATGCGCTGGAGATGCCGACTGCTACGGCTGAGGCCCCGGCGTTCGAAGCCCCCGCGTTCGAGGATTTCGACGCGATCGAAGCCGCGCTGCCTGCCGAGACCATCGAAGCGCCGGCCGCGTTCGCCGACTTCGAGATCGAAGAGATCGCGCTGGATGCGGCGCCTCTCGAGGCGGCCCCGGGCGAGGCCGAAACGGCCGCTCCGGACGAGGAGACCGTCGCCGAGGCCGTGCCCGCCGAGGAGACCGCCATCGACGCAGCGGCCTCCGATGCCGCCTTCATCGATCTGCCTGCGCTCGATGCGGTTGCGCCGGTGCACGCCGAGGAGGCCGTGCCGGCCGAGACGGCATTCGTCGACGAGGCCATGGAAACGCCGGCCGTCGCCGAGTACGCGCCGCTGCCGGGCCTGCGCCCGCTGTCCGCGCCGATGGCGTTCGGCGAACGCGAGGACGAGGACGCCAGCCTGCGCGGCAGCCAGGAACAGGTCCGCGTCCGCGCCGAACTGCTCGACCGTCTCGTCAACTATGCCGGCGAGGTCGCGATCTACCGCTCGCGCCTCGAACAGCAGCTCGGCGCCTTCCGCGGCGCCACGTCGGAAATGGAGCAGACCACCGCACGTCTGCGCGACCAGCTCCGCCGCCTCGAGATCGAGACCGAAGCGCAGATCATCGCCCGCTACCAGCGCGAGGGCGAGCAGGTGGACGCCGGGTTCGACCCGCTCGAACTCGACCGCTTCTCCACCGTGCAGCAGCTCTCGCGCGCGCTGTCCGAAACCGCGGCCGACCTCGGCAGCCTCCATACCACGCTCGACGACCTGACCCAGCAGTACGAAACCCTGCTGCTGCAGCAGTCGCGCGTGAGCTCGGAACTGCAGGAAGGCCTGATGCGCACCCGCATGGTGCCGTTCGACACCGTCGTGCCGCGCCTGCGCCGCGTGCTGCGCCAGGCCGCCGCCGACACCGGCCGCCAGGTGCAGCTGAAGGTCGAAGGCGCGCAGGGCGAACTCGACCGCAACGTGCTGGAACGCATGACCGCGCCGCTGGAGCACATGCTCCGCAACTCGGTCGCGCACGGCATGGAGACCGCCGACCAGCGTCGCGTCGCCGGCAAGACCCCCGAGGGCACGGTCACCATCGCCGTACGCAAGGAAGGGTCGGAAGTCGTGCTGCAGGTGTCGGACGACGGCCGCGGCCTGGACCGCGCCGCCATCCGCGAACGCGGCGAGACCCGCGGCCTGGTCCGTCCGGGCGTGGCGCTGTCGAACGCCCAGCTCGACGCGCTGATCTTCGAGCCGGGCTTCTCCACCGCCGAAGCCGTCACCCGGCTCGCCGGCCGCGGCGTCGGCATGGACGTCGTGTCCAGCGAAGTGCGCCAGCTCGGCGGCACCATCGACATCCAGTCCGACCCCGGCAAGGGCACCGCCTTCCTGCTGCGCCTGCCGCAGACGCTGGCGGTCACCCAGGCGGCGTTCGTGCGCATCGGCGAGACCACCTTCGCGGTGCCGATCGCTTCGGTGCGCGGCGTCGGCCGCATCCCGCGCGAAGAACTCGCCAAGGGCGCCGCGACCTACCGCTACGGCAACGAGGAGTACGTGCTGCACGACCTCGGCAAGCTGATCGGCCACGCGTCGGCCAGGGCCGAAGGCCAGCTGCAGATGCCGCTGCTGCTCACCCGTTCCGGCGACCTGCACGTCGCCGTGACCGTGGACCAGATCGTCGGCAACCGCGAAATCGTGGTGAAGCCGATCGGCCCGCAGGTCGCGTCGATCCCGGGCATCTTCGGCGCGACGATCATGGGCGACGGCAGCGTCGTGGTGATCCTCGACGTCGCCCCGCTGGTGCGTCGTCTCGCCGCGCAGCCGGAGGAGATCGAGGAAGCGCCGGCCGTCGAGCAGCGGGCGGTACCGCTGGTCATGGTGGTCGACGACTCGATCACCATGCGCAAGGTCACCGGTCGCGTGCTGGAGCGCAACAACTTCGAAGTGCTGACCGCGAAGGACGGCCTCGACGCGCTGGAGCGCATGGTCGACGTGGTCCCGGACCTGATGCTGCTCGACATCGAAATGCCGCGCATGGACGGCTACGAGCTGGCGACGGCGATGAAGGCCGATCCGCGCCTGGCCCGGGTGCCGATCATCATGATCACCTCGCGTACCGGCGACAAACACCGCCAGCGCGCGATGGACATCGGCGTCGACCGGTATCTCGGCAAGCCGTACCAGGAGAACGAACTCATGCGCAACGTCTTCTCGCTGCTGGAGCCGGTGAGGTCCGATGCCTGAGTTCGCTGCCGCCGCTCCCCGGGTGGCCTTGCTGGCGCGCGCCGGCAAGGCCGCCGACAGTCTCGCCGACGCGCTGCGCCAGGCCGGCGCCGAGCTGCTCATCGCGGTCGACCCGGCCGACACCGACGAGGCCGCGCTGCGCGCGCTGGCCCCGCAGGCGGTGCTGGTCGCGCTGGAGCCGAGCATCGAACCGGCGCTGGACCGGCTCGATGCGCTGCTCACCGACCCGGGCCTGACCGTGATCTTCGACGAGGCCGAACTCGCCGCGCACCGCGCCGGCTGGGATGCGGCCCGCTGGGTGCGCCATCTTTCGGCCAAGCTGCGCCGCGACGACAACGTGCTGCCGCCCGGTGGCGAGCCCGAACAGGACGACCTGCAGCCCTCGCCCGGTGCCATGCCGAAGCCGGCGCGGGCGTTCACGGCACTCGATTTCGATGCGCTCGCGCGCGAGGCCGAACAGCACGCCGGCCAGGTGCCCGTCGACGGCCTCCCCGCCGATGCGGTGCCCGCCGCGCCGCCGGTCGCGCCCGTGCCTGCGATGCCGCCCGCGCCGGCCTTCACGGCTGCGCCGGTGGCCGCGCCCGTCGCGCCGCCGCCGGAACCGATCTCTTTCGCCGGTCTGTCGCTGGAACCGATCGAGCCGCTGCCGGTCGCGGCACCCGCGCCGGCGCCGATGCCGTCGTTCGAGGACGATGCGGCCGAAGTCTCGCTCGAAAGCGTCGATCTGGAAGCGGTCTCCCTCGAGCATGACACGCTCGATGTCGATGCCTTCGAAAGCGTCGAGCTGGAGGCGGTCACTCTGGACGCCAGCGCCTTCGACAGCCTCGGCATCGAGGAGGCCACGATCGAGGCCGCCACGCTCGAGAGCGTGCCGGTCGCCTCGTCGACCGGGGTCGCGCCGATGAGCTTCGACGACGATGCGTTCTTCCTCGAAGAACTCTCAATGTCCTCGAACGCCGCCGACGCGTCGCCGCCCGCCGATATCGCCGAATTCGCCGATCCTGGCTTCGACATGAGCTTTGATGCGCCGTCGCCGGTGCCCGCCGCGCCGTCGCCGGACGAAGACGTGATGTCGCTGGAGGCGCTGTTCGCCAGCAGCATCGAAGCCGCGCGCGACGTGCCCGAGGCGACCCAGCGCACCACGCTGCCTTCGACCGAAAGCCCTGTCGATGCCGCCCCGCCGGTTGCCGCGCCGTCGTTCTCGTTTGAAGGCCTCTCGCTGGCCCCCGAGGACGCGCCGGCCGCGCCGGTCGAGGCGCCGCGCGCCGCGCCGCGCACGCACGACCTGTCCGCACTGGAAGCCCGGATCTCAGGGCTCTCGCTGGTGGATCTCGAGACCGGCCCCGCGTCCGGCGGCAGCTTCGACGACGACACCGCCGGCGGATACGGCGCGGTGGTGATCGAGGCCGGCCTCGGCGGGCCGGACCCGACCCGCCAGCTGCTCGCCGCGCTGCCGCCCGAATTCCCCGCCGTCGTGCTGGTGCGGCTGCACCTGCAGGGCGGCCGCTACGACCGCCTGGTCGCGCAGATGCAGCGCGCGGCCGCGATGCCGGTGGCGCTCGCCGAAGCCGGCGCGATCGCGTCGCCGGGCACGATCTACTTCCTGCCCGAAGGCATCGACGTGCATCCCGGCAGCGACGGCCTGGGCTTCATCGCCGACCCCGCGCCGGGCGCGCAGCTGTTCGCCACGCTGGCACCGGGGCGCACCGCGCTGATCTTCCTCAGCGGCGGCGACGCGCAGCTGGTCGATGCCGCGATGGCGGCGTCCGCGGCCGGCGCGCTGGTCCTCGCGCAGGCGCCCGAGGACTGCTACGACGGCGAAACCTGCGCCGAGCTGCGCCGTCGCGGCGCCAGCGCGGGCCTGCCGACCGAACTCGCCGCCAAACTCGCCGCGCGCTGGCCCAGCCGCTCGCAGGCGTGATCGCCCCCTTCCCGGATCGAGCCCACCCGTGAACACCGCGCACCTCAACGACATCCGAGGCGTCCTCATCCAGATCGCCGGCGCGCAGCTGCTGCTGCCGAACGCCGCGACGGTGGAAGTGCTGTCCTACGCCGATCCCGACCCGGTTGAGCACGCCCCGGGCTGGCTGCTCGGCCAGATCCGCTGGCGCGGCTGGCGCCTGCCGCTGGTGTCCTACGCCCGCATCGCCGGCACCCACACCCCCGGCTCGCCGGTCGGCACCAAGGTCATCGTGCTCAAGGCCCTCGGCGGCGACCCGCGCATGCCGTACTTCGCGCTGGTGGCGCAGGGCTTCCCGCGCCTGGTCACCATCACCCGCGAGAACATGATCATCGCCACCGCCCACGACGAAACCCTGCCCGAGGGCATCCGCCTGCGCGTGATGTTCAACGACGACGTGGCCCTGGTGCCCGACCTCGACGGCACCGAGCGCATGCTGGCGGACGTGCTGCGGCCGGCGGCTGCGGCGTAAGGCGCAAGGCAAACGTCATCGGCTGGATCCACGATTGCCGCGACCCCTGAAGTCGAAAACCCACGCGTTTGTAGGAGCGACGTGAGTCGCGACAGACGACGGAAAGGCTTCCCTGAATTCGTCGCGACTTACGTCGCTCCTACGAACGCATGGGCTTCGGTAAAGAACGCCACCGGCCGCACGTGCGTTAGCGGCCTCACGCGTCCTGCCGCGGCACGACGGCCAGCAGGTTCGCGTCGCGCGCCAACAGCCAATGTCCGTCGACGTGCCTGAACACCGTGAGCGTGTGGCCCGCACGTTCGATCGGCTGATCCGTGCCGCGCGGCGTCACGGTCACCGAAGGCCGGCTCCACAGATACGCCATGTCGCCCGAGACCTCGATCTCCATGATTTCGGACGTGCTCTCGAACGTCGGGCGCTGCTCGCCAGGCGGCACCCGCGAGAGCTCCGCGAATTCGGCCTTGCCCATCGGCGGGCGGCCAGGCACGAGGAAGATCGCGTCGTCGGTCATCAGGTCGAGCACGGTGTCGACGTCGCCGGCCTGCGTCGCCGTCTGCCAGGTGTCGACGAGGGTGCGGATCTGGTCTTCGTCGCTGGGCATGTCTGTCGTGCTCGAAACGAACTGGCGCCCATTGTCCACAATTGCCGCGGAACCGGCCGTGCCCGGCTGATCAAGCGGTGCAATCTTCAGGGTCGGAAGCCGACGGCGGGGCTTGAACCTGCACCCGCTCAATCGGTGACTCAACGGGATCGCTGTGGCGATACGTCTACCGATTCCATCACGTCGGCGAAGAAGATTCGATACGGCGGTGCGTTCCATCCACGGCGGGTCAAGACCCGCCTTACGCGTTGACCCGCCTTACGCGTTACGGACTTGCCTGGACGTTCGCGCCCTCAATGAAATAATGCGCTATGACACCCGTATATGGACAATCTTTAGCGCTGGGGCAGGGATTCTCATCTTTTGCCCATTGCAACTTGCCGCGGACCACGACATGTGTGCCGATACGGATCAGGCCGGTGTAGTCAGGAAGATAGACCTCTTCGCCGAAGGCGATAAGGTACAAGCCATCCTTGCCGGGACCGCCGAGCAGGCCGGTAAGCTCGACGTCCTGTCCCACTTGATCGGTCAGCGGGGCAGCGCGCGTACAGGCCGTTGCCAGCAGGGTGATCGCTGCAAGTCTTTGGAGGGTTTGCATGTGGCTTGGCACCTGAATTAAGCGGTTCTGTGTTCCAGTCGTGGCCGGTCTTGACCCGCCTTACGCGTTTCAACGATGCCGATACCTTCGTAGGGCGCATAAGCCGAAGGCGTCATGCGCCATCATGCATCACCGGCGGGAAGTGACTCGAAAAAGGTGCATGACGCTTCGCTTATGCACCCTACATATGCGCCTTACGGCCTTAGCGTAGGCACGTGGTCGACGCCACGATGCGGGGTCCGCTTGAACGAATTGCTAGCCTTCATGCCGTGGAACCTGCAATGTGAAACTGCGCCTTTCGAAAGACTGCTGGTTTAGCCAATTGCGGTAGTAGCCCATCCCAAGAAAGATCACGGTCATGTGTTCCAAGCGCAGATCAATTGACTGGCCGGGCATGAACCAGCTCAACACCCTACAACAAGCGATCTCGCTCGTGGCTGTTCCATTGTTGTGGACGATGGCATTGCGGATATAGCGGATATCGCCCCATAAGTCCTCCCTGACGTGTTCGTTGAGGATCCTGCGGCTCTCCTTGCTCCTGCCGTTTGCATCCGGCGCAAGCACGCCGAGGGCCTTTCCGACTTCAGGACGCAAGTACTCTTCCCAGTAGGCGTAAGCGCTAACCAGACACTGACGGCCAAGTAAGACTGTATTAGCGCCGTTGTCTTTGAGGCGCTCCTTCATGTCGCCCTGCTTCATAACTGGCGAGCGGGCGACCGGATTGAAGTTCTTGCTGCAAAGATGCTCGTAGAGCATTGAACACGTGTCTTGAAACTTCTCCTCGGCCAACTCCGACTCGTTGAGCAGACGAGCCATGGTCGCTTGGTGATCGAGAAGACGCTCATGCAGCACTGAGTAGCCAGATAAACTATCCAGATACAGCGTGTGGAGCTGTTCGATAAAGTGCGCGAATTCGTGAAATAGCTCGTTGAAGCGCCGATAGTTCATATGAAGGCTAACTACTAAGTAGACCCCAAAGTGAGGTGTAGCTCAGAGGCTGACATGGCCGAATCTGCGGGTCAATTGGCGAAAGCGCAATGAAAACAAGCGCTTGTTTCCGCGCTGGCCTTCATGGCAAGGCGCCAGTGCAGCCTGATACGCGGCGCGTACACTCCGAAATGTCTCGTCGAGGCAGGCTACCCCCGATATCTGCCAGCCACGGCATTTCGATCGGCGCGATCTATGGATCTCGCCCGCTGGAATTGAACCCGGCCTACAGATCGCCGAATCTGGCCTGCAACGCCGCAATCGCCGCCAACCCCGCGGTCTCCGTGCGCAACACCCGCGGCCCGAGCCGCAAGCCGCTGAACCCCCTCTCCCGCAACACGCTGCGATCCTTCTCCGACCACCCACCCTCCGGGCCGATGCCGATCACGATCATCGCCGACGCCGGCATCGCCAGCGAGGCCAAGCGGTGTTCGCCCTGCGGGTCGAGCGTGAGTTTCAGCGCATCCGCCGGCAACGCGGCGGCGGCCTCGACGAGGTTGCGGGCCGGCAGCAATTCCGGGATGCGCGCGCGGCCGCTCTGTTCGCAGGCGGAGATCACGACGCTGCGCCAGTGCGCCATGCGTTTGTCGAGGCGGTCGCCGTCGAGTCGCACCTCGGTGCGGTCGGCGAACACCGGCGCGATCGCGGCGACACCCAGTTCGGTCGCCTTCTGCAGGATCAGGTCCATCTTCTCGCCGCGGGCGATGCCCTGCAGCAGCACCAGCCGCAGCGGCGATTCGTTGTCGACCGCGCGGACGCCGGTGACCTCGGCGTCGACACCGCGCTTGGTCGCCGAGGCCAGCGTCGCGTCGTAATCGTGGCCGTCGCCGTTGAACAGCACGCAGGCCTCGCCCTCGCGCAGGCGCAGCACGCGCACGAGGTGCGCGGCCGCGTCCTCGGGCAGGGGCACGCGCGCGCCGGGCGCGAGCGGCAGGTCGACGAACACTCGGGTCAGGCGCATCGGGCGGCTTCCTCCAGCGCGGCGGCGGTGGCGTCGGCGAGCAGCGACAGCTGCGCGTCGTCGACGCAGTAGGGCGGCATCCAGTACAGCACGTCGCCGAGCGGGCGCAGCAGCACGCCGCGGTCGAGCGCGGTGCGATACATGCGCAGCCCGCGACGCCCGGCGATCTCGACCGCGTGGCCGTCTTCGGCGTTGTCGGGTTCCGGATGCAGTTCGATGGCGAGGATCATCCCGGCCTGCCGCACCTCGGCGACCATCGGGTGCGACACGAACGGCGCCGCCAGCGCGGCCATCTTCGCCGCGGTGCCGCGGTTGCGGGCCAGCACGTCGTCTTGTTCGAGGATGTCCAGCGACGCCAGCGCGGCGGCGCAGGCCAGCGGGTTGCCGCTGTAGCTGTGCGAATGCAGGAAGGCGCGTTCGCGGGAATCGTCGAGGAAGCCGTCGTAGATGGTCTGGGTCGCCAGCACCGCGCACAGCGGCAGGAATCCGCCGGTGAGGCCCTTCGACAGGCACATGAGATCCGGTTGGACGCCGGCCTGATCGAAGGCGAACAACGTGCCGGTGCGGCCGAAGCCGACCGCGATCTCGTCCGCGATCAGGAACACGCCGCGCGCGTCGCACAGTTCGCGCACGCGGCGCAGGTAGGCGGGGTGGTGCATGCGCATGCCGCCGGCGCACTGCACCAGCGGTTCGAGGATCAGTGCGCAGACCTCGTCGGGGTGCGCGTCGAGCAGGGCGGCGAGGGCGTCGGCGGCGACGTGCGCGCGCTGCTCGGCATCCGTCGCGTCGCGCGCACCGAAGGCATCGGGCGAGGGCGCGAACAGCGCCTCCAGCAGCAGCGGCGCGTACACCTGGCGATACAGCGGGATGTCGCCGACCGACAGCGCGCCCACGGTCTCGCCGTGGTAGCTGTTGGTCAGCGCCACGAACTTGGTCCGCTTCGGGGCGTCGCCGCGGTTGCGGAACCAGTGGAAGGCCATCTTCAGCGCCACTTCCACGCCCGACGAGCCGTTGTCGGCGTAGAAGACCTTCGCGAGCGGCGCGCGGCCGGGCTCACGTGGCGCGCGGGCGAGCAGGCGTTCGGCCAGTTCCACCGCCGGGGCGTGGGAGAAGCCGGCCAGGATCACCTGCTCCAGCGTCCTCGCCTGGCGGGCGATGGCCTCGGCGATGCGCGGCTCTGCGTGCCCGTGAAGGTCGGCCGTCGTGGCCGACCAGCCAGGCGCCGTCGCCGCAGGCGACCGGGAACAGCGGCAGCGCGTGCGGGTGCTCGCGCATCTGCGTGCAGGGGTGCCAGAGCACGGCGAGGTCGCGCGACCGCCAGGCGTCGGCGTCGTTTATCATCGGCGGATGCGTCGTCATCCCCACATTATCGCCCGCGGCGCGGGTGCGCCGTGAGTCGCCGCCTGCCGACCATCCACGAGGTCCGCCGGCAACGCGGCGACCCGGAGCGCGTGGTCGAGGAACTCGACCTGGAGTTCAGCAACGGCGAACGCCGCCGCTACCATCGCGCGCCGGCGATCGGCCACGGCGCGGTGATCGTGCTGCCACTGCGCGACGCCGACACCGCGCTGCTGATCCGCGAATACGCCGCCGGCACCCATCGCTACGAACTGGGGCTGGTGAAGGGCAAGATCGACCCGGGCGAGACGCCGGAGGAAGCGGCGAACCGCGAGCTGAAGGAAGAGATCGGCTACGGCGCGCGCGACGTGCGCGTGGTGCGGCGGATCAGCCTGGCGCCGACCTACATGGGCCACGAGACCGTGCTGGTGCTGGCCCGCGACCTGTACGAGGAGCGCCTGCCGGGCGACGAACCGGAGCCGCTGGAGGTGGTGCCGTGGCGATTGGATGCGTTGCACGAACTCGCGCTCGAACCCGATTTTTCCGAGGGCCGGTCGATCGCCGCCCTGTTCCTGGTCAGGGAGTTGCTGCGGCATGGCCGATTTGATTGACGAAACCGTCCGCGAGGGCGTGATCGCGCTGGCGCAGGCCGCCGCGGACGACATCCTCGCGGTCTACGAACAGCCCTTCGATGTCGAGCACAAGGCCGACGACAGCCCGCTGACCGCGGCCGACCTCGCCTCGCACCGGCGCATCGTCGCCGGCCTGCAGCGGCTCACGCCGGACATCCCGGTGCTGTCCGAGGAATCCGCGGAGCTTCCGGTCGCGACGCGCAGGGCGTGGTCGCGGCTGTGGCTGGTCGATCCGCTCGACGGCACCCGCGAGTTCGTCAAGCGCAACGGCGAGTTCACCGTGAACATCGCGCTGATCGAGGACGGCGTGGCGACGTTCGGCGTGATCCAGGCGCCGGTGCCCGGCGTGCTGTGGTGGGGCGATCTCGCGCATGGCGCATACGTCCGCCGTGACGGTGGCGAGACTGCGCTCGAAACCCGCACGCCGGCGATCGCGCCGCTGCGCGTCGCCGCCAGCCGCTCGCATCGCGACGCGCGCACCGAGGCGTTCATGGCGCGCATGACCGCCGATACCGGCGAGATCGAGACGATCGGCGTCGGGTCGTCGCTGAAGTTCTGCCGCGTCGCCGAAGGCGCGATCGACGTCTACCCGCGTTTCGGCCCGACCAGCGAGTGGGATACCGCCGCCGGGCAGGCCATCGTCGAGGCAGCCGGTGGCCGCGTGCTCGACCCGCAGGGCCGGCCGTTCCGCTACAACCAGCGCGACACGCTGCTCAACGGCGACTTCGTGGCGCTGGGCGATGCAAGACTGCCATGGGCGAGCTGGTGCGGGTGAATACCCCTTCGATGTCATCCCGAACGCGGGCGCAACCCGAGGAGGGATCTGCTTTTTTTCCGAAGCACCGAAAGCAGAAGCAGATTCCTCACGTGCGTTCGGGATGACAAAGGACGGCTTGCCGATGACCGATTCCATCCACCGCCTCCTCGCCATCATGGCCCGCCTGCGCGATCCGCAGACCGGCTGCCCGTGGGACGTGAAGCAGACCTTCGCGACGATCGCGCCGTACACGGTCGAGGAAGCCTACGAAGTCGCCGACGCGATCGATCGCGGCGATCTCGACGACCTCAAGGACGAGCTCGGCGACCTGCTGTTCCAGGTCGTGTTCCATGCGCGCATGGCCGAGGAGCAGGGCGCCTTCGCCTTCGCCGACGTGGCCACCGCGATCAGCGACAAGATGGAGCGCCGGCATCCGCACGTGTTCGCGGGCATGAGCATCGCCGACAGCGATGCGCTCAACGCGATGTGGGATGCCGAGAAGAAGAAGGAGCGGCTCGCGAAACACGGCGACGCGCACGATGCCTCGGCGCTGGCCGGCGTCGCCCGCGGGCTGCCCGAGTGGCAGCGAGCGGTGAAGCTGCAGAAGAAGGCGGCGACCGTCGGCTTCGACTGGCCCGGCCCCGCCCCGGTCATCGCCAAGCTGCGCGAGGAACTGGACGAAGTGCAGGCCGAGTTCGACGCGCTCGCGGCCGCGCCCGGCGACGCCGCGGTGCGCGACCGGCTGGAGGACGAACTCGGCGACCTGCTGTTCGTCGCCGCGAACCTCGCGCGGCACGCGAAGGTCGACCCCGGCGCCGCCCTGCGTCGCGCCAACCACAAGTTCGAGCGCCGCTTCCGCGCGATGGAGGCGATGGCCGCCGACGACGGCGTGTCGCTGGCGGATTTGCCGCTCGACGCCCAGGACGGCTACTGGAATCGCGCCAAGGCGGCCGAGCGCGGGATCGATCCGGCATGAACTGCTTCCGTCATCGCGACCGCCTCGCCGTCGGCGTCTGCGCCGCTTGCGGCAAGGGCTTGTGCGGCGAAGATTGCGCCCACGACGGCGCGCACGGGCTGCACTGCGATGCGACGTGCGCGCGCTGCCTGCGCCGGCGGGAGGTCCGCGGCGACGCGCCCGTATCGCCGGTCTGGTCGCTGCTGCTGGTGGCGCTGGGCGTGGCGCTGCTGGTCTACGGGTATCGTTATTCGGAGTGGACGATGAGCGTGCCCAACCTGCTCGGCATGCTGTTCGTCTGGTACGGTGCGGTGCTGCTGCTGCAGCGCATGGCCCGCCGCGGCGCCGACGCCACGCCGCCCTGATCCCGGAGACGCCCATGGCCGGTTATTCGAGTTTCCGCGAGTTCTATCCGTTCTACCTCGGTGAGCATTCCGATCGCACCTGTCGCCGGCTGCATTTCGTCGGCAGCCTCGGCGCGCTGGGCTTCCTCGCCACCGCCATCGTCCAGCGCAACGCCTGGTGGCTGCTCGGTGCGCTGGTCTGCGGTTACGCGTTCGCGTGGGTCGGGCACTTCTTCTTCGAGAAGAACCGTCCGGCCACGTTCAAGTACCCGTTCTATTCGTTCGCGGGGGACTGGGTGATGTTCAAGGACATCCTGGTCGGGCGAATCCCGTTCTGATCGCCTTTCCCGGTAGAAGCGGGCTGACCAGCCATTCGGCTGTTGAAAACCAGCCCGCTTTCACGCTCAGGAAACGGGAACAGCGGGCTGAAGCCCGCTCTACCCGCAGCGCTTCTCACTCCTTGAAGATCAGCAGCGCCGCGATGAAGATCAGCGCGAACCCCGCCCAGTGGTTCCACTTCAGCGGCTGCCCCAGGAACCACGCCGAGAACGCCGCGAACACCACCAGCGTGATCGCCTCCTGCATGCCCTTGAGCTGCGGCGCCGAGTAGACCGC
>JBGAFR010000009.1:0-66818 GCA_044227145.1 Lysobacteraceae bacterium
TCAGAACTTCACGTTGACCGCGGCATACACCGACCGCCCCGGGCCGGGCACGGCCGTGCCCCACTGCGGATAGTTCGGCACGGGCGGATTCATCGACATGGTCGTGCCCTGGCCGAGGTAGGCGCCGCCGGTCGGCAGGTCGTAGTAACGGTCGAACAGGTTGTCCACGCCCACGTCGAGCCGCAAGCGCGTCCAGGCGTGGGCCACACGCAGGTTGACCAGGCCGTAGCCGGCGGTCTCGAGCTCGTTTCGCACGCGCGAGACGCTGTCCTTGTTCCCGACGCCGACGACTTCCAGCGCGTTGTCCCAGCCGCCGATGCGATGGGTCAGCGAAAGCCGAGCATTCGGCGGCATGCGGTTATGGAGGCCGTCGCCGGTGCGGGTGTTCTCGCCGTCCGACCAGGCCAGCGTGCCAGCGAGGCCGAAGGTGCCGATCCCGGTCTCGCCCAGGCGCACCTTGCCGGACACGTCCACGCCGTACATCCGTGCGCTCTGGTTCTGGTACTTCAGCACGGTGAAGGCGTTGCGCACCGGCGCCGTGCGCGGCGCGTTGGTGTCCGGGTTCCACTGGACGGCGTCGATGTAGTCGGCGATGCGGGTGCTGTAGGGCGTGAACTGGAGTTCCCAGCGGCGATCGGCGGCATGCAGGTCGAAGGTGGCCGAGACCGTCACCGCACGCTCGGGCCTGAGGTCGAGGTTGCCGATGTAGCCGTTGCCGTCGCCGACGAAGTTGTTCATCACCGCGGCCATCGACCACGTCGACCACGGGTACACCTCGTACAGGCCGGGCGAGCGCACCTTGCGGCCGATGCCGAAGGCGATGTCGCTGCGCTCGCTCGCGGCGAAGCGGAAGATCGCGCTGGCGTCCCAGTTGCCGTCGCTGCGCGCGCGGTCGGCGGCGTTGAACAGCGCGGCGTCGCGCATCTGGTACGAACCCATCATGTTGCTGGCCGGGTTGTAGCCCTGCACCGTGCCCGCGTCCATCCGCACGCGCTCGTAGCGGGCGCCGAGTTCCGCGGTCCAGCGGGCGTCGAAGTGGTGTTCCCATTCGGCATAGAGCGCGCTGCGATCGCGTTCGCCGTCGCGGATGTTCCAGAACGTGCCCGGCGCCATCATGCCGCCGGACGGCGGCCACCAGTCGTCGAGCCGGTACGCGCGGTGTTCCAGGCCCAGGCGCAGGCGGTCGTCGCCTTGGAGGGCGATGTCGGCATCCAGCGACAGCGCGGTGGTGTCGCTTTCGGTGTCCATCGGCATGCCGATGGCGCAGGCCGAGCCGATCGGCGCGCATGGCACGCCGGCGCCGTCGGGCGGGTTGTTGCCGCCGGAACCGGAACCGTACCAGTAGCGCTTGTCCGCGCCGAAATCCATCTCGTGGTCTAGCGTTTCGCGGTAGGCGCGCGCCTCCAGCCGGCCCCAGCCGAACTGGCCGAGGTAGCGCAGGTTGGCGCTGCGCTGCTGGTTGTCGGTGAGATCCATGCGCTGGTTGGGGAAGCCCTGCATCGGGATCTGCTGCCAGCCGAATTTCGCTTCGACCAGCTGGTCGCCCCAGGCGTAGGCGACGCCGAGACTCTGGTTGTGCGAGACGTACGCCGAGGAACCGACCACGTCGCGACCCAGCGTGTGCCCGGCGCGGCCGGTGAAGTCGTAGGTCTTGAAGTCGTCGCCGGCGCGGTAGTCGTCGGCGCGGGCGGTCGAACCGGTGTAGCGCGCGCTGAAGTGCTCGGTGGCGAGGCTCGCCGCCACGTTCGCGCCGCTTGCATCGCCGTTGCTGCGGTAGTAGGCGCCGATCTCGCCGGACATGACCACCCCCTCGCCCGCGGCGGCGAAGGTCGGCTGGGTCCGCTCGACGACGATGCTGCCGCCGATCGAATCGCCGCCCTGCGACACCGGCGTGATGCCCGGATACACGGTGATGCTGGCGACGTCGCCCGGCGGCACGTACGACAGCGCCGGATTCATGTGGTTCGGACAGGACGCGGTGATGTCGGCGCCGTCGACACGGATGCGCAGCCGGTCGTCGGCGAGGCCGCGGATCGACGGCAGGCCGGACACACCGCCGGCGGCGTTGACGTCGACGCCGGGCTGGCCGTCGAGCAGCGCGGTGCTGTCGCTGGCGGCGGCGCGACGCGCGTCGAGATCGGCCGCGTCGACGCGTCGGGCCGGCGCGATGTCGGCGCGGTCGGCTTCGACGATCACCTTCGGCAACACGACGACGCCATCGCCGGCATCGGGGGCGCCGGCATCGGCGGCGGACGCGCCGAAGGGAAGCGCGCAGAACGGGAGCGCGGCGAAGATCGCCGCGGCGAGCGGTGCTACGGAAACACGCATGGGAAACTCCGGAAACGGGAGGGTCGCCCGCACAAGGCGGGTGACGCGCGGCGCGCATCATGCGCGCGGGCGCGAGGACGGGATGAGGCTCGGGAAAGGCGTCAGGCGCGGCGCATCGGCGGCCCGCGCGGGGCCCAGCCGAGCAGATGGCGATCGCGCAGCGCAGGCTGCGGACGCGAAGCGAACGACACCGCAAGCGGCGGCAACCGCGGCGGCAGCGACACGACCATCGCGGGAAGGCCGGTCGTGGCGAGCAGCGGACAGTAGGCGCAATCGTCGCCGTCGGGCGCGGGATCGCCGCGCCGCGGCTGCGGCTTCGAGTCCGCGATCGCGGAAAGGGCATCGCGCACCGCATCGGCCGACCGATAGGCAAGGCCCTGCGTGGTGCAGAACGCATGCGCGTCGAGGAGGGCGCCGTCCGCATCCAGCGCGCGATGCAGCCGGCCGATCGTCGGCACCAGCGACAGCAGCAGGCTCGCCGTGAAGGCGAGTGCGAGCAGGACGCGGTGCGGGCGGCGGAGGGGCATCATCGGGGCGGCATTCTAGCCCGGAACCCTCGCGCGGACTTGCGCACGGTCAATCGCGGATGCGATCCGCGAAGGCTATCCGCGAAGGCAATCGACGCCATGGCACTCCTGCGGATCCTGCGGCTTGCCGTTGTCGCGGACGAGACGCCGCGGCTCGCGATCCGCCGGATCGCGCGGCGACGAGCGCCCGGTGCACTGCGCCGGGCCGGATTCGCCCACCGGGCTTGAAGACTCAACGCTTCGGCAACGCCTGCAGCGGGTCCTGCGGCTTGCCGTTGTAGCGAATCTCGAAGTGCAGCATGTCGCGTGCCGCGCCGCTGTGGCCCATCTCGGCGATCTGCTCGCCAGCCTTCACTCGCTGGCCTTCGTTGACCAGCCGCGCGCGGTTGTGGCCGTAGGCGGACAGCCACTGGTCGTCGTGCTTGACGATGATCAGTTCGCCGTAGCCGACCAGGCCGGTGCCGGAATACACGACCACGCCGTCGGCGGCGGCGCGCACCGGATCGCCGACGCGGCCGCCGATGTCGATGCCCTGCCGGGTCGGATCGCCCGACGCGAAGCTGCCGACAAGCGCGCCCTCGGCGGGCCAGCGCCAGGCGAACGGCGCCGCGACCGGTGCGGCCACCGGCGGCGGCGTCGGGTTGCGGACGGGAGGCGCAGGCGTCGTCGGCGTACCGGAGGAGGTCCGCGGCGGCACGGGCGTGCGCACGACCGGGGGCGTGCCCGCCGACGGCGCGCGGCCCGCGGCCGGCGGGGTCAGCCGCAGGCGCTGGCCGGGGTAGATGGTGTACGGCGGCGGGATGCGGTTCCACATCGCCAGGTCGAGCGGACTGATGCCGTGGCGGGTCGCGATGCGGTAGAGCGTTTCGCCGGTGCGCACGACCGCGGTCGACCCGGCCTTCGGCGGCGACGGTGGACGGGCGGTGCGGGTGTCGTGGCGGGGCGATGTGCGCACCACCGTGCTGTGGCCGCAGGCCGCCAGCGCGGCCAGCAGCGGCAGCGCGACGAGGGCTCGACGGGGGACGGACGGACGCGTGTTCATCCTGCCCAGGCACGGTAGCCGAAGTACGCCAGCACGGCCAGCAGCAGGAGCGTCGCCGCCCAGCCGACCGGTTCGATCCAGCGACGCAGCGCGCGTTCGGCGCGCTCGCCGCCGAGGCGGATCGCCAGCGCCAGCAGGAACACGCGCTTGCCGCGCCCGACCGCCATCGCCGCGAGATACGGCCCCCACGGCACGCCGGCGATGCCCGAGGCCCAGGTGAACACCTTCATCGGGATCGGCGCGAATCCGCCGAGCACCAGCAGGCCGAACACCGACCACGGCGATTCGGCCATCTTCGCCCGGATGGTGTCGATGCCGTGCTGGATGCCGTCCATCATGCCCAGCGATTCGAGCAGCGGCCGCATCAGTTCGAAAGCGTAGTGGCCGAGCAGGTAGCCGACGACGGCGCCGACCATCGACCCGGCGAGGCTGAGGCCGGCGAACTTCGCCCACGCCTTCGGCTTCGCCAGGCACATCGGCGCCAGCATCACTTCGGGCATGATCGGGAAGAAGATCGCCTCGACGAAGCTCAGGCCGACGAGCAGCGTCGGCGCGCGGCGGTCGCGCGACCAGCGGATGGCGCGTTCGTACAGAGGGGCGAACAGCTTCATCCGTCCACCGCGCCGGAGAGCAGCGGCACGAACACCACCGAAGCGAGGTCCGTGCTGGTCACGCTGCCGTCGGCATTGCGACGCAGCTTGACCAGCGACTGCGCGCCGGCGCCACCGACCGGCGCGATCAGCACGCCGCCGGGCGCGAGCTGTTCGATCAGCGCATCGACCAGCGCCGGCGCGGCGGCGGTGACCAGGACCGCGTCGTAGGGCGCATGTTCGGGCCAGCCGATGCGGCCGTCGTCGTGCTTGCTGCGCAGGTGCAGGCCGAGGCTGCGGAAACGCTTGCGCGCGCCGCGCAACAAATCGCCGATGCGCTCGACCGTGTAGACCTCCAGCCCCAACGAGGCCAGGATCGCCGCCTGGTAGCCAGAACCGGTGCCGACTTCCAGCACCTTCTTCGGCGGGAACGCGGCGCGCGGCGCGCCATCGTCACCGGCCGTCGCCTCTTCGGCCACCGCGTCCTGCTCGAACAGCGCCTCGGTCATCCGCGCCACCACCCACGGCTGGGAGATGGTCTGGCCGTGGCCGATCGGCAGCGCGTTGTCCTCGTAGGCGCGTGCAGCGAAGGCCTCGTCGACGAAGAGATGCCGCGGCACCGTGCGGATGGCGTTGAGCACGCGCTCGTCGCGGATGTTCTGCTCGCGCAGGCGTTCGATCAAGCGATCGCGCACCCGCTGCGAGGTCATGCCCATGCCGACCGCTTCCGGCTGCAGCCGGATCCGCGCGGTCATGTGCCGGTCTCCGGGTCCGCGGGCACGCGCAGGCCTGCGGCAAGGCCGCCGACCCAGCTCGCGACCTGTTCAAGCGCCTGGTATCGGGTGAGATCGACGTGGATCGGGGTGATCGAGATGTGGCCGCTGCGCACCGCGTGGAAGTCGGTGCCCGGGCCGGCGTCCTGCTCGGGGCCGGCCGCGCCGATCCACCACCAGGTGCGGCCGCGCGGGTCGGCCTGCTCGGTGCAGGGCTCGGCGCGATGCCGGTTGCCCAGCCGGGCGACCTCGAAGCCGCGGATCTCGTCCCACGGCAGGTCGGGCACGTTGACGTTGAGGATGGTATCGGCCGGCAGCGGATCGGCCTTGAGCCGGGCGACGATCTCGACCGCGGCGCGCGCGGCAGTCGCGTAATGCTGGCCCTTGTGGTCGGCGGTGACCAGCGAGACGGCCACCGCCGGCAGGCCGAGGAAGCGGCCTTCCATCGCCGCGGCGACGGTACCGGAATAGATCACGTCGTCGCCGAGGTTCGCGGTGTTGTTGATCCCGGACACCACGATGTCCGGCTCGCGCTCCAGCATGCCGGTGATGGCGACGTGGACGCAGTCGGTGGGCGTGCCGTGGACCCGCCAGGTGGTCTCGTCCTGGCGCACCACGCGGATCGGCATGTCGAGCGTGAGCGAATTGCTGGCGCCGGAACGGTCGCGGTCGGGCGCGACCACCAGCACCTCGTGCCCGGCCGCGCGCAATTCCGCGGCGAGGACGCGGATGCCGGGGGCGTCGACGCCGTCGTCGTTGCTGACCAGGATGCGCATGGAAGGGATTTCGTCGCCTGCTGTGGACACGCGACGACATGATACCGGATGCGCCGCCGATGCTCCGGTCGCCGGCCCCTGCTACCCTCCCCGACGATGAGTCCGCGCAAGCCCCCGCCGCCCGACGACGCCCGCGAGGACGCGGACGATGACGATGCCGCGCTGTTCCGCGCCGCGATCGGCCCGGTACGCGTGCTGCCGGAAGCCGACGCCGTGCCGGAGAAGCCGAAGCCGCGCCCCGCGGCGCGGATGCGCGAACGCGACGAGGATGCGGCGCGCGACGAATTCCGGCTGGCGCTGGACGAACTGCCGCTGCAGGCCGGCGATGCCCTGCGCTATCGCCGCGACGAAGTGCCGCCACGCGTGCTGCAGCGGCTGGCGCGCGGCGACTACGCCGCGCAGGACGAGATCGACCTGCACCTGGCCGATCTCGCCGGCGCCGAGACGCTGCTGCGACGCTTCCTGCGCGAGGCGGTCGACGACGGGCTCGGCTGCGTGCGGGTGATCCACGGCAAGGGCCTGAACTCGCCCGACGGCGTGCCGCTGCTCAAGAACCTGGTCGACCGCATGCTGCGCCAGCGCGCGGACGTGCTGGCGTTCCATTCCGCGCCCGCCGCACAGGGCGGCACCGGCGCGGTGCTCGTATTGCTGGGGCGTCGCCGGCCAGCCTGATGCGCGACCGTTACTGGTCGACGTGCCGCTTGGTCGGCTTGTGGACCCACTGCACGGTGATGCCGCGCATGCGCGCCATGCGCTCGACGGACGCGATGTACGCGCTGTCTTCCTCGATGCGCGGCTGGAACTGCGTACCCGGCACGATCTTCTGCGGTTCGGGCTGGTAGGCGCTGTGGTCCATGGTCTTGCAGCCGACCAGCGTGCCGGCGGCGACGATCAGGACGATGGGGAGCGGGCGGATGTTCATGCGGAGCCTCCGGAAGGGCGACGCGGACGGCGCCCGGCAACCGCACGGGCGCTCGCTCTCCTTATACGCTTTGCCCGGAAGGCCGGCTTTGCCGGCCTTGTCGCTTCCGACGAACGGCGCTCGCGGCTTCAGACGCCCGCAGCGCTGTCGATCTCGCCCAGCTCCGCCAGCACCGTGGTCGCGTAGGCGCCCGGCGGCAGCGAGAACCGCAGCCGCAGCGCGCCCGGCGCGGGCCAATCCCACGCCAGATCGCCCGGGCGCAGGCGCAGCGCCCGACGCTCCTGCTCGAGGCCGGCGCGTTCGAGCCCTGCGCGCAGGGCCAGCGCCTCATCGTCGTCGAGGACGGCCTCCTCCAGCACCCGCGCCTCGCCCTGCGTGCGCAATGCGCCGCGCCCCCACAGCGGGCCGGAGGGATGGATGTCGAACCGCGCCAGCCGCTCCGCCAGCGCGTCGCTCCACGGCTCGGGGCCGAACACGCTGCGGCTGCCGGCCAGCGCCCAGACCTCGCCGTCGAGCGGCCGATCCCAGGCGTCGGCGGCGACGCGGCGCGCCAGCACACGGTTGAACAGTTCGGAGCGCGCCGCCGACAGCAGGTGCGTGCGCTCCTCGCGGGCGACGCGCCGGCCGTCGAACATCGCCCGGGCCTTCGCCACGTTGTCGCCGCCGCGGCCGAAGCGCTGTTCGCCGAACGCGTTGGGCACGCCGCGCGCGGCGATGGCGCGCAGCCGCGCGTCGATCGCATCGGCATCGCCGACCACGTCGCGCAGGGTCAGCTCGAAGCGATTGCCGGCCAGCGCGCCGCGCGGCAGCTTGCGGCTGTGCCACTGCGCATCGAGCACGACCAGGCGCTCGCCGCGTTCGGCGGAATCCGGGTCGACGTCCAGCGTGGCCACGTCGGGCGACACCTTCTTCGGCAGCCACACGCTGAACCGCTGCCGGGTGACGGCATGGCGATCCTTGAGGCCGGCGTAGCCGATCGCCGACTCCGCGACCCCGGCCCACTGCGCGATCCGCTTCGCGGCGAACGCGGTGTTCATGCCGCGCTTCTCGATCGTCAGCAGCAGGTGTTCGCCGGCGCCGCTGGCCTCGAACGCGTCGATCTCCTCGACCAGGAAATCCTCGGGCGACGCGCGCAGCCGCCCGCGCAGCGCGGGCGCGCCGTGGGCGCGGACGGTCGCGCCCGCATTCACGCGCGCACGAGCAGGCACACGGCCTGCGCCGCGATGCCCTCGCCGCGGCCGGTGAAGCCGAGCCGCTCGGTCGTGGTCGCCTTCACGCTGACGTCGGCGATGTCGATGCCGAGATCCAGCGCGATCAACCGGCGCATCTCCTCGGCGTGCGGCCCGACCTTCGGGCGCTCGCAGATGACGGTGATGTCGGCGTTGCCGACCTGCCAGCCGAGATCGCGGGCCAGGTGATCGCAGTGGCGCAGGAACATGCGGCTGTCGGCGTCCTTCCAGCGTGCGTCGCTTGGCGGGAAATGCCGACCGATGTCGCCGAGCGCAAGCGCGCCGAGCATCGCGTCGCAGAGCGCGTGCAGCACCACGTCGCCGTCGCTGTGGGCGACGATGCCGCGGTCGTGCGGCACACGCACGCCGCCAAGCGTCACGTGGCCGCCGTCGCCGAACGCGTGGACGTCGAAGCCCTGGCCGATGCGGAATGGGGTCATGTGCTTGCTTGCCTCCGAAGGCGATGCACGATCACAGCGGCAACTGTCATCCCGAGCGCAGCGAGGGACCTGCTTTCATGGTCACAGCGATCGGAAAAAGCGGGTCCCTCGCTGCGCTCGGGATGACAGGAATGGATCATCGCCGCATCGCCTCGAACTCGAACCGCGCCAGGTCCGCCGGCGTGGTGATCTTGAAGTTGTCCTCGCGGCCTTCGACCAGCAGCGGGCGCAGGCCCTGGCGTTCCATCGCCATCGCTTCGTCGGTGATGGCGACACCGGCGTCGGCCGCGGCGCGCAGTGCGCGCGACAACTGCATGCGCCGGAACAGCTGCGGCGTGAACGCGCGCCACAGCCGTTCGCGCGGCTCGGTGCGGTCGATGCCGCCGTCGTCGCCGGCGCGCTTGAGGGTGTCGCGCACGGGCGCGGCGAGGATGGCGCCGACCGGGTCGGCACGACCGAGATCGAGGAGACGGTCGAGATCGGCGTGCGCGAGGTTCGGACGCGCCGCATCGTGGACCAGCACGAAGGCGTCGGCGCGCACCGTGTCCGGCAGCGCGTCCACGCCCGCGAGCACGGAACCCGCACGCTCGGCGCCGCCGACGCAGGTCAGCACCGGCTTGTCGAGGTCGGTCACCGCACTGTCGCGCCAGTACGCGTCGTCCGCGGCCAGCACGACCATCGCGCCCGCGATCGACGGATGCGACAGCAGGCGTTCGAGCGTATGCGCGATCACCGTGCGTCCGGCGACTTCGCAGTACTGCTTCGGCACTTCGCCGCCGAACCGCGCGCCGCGCCCAGCGGCCGGGACGACGACCCACAGCCCGCCGCGCACCGCGTCCGGCGTCACGGGGTTTCGTCCACGGCCTGCGGCGGCGCTTCGACGGGCGGCGGGGTCTCGACCACGCGATAGAAGGTCTCGCCAGGCTTGATCATGCCCAACTCGCTGCGCGCGCGCTCCTCGACCGCCGCCTCGCCCGACTTCAGGTTGTCGACCTCGGCGGCGAGCTGGTCGTTGCGCTGGTGCAGGCCGCGGTTCTCCTCGGCCTGGCGATCGACCTTGTCCTGCAGTTCGCCGGTGGCGATCAGGCCGCCCTCGCCGAACCACAGCCGGTACTGCAGCCACGCCAGCAGCGCGAACAGCAGCAGCGCGATGAACCGCAGCGGGCGACCGGGATCGCTCATGGGCGCGGCATCAGCCCCGCTTCAGCGACACGAACGCGTCGCGGCCGGCGTACTTCGCCGCGGCGCCGAGCTGCTGCTCGATGCGCAGCAACTGGTTGTACTTGGCGACGCGGTCGCTGCGGCACAGCGAACCGGTCTTGATCTGGGTCGCGGTGGTGGCGACGGCGATGTCGGCGATCGTCGTGTCCTCGGTCTCGCCGGAACGGTGCGAGACGATCGCCGCGTAATTCGCCGCATCGGCCATCGCGATGGCCTCCAGCGTCTCGGTCAGAGTGCCGATCTGGTTGACCTTGATCAGGATCGCGTTGGCGACCTGCTGGTCGATGCCCTCGCGGAAGATCTTCGGGTTGGTCACGAACAGGTCGTCGCCGACCAGCTGCACCTTGTCGCCGAGGCGTTCGGTCAGCAGCTTCCAGCCGGCCCAGTCGTCCTCGGCCATGCCGTCCTCGATGGTGACGATCGGATACTCGCGGCACCAGTCGGCGAGGAAGTCGGTGAACTGCTCGCTGGTCAGGCGCTTGCCTTCGCCGGTGAGGTTGTACTTGCCGTTCTCGAAGAATTCGCTGGAGGCGACGTCGAGGCCGAGCAGCACGTCCTCGCCCGCCTTGTAGCCGGCCTTGCCGATGGCTTCGAGGATGGTGTCGAGCGCCTCCGAATTGCTGCGCAGGTCGGGCGCGAAGCCGCCTTCGTCGCCTACCGCCGTGCTCAGACCCTTGGCCTTCAGCACCGACTTCAGCGCGTGGAAGATCTCGGTGCCGCTGCGCAGCGCCTCGGAGAACGAATCGAAACCGACCGGCAGCACCATGAATTCCTGCAGGTCGACGTTGTTGTCGGCGTGCGCGCCGCCGTTGATGATGTTCATCATCGGCACCGGCAACACCGGCGCACGGCCGTTGGCGAGGTACTGCCACAGCGCCTGCTTGCGCGAGGCGGCGACCGCATGCGCCGCCGCCATCGACACGCCGAGCAGCGCGTTCGCGCCGAGCCGGCCCTTGTTCTCGGTGCCGTCGAGGTCGATCAGCCGCTGGTCGAGGCCGGCCTGGTCGGCGGCGTCGAACCCGGCCAGCGCCTGCGCGATCGCGCCGTTGACGTTGCCGACTGCCTTCAGCACGCCCTTGCCGAGATAGCGGGTCTTGTCGCCGTCGCGCAGTTCGACCGCTTCCTTGGTACCGGTGGACGCGCCCGAGGGCACCATCGCGCGGCCGAAGCTGCCGTCGGCGAGCGCGACTTCGGCTTCGAGCGTCGGGTTGCCGCGGCTGTCGAGGATTTCGCGGGCGTGGATCTTCGTGATCGTGGTCATGGGGTCGATGGGAAGTTGGGAGATGGGTCGTCGAAAACGAGTCGTCGAAAACGAGCCGTCGAAAATCAGAGCGTGGATTCGAGGAAACCGCCGCGCTTGGTGGCTTGGTCCAGCGCCATCAGCGTCTCCAGCAGCGCGCGCATCTTGTCGAGCGGCCACGCGTTGGGGCCGTCGCTGAGCGCCTTGCTCGGGTCGGGATGGGTTTCCATGAACAGGCCGGCGACACCGACGGCCGTGGCGGCGCGCGCCAGCACCGGCACGAATTCGCGTTGGCCGCCGCTGCTGCTGCCCTGCCCACCCGGCAGCTGCACCGAATGCGTGGCGTCGAACACCACCGGGCAGCCGGTGTCGCGCATCACCGCGAGGCTGCGCATGTCGCTGACCAGGTTGTTGTAGCCGAAGCTGGCGCCGCGCTCGCAGACCATGATGTCGTGGTTGCCGGTCGACTTCGCCTTCTCGACCACCGGCTTCATGTCCCACGGCGAGAGGAACTGGCCCTTCTTGATGTTCACCGGCTTGCCGGCGGCGCAGACCTTGCGGATGAAGTCGGTCTGGCGCACGAGGAACGCCGGGGTCTGCAGCACGTCGACCACGCTGGCCACTTCGTCCATCGGCGTGTATTCGTGCACGTCGGTCAGCACCGGCACGCCGATCTGGCGCTTCACCTCGGCCAGCACGCGCAGGCCTTCCTCCAGGCCCGGGCCGCGGAAGCTGGTGCCCGAGGTGCGGTTGGCCTTGTCGAAGCTCGACTTGAAGATGAAGGGAATGCCGAGCGACGACGTGATCTCCTTCAGCTGGCCGGCGACGTCGAGCTGCAACTGCTCGGACTCGATCACGCAGGGACCGGCGATCAGGAAGAAGGGCTGGTCGAGGCCAACCTCAAAACCGCAAAGTTTCATGACAGGGAGATCCCTCGTGGAAGCAGGGCGAACATCAGCCCCGCGGCGACGGCCAGGCACAGCAGGCCGATGATGAGGTAACGGACCAGCCAGCGCGTCGGGCGGCCGTGGCGATAGAGGTAGACCCAGCCCACCGGCGGCAGCAGCAGCGACAGCAGCGCGAACCCGCCGCGATCGTGTTCCTGCGCCAGCCCGATCGCGCTCATCGTCGCCGAGGCGGCGACGAAGAACAGCAGCGCCAGTGACACCGCGAACAGCGCGATGACCAGCAGCACCAGCAGGTCCGAGCCGGGATGCGCGCTCACGCGTGCGTCCCCGCCGTTCGCGGCCGGGCGACGAATGGACTCACGCACTCGCCTCGCGCAGCAGCTTGCCGCCCGCCTTGCGCTCGCGTGCGGCGCGGATGAAGCCGATGAACAGCGGATGGCCGTGGCGCGGCGTCGACAGGAATTCCGGATGCGCCTGGCAGGCCAGGAACCACGGGTGCGTCGCCTGCGGCAGTTCGATCATCTCCACCAGCAAGTCGTCCATCGACTTGGCGGAGACCACCAACCCGGCGTCTTCCAACTGGGTGCGATAGCGGTTGTTGAATTCGTAGCGGTGGCGGTGCCGCTCGCCGACCACGTCCTTGCCGTACAGGCGATGCGCGAGCGTGCCCGGCTTGACGCGCTGCTCCTGCAGGCCGAGCCGCATCGTGCCGCCGAGGTCGCTCTTCTCGCTGCGACGCTCGATCTCGCCGCTGGAGGTGCGCCATTCGGTGATCAGGCCGATCACCGGATGCGGGCTCTGGCGATCGTTCTCGGTGCTGTTGGCGCCTTCAAGGCCCAGCACATGGCGGGCGTAATCGACCACCGCCGCCTGCATGCCGTAGCAGATGCCGAAGTACGGCACGCCGTGTTCGCGGGCGAACTGCGCGGTCGTCACCTTGCCCTCGAAGCCGCGGTCGCCGAAGCCGCCCGGGACGAGGATGCCGTCGACATCGCCCAGCGTTTCGGCTGCGCCGAGGCGCTCGATGTCCTCGGACTCCAGCCACTTCAGCGTCACCCGCGTGCGCTGGCGGAGGCCGCCGTGCTTCAGCGCCTCGGCCACGGACTTGTAGGCGTCGTGATGGTCGACGTACTTGCCGACGACCGCGATCGTCACTTCGTCGATCGGATGCTCGGCGGCGTCGACCACGGCCAGCCACTCGGACAGGTCGGCGGTGGCGGCGGCCTTGTCCTGCAGGTGCAGGCGTTCGACCACGATCTGGTCGAGTTCCTGCTGGTGCAGCCACATCGGGATCTTGTAGATGTTGTCGAGGTCGACCGCGGAGATCACCGCCTTCTCGGGCACGTTGGTGAACAGCGCGATCTTGCGGCGCTCGCCGTCGGGCAGCGGCTGTTCGCTGCGACACAGCAGCACGTCGGGCTGGATGCCGATCGAACGCAGTTCCTTCACGGAGTGCTGGGTGGGCTTGGTCTTCAGCTCGCCGGCCGCGGCGATGTACGGCACCAGCGTGAGGTGCATGAAGATCGCCTTCTCGGCACCACGCTCGGTGCGGATCTGGCGGATCGCCTCGAGGAACGGCAGCGACTCGATGTCGCCGACGGTGCCGCCGATCTCGACCAGCGCCACGTCGAAGCCGGCGGTCGCCTCGTCGATGCTGCGCTTGATCGCGTCGGTGATGTGCGGGATGACCTGGACCGTGGCGCCGAGGTAGTCGCCGCGACGCTCCTTGCGGATCACCGACTCGTAGATCTTGCCGGTGGTGATCGAATTTCGGCCGGTCAGGCGGGTGTTGACGAAGCGCTCGTAGTGGCCGAGGTCGAGGTCGGTCTCCGCGCCATCGTCGGTGACGTACACCTCGCCGTGCTGGAACGGGCTCATCGTGCCCGGGTCGACATTGATGTACGGGTCGAGCTTCATCATCGTCACCCGCAGGCCGCGGGCTTCGAGGATGGCGGCGAGGGAGGCGGCGGCGATTCCTTTGCCGAGCGAGGACACCACGCCGCCGGTGACGAAGACGAGGGGAGTCGCGGAGCTGGGGGGAGTCATGTCGGCAGCGGGTCGCTGGAAAGCCACAGTCTACAGGCAAGCCGTGACAGCGACGAGGGGCGGAATCGCAACCCGTTGATTCTCCATGCGAAAAAGAAACGCCCCGGAGGTCCGGGGCGTCTGGGGTGCGAGCTGAGGGGGCGAGGCGCGATGCGCTCAGGGGGCCTCTTCTTCCTCGATCTCGCGCTCGGGCGACTTGCGGTCGGCCTTGGCGTCGCGCTTGGGCTTGCGGGCCTCGGCCTTGCGATCGGCCTCCGCCTTGGCGGCGGCGGCGTCGCGGGCGGCCTTGTCGGCATCGGCGGTCGTGGGCTTGTCCGCGGTGGCGGACTGCGGCGGCGTCGACTGGGCGCCGGCGCTGCCGGCGGACGCCAGCAGCGCGACCGACAGCGCCAGCAGGGGCGCGGCGAGGGCGTAGCGGCGGGAATGGGTCATGTCGATGGTGTGTCCGCCTCCGCGCCGGGGATCGGCAGGTTCGTGACGAACGGGCGGATCATGGCCCGAACCGGCACACTGCGGCATGAACCCCGCCCGCGAACCTGAACGGCTTGACCCCGTCCCGCCGGCCCGCCAAGCTCGCCGGCCCCGGACGGCCGTCCCGCCGCCGACCCCACGCACGCCACCTATCGCATGAGCAGTCGCTACAACGCCGCCGACATCGAAGTCCTCTCCGGCCTGGACCCGGTCAAGCGCCGGCCGGGCATGTACACCGACACCGCACGCCCGAACCACCTGGCGCAGGAAGTGATCGACAACGCCGTCGACGAGGCCCTCGCCGGCCACGCCCGCCAGATCGACGTGGTCCTGCACCCCGACGGCAGCTGCGAGGTGTCCGACGACGGCCGCGGCATGCCGGTCGACATTCATCCGGAGGAGAAGATCCCCGGGGTCGAGCTGATCCTCACCCGGCTCCACGCGGGCGGCAAGTTCAACAACCGCAACTACACGTTCAGCGGCGGCCTGCACGGCGTCGGCGTGAGCGTGGTGAACGCGCTGTCGAAGAAGGTCGAAGTCTTCATCAAGCGCGAAGGCACCGAATACCGGATGGAATTCCGCGACGGCGACCGCGCCTCGGCGCTGGAAAGCGTCGGCACGGTCGGCAGGAAGAACACCGGCACCCGGCTGCGCTTCTGGCCGGACGCGAAGTATTTCGACACCCCGAAATTCGCAGTGCGCCACCTGCGCCACCTGCTGCGCGCCAAGGCGGTGCTGTGCCCGGGCCTGACCGTCACCCTGCTCGACGCCGCGACGGGCGAGAAGGACACCTGGCATTACGAGGACGGCCTGCGTGACTACCTCAAGGGCGAGCTAGGCGCCACCGAAGTGCTGCCGCCGGAGCTGTTCGTCGGCCAGTTGAAGAAGGATTCGGAAATCGTCGACTGGGCCGCCGCCTGGGTGCCCGATGGCGAACTCGTGCAGGAGAGTTACGTCAACCTGATCCCGACCGCGCAGCACGGCACCCACGTGAACGGGCTCCGCACCGGCTTCACCGATGCACTCAGGGAGTTCTGCGACTTCCGCAACCTGCTGCCGCGCGGCGTGAAGCTGGCGCCGGAAGACGTGTGGGACCGCGTCGCCTTCGTGCTCAGCATCAAGATGACCGACCCGCAGTTCAGCGGCCAGACCAAGGAGCGCCTGTCGTCGCGCCAGGCCGCGGCCTTCGTCGAGGGCGCCGCGCACGATGCGTTCTCGCTGTGGCTGAACCAGCATGTCGAACTCGGCGAGAAGATCGCGCAGCTCGCGATCGAGCGTGCCGCGACGCGCCTGAAGACCGAGAAGCAGGTCGTCCGCAAGAAGGTGACGCAGGGCCCCGCCCTGCCCGGCAAGCTCGCCGACTGCATCTCGCAGGACCTGTCGCGCACCGAGCTGTTCCTCGTCGAAGGCGATTCGGCCGGCGGCTCGGCGCGCCAGGCGCGCGACAAGGACTTCCAGGCGATCCTGCCGCTGCGCGGCAAGATCCTGAACACCTGGGAAGTCGCCTCCGGCAGCGTGCTCGCTTCGCAGGAAGTGCACGACCTCGCCGTCGCCATCGGCTGCGACCCCGGCAAGGACGACATCTCCGGCCTGCGCTACGGCAAGGTCGTCGTGCTCGCCGACGCCGACTCCGACGGCCTGCACATCGCGACCCTGCTGTCGGCGCTGTTCCTGAAGCACTTCCCCGCGCTGGTCAACGCCGGCCACGTGTTCGTGGCGATGCCGCCGCTGTTCCGCGTCGACGTGGGCAAGCAGGTGTTCTACGCGCTGGACGAGGAAGAGAAGCGCCTGCTGTTGGAGAAGATCGAGCGCGAGAAGATCAAGGGAACTGTGAACGTCACCCGCTTCAAGGGCCTCGGCGAGATGAATCCGCAGCAGCTGCGCGAATCGGCGATCCATCCCGACACCCGTCGTCTGGTCCAGCTGACCGTCGACGGCGCCGGCGAGACGCACGCGCTGATGGACATGCTGCTGGCGAAGAAGCGCGCAGGCGATCGCAAGACGTGGCTCGAGACCAAGGGCGATCTGGCGACGCTGGAAGTCTGAACCATGGCTTCATTGCTTCCGGCCGTTGCGACGGCATCGGTCTCGGCAAGGCGGAACGGCCTTCGGGGCGCGGGCGATCTGGCGACATTGGAAGCCTGAGGTGACCACCCACATCGCCCTCTTCCGCGGCATCAACGTCGGCAAGGCCAAGCGCATCGCGATGGCCGAGCTGAAGGCCCTGTTCGAGGATCTCGGCTACACCGACGTGCGCACGCTGCTCAACAGCGGCAACGTGGTGTTCGATGCGGGACGCGGCACGCCCACCGGCCATGCGAAGCGGATCGCGACGGCCGTCGAAGGCCGCATCGGGGTCTCGACCAACACCCTCGTGCTGCCCGCCAGGGCACTGGAGGCGGCGATCGACGGCAATCCCTTCGACGAACGCGCGGACGATCCGTCGCGGCTGCTGGTCGGGTTCTACCTCGACGACGACCGCGCACCGTTCGAGGCGCTGGCGACGACGCACCCCGGCGAAACCTTCGCGGTCGGCGCGGACGCGTGCTACGTGTGGTGTCCCGACGGCATCCTCGACAGCCCGGTCGCCGCGGCGCTGGGCGGCGCGAAGTTCCGCGACCGCGTCACCGCGCGCAACTGGGCGACGGTGCTGAAGCTGCAGGCGATGACCCGCACCTGATCGATGCGGGCCTGATCGATGCGGGTCTGATCGAGGCCCGGGCGCTCAGCCGTTCGCGACGACGACCTGCGCATACAGCGGATGGTCCACTTCGCCCAGCAGGCGCAAGCGCTGCGGCGGCGGCAGGCCTTCGGTGATCCGCTCGTAGGTGTCGATCGGCGGCAGCGCCTTCGCGAGCACCGCGTCGACCAGCGCCTGCGTGCCCTTGCGATCGGCGGCGGCGCGCGCGATCTCGGCGGCTTCCTCGCGACCGAGCAGGTCGTGGACCACCATCACCCGGTCGCGCAGTCGCGCCCATTCCTCCGCCGCGACCGCGCCCGACTGCGCGAAACGGTCGACGACGGCCTCCTGCAGCGCAGCGAGCCGGCTGAGGCGCTGCAGTTCCACCGCGAGATCCATCTGCGCATCGTCCAGCTCGGGCATCGGCACGCCGGTCGCCTCGGCCACGCGCTGCCCGACCTCGCGCAGCTTCTTGGCGTCGGGCATGCCCTTGCCGAGGATGTGGTCGATCGAGCGTGCGTACAGCTCGGTGAACACGTCGGCGAAGTTGCGCGCGTCCACGCGGACCACGTCTGCGCGCGCGGGCTGGTCGCGCAGCACCACCAGCGCGTTGGCCGGCGAGAGCGTGCGGTCGGCGATGCAGGCGCAGTTCGGCGGCAGGTTGGACGGATCGTGCACCGGGTTGGTGGTGATCGTGCTGGTGCCGTAATCGGCGTAGACCCGCACCAAGTCGTAGAACGGGGGCACGGTGCCGTGGTCGTAGACCGCCGCGGCGATGCCGTCCTCGGGATGCGTGCCGCCCCAGAGCCGCATCACGTGCATCTCGGGCACGTCGTAGCGATCGATCTCGACGAACCCGGCCGCGCGCAGCGTCTCGACCAGCGCCTCGGTGCCGGGCTGCCGCCAGGGCCGGTCGGTCGGCACCAGGGTGATGCGCGCGGCGATGCCGTTGCCCGGAGTCGCCGCCTGCGCCGCGATCCGGCGCGCGAGCCAGCCCCGGGCCAGCGAGCGCAGCAGCCACAGCGCGAGCACGACCAGCACGAGCAGGGCGACGAACACGATGGCGAGGATGGTCAGCAACGACATGGCGTCTCCCCGCTCCCGGGCGGTGTCCGGCGCAGTGTACGGAGGGCGCCGGAGGCCGTCGAGCCGTGGACCGCGGGGCGGCTCAGGCCGGCTTCGCGCGCGAGACCGCGAGCACGCCCGCGACCACCAGCCCGGTGCCGGCGATCTGCCAGGGGCCCATCGGCTCGTGCAGGATCAGCAGGCTGAGCACGATGGTCGAGACCGGGCCGATCATGCCGATCTGCGAGGCGGGCCCCGAGCCGAGGCGACGCACGCCGATCATCGTCATCAGCACCGGCGCGACCGTGCACAGCGTGCCGTTGAGCAGCGACAGCGCATAGACCGACGACGGGATGCGGGGCCAGGTCCACGGCTCGAGCAACAGCCATTGGCCGATGCACAGCACCGACGCCACCGTGCTGGCCCAGGCGGTGAGCCGGACTGCGCCGACCCGGGCGACGATCTCGCCGCTGCCGTACAGGTAGACGGCGTAGGACAGCGCGCTGCCGAGCACCAGCAGGCCGCCCTTCAGCACCTGGTCGCCGGCCATGTGCAGGTCGTGACCGAAGGCGAGCGCGACGCCGGCGTAGCTGATCGCCAGCGCGGCCGCCTGCGTCCGCGTCGGCCGTCGCCTCGCCAGCACCGCGCCGAGCAGCAGCACGAAGGTCGGGGTGAGATAGAGGATCACCCGTTCGAGCGTGGCCGAAATGTAGGCCAGGCCGAGGAAGTCGAGCAGGCTGGCGAGGTAGTAGCCGCTGACCCCGAGCGCGAACACGCGCAGGCGGTCGGCGGCGGACAGCGGCGCCGCGCGGCGCGATGCCTAGGCGCCCATCAGCAGGAACAGCGGCAGCGCCACCAGCATGCGCAGCGCAAGCAGGGTGACGGCATCGGCGCCCAGGCGCAGGCCGAGCTTGACGATGATCGCCTTGCCCGAGAACGCGATGGCGCCGAGCGCCACCAGCGACGCGGCAGCGACGTCGGCGCGCGGCGCCGGCCGGACCTCGACGCCGGCGCTCACGCGAGGCCGGCGTCGAGCAGCGCGCGCAGCACCGACTGCGTCCGCGCCGCGCGGGCCTCGTCCCAGGCGAAGCTGTCTTCGTCCATGTAGATGCGCTGGCTGATCTCGAGCTGCACCGCCTCGACGCCGTTCGCCGGGTCGCCGTAGTGCCGGGTGATGTAGCCGCCCTTGAAGCGGCCGTTCGCGACCCAGTCGAAGTCGGTCTGCGCGGCGAGGACGGCTTCGAGCCGCGCCTGGGTCGCCGGCGCGCAGCTGGTGCCGCCGGCGGTGCCGAGATTGAGGTCGGGCAGCCGGCCCTCGAACAGGAACGGGCACTCGCCGCGGATCGAATGGCCTTCCCACAGCAGCACGCGGCCGTGGGCGGCGCGGAGCCGTTCGAGTTCGTCGCGGAGTGCGTCGTGGTACGGGCGCCAGTACATGTCGATGCGCCGGGCGATCTCGTCCGGCGAGGGGTGTTGCCCCGGCAGGTAGACCGGATCGCCGGAGAAGCGCACCACCGGGCACAGGCCGGTGGTGTTCTGCCCCGGATACAGCGAGACGTCGTCCGGCGGACGGTTGAGGTCGATCACGTAGCGCGAGTGCCGCGGGACCAGCAGCGAGGCGCCGAGGTCGCGGGCGAAGGCGTACAGGCGGGAGACGTGCCAGTCGGTGTCGGGGGCGCGGCGCGCCTCCGGCGTCATCCGCGCGGCGAGCGCATCGGGAATGTCGCTGCCGTCGTGCGGCAGGCTGATCAGCAGCGGCGCGGTGCCGCGGTGGAGGGTGCAGACGGCCATGCCGGCGAGTGTACCGGCATGGCCGCGGGCGAGGCGCGGATCAGGTCCCGGCCTTGCAGGTATTCACGCCGATCAGCGTGTACAGCGGGCACCAGCCCATCAGCGAGGTGGCGAGCGGCACCAGGCCGACCAGGCCGAGGTATTTCATCGGCGCCTCCAGCACGAACAGCAGGCTGAGCAGGCCGAGGCCGACGACGATGCGGAGGATCTTGTCCGCGGAACCGACGTTCTTCTTCATGGCGGGTCTCCTTGCGTTGGGTTGGCGACAGGATGAACCCGCGCCCCGCGACGCTCAGCGACTTTTGTCACCGGCCGGCGCCTCGCCTTGGGCCAGCGCACGCAGGCCGTCGAGCTCGACCAGCCGCACCCCCGCCCGCGACAGCTCGACCAGCCCCTGCTCCGCCAGTTGGCCGAGGGTGCGGGTCACCATCTCGCGCACGCTGCCGATCTCGTCGGCGATCGCCTGGTGGGTCATCGCGACGCTGCGGAAGCCGGCGTCCGCGCGTTCGACCAGGAACTCGGCGATGCGGCGGTCCAGGCGATGGAAGGCCAGGCGCTCGACCCGCTCCATCAGGTCGGACAGGCGGCTGGAGAGCATCGCGAACAGGAAGCCCCGCGCCGCCGGCGACTCGGCGATCAAACGCTGGAACAGCGTGGGCGGCAGCAGCGCCAGGCGCAACGCGCCCTCGGCGACGCCCTCGGCGCGGTACACCTCGTCGCCGAGCAGGCAGCTCGAACTGAGGATGCAGGTCTGGCCGGGACCGACCCGGTACAGCACGATCTCGCGCCCGGTCTCCGAGCGGCGGAACACCTTCACCGCGCCCTGCACCACCAGCGGCAGGCCGCCGCAGCGCTGGCCGTCGCCGAACAGCGGCGTGCCGTCGCGGATGTCGTGCAGGACGGCCTCCCCGGCCACCGCGTCGCGCAGCGCGGGCGAGAGGTCGGCGAGCAGCGGATAGGCGCTCGCCAGCGAAGCGAACGTGCCCGCGTTCACGCGAAGCGCTCCGGCCGGTACGGCGCGGGATCGAGCGCCGGCGCGCGCCCCGCCATCAGGTCGGCCAGCAACTGGGCGCTGCCGGTACTCATGCCGACGCCCATCATCCCGTGGCCACAGTTCATCCACACCCGGCGCAGGCCCGGCGCGCGGCCGATCAGCGGCATGTCGTCACGGCTCATCGGCCGCCAGCCGTACCAGCGCTCGCGGACCTCGGGACCGACCGGCTCCCGCAGGTACTCGCGGGCGCCGCGCTCGAGCGCACCGAGCCGGCGCGCGTTGAGCGTGCGATCGAAGCCGGAGAACTCCATCGTGCTGCCGAGGCGGAACCCGTCCGCCCAGGACGTGACGCAGACCGAACGCTCGCGCAGCACCAGCGGCCGTTTCGGGAGCAGCGCCGGCGCGCGGTAGGTGATCGAGTAGCCCTTGCCGGGCTGGATCACGCGCTTCAGCCACGGCAGGCCCAGCGCATCCGCCGACAGCGCCGACCAGGCACCGAGCGCGAGCACCGCGTTGCGGGCGCGTTCCTCGCCGTGGTCGGTGTAGGCCACCACGCCTTCGCGATCCTCGCGCAGGCCGTGCAGCGCGCAGCCCTCGACGATTTCGCCGCCGCGCTCGCGCACCGCACGTGCGAGTTCGGCGAGGTACTTGTCCGGTCGCAGCGCGGCGTCGCCGGAGAAGCGCAGCGCCCCGGCCACGCCGGGCAGCAGCGCCGGTTCCTGCGCCTCATAGGCCGGGCCGTCGATGACCTCGACGGAGACGCCCAGCGCGCGCAGCAGCGGCAGCTCGCGCTGCTCGTGGGCGAAGGCGCGCGCGTTGCGGAACACGTAGTCCTCACCCGATTCGACGAACTCGCAGGCCAGCCCATAGCGTTCGACCCACTCGGCCAACCGCCGGCGGGAATCGTCGAGCAGCGCGTACTTGCCGCGCGCGCTGGTTTCCCAGTCGCGGGCGTTGCAGCGGGCGGCGAAGCCGAGCATCCAGCGCCACAGCACCGGATCGATCCGGGGACGGACGTACAGCGGGGCATCCGGCGTCAGCATCCAGCGCAGCGCGCGCAGCACGGTGCCCGGCGCGGCCAGCGGCGGCGCGTGGCTGGGCGTGATCGTGCCGCAGTTGCCGTGCGAGGCCCCGCTGCCGATCCGGTCGGCGTCGACCACCCGGACCCGTCGGCCCGATTCGAGCAGGGCGAGCGCGGTCGCGAGCCCGTTGACGCCGCCGCCGGCGATGAGGACGTCGGTGGTCGCGATGGAATGTTCTGCGTGCATGGGTCGAATTGAACCACAGCCTTTCCGGGAACGGCGCGGGAAACGCGAACGGCCCGCGCAAGCGGGCCGTTCGTCGTTCGGAGCGAGGCAGCGTCGCGAATCGCGACCTCAGTGGTGATGGCCGCCGTCGCCGTGCACGTGGCCGTGCGCGATCTCTTCCTGCGAGGCCTCGCGGACATCGACGATCTCGATGTCGAAATGCAGGTCCTTGCCGGCCATCGGGTGGTTGATGTCGACGTCGACCGCGGTCAGGCCGACCTTCTCGATGGTCACGGCGCGCGGGCCGAAGTTGGTCTGCAGCACGACCTGCATGCCCGGCTCCAGCTTCTGGTTGCCGAAATGCTTCTTCGGGATGCGCTGGGTCAGGCCTTCCTTGCGCTCGCCGTAGGCGTCGGCGGCGCGCACGTCGACCGAGAAGGTCTCACCGGCCTCGCGGCCTTCCATCGCCTTCTCCAGGCCGGGGATGATGTTGCCGTGGCCGATCAGGATCGCCAGCGGCTCGCCGCCGTTGGAGCTTTCGGTGGCCGGCTGGCCGACTTCGCCGACGGTGTAGTGGAAACGGACAGCGCGGTCTTTCTCGATTTTCATGCACGGGACTCGGAGGGGCCGACGGGGTCGGCGCCGCGGAAGCGGCGGGGTCGGCTTGATCGCCGGACGGGGATGCGGCCAAGATGGCCGCGATGAAGGTCGCGCATTATCCGTACTCCCCCGCCGCGGCGCCATCCGCGCGCCGCCGGTCGGCGACGCTGCCGGCGGCGCTGCTGTGCCTCTGTGCGCTGGCCCTGACCGGTTGCGGCGGCCCGGAGCAGGTGCGCCCCGCCCCGCCCTCGCAGCGGACCTGGTCGACGGCGGCCCCGCAGGACCCGGCCGCGGCCAACGCCATCCTCATGCGCGCCCTGGGCCTCGTGGGCACGCCCTACCGCTACGGCGGCAACACCCCGGAATCGGGCTTCGATTGCAGCGGGCTGGTCAACTACGTCTATCGCGACATGCTGGACCTGCGCCTGCCGCGGACTTCGCGCGAACTGGCGGCGATGCAGGGGCCGAAGATCGCGCTGGATCGCCTGGTCCCGGCCGATCTGGTGTTCTTCGGCAGCGGCGGCGAGGTCAGCCACGTCGGGATCTACGTCGGCGAGGGCCGGTTCGTGCACGCGCCCAGCACCGGCGGCACGGTCCGCCTCGATCGGCTGGACGGCGCCTGGTGGCGGGACCATTACACCGGTGCGAAACGGGTGTTGCACTGATCGACACCTGCGTGGATCGATCGCGTCATCGTCGATCTGCGTGGAACATTGCGCCGCAACCCATTGATCGATAATGATTCCCGGAAACTCCGGCGGCGTGGAGCATTCGGCGGCCATGCCCCCTCCGCCGACGTACGGATGTTCCGTTCCGCGACTCCAGTCACCCTTTTCCGATCGGGCCTAACGTTTTCTGAACCCCCCGGCGGCCGCGCTCGGGCAGACTGCAGCCTCCTTCCGCAAAGTGCATGACGCGTGACGACCCCAGCCCCTGGCTCCGGCCGCCCCTCCGCCATCCGCCTCCGTCCTCTGCACTGTGTGCTCGCCAGCCTGTTCGCGCTGGCCAGCCTGCCGGTGTTCGCCGCCGAAGCCCCGCGGGATCCGCTGGATCTCTCGCCGCAGCTGCTGTCGCCCCGCGACGCCGACGCGGTCGCGCTTCCCGGCCGCACGGTGATGTACGCCTACGACGTCCGCAGCCTGTTCGACGCCGCGCCGATCGCCGGCACGCCCGCCGCCAATGCGGTGGCCGCGCAGAACGAGGGCCCGATCGCCCGCATGCTGCACCGCGCCCTGTCGCTGCTGGGCACGCCCTACCGCTGGGGCGGCACCACGCCGGAAGGCGGCTTCGACTGCAGCGGCCTGGTCGGCTACGTCTACCGCAACAACCTCGGCATCGAACTGCCGCGCATCTCGCGCGACATGGCCCGGGTCGGCGAACTGATCCGCGACCGCGACGCGCTGGCCGAAGGCGACATCGTGTTCTTCAGCCGCAAGGGCAAGCACGTCGACCACGTCGGCATCTACCTCGGCAACGGCCAGTTCCTGCACGCCCCGCGCACGGGCAAGGACGTCGAGATCGCCAACCTCGCCTCGGGCTACTGGGCGCAGAAGTTCCTGCAGGCGCGCCGCGTCGCCCCGCAGCAGCAGGCCCAGACCTTGGCGCAGACGCAGACCCAGTAATCGGCGCCGACCATCGACGCACCGCAGGGGCCGCGCAAGCGGCCCTTCGCTTTTCGGGACGTTCGCCGGCCCGGCATTGCCTTCGATGCCGCCGGCGTGCCGCGGACGAGGCACGAACCGCCCGCCACGCTTGCGGCCCGCCGCGCCCCGGCCCATGCTGCGGCCACCGGAATCGACATGGGGAACGACGATGGGCCGCACCCTCCTCGGCATCGTCCTCGGCATGCTCGCGATGTGGCTGACCACCTTCTCGGTGGAATTCGCCAGCCACGCACTCTATCCGCCGCCGCCCGGCCTCGACCCGCGGGACCCGAAGGCGATGGAGGTCATCCTCGCCACCGCACCGACGGCCTCGCTGGCCCTGCTGGTGCTGGCCTGGGCGCTCGGCGCGTTCGTCGGCGGCGGGGTCGCCGGTCGCATCGCCCGCCACCCGCGCATCGCCGCAACCTGCGTGGCGCTGCTGGTGATGTTCGGCGTGGCCGGGATGATCGTGATGTTCCCGGGCCATCCGAAATGGGTCTCGACCCTCGGCCTGCTGCTGCCGATCCCCGCAGCGCTGCTCGGCGCGATGCTGGCGCGGTACCGGGAGAAGACGCTGCCGAAGTGAGGCGATGCATGCAGGGCGATGCGGCGGCCGCGGATGCGCTCGATTTCCCGTTTCCTGTTCCTCTCCGAAACCGTGCGCCGGATCACCTCGTCCCGGGTGGCCCGGCGCCAGAATCGAGACGATCGCGTTGCGCGATCACACGCCAGGACCCAGGCACGACGCATGCATGACACAAGGAGAAGCACATGTTACGGATCACGAAAAAGGCATTGATGATCGGCGCGTTCTCGCTGGCAACCGTTTGCGGAATCGCGATGGCGGCAGGCGGCGGTGGCTACGCCTACGAGTTCGAGTATTACGACGGCGCCGGCAATCTCGTCGGCATCCGCGGCAACGACTGCGTTTTCGGTTTCTACCGCTGGGGCAGGATCACCGAGAACGCGGTGTACTACGACTACGGTCCCTGTTTCTGACCTCGACCGCAAGCGCGGACGACGCGGGCGGCACGGCCGCCCGCGTTGCGCCTCCCGCGCCGCGGCGTCAGTCGCCGCCCTGTCCGTCCGCCGCGAGCACGGCATCGAGCAGGGCGTCCTGTTCCTTCGCCATCTGGTCGAAGTTGTAGCGCTTGCGCAGTTCCAGCAGGCCTTCGCTGTAGGCCTGCGTGGCCGCCGGAGAGAGGTTGTGGCCGACGATCGGCCCGTTGCCGTCCGGGCTGGAGATCACCATCCCGTTGTAGCCGGCATGGCAGGTGCAGAAGCCGGTGCCCGGGTTGGGGTTGGGCTGATAGCCCAGGCCGAGGTAGAGCTGCGCATTGTTCATGCACGTCGTGACGTCGTAGCCGGACGCCATGTGATACAGCCACTTTGGATTGCCGTAGGCGTCGATGCCATCGTATTTGCGCAGGTGCGCCGTGCACAGGTAGACGCCACCCCAGGGCCCGGGCGAAGGCACCGGTGGCGCGCTGGTGTCGATGCTCATACCGCCGAGGTTGCGTGCGGACACGGGAAGCGGCGCCAGGGCCGCGGCGGTCGCCGCGAGCGCGACGGACAGGACGACGAGACGGATCGAAGACATCGCGATTCACTCCATTGATCGAGGATGGGGCAGGCGCCATCGCACGACGGCCGTCCGATGGCCTGCTTCGTCCGGTCGCCATCGCATTCGAGCGACGCGGCGACCGGGTCGCTACTGGTTAACACCCGCGCTCCGCGGCGTCCAGTGCCGCATCCGTGACCTACGCCCGGACCGGGCCGGGCCTCAGGCCGCGTCCTCGATGCCCACGTTCGTCGGCGCGGCGTCGTAGATCGCGCGATCCAGCAGCCCGGTTTCCTTCGCCACCAGCACCGGCACCAGCATCTGGCCGGTGACGTTCGTCATCGTGCGCATCATGTCGAGCACGCGGTCGATGGCGTAGAGATAGCCGATCACTTCCAGCGGCAGGCCGGCGGCGGTGAGCACCACCGTCGCCATCACCACCGCGGTGCCGGGCACGCCGGCGGTGCCGAAACTGCCGAGCACCGAGGCGATCAGCACGATGAGATATTGCTCCGGCGACATCGGCACGCCCATGTACTGCGAGATGAACACCGCGCACAGCGCCGGGTAGATCGCGCCGCAGCCGTCCATCTTGATGCTGGCACCGAGCGGCACCGCGAACGCGGCATAGTCCTTGTCGACGCCGAGGTTGTGGGTGGCGCAGCGCAGCGACGATGGCAGCGAGGCGAAGCTCGAGGAGCTGACGAACGCCACCTGCATGCCCGGTGCGGCGCCGCGGAAGAATTTCAGCGGGTTGAGGCCGTGCGCCAGCAGCAGGCCGCCGTAGCTCAGCACGATGTGCAGCACGCAGGCGATGTACAGCGCCAGCACGAAGCTGCCCAGCGGCAGCAGCTGCGAGAAGCCGTAGTTGCCGACCAGCGCGGCGATCAGGCCGAAGGTGCCGAGCGGGGTCATCTCCAGCACGAAGCGGGTGATCTGGATGGAAATTTCGCTGGCCTCGCCCGCGAGCTTGCGCGCCAGCGCGACCTTGTCGCCGAGTTTCACCATCGCGAAGCCGATCAGCGCGGCGACGAAGATCACCGGCAGGATCGAGCCCTTGCCGGCCTTGAGCACGGTCTCGCCGGCGGCGTTCTTCGCCTCGCCGATGCCGGTGAGCGCGTGGAAGACGTTGGTCGGCACCACGCCCAGCAGCACCTGCACCACGCTTGGCACGTCCTTCGGCACGTAGTCCGGATCCACCGACAGCGGCATCTGCAGCACGCCGGGTTGCAGCACCGTGCCGACCGCCAGCCCGATCCCGACCGCCAGCACCGCGGTGATCGCGAACCACACGAAGGTCCGCCCACCGAGCGCGGCGATGGACTTCTGCCCATGCAGCGACGACACGGCGTTGATCACCGCGAAGAACACCAGCGGGACGGCGATCATCTTGATCAGGGTGACGTACAGGTCGCCCAGCGGCCCGAACCAGGCCTCGGCGTTCGGCCCGAACGCCCATCCCGCGAGCGCCCCCAGCACGAACGCGCCCATCACCCGCTGCCAGAACGGGATGCGGAACCAGGTGGCGACGAGGGTGGACATGCGCGCTCCCGCGGCGGGATGGAAGAGCGGCACGATAACCGAGCGGCCATGGTGCGGCGAGGCCGCCGCCGTCATCTCGGCATTCCACGTCCGCAACATCCGACGGGCATAATCGACGCCTTCCGCACGCCACCGTCCTGCACGCCCCAGCCATGACCGTCCGCCCCGCCTGCCTCGCCCTCGCCTGCTCTGTCCTCGCCGCCTGCGCATCGGCGCCCGCCGCCCGCCCTCCGGCGCCCGCGGCCGCCGGTGCCCTCGCCGTCGATGTCCCCGTCATCGCCCGGCCGGCCGGCGAGACGCCCGCATGGTGGTTCCGCGCCGGCGCGGCCCAGGCCGCCGGCCACGGCGCGATGTCGGGCAAGGCGAAGAACGTCATCCTGTTCGTCGGCGACGGCATGAGCCTGACCACGGTCGCGGCGGCGCGCATCCTCGACGGGCAGCGCAAGGGCGGCCCCGGCGAGGAGAACGCGCTGAGCTGGGAAACCTTCCCGTACACCGGCTTCAGCAAGACCTACAACACCGACAGCCAGACGCCGGACTCGGCCGGCACGATGTCCGCGATGGCCACCGGCGTGAAGACCCGGGCCGGCGTGCTGAGCATCGGCCAGGACGCCGAGCGCCGCGACTGCGCCGGCGCGCTGCGCTCGCCGATGCTGACGCTGTGGGAACTCGCCGCCGCCAGCGGCCTGGCCACCGGCGTGGTCACCACCACCCGGATCACCCATGCCACGCCGGGCGCCACGTTCACCCACTCGGCCGACCGCAACTGGGAGAACGACGCCGAGATGCCGCCCGAAGCCGCGGCCGCCGGCTGCACGGACATCGCCCGGCAGTTGATCGAGAGCCCCTACGGCCACGGGCCCGACGTGCTGATGGGCGGCGGCCGCGGCAGCTTCCTCCCGCCGAGCGAGCGCGACCCCGAGTACGACGACCAGGTCGGCCTGCGCCTGGACGGACGCGATCTCGTCGCCGACTGGCGCCGGCGCCATCCCGACGGTCATTTCGTCTGGAACGAACAGCAGTTGGCCGCGACCCCGACGACCGGGCCGCTGCTGGGGCTGTTCGAGCCCAGCCACATGCAGTTCGAGAACGACCGCGCAAAGGACCGCGGCGGGGAGCCGTCGCTGGCCGAGATGACCACCGCGGCGATCGAGCGCCTGCGCCGCAATTCGAACGGCTACGTGCTGCTGGTCGAAGGCGGCCGCATCGACCACGCCCACCATGCCGGCAACGCCTATCGCGCGCTGACCGACACCATCGCCCTGAGCGAGGCGGTGGCCGCCGCGGCGAAGCTGACCTCGGCCGACGACACGCTGATCCTCGTCACCGCCGACCATTCGCACACGCTGACCTTCGCCGGCTATCCGGTGCGCGGCAACCCGATGCTGGGCAAGGTCCGCGGCAGCAGTGGCGAAGGCAGCACGCCGACCGGCTACGCCAGCGACGCCACCGGCCTGCCCTACACCACGCTCAACTACACCAACGGCCCGGGCTACGCCGGCGCCACCGACCAGCAGCCTGAAGGCCCGAAGACGGTGGCGCACGAGGTCAGCGGCTTCCAGCCGGCCACGCGCGGCCGGCCGCGGCTGGCCGATGTCGATACCGAGGCGCCGGATTACCTGCAGGAGGCGATGATCCCGCTGTCCAACGAGACCCACGGCGGCGAGGACGTCGGCATCTGGGCGCGCGGCCCCGGCGCATCGGCGGTGCGCGGCACGATCGAGCAGAACACGATCTTCCACATCCTGCTGCAGGCCACGCCGAAACTGCGCGCCGCGCTGTGCGCCAAGAAACTGTGCAACGCCGACGGCGTGCCGGTGGACCTGCCCGACCCGGCGGCGTTCCGGCGCTGAGGGCCCCTTCGCGGGATTTCTTGGAGGTAGAGCGGCCTTCAGGCCGCTGCCCTTCGGAAAGCGCTTGGCGGCCCGATGTTCGACCGCCGAATGGCGGGCCAGGCCGCTCTACCGGTCGACGTGGGTTGCTGCCTGCCTCAGAACGGCTTGGCGAGCACCAGGTAGACGATCGCCACCAGCAGCAGCACCGGCAGCTCGTTGAGCCAGCGCAGGGTCTTCGCCGAGGGCAGCGGACGCCCCTTCTCGATGCCCTTCAGCCAGCGGCCGCAGACGATGAAGTACGCCAGCAGGACCGCGACCAGCCCCAGCTTGGCGTGCAGCCAGCCGCCGACCATGTGGTAGTGCAGCCACAGCACCAGGCCGAACACGAACGCGATGCCGAAGACCGTATGGCCGAACCGGTACAGCCGCCGGCCCATCAGCGCGAGCCGATCCCGCACCGCCGGCACGTCCCCTGCCTCGGCGACGTTCACCAGGATCCGCGGCAGGTAGAACACCGTCGCCATCCAGGCGATGACGAAGACGAGGTGGAAGGTCTTGGTCCAGAGATAGCCCTGCATGGAACGGCGCCTCGATCGATGGGACGCAGACACTAGCAGAACGCCGCGGCCGGCCGATGCGACGGAAATCTCGTCATCGCATGAGAAAACGAGGACTGCGTCTCATCGTGACCCGGATTGTCACTACGACGTCGCGCTTCGAGCGGTTAGCTGACCCAAGGCGTCATTAGTGCAATTTGCACGGCCGATCGAATCCCGCTTCACAATCGATCCCGTCACCGAAAAAAGCGCCCGTCGATGTCGCAGGGGCGTCAAGAATTTGCGACAAATATTTGGCACGCCCCTTGCTTTGAAAGCGTTTACACCCCCTCCGGAGCCCCCCGTGTCGGCAGCCTTCAACCTGATGGACACCTCACCGGCGCAGGATGCCCCCCTCCAGATGCGCAACCGGTTGACGTGCCAGAACAGGCTCGCCGAACTGGTCTCCCGCACGCCCTCCGTCGTCTTCGCTTCGCTCGCCACCGTGGACGGCCGCAGCTTCGCGCATGCGAACGCGCCCGGTCGCGGCGCGGACGCGCAACGCGCCGCCGCGATCATGAGCTCGCTGATGGGCCTTATCGAATCCTTCAGCCGCGAATCGCTGGACGGCCGCGCGCTCTACAACAGCATCGCGACCGAGCACGGTTCCATCGTGCTGGTGCGGGTGCCGTCGAAGGCGAAGCAGCACACGCTCTGCGTGTGCGCCGACGCCAGCGACATCCTCGCGACCACCATCCGCACCGCCCTCGACACCGCCGCGCAACTCGCCATCGCGATCGACGCCGTCGACTGACCCCATCCGCCCCGCGGAACACGCTGTCGCCCTCGCGGCGACGGCGGACAGACGAGGGCGGACCCGTTTCCGTCCTCCAGCACATCCCGCACATCCCACGCTTCCATCACACAGGAAACACCAGCATGGCCAAGATCTCGCTCGAACCCCTCCGCAGCCTCGATGGCTACATCGCAGCCGCCCTCGTCGACACCGAAAGCGGCATGCTGCTCGCCGGCGACGGTTCCGGCATCGACCTCGAAGTCGCCGCCGCCGGCAACTCCGAAGTCGTGCGCTCCAAGCGCAAGGTCGCCAATGCCCTCAAGCTCAACGACACCATCGAGGACATCCTGATCAGCCTGACCAAGCAGTACCACATCCTGCGTCCGCTGGAATCGAACCAGAAGCTGTTCCTGTACGTGGTGCTGGACCGCTCCAAGTCGAACCTCGCGATGGCCCGCCACGAGCTGCGCACGTTCGAGAAGGGCGTCGACTTCTCCTGATCGCCTGGTCCTGATCACCTGATCCTGATCGACCAGACCGTCCATGCCCGGGCGAACGACGCCCGGGCATGCGTCGCTGGCGCATGCGTGCGCCCACGACGCCCCCCACGATTTCGCATCCACACGCCATATGCTCCGTGCCGACATCGCCACCGCCGCCCTCAGTGAACAGGCCGAACAACGCGTCCGGATCGCCGCTTCGCTGCTCGCCGCCTGGCGCGTCCGCGGGCAGGTCCGCAGTTGGGACGGCACCCGCTGCACGCTGCTGGTCGCCGACATCGCCGACACCTATGGCCGCCAGGCCTACGTGCGTGCGCGGTCGCGCGGCACGCCGGTGCTGGCGTTCGGCGCGCATCCCGACGACTGCGGCCACGGCGTGGCGGGCGCGGCCGAAAGCAGCCCCGCACCCGCGCTGGCGCAGGCGATGCGCGAACTGCTCGCGGTCGAATCGGCCGAAACCCCCGAACAGGTCGAGAGCAGCGGCGCGATGCCCGCGCTCTGCCGACTGACCGAATCCGAATACAGCGGTCGCGCCGTCGATGCCACGCTCAACGGCCGCCGCATCCGCATCCGCCCGCAGGAAGGCCGCGTCTATGCCGCCTCGCTGAGCGACCTGCTGTCCGCACGCGACAGTTTCGCGAGCCAGGACTGGGTGCTCGCACCCGGCAACGCCGACGGGGCCGCGCACGGCGACGGCGCCAGCCGCAGCCTGGAAGCGTTCCTGCTGCAGTCAGCGCACCAGGGGCGCGGACAACTGCCCGCATTCCCGGCGGGACACTATCGACTGAAGGACTGGCCCGACGTCGGCACCGCGCCGGAGCTGGTCGGGGCGCTGAAGATCGCGCGCCTGCTGCTGCGCGGCCCGGCGTCCGCCGACGAGATCCGCGCACGCTGCGGCGTGGACGCGCGCGAGGTCAACGCCAGCCTGTGGGCGTACCGCGCCGCGAACCTGCTGGAATCGCCAGGCGGCGCGGCGCCTGCGCCATCGCCGACGGAACAGCCCGTCGGCGCATTCTCCGGCGTGCTCGCCCGCATCGCCCTCCGCTTCGGCCTCGGCCGAACCTGACCTGTCCACGGGACCCGTCCCGCGCCTCGCCGCGGGATCGCAAGCATCCACACGGAGCGAACCGAACGTGTCATTCGAAAGTGCAAAACTCGTCTTCGCCGGACCGGTGGGCGCCGGCAAGACCACCGCGATCCGGGCCCTCTCCGACACCGCGCCGGTCTCGACCGAGATGCCGATGAGCGAGGGAGCGATGGGCGAGAAGACCACGACCACGGTGGCGCTCGATTTCTCGCCGGTGCTGCTCGACGACGGCACGCCGCTGCACCTCTACGGTCTGCCCGGGCAGGAACACTTCGCGCACATGCGCCCGCTGGTGATGGCCGGCGCGGTCGGCGTGGTCGTGGTACTGCCGGGCGACAGCACGCGCGTCGCCGCCGAATGCGAGCACTGGATCCGCGCGATCCGCGACATCGACGCCGACGCCGGCCTGGTGATCGGCATCACCCGCACCGACCTCGCCCGCGGCTTCCGCATGGACACCGTGCGCGAGGCCGTGCGCCGCTGCGGGCGGCCGATCCCGGTGTTCACCTTCGATGCGCGCGACCGCGAGCAGACCTCGCACCTGATCCGCGCCCTGCTGCTGTCGCTCGACTGACCGCGTCGCGCCGTGAGCCTGGGCAAGCACGAACTGGTCGAAGCCTTCGCGAGCGCCGGGCTCCCGCTGCACACCACGCTGCGGGACATGCTCGAGGAAGTTCCCGCGCATCGCACCGAGCGCCGCGGCTGCGGCTACACGCAGGCGACGCGGTTCCTGTCGACCTTCGTGAACCAGCCGCGGCAGGCCACCGATGCCACCGATTTCGGCGTGCTCGCCGACTGGCCGAAATCGCGCACCGAGGCGATCGCGCGCCAGCTCGTCGCCGCCGGCTGGGCCAGCGGCTGGCGCCGCGCCGACCACGCCGACGCCGACGCCCTCGCCGCCCTTCCGCCTTCCCCGCTGCTCGACGACCTGCGCGCGCTGCCCGCGCGGATCGCGACGGTCCGCGCGGCCCTGCAACGCGAGGAAAGCGCGCTGCTGCTCGATCTCCTCCGCGACCTGCTCGCGCCGGAAACGACGACCGCGCCGGCGCTGCCGGCGATGGCGGAAAAGCCCGAGATCGGCAGTTGTTCGCAGGCGGAGGAATTCTTCCTGGAAATCGCCCATGGCCGCGTGCGCCGCGGCGGCCGGGTCAACGTGTTCGTCGACGCCGCCGGCGCGCCGCTGCTGGTCGAGAAGATGGCGCTGGGCGAATCGCACTCGGCGATGGCGGTGGCGACGGTGTCCATCTGCGGCGTGACCCTGCCGCCCGGCGCGCTGTTCGCACTGCGCTACGACGCCGATGCCCCGGCGCTGCGGCCCTTGGCCTGCGGCGTCGCCCACGACATCGCGACGATCGCCGAAGCGCGCTTCCTGCGCCTGACCACGCTCGCCGTGTCGCCGAAGGTGCGCCAGCGCGCGTTCAGCGCGCAGTTCGAGGCGCAGGTGCGCGGCAACATGCTCTCGCCGGGCAGCACGACCATCGACGACCTCCGCCGCTTCGCGTCGGCGTCGCTCGCCGAGCGCTGACATGCGCATCCCGGCCTGGTACAGCGACGCCTATGCGCCCGACGAGGTGCCGCTGCTGGCGCGGCTGGGCACCACGGCGCGCAAGCTCGAGCGCTTGGGCCTGGTCGAGCTGATGGCGCCACGCCTGCTGGCGGCGGACGCGCTGGCCGGCCTGCACGACGCCCGCTATCTGTCCGCCTTCCTGCAGGGCGAGGAGCCGCTGGCGTCACGCCAGGGCATCCGCTGGAGCCCGTCGGTGCGAGATGCGACGCTGGCGATGCTGGGCGGACAACTCGCCGCGGTCGACACCGCGCTGCGCACCGGCCTGGCGATGAACATCGCCCGCGGCTTCCATCACGCCGTGCCCGAATCCGGCAGCGGCTTCTGCCCGCTGAACGGGCTGGCGCTGGTCGCGCACGCCCATCCCCAACGACGGGTGATGGTGATCGACTGCGACGAGCACGGCGGCAACGGCACCGAGGAGTTCGCCGCGCGCCTGCCCAACCTCAGCAATGTCTCGATCTTCGGCACCCGCTTCGGCTGTCGCGGCGGCGTGCGCTCGTGGGCGTTCCAGGTGCGGGCGCGCGAGGACGGCTTCGAGCGCTACCTCGACGCCCTGCGCGAGGCGGAAGCGCTGGTCGATGCGCAACGCCCCGACCTGCTGCTCTACCAGGCCGGCGCCGACTGCCATGAGGACGACCCCAAGAGCCTCGTCGGCCTGACCACCCGGCAACTGTTCGAGCGCGACCTCGCGGTGTTCCGGATCGCGCACGCGCGCCGCATCCCGCTTGTGTTCGTGGTCGCCGGTGGCTACCAGCACGCCGACCGGGTCGCCCGTCTCAACGCCAACACGGTGCGTGCCGCGCGCCACGTCTGGTCCTGATCCTGCGCGGGCGGGGATACTGTTCGCCCATCCTTCGTGCCATGCCCCGATGACCGCCACTCCCATGCCCGTCCTGTTCGTCGGCCACGGTTCGCCGATGAACGCGATCGAGGACAACGTCTGGTCGCAGGCCTGGCGCGCCCTCGGCGCTCGCCTGCCGCGACCACGCGCGGTGCTGTGCGTGTCCGCGCACTGGGAGACGCCGGGGCCGTGGCTCACCGGCAGCGCGCATCCGCCGACGATCCACGATTTCGGCGGCTTCCCGCAGGCGCTGTTCGACGTGCAGTGGCCGGCGCCGGGAGACCCGGCGCTCGCGCAGCGCGTGGTCGAACTCCTCGGTGAGGACTTCGATGCGCGCATTGATCCGAAGCGCGGGCTCGACCACGGCGTCTGGAGCGTGCTGCGGCCGATGTACCCGGACGCCGACGTGCCGGTGGTGCAGCTCGGCATCGACAGCCGTCGCCCGGGCGCGTGGCATGTCGCATTGGCGCGCCGGCTCGCGCCGCTGCGCGACGAGGGCGTGCTGGTGGTCGGCAGCGGCGACATCGTCCACAACCTGCGCCTGTTCGACTGGCGGAACGACACTCCGCTGCCGTGGGCGCTGCGCTTCCGCGACCACGTGGACGCGCTGATCCGCGACGGCGACCTCGCCGCCCTCGCCGACTGGCCGGCGCTGGGCGAGGACGCGCGGCTGTCGATCCCGACCCCCGAGCATTACCTGCCGCTGCTGTACGCGTTGGCGCTGGCCCGCGACGGCGATGCGCTGACCTTCTTCAACGACGACGTGGTCTCATCGCTGTCGATGACTTCGCTGCTGATCGAATCCAGATGACTTCGACCGACAAACGCTACGACCGCCGCTATTTCGATCACTGGTACCGCCGCGCCGGCATCGGCGGCGCGCAGCGGCTGAAACGCAAGGTCGCGCTGGCGGTGGCGACCGCCGAATACCACCTCGAACGCCCGATCCGCAGCGTGCTCGACATCGGCTGCGGCGAAGGCGCGTGGCGCGCGCCGCTGCTCGCGCTGCGGCCGAAGCTGCAGTACCTCGGCTTCGACAGCAGCGAATACGCGATCGGCCGCTACGGCGCACGTCGCAACCTGCACTTCGCGCGCTTCGCCGACTTCGCGCAGCTGCGGCCCTGCGCGCCGGCCGACCTGCTGATCTGCAGCGACGTCATGCACTACCTGCCGACCCGCGAGCTGACGCAGGGCCTGCCGGGCCTGGCCGACCTGTGCGGCGGCGTCGCGTTCCTCGAAACCTTCGCGAAGGAAGACCAGACCGAAGGCGACGACGTCGGGTTCCAGCCGCGGCCGGCGAAGTTCTACCGCGATCGGTTCGCGGCGCTGGGCTTCCGTTTCCTCGGTTCGCACTGCTGGCTGTCGCCGGCACTGGCGGAACAGCCGGCAGCGCTGGAGGCCGCACCGCGTTAGCGCGACCTTCGTGTCATCCGCGATCGTCCGCCCCGAGGACTCGGTTCCAGCGCAGGCGATGCAGCAGGGCGAGGTCGCGCTCGGTGTGCGCCGGTACCGTCGTGAACACCGATGCGCAGCGCGCGACCAGCGCCTCCATCAGCGCCGGCCCGTGCTCGGCCTGGGACAGGTTCAGCGCCAGCACCCTGCCGCCCCGCAACTTGAGCACCAGGCCGCTCTGGTGCCACACGGTCGCGGAACGCCCCGGACCGACGGGAACCCCCGCGGACACTTCCACGATGTCCGCGAGCGGGATCCGGGCGAGACCGCCGGGGCCACCGGCGAGTGCGTCGTCGCTGAGCGTCCAGGCGGACGTCTCCGCATCGCGCCGCAGGATCGTCCGCATCGCCAGCGCGGCGGCGACCAGGCACGCCACGCCGATCGCGATGCCGATCGTGCCACCGCCGACGGCGCCGGCAGCGCGCCAGATTGAGAACGGCACGAGGGCGAACAGCCCGGCCAGGGCCACCGTGACCACGAGGGTCGTCGGACGATCGGGCACATGGCGCGAGACGATCGGCGTCACGAGGCCTCCGGGCGTGCCGCGCGCCGATCGGACGCCGTCCTGCCGCCCGCCCGCGTCTTCCTCGCCGGCTTCGCCGCCCCGGCGCGCAACGCAGCGTCGCGGGCGAGCCGCGCCCAAGGCGCCATGGCCTCGGCGGAATCCATCGCGTCGTCCGGCGGCGTCCAGTAGCTGGTCTCGACCTCGCGCTTGCCGTTGTCGTAGACGAACGGCCGCCCGCCGGCGTCCCGGAAACGGTCGCGGGTCGTCGCGTCGGTCTTCAGGTACAGGGCGCCCTCAATCTCCAGCGCCACGATCGTGTCCGCGGCATAGAGGCCGGTACCGCCGAACATCCGCCGGGCCTCGATCCGGCCCAGCGGCGCCAGCAATTCCCGGAACCAGGCGATGTCGGTGTCGTTCGCGCGCATGGCCCCAGCGTAGCGCACCGCCAAACTGAACAGGGCATGCGCCCGGGCGATGGCGATCGGGTATGCTGCGGCGCAGCAAGCCGGTCCGCCCGGCCGCGCCCTCCCACCGGAGCTTCGCCGATGCTGCTTTACCAGATGCACGAACTGGGACGCGCCTGGATGGCGCCGACGACCTACTGGGCCGAGGCCAACGCCCGGATGTTCTCCTCGCCCGGGAGCTGGCTGTCGAACCTGCCGTTCGCGCCGCGCGTCGCCGCCGGCTACGAACTGCTCTACCGCGTCGGCAAGGACTACGAGAAGCCCGCGTTCGGCATCCACAGCGTGGAGAAGGCCGGCCGCACGTACCCGGTGGTCGAGCGCGAGGTGATCCGCACGCCGTTCTGCCGGCTGCAGCGGTTCAAGCGCTTCTCCGACGAAACCGATGGCGTGACCGATCTCAAGGACGACCCGACCGTGCTGGTGGTGGCGCCGCTGTCCGGCCATCATTCGACGCTGCTGCGCGACACCGTGCAGACCCTGCTGCGCGACCACAAGGTCTACATCACCGACTGGGTCGACGCGCGCATGGTGGCGAAGGACGACGGCCAGTTCACGCTCGACGACTACGTCGCCACCATCGAGACATTCATCCGCCACATCGGCGCGCAGTCGCTGCACGTGATCAGCGTATGCCAGCCGACGGTGCCGGTGCTGGCCGCGGTGTCGCTGATGGCCGCGCGCGGCGAACCGACGCCGCGTTCGCTGGTGATGATGGGCGGTCCGATCGACAGCCGAGAATCGCCGACCGCGGTGAACAACCTCGCGACCCAGAAGCCGCTGTGGTGGTTCGAACAGAACCTCATCCACATCGTCCCGGCGAACTACCCGGGCCGCGGCCGCCGGGTGTATCCGGGCTTCCTGCAGCACATGGGCTTCCTGTCGATGAACCCCGAGCGGCACGTGATGTCGCACTGGGACTTCTACCAGGACCTGGTGAAGGGCGACCTCGAGGACGCCGACGCCCACCGACGCTTCTACGACGAATACAACGCGGTGCTCGACATGCCCGCCGAGTACTACCTCGACACCATCCGCGTGGTCTTCCAGGACCACCTGCTGCCGCGCGGGCAGTGGGACGTCGCGGGCGAGCGGGTGCGGCCGGGCGCGATCGCGGGCACGGCGCTGATGACCATCGAGGGCGAACTGGACGACATCGCCGGCCTCGGCCAGACCCGCGCCGCGCACAAGCTGTGCACCGGCATTCCGGAGACCGACCGGGTGCACCTCACCGCGAAGGGCGCCGGCCACTACGGCATCTTCAGCGGCCGCCGCTGGCGCAACGAGGTCTACCCGCAGGTGCGGGATTTCATCGCGAAGCACGACGCGCCGGCCCGGACCGGCTGACGGCGTCGGTGCGGCGACCGTCGGTCGTCGCGCAATGCGACGAAAGTCTCATTTTCGGCGAAAAAGGCGACAGCCCTTCCGGCCGCAGGCTATACAGGGCCGGACGTCTCCCGTCCTGCGGCCGTGACCCGGCGGCTTGGCAGTCCCGGGAGGCGCGCATGCCCTCCTCCTCCACGTCTCGTGTGCCCCATGCCCCTGCCTTCCATGGACCGCAGACCGACCACGATGGCCGCCCTGATGATGCTCGCCACCATGACCAGCAGTTGCCAGAACGCCAAGACCGCCGACACCGGCCCGGGCGATGCCGCCAACGCACCCGCCGCGGTGCCCGATGTCCGGCCGTCGATCAATCCCTCCCCTGCGCAGCGCTACGTGCTGACCTTGCGCTTCGACGGCCTGCCGGGCGAGGTCGCCGACCTCGACGCGACCGCCGATTTCGAGGTCGAGAACCGCGACTGCGTCCCCTACGACTTCACCCGCGCGGTCGGCGGCGTGCGCCTGCCGCCCCGCCACAGCGTGCCGCTGGTGCTCGAACGCGTCGATGCCGGTACCTGGACCGCGGTAGTGCACGAGGACGCGCTGCTCGACGAGGACTACTACGGCCTCGGCGTCTGCCACTGGGCGCTCAACAACGCCAGCGTCCACTTCCGCTCCGACACCACTCGCTTCGTCGGCGGCATCCCGGCCGACCGCCTGCTCGCCGGCGGCACGATGGTCGATCACTTTCTGACCCGCGACTTCGCCCAGAAGCCCGAGCCGATGGAGGTCGTCTTCGGGGAAGAGGCGGGCGACTACTACCAGGCCTCGGCCGGCCCGCAGTTCACGCTCACCATCACGGCGCGCAGGGAGGCCCCATGAGCGACATGAACAGCCGCGACTACGCCGCGCTCAGCGAGGACAGCTACCGGCACCCGCAGCGCAACCCGAATTCGGAAGTCACCATCGAGGGCGTGCACTACCGCGTGCTCGCCAACGGCGACAACCCGCAGACCGGCTACCAGGGAACGATCTACCAGCGCGTCGACAACCACGAGATCGTCGTCGCCCATCGCGGCACCGAACCGAGCCGCGGCACCGGCGAACTGTTCCGCGATGCGGTGCGCACCGACGGTGGCATGGTTGTCAACGGCGTCAACAATCAGACCCAGGACGCCATCGCCCTCACCCAGCGCGCGCTCGACATCGCCCGCACCGAGGCCGAACGCACCGGCCGGCCCGCACCGGAAGTCACCGTGACCGGCCACTCGCTGGGCGGCACGCTGGCCCAGATCACCGCCAGCCATTTCCACCTGCACGGCGAGACCTTCAATGCCTACGGCGCCGCCGGCCTGCGCCAGGGCGTGCCCGCCGGCGGCAACGACGTGATCAACCACATCCGCGCCACCGACGTCGTCAGCGCAGCCAGCCCGCACTACGGTCAGGTCCGCGTCTACGCGACCCAGGAAGACATCGCCGCGCTCGAACACGGCGGCTACGCCAACAACCGCGACCGTTCGATGCTCCCGTTCATCGGCGACCCGCGCAACCCGATCGACGTGGCGTGGAACCGCGGCGGTCCGGCGCACGGCATCGGTGCGTTCGTCCGCGAGGAAGGCGGCGGGCCGCTGATGACCGCCGACAACAGCCGGCGCGCGGCGCAGTTCGATCCGATGATCGACAAGTACCGCGACGATGTGGCCGCGATCCGCGGCGGCATCACCAACACCTCGCTGGGCGTGCAGCATGGTGTCGAGCGCCTGCGCGAAGGGTGGAACGACCTCTTCTCGCAGCGCAGCAGCCTCGACCGCGCGCCGCTGATCGGCGATTCGCCGATGGTCGAGCAGACCTACGCCGCGCTCGAACGCAATCGCGGGCAGGTCGGGGACCTCGACAACCGCAGCGTGGCCAGCCTGGTCGCGGCCGCGCGCCAGCAGGGCCTGACCGAGGTGAACAGCGTCGCCGCGAGCGGCGAACGCCTGTTCGCGGTGCAGGGCCGCACGCCGGACGACCCGGCGGCGCAGGTCGCTTCGATCGGCCGGGCGGAAGCGCAGCAGCAGCCGATCGCGGTCAGCGCGCAGCTCGCCGCGAACGTGCAGGCACCGGCGGTGCCGCAGGAAGAGCAGCCGCAGCGGGCGATGGCGCGCGGCTGACGCCGGTTCCTCCCGGGCGAAACGAAACGCCGGCGCATGCGCCGGCGTTTCGTTTCCGGGGAGCGCGAACTTTCAACGGCTCGGCGACGATTTCACCAGCAGGTGCTTCGCGAGCTGGCCGTGCAGGTAGCCGATGCCGCGCGCGATGTGCAGGGTCACGAACAGCAGCAGGAACCCGAGCACGAACAGCAGCGGCAGGGACGCGTAGCTCAGCGAGGTGCCCACGAGGCCGTCACGGCTGCCGAGGAACAGCCAGCCGTCCATGTCGGATTGGACCACCTGGGCGTACCCCAGCCAGACCGTCATCGGCGCGGTGATGAAGGCAATCGACACGCTCAGCAGGGTCACCGCGATCGTGAAGTAGACCGTGCCCAGCGGCAGCATCAGCAGGAAATACAGCTGCGCGGTCCAGGTGCGCGGGTCGGTGAACATGGCGCCGATGCGGGCGAGCAGCGGCTTGCCGCGCTCGGCGTACAGCGGTCGCCGCGGCATGCGCTCGCCGAGCATGGCCTCGACGATCCGTCCCTCGACCAGCGACAACACCCGCACCGACCCGAAGTAGAGGATCGCGAACGGCACGCCGATGATCAGGATCGCCAGGCCGGCCGACATCGACAGCCCGGTGACTACCCAGGTGAAGTAGAAGATGCCGGTGGCCAGCGACAGCAGCATGTAGAACAGCGAAGCGTAGGTGCGCGGCTCGGCGATGACGCCGAAGAAACGACCGAGCAATGAACGGCGCGGCTTCGGCTTGGGCGTGCGCAGCGCGGCCTGCACCTTCACCTCGGTGTCGCGGTAGATGTCGGCGACCTCGTCGGGCGCGCCGTAGCTGGAGGCGACCTGCGCGATGATCTCGGCCTCGCTCTTCCCCGGGTTTTCCGCCATCTCCGAGCGCAGGTACTCCTCGGCGTCGTAGAGCGCGTCCTGGATCAGCGCCGGATCGGCCCCGGCCAGCGAACGCCGCAGGTGTTCGAGGTATTCGGGAATGTTGGTCGGCAGCGACGACTGCGCGCTGGCAGGTTGCGCCGAAGCGGGCTGTGCGGACGTGTTCATGACAGGCTCCCCATGAGGACGGAATCGACGGAATCGCGGGTGGCGCGCCAGGCCGCGGACCAGGCGTCCAGGACCTCGCGCCCGAAGGGCGTGATGCGGTAGTAGCGGCGCGGCGGGCCGCTGATGGAAGGCTCGACCTCGCTCGACAGCAGGCCGCCGGCCTCGAGGTTGCGCAGCACCGGGTACAGCGCGCTCTGCTTGCCGCTCAGCACGCCCTCGCCCTGGCGCTCGAGGGTCTTGGCGATCTGGTAGCCGTACATCGGCTCGGCGGCGGCGGCGAGCACCGCCAGCAGGGCCAGCGACACCGTGCCGGCGGACAGCTCCTTCTGGAACTTGCGCAGCAGGGCCTCGGTGGCCCCCTGCGCCGGGTCGTGGGCGGGTGCGGGGACGGCATCGGCGACGGCATCGGAGGGGCTCATGGCAAGGCCTGCATCGGTCGATCGGATGGATATCGTGAGATGCACACTATCCATGAGTTATGACTAGTCAATGTGCCGAAGGTCATCCCCTGCCGTCGGTCATGCCGGCCGCTGGCCGCAGGCCCGCATCTCGGCCAGAATCCGGCGACGCCTCCCAGGAGTTCCACGCCGTGCGCTTCCGTCCCGCGACCCTGCTGACCGCCGCCCTCGTCATCGCCTGCGCCCTGCCCGCCTTCGCCCAGGACGCGCCCGCCGCGCCGAAGCCGCGGTCGATGCAGGAGATCCTGGAGGGCTCGAAGCCGTCCGACTGGCGCAACCTCGACCCGGCGCGGACCCTGTACCTCGACCTCGACGCCGGCCGGGTGGTGATCGAACTGGCGCCGGCGTTCGCGCCCGCGCACGTCGCCAACATCCGTGCGCTGGCCAGGGGCGGCTACTGGAACGGGCTGAGCATCAACCGCGTCCAGGACAACTTCGTCACCCAGTGGGGCGACCCGGCCGAGGACGAGAAGGTGCGCCGGCCGCTGCCCAAGGGCGCCAAGGCCAAGCTGCCGGCGGAATTCACCCGCAGCGAACGCAACATCCCGTTCACGCCGCTGCCGGACGTGGACGGCTGGGCGCGGCAGGTCGGTTTCAGCGACGGCTTCCCGATCGGCGTCGACACCCGCGACGGTACCGCGTGGATCGCCCACTGCTACGGCATCGTCGGCGTGGGCCGCGGCAACGAGGCCGACTCCAGCGACGGCAGCGAGCTGTACGTCGTGATCGGCCAGTCGCCGCGTCAGCTCGATCGCAACATGAGCATGGCCGGCCGCGTCGTGCAGGGCATGGAGCTGCTCAGCGCCCTGCCCCGCGGCACCGGCCCGCTGGGCTTCTACGAACGCCCCGAGCAGCGCGTGGCGATCCGCTCGGCGCGGATGGCTTCCGACCTCAAGCCGGCCGAACGCCTGAACCTGCAGGTGCTGCGCACCGACACGCCGCTGTTCACCGAACTGGTCGAAGCCCGCCGCAACCGCCGCGACGATTTCTACAAGCGCCCGGCCGGCCACATCGACCTGTGCAACGTGCCGCTGCCGGTGCGCGAAGCGCCGGCGCCGGCGGCCAAGCCGAAACGCTGATCGCCATGCGGGTCCGCGAGGTCGGGCCGAAGCCCGGTCGTGTCTGGGAGCTGGAAGTGTCCGGGCTTCTCAGCCGTTGGCGCCTCGTCGCCAGGTTGTTGCGGATTCCCGACGTCCGCATCGTCGACCGACCCGGCGCATTCTCTTGGCTCCGCGAGGGCGTGTTCTGCGTCTTCGAGTACCAGGGCAGGCGCTTCGTCGCGGAAAAATTCGAAGGCGATGCATTCCAGATCCGCCCTGAAAGACGCGGCTGCATTCCTGAGCTGCAGGCCCTGGGGATGCAGCTCATCGCTCGATCTGCACTCCGACACGCCACCTGACCCTTCGACCAAGCGCCAATCGCGGCGCCCGCACATCGGGGCTAGCATCCCGGCATGCGCATCGCCCTGCTCGCCGATCTGCACGCCAACCGCGAGGCCGGCGAGGCCTGCCTCGCCAGGCTCCGTCGCCTCGGTTTCGATCGGGCGATCGTGCTCGGCGACATCGTCGGCTACGGCGCCGATCCGGGCTGGGCCGTGGACACCGCGCAGGCGCTGGTCGAGGCCGGCGGCGCGGCGGTGCTGGGCAACCACGACGAAGCGATCGTGCGCAGCGTGCAGGACGACGCCGGCGTGCAGCGCCACGCGCATGCGCAGGCCGCGATCGCGTGGACCCGCGAGCGCCTGACCGACGCCCAGCGCACCTTCCTCGCCGCGTTGCCGGCGACGGTCGAGGACGACGACCGGCTCTATGTCCACGCCAACGCCTGGGCGCCGCTGCAGTGGGGCTACGTCGCCAATGCGATGGCCGCGGCGCAGAGCATCGCCGCCACGAAGCAGCGCATCACCTTCTGCGGCCACGTCCACGAGCCCGCGCTCTACCACTCGCAGCCCGAAGGCGGCGCGCGCCATTTCGCGCCGACGCCGGGCGTCGCGATGCCGCTGCTGGGCAGCCGGCGCTGGCTGGCGCTGCCCGGCTCCTGCGGACAGCCGCGCGACGGCAATCCCGCGGCGTGCTGCGGGCTGTTCGACACCGTCGCGGGCACGCTGACCCTGCTGCGCGTGGCCTACGACCATCACGCCGCGTCGGCGAAGATCGTCGCCGCCGGCCTCCCCGAATCCCTGGCGCGACGCCTGACGGAGGGTCGCTGAGATGCCAGTCCCGCTGACCCCCGGATTGACGATCGACGGCTTCGAACTGATCGCGCCGCTGCACGAGGGCGGCATGGCCACGCTCTGGCGCGTGGCGCATCCCGACCACGCCTTCCCGCTGCTGATGAAGCTGGCGCGGGTCGGCTACGGCGAGGCCGCGACCCAGATCGTCGGCTTCGAGGTCGAGCGCATGATCCTGCCGATGCTGCGCGGCCCGCACGTGCCACGCTTCGTCGCCGCCGGCGACTACCAGGACCAGCCGTGGCTGGTGATGGAGCATCTGTCGGGCGAGACGCTGCGGCCGCTGCTGGACCAGGCGCCACTGCCCGCGCAGCAGGTCGCCGACCTCGGCGCGCTGGCGGCCACCGCCATCCATGCGCTGCACCAGCAGGAGGTCATCCACCTCGACATCAAGCCGAGCAACCTGCTGCGCCGGCCGGACGGCAGCGTCGCGCTCATCGATTTCGGGCTGTCTCACCACGCGCACCTGCCCGACCTGCTGGCCGAACAGTTCCGGGTGCCGATCGGCACCGCGCCGTACATCGCGCCGGAGCAGGTGCTGGGCGTGCGCGACGATCCGCGCAGCGACCTGTTCGCGCTGGGCGTGACGCTGTACCACCTCGCCACCGGAGAACGGCCGTTCGGCAATCCCGGCAGCGAGGCCGGCCTGCGCCGGCGGCTGTACCGCGACCCGGTGCCGCCGCGCGCGATCCGCCCCGACATCCCGCGCTGGCTGCAGGAGACGATCCTGCGCTGCCTCGAACCGGACCCGGACGCGCGCCATGCCACCGCCGCGCAGCTCGCGCACGATCTGCAGCACCCCGAGCAGGTCGCGCTGACCGAACGTGCCGATCGCAGCCATCGCGATGGCCGGCTGACGGTGATGAAGCGCTGGTGGCGCAACCTCGGCCGCGACCGCGACCCGCGGCACGCGGTGTCGACGCACCTGGAAGAGGCGCCGCTGCTGATGGTGGCGATCGATCTCAAGCACGAGGACCGGGCGCTGTGCACCGCGCTGCGCGGCACCGTGCAGCGCATCGTCTCGACCTTCCCGCATTCGCGGCTGTCCTGCGTGACGGTGATGAAGACCGCACGCATCGGCCTGGACAGCAACCTCGACGCCGAAGGCCGCAACCGGCATGTGAAACGCCTGATCGCATTGCGCGACTGGATCCGCCCGCTTTTGCTGGACGAGCACCGCGTCACCTTCCACGTGCTCGAACACAGCGATCCCGCACACGCGCTGCTGGATTACGCCCGCGACAACGGCGTCGACCACCTCGTGATGGGCGCCCGCGGCGTCACCGGCATGCGCCGCATCCTCGGCAGCGTCTCCGCGCACGTGGTCGCGGAGGCGCCATGCACGGTCACGGTCGTGCGTGCGCCGGCGCGCGGGGACGCGGACGAGGGCTGATCCGCATCGCCGTCACTCCGTGGCGACACGACGACGCCGACGCAGGAACCGCCAGATCCAGCGCAGCAGCCAGATCCCGAACGCGAGCGCCAGCAGCACCGGGACCAGCGCCGAGATCGCGCGGATCACGAAGGCCGTGCTCCCGGCCATCACCCGACCGGATTCGCGGAAGGCATCGGCGATCTCGCTGCGTCCGGTCTCCCCGCCGGGCGGCGAGAATTCGATCGACAGCAATTGGGTCTCGACGCGGCGCTTCTGCTCGGCGCCTTCGCGTTCGGCCTGCGCCAACTCCGCCTCGACGCTCGACAACTGCCCGGACAGCGCGATCATGTCGGCGACCTTGAGATCGCCGCGCCCCTGGAATTCGAGCAGGCGGGCGTGTTCCTTGCGCAGGCGATCCTGGCGCAGGGTGTTGTCGCGCACGGCCACCGACAGATCTTCGGCGCGCGTGCTGCGATCGCCGATCTCCCCGCCCTTGCCCGCCGCGGCGATCAGCGGATCGATCGCCTTCGCCTCCGCGCGCACGCGGAGCGATGCATGCGGGAAGGGGCCGCCGCGTTCGCTCACGTCGAGCACGAGGCAGGCGCCGTACGTCGCCTTCTCGCAGGCCTCGCGCACGGCCTCGACGCGCGCCGGGATCGCCTCGGCGTCGACGCGCACCTGTGCCTCGTGCTCGTAGGCCAGCATCGCCTCCTGCGCGGAGCGTCCGGACCGCGTGGCGGCGTATTCGGCAGCAGGTATCCCGCTGCTCGAAGTCATCTCGTGTGCGACATGATCCTGTCCCATCTGTCTCAGCGCGACCGCCGAAACGCCGGCGGCATCCGATTCGGGAGCGGCGCCACGGCTGCAGGCCGTCGACAGCAGCATCAGGGACAGGAACATCAACGGGATCGTGCGACGCATGGCAGGAGCCTCCGCGAGGGATATCGTCACGCTACCGGCAACCCCGCATTCGCGTCAAAAAAGAACGGGCCGCCCGAAGGCGGCCCGTCCTCGCGTCGCTGCGGTATCGCGTCCGGTCAGAAGTCCTGGCTGAACTTGATGCCGAACGTGCGCGGCGGTGCGGACACCGAATACACATCGCCGCCGCAGACCGCCTCGGCGCACTGCGTGAAGCGGTTGTACTGCGCGTTGTCGTCGAACAGGTTCTTGACGTAGAAGTCCACCGACCAGCTGTTCTTGCGGATGCCCAGGCCGAAATCGACGGTGGTGTACGCCGGCAGGTCGCCGACGATCTCGCGTTCGACGGTGCGCAGGTCCGACGTGCGCCGGCCTTCCGACACCACCGATCCCTGCCAGTACGCCTCGTAGCCGCGGACGTCGAAGGTGTAGCGCGCGGTGAGGTTGCCCTTGTAGTCCGGCGTGATCGGCAGGCGGGTGCCGCGCGGCGCCTGCAGGTCGGCCGGGTCGCAGGCCGTGATCGGGTTGCCGCTCGCGTCGACCTCGCCGCAGTAGTTCGCGGTCAGCTCGGCCTTGTACAGCCCGAGGCCGGCGGAGAGCTTGAGGTTGTAGGTCGCCGCCCAGTTCACGTCCATTTCCAGGCCGCGGATGCGCGCCTGGTTGGCGTTGCGGATCTCGGTCAGGCCGTTCTGGCCCAGCACCGGGAACTGGAAGTCGTCCCAGATCTGGTTGAACACCGCGCCGTTGAAGGTCAGGCGGTTGCCGAGCCACGCGGTCTTCCAGCCGATCTCGTAGTTGGTCAGGAACTCGGTGATGTACGGCGGCAGCGTGCCGCGGCGGTTGATGCCGCCCGGGCGGTAGCCTTCCGACCAGGTGACGTACGCCATCTTGCCCGGCGCGAACTTCCACGACAGGTTGGCCTTGCCGAGAGTGTCGTTCTCGGTGACGTGCTTGTCGAACACGGTGCAGGGCGCGCCGTGGAACGACGGCCACTGCGCCGGATCGGCACCGTAGCGCACGATACACGCGGCCTCGCCGTAGCGGTTCTCCGGCGGCGCGCTGGTCTGCGGCAGGTAGCCGTTGGCGAAACCGAAGAAGCCCTTCAGCGAGTTGCGCGCGCGGAAATGGCGGAAACCGACCGTGCCGGTGAACTTGTCGTTGAAGTCGAACGAGAGCTCGCCGAACACCGCCTCGTCGTGGTCCTCGCGCTCCTGCTTGGTCAGCCAGATCGTGTCTTCCCAGCCGGTGACGGACAGGTCGCTGGCGAGCCCGTTGATCCGGTAGCGCTGCTGGATGTCGTGCGACTGGTCCATCCAGAACAGGCCGGCGACGAAGCGCAGGCGGTTGTCCTGCGGCGAGGCGATCCGGAGTTCGTGGCTGGTCTTCGTGTAGCGATCCTTGGCCTGGATGTACTGGGCCGGATTGATCAGGTCGCCGTTGTCGTCGTAGAAATAGGCGCCGTAGCCCGCCAGGGTGTCGTACCAGTAGGCGTAGTCGCTGTAGTCCGACTCGCTGTCGACGTCGCGCTTGAGATGGGCGAAGGCGTAGGTCAGGTCGAAGTTGCCGATCTTGCCCTGCACGGTCAGCGCCGCCTGGTTCCAGCGGTCTTCGGACGATTCCGGATACGCGTGGCTGATCCTGTTCTCGCCGAGGCGATTGTCGTAGGCGAAGCTGCCGTGGGTCTTCTGGCGCTGCCCCATGATGGTCGGGGTGATCGTCCAGTTCTCGCCGAGGTCGAACTTCATCGCGAAGCGTGCGCCGGCGGTGTCGGCGTCGTTGTAGTTGTCCTCGACCCGGTTCGCGTTGTTCTCGGTGATGCCGGAGGTCGGGTAGGTGCGTTCGCCGTAGACGTTGTCGATCCAGCCGGCGTCGTGCTTCTGCCAGGCCACCGCGCGCAGCGCGATGCGATCGGAGACGGGCATGTTGACGAAGCCTTCGACGACATGGCCCCAGCCGCCGCCGTCGATCGCGTTGGCCTCGACGCCGTAGCCGGCGGCGAAACCGCTGGTGTCGGGCTTGCGGGTGATCAGGCGCAGCGTGCCGGCCTCGGAGCTGGCGCCGTACAGCGTGCCCTGCGGGCCGGACAGCGCCTCGACGCGCTCGATGTCGTAGACGTGCAGGTCGAGCGCGCCCTGGATGGTGGTGATCGGCTGCTCGTCGAGGTACATGCCGACGCTGGGCAGCGGACCGGAGTGGTTGCCGTCTCCGCCGCTGACCACGCCGCGCATGTAGACCTGGCCGAACCCGGGGCCGTTGGGCGTGATCGACACGCTCGGCAGCAGCTTGGCGTAGTCCTCGAAGTCGCTGACGTGCATCTCGTCGAGCTGCTGCGCGCCGATGACGTTCAGACTGATCGGCACGTCCTGCGCGTTTTCGGTGCGCTTCTGCGCGGTGACCGTGATGGTGTCCAGCGAAGGACCCTCGTCCCTGGTCGCGCTCGGGTCCTGCGCGAACGCGGTGCCGGCCACGCCGGCGCCGGCGAACGCGGCGTAGATCGCCAGGGCCAGCGGCAGCCGTGCGGGTGCACGGCGTTCGCCGGAACTTCGGGTGTTGCGGTTGCGGTGGTGCATCGGACTCTCCCCGTGTGGTGGAACGATTCGGTTGGAACGATTCGGTTGGAACGTGCTCCAGTGGACCATGCTCCGGAGATCGGCGCGGCGACCTCCGGCAAGATGACGGCGGCTACCCTCCCCCGGGCGCGAACGCAGGCACCTCCGGATACGCCGCCAGTACCGGGCCGAGCGCCGCTTCCAGCGGGCCGAGCCAAGGCGCGTAGTGGCGCCACTGTTCGAGGCCATCGCGGTTGATCGGGCGCCGCACCTGCTCGGAGCTGGCGGTGCGCACCGGGCGGTCGTTCTCGAAGAAGCGCAGGCAGCCGTCCTCGAACGGCAGGCCGCAGTAGTCGAGCAGGCGGCGCACTTCGGCTTCGGTGTCGTCGACGAGTCGCTCGTGGATCACCCGGTGCACGCGGCCCGGGCGCCCCAGCGCCGCGAACACCGCGTCGAAATGCGCCATCAGCTCGACGTAGTCGCGGTAGTAGCGACCGATGTCCTCCAGCCCGTAGCTGAAGTTCTGGCCGCGCGCGAAGTGCTGCTTGAAACCGGAGAAGCAGCAGGCCATCGGATGCCGCCGCGCGTCGACGATCTTCGCGTTCGGCAGCATCAGGTGGATCAGGCCGAGATGCAGGAAGTTGTTCGGCATCTTGTCGACGAACAGCGGCGCGCCGGTCTTGCGCTGCACGCGGGTCCGTTCGAGGTACTGCCGGCCGAGCTCGGCGAAGGTCGCGGGATCCAGCCCCGCGACGACGTCGTGGTAGCTGCCGCCATCCTCGGCGCTGCGGCGCAGGGCGCGGGTCAGCGCGATGACTTCGGGCAGCTCCATCGTGCCCTCGACCGCGGAGTGGCTGGAGAGGATCTGCTCGATCAGGGTCGAACCGGAGCGCGGCAGGCCGACGACGAAGATCGGATCCGGCGCGGGGTCGCCGACGCCGACGCCGGCGCGTTCGGCGAAGAAATCGGCGGTGTAGATCGCCTTGGCGCGCTCGACGCGGGCCCGGGCGTCGGCGGCGCGGTACGGCATCATCGCCAGCCGTCTGGCGTTGCCGGCGGCGTAGTGCACGAAGGAAGCCTCGTAGGTCCTTCGGTCTTCCAGCGCCTTGCCCAGCGCGAAATCGAAATGCAGGCGATGTTCGTCGGCGAGGTCGTCGCGGGCGAGCTGCGCGCGCATCACGTCGAGATCGGCGTCGTCGAAACGCACGGTCTTGAGGTTGGCGAGGCTCCAGTACGCCTCGCCGAAACCCGGGTCGAGCGCGAGGCTGCGCCGGTAGGCGGCGACCGCCTCGTCCTGGCGGCCGGCGGTCTTCAGCGCATGGCCGTGGCTCATCCACAGCCGCGGGTTGTCGGGGAACTGCGCGAGCAGCGCCGCGTACAGCGCGATGCCGGCCTCGTATTCGCCGAGCCGGCACAGGATCGCCGCCTTCAGCGTGCGGCAGCCGGGATTGTCCGGCTCCTCGTCGAGCACGATGTCGAGCTGTTCCAGCGCGCGCGCCGACTGCTGGTCGCGGTGCAGCACCAGCGCGTAGTGCTGGCGCGCCTCGCGGAAACCGGGCGCGAGGTCGAGGCAGCGTTCGAGCAGTTGCAGCGCCTCCTCGGTGCGGCCGACGCGCACCGCCAGCTCGGCCAGCATGCGCAGCGCACCGATGTCGGTGGGTCGCTGCTTCAGCCAGGCGCGCAGCCGGGTTTCGGCGTCGGGCAGGCGTCCGCCGGCCAGCGCGTCCGCCGCCTGCAGCAGGCGCGGGTCGCGGGTCGCACGCCGCAGGTAGTCGAGGTAGGCCGCGTTCGCGCCCGCGCGATCGCCGCCTGCGTGCAGGGCATCGGCCAGTGCCAGCTGCGCCTGCGCCAGATCCGGTTGCAGCGCCAGCGCGCGGCGCAGTGCGGCCACCGCAGCCGGGTGGCGTCCTTCGACGGCCAGCGCGACCCCGAGTTCGTAGTGCGCCAGGGCCACCTGCGGCTGCTCGCGCAGCAGCGGTTCGAGCATGGCGATCGCCTCGCCCGGCCGCCCGCACAGGCGATGCGCGGCGGCGCGCATCAGGCGCGCGGCGGGATGTCCGGGCACGGCCTGCAGGAGGCCGTCCACCTCGCGGCCGGCCGCTTCCGGATCGCTGCCGAGCAGGCGCGAGGCGCGATCGAGGGCGGCGTCGAGGCTGAGGGCGGGCTGAGACAAGCGGAGTCCTGCACGGCGGGCGGGGCGGTCCGCGCACCCCTGCGCGGCCGGAATTCACGTGCGGACGCACGTTGCCGCAATGTACGCAGGCCCGCACGCGCCGTCCAGCCGCAAGCCCGTGCCGCAGCCGCGCGGGCGCTGCGCTAGCATGCCGGCATGTCAGACGATCGCGACGACGACGCCCGGATCCGGCCCTACGACAAGCCCGCCGGTGGCTGGGACGCCCTGAAGGCCTCCTGGGAGGCCCTGCGGCGCCAGGACGCCGTGCTGCGCGGGCCCGGCACCCTGCTCCGCACCAACCAGCCCGCGGGCTTCGACTGCCCCGGCTGCGCCTGGCCCGACCGCAACCCGCATTCGACCTTCGAGTTCTGCGAGAACGGGGTCAAGGCCGTCGCCAACGAGGCCACGTCCCGACGCATCGGCGCCGATTTCTTCGCCGAGCATCCGGTGTCGTGGCTGGCCGAACAGGACGACGCCTTCCTCGAAGCGCAGGGCCGGCTGACCGAGCCGCTGGCCTACGACCCCGCGACCGACCGCTACGTGCCGATCGCGTGGGACGCGGCGTTCGCGAAGATCGCCGCTGCGCTCAACGCCCTCGCCTCGCCCGACGAGGCGCTGTTCTACACCTCGGGCCGCACCTCCAACGAAGCCGCGTTCCTGTACCAGTTATTCGTGCGCGCCTACGGCACCAACAACCTGCCCGACTGCTCGAACATGTGCCACGAGCCCTCGGGCGTCGCGCTGATCGAACAGCTCGGCAGCGGCAAGGGCTCGGTGACGCTGGACGATTTCGAGCGCGCCGACGCGATCTTCGTGTTCGGCCAGAACCCCGGCACCAACCATCCGCGCATGCTCGGCGAACTGCGCCGCGCGGCGAAGCGCGGGTGCCGCATCGTCGCGTTCAATCCGCTGCGCGAGCGCGGGCTGGAGCGATTCACCGACCCGCAGTCGCCGGCCGAGATGCTCGGCGGCGGCTCGACGCCGCTGGCCACGCTGTATCTGCAGCCGCGCATCGGCGGCGATCTCGCCGCGGCGCTGGGCATGGCGAAGGTGCTGATCGAACGCGCCGACGCCGGCGACGATCCGCACGCGGTCGACCATGCGTTCATCGACGCGAACACACTGGACTACGACGCCTTCGCCGATCTCGTCCGCGAGACGGCGTGGCCGGCGATCGAACGCGCCTCGGGCCTGCCGCGGGCGCAGATCGAGGAGGCCGCCGAGGTGCTGCGCGCCAGCCGCGCCACCATCCTGTGCTGGGGCATGGGCATCACCCAGCACCGGCGCGGCGTCGCCACCATCCAGACGCTGGTGAACCTGCTGCTGCTCCGCGGCGACATCGGCAAGCCGGGCGCCGGTCCGTGCCCGGTACGCGGGCATTCCAACGTGCAGGGCGACCGCACGATGGGCATCTATGAGAAACCGTCGCCGGCGTTCCTCGATCGCCTCGCCGCCGAGTTCGGTTTCGAACCGCCGCGCGTCGACGGCCACGACACGGTCGCCGCGATCGAGGCGATGCGCGACGGCCGCGCGCAGGTGTTCTTCGCGATGGGCGGCAATTTCGCCGCGGCCACGCCGGACACCGCACTCGTCCACACCGCGCTGCGCCGCTGCGCGCTGACCGTGCAGGTCAGCACCAAGCTCAACCGCTCGCACGTGGTCCACGGCCGCGAGGCGCTGATCCTGCCCTGCCTCGGCCGCACCGAGATCGACGTGCAGGCCACCGGGCTGCAGGCGGTCACGGTCGAGGATTCGATGAGCATGGTGCACCTGTCGTCGGGCATGAACGCACCGGCGTCGCCGCAACTGCTGTCGGAACCGCGCATCGTCGCCCGCCTCGCCGAGGCGACGCTGCCCGGAAGCGATATCCCGTGGTGCGAACTCGCCGACGACTACGACCGCATCCGCGACCGCATCGCGCGGGTCGTGCCCGGCTTCGAGGATTTCAACACCCGCGTCCGCGTGCCGGGCGGGTTCCACCTGCACCATCCGAATCGGGATCGCACGTTCCCGACGCCGTCGGGCCGGGCGCGGTTCTTCGCGCATCCGCTCGAGGACACCACCGCTCAGAAGGTGGACGACGCGCCGCTGCTGCTGATGACCGTGCGCTCGCACGACCAGTACAACACGACCGTCTACGGCCTCGACGACCGCTACCGCGGCGTGCACGGCCTGCGCCGCGTGTGCTTCATCTCGCGTGCTGATCTCGATGCGCAGGGCTTCGCCGACGGCGAGCACGTCGACCTAGTGTCGGCGTGGCACGAGGGCGAGCGCGAGGCACCGGATTTCCGGCTGGTCGAATACGACCTGCCGCCGGGCTGCCTCGCGGCATACTTTCCCGAGACCAACGCGCTGGTGCCGCTGGAGCACCACGCCGAGCGCGCACGGACACCGGCGTCGAAAGCCATTCCCGTGCGATTGCGTCGCCGGGAGGCGACGACGCCGTGAGCGAGGACGCGGCGCTCGGGCTGCTGCGCCTGCTCGCGCAGGAAGGCGAATGCTCGCAGCCGCGCGCCGCCAAGCGTCTCGGACTCGGCGCCAGCGAGTTGCAACGCGTGTTGGTCGCGCTGGGCGACGACCCGCGCTTCGACGGACTGGATCTGGTCGAATCGCGCATCGAAACCCGGGACGCGGGGTCGCGTACGCTGCTGCGCCTGACCGCCCGCGGGCATGCGCTGTGCGCGGAGGCGGGCATCGCGCACGAGCGCGGGGACGTCGCATGAGCGCGGGCCTGCGCGCGCACGCGGCGCTGCGGCTCGCCGGCGACGACGCCGCGCCGCGCGAGGAATGGGCGATCGAGGAAACGCCGGTCGCGCTGCTCTACAACGGCCTGTCGTTCGCGGTGATGATGGCGACGCCGACCGATCTCGAGGACTTCGCGCTCGGCTTCGCGCTCGGCGAAGGCATCGTTGGACACGCCGACGAATTCGCACTGGTCGACGTGGTCCGCAACGACCACGGCGTCGCCCTGCATGCCGCGATCCCGCAGGCGCGCTTCGACGCACTCGAAGGCCGGCGCCGCAACCTCGAAGGCCGCAGCGGCTGCGGCCTGTGCGGCGTCGAGTCGCTGGAGGCCGCACTGCGGCCGTTGCCGCAGGCCGGGCGCGGCCCGCGCATCGCGCCGTCGCGCATCCTCGCCGCCTTCGAGGCCCTGGCGCACGCGCAGCCGCTCAACGACCGCTGCGGCGGCGCGCATGCGGCCGCTTTCGTCGCCGGCGAAACCATGTTCGTTCGTGAGGACGTCGGTCGCCACAACGCGGTCGACAAGGCGATCGGCACGCTGCATCACGCAACGCCTGCACTGCAGGCAAGCGAAGGTTTCCTCGCCGTCACTTCGCGCGCGTCCTACGAGATCGTCGCGAAAGCCGCGCGTGCCGGCATCGCGGTGGTCGCGACGCTGTCGGCACCGACCGACCTGGCGATCCGCACTGCCGAGGCGGCGAACCTCACCCTGGTCGCGTTCGTCCGCGACGGGCGCATGAACGTCTACAGCGGGCGGGAACGGATCGCCTGAGCGCAGGCGCTACAGGCTCGCGCCGTCGAACGGCTTGATGGTCAGCGCAGAGAGATCCACGTCCGGCAGGCAACGCACGTTGACCGCGGCGATCTTCGCGCCGCTGCGCGGATCGACGCCGTCGCTGAAGGGCGCGAATGGTCAGCGCAGAGAGATCCACGTCCGGCAGGCAACGCACGTTGACCGCGGCGATCTTCGCGCCGCTGCGCGGATCGACGCCGTCGCTGAAGGGCGCGACGCCGCAGGTCGGGCAGAAGTGGTGATCGATGTGGTGCTTGTTGAAGTGGTAGGTCGTCCAGTCGCCCTCGCCGGTGGTCACGCGCAGCGCGTCGCGCGGGAAGAAGCCCAGCAGCCAGCCACGCCGGCGGCAGAGCGAGCAATTGCAGTCGATGACGTCGCCGACTTCGGCGTCCAGCTCGAACGCGATGCGGCCACAGTGGCAACTTCCGCGGTGCAACATGACGGACTCCGGCGGGATCGGGATGGGAGACGCACTCTAGCGAGCCTTCGGCACGTGCGCGACCCTCCGCGGCCGCCTATGCTTGGCGCTTTCGTCCACCGGATCGTCTCCATGCGCCTCGCTCCGCTCGCCACCGCCCTGCTCGCCGCCGCGCTCACCGTCGCGGCCGGCGCATCCGCCCATGAACCCGCCGCCAGGACCGCGCCGATGACTGCCACCACGCCGGATGCCACCGCAGACGCCCGTTTCGCCGACTTCAGCAAGCGCTGGCTGGACGGCTCGCTCGCGCTGAGTCCGGTCAATGCGACCCAGCAGGGTGACCATCGCTTCGACGCCGAACTCGACGACCTCAGCGCCGCAGGCCTGACGAAGGCGACCGCGTTCGACCGGAAGATGCTGGCCGAACTCGACGGCATCGACGTGTCGGCGCTGTCGCGCGAGAACCAGATCGACGCGGCGATCGTGCGCAATTCGATCGAGTACGACCTGTGGTCGATCGAGACCGGGCAGAGCTGGGCCTGGGATCCGCAGGTCTACGGCGGCCTCGCCGGCGGCGCGATCTACAGCCTGATGGCGCGCGACTTCGCGCCGATGCCGGAGCGGTTGAAGGCCGCGACCGCGCGCATGGAGAAACTGCCGGCGCTGTTCGCGCAGATGCGCAAGAACCTGGATCCGGCACGGGTGCCGAAGATCCACGCCGAGACCGTGGCCAAGCAGAACGGCGGCGTGATCTCGCTGGTCGAGGAATTCATCCTGCCCAACGCCGGCCAGTTGCAGGGCGCGGACCGCGCCCGGCTCGACGCCGCGGTCGCCAACCTGCGCAAGGCGGTGGCCGAGCAGCAGACGTGGCTGGACGACACGCTGGTGCCGAACGCGAAGGGCGACTTCCGCATCGGCGCCAAGCTGTACGACCAGAAGCTGCGCTTCGCGCTGATGTCGTCGCTGTCGCGCGCCGAGATCAAGCGCCGCGCCGAGGCCGAGATCGTCCGCGTCCGCGCGACGATGTACGACATCGCCCGCCAGGTGCTGAAGGACAAGCCGAACGCGCCCGAATTGCCGGCCACGCCGACCGAGGCGCAGCAGCAGAAGGCGATCGAGGCGGCGCTGGAGCTGGCCTACGCCGAGCGCCCCGCGCGCGACCAGGTCGTGACCGCCGCGAAGGCCGCGCTGGCGCAGGCCACCGACTTCACCCGCGCCAAGGACCTGGTGACGGTGCCGGACGACCCGGTGGACGTGATCCTGATGCCGGAATTCCAGCGCGGCGTGGCCGTCGCCTACTGCGACTCGCCCGGCCCGCTCGACAAGGGCCTGAAGACGTACTACGCGATCTCGCCGATCCCCGACGACTGGACCGACGCGCAGACCGACTCGTTCCTGCGCGAATACAACAGCCGGATGATCCACCTGCTGTCGATCCACGAGGCGATGCCCGGCCATTACCTGGAAGGCGCGCATTCGGCGCGGCATCCGTCGGTGGTGCGCGGCGTGCTGCGCTCGGGCATGTTCGCCGAGGGCTGGGCGGTCTACACCGAGTCGTTGATGATGGAACAGGGCTACCTCGACAACGACCCGCTGTTCCACCTGGTGCGCTACAAGTTCTACCTGCGCGCGGTCGCCAACGCGATCCTGGACCAGGGCGTGCACGTCGACGGCTGGACCCGCGAGCAGGCGATGGACCTGATGACCCGCCGCACGTTCCAGCAGGAGCGCGAGGCCGCGGGCAAGTGGGTCCGCGCCCAGCTCACCAGCGCCCAGTTGCCGACCTACTTCGTCGGCGTGCAGGAGCACTTCGACCTGCGCAAGGCGATGGAAGCGAAGCTCGGCGACAAGTTCCAGCTCAAGGCCTACCACGACCAGGTGCTGTCCTACGGCGCCCCGCCGGTGCGCTTCGTCCGCGAGATGATGCTGGACGAACCGATCCGCTGACCTCGCCTCCCGCCCGGGCGCCCGCGCGCGCCCGGACGCCTCCCGGGCCTCGGGCTTGGCCCTCCCGGGCCGGGCCGTTATGCTTCCGGCGTCCGGCCCGGGGCCGGAATACCGTTGTCGGGAAGGGGGAGACGCAGGCCGGACGCCTTTCGAGGAGAGCATCGCGCGTGAGCATTTTCGATTCGGTCAAACGCTGGCGCGACGCCATGCGCGTGCGCGAGACGTCGGTCGCGCCTCCGTCCGTACCCGCGCCGTCCCCGCTGCCGCCGCGTCCGCCGACGCCCACGCCCGAGGAGCTGGACGCCATCGCCGAGCGGGCGACGCCGGACGAGATCGCCGAGGCCGCGGTCGCGCCGCCGCAGGTCGACGATGCCTACATCGGTCCGGAACGCCGCGAGAAACCCCGCGCGGCGCCGCGCCCGGGCACCAAGGTGCTGATCGTCGACGACTCGACCACGATCGTGGCCGTGCTGCGCAAGATGCTGCAGCAGAACGGCTACGAGACCTACGAGGCCTACACCGCCGAGGACGCGCTCGAGTTCGCCCGGACCCTGGTCCCGGACCTGATCTTCCTCGACATCGTGCTGCCCGGGATGGACGGCTTCGCCTGCCTGCGCACGCTGCGCCGCGAGCCGGCGACCAAGCCGGTGCCGGTGATCATGATCAGCGGCAACCAGCAGGCGACCGAGCAGTTCTACGTCCAGCGCATCGGCGCCGACGACTTCATGAAGAAGCCCTTCTCGCGCGCCGAGGTCTTCGCCCGGATCGAGCGCCTGCTCGACGACGAGGGCGTGCTGCGCCGCGCCCACGCGCACACGCCACCGGTCGCGATGTACTGAGCCCTCGGGCCGTCAGCCGGCCTTGCGCTGGCTGAGCACCACGCTGCCGAGGATCAGCGCACCGGCGATCGCCATCGCCGGGGTCAGCGGCTCGTCCAGCAGCAGCCAGGCCCAGCCGACGCCGAACAGCGGCACCAGGTAGGTCGTGGTGGCCGCGCGCGCCGCGCCGACGCGGGCGATCAGCCGGTAGTAGGTGACGAACGCGATGCCGGTGCAGAGGATGCCGAGCGTGGCGACCGCGGCCCACGAGAGCGCCGGAACCGGCGCCGAAGGCCACTGCGCGATGGCGAACGGCAGCGACAGCAGCGCCGCGGAACCGAGGGTCGCGGCCGCCACCGCGGTCGCGGGCAGGCCGGCGAGGTGCCGCCGGACCAGGTTCGCGCCGATGCCGTACAGGAACGCCGCCGCGGTGCCCGCGGCGACCGCACCGCCGATCGACGCACCGCCGACCTTGCCGCCGGCCAGCACGATCACGCCGGTGAAGCCCGCCGCCAGCGCCACGACGCGGCGCGGGCCGATGCGTTCGCCGTAGAAGAGATAGGCCACCAGCGCCGCGAACAGCACGGCCATCGAGTTGGTGATCGCGCCCACGCCGGCCGGCGCGCGCTGCGCCGCCCAGGCGAAGAGCGCGAACGGCACCGCGGAGTTGATCGCGCCGATCAGCGCCAGCCGCGGCCACAACCGGGCGGGGAACGCCGCCCGCGCCCGCCACAGGAACGGCAGGAGGATCAGTGCGCCCAGCCCGAGCCGGATCGCGACCAGCGGCGCAGCGCCGAAGTGCGGCGCGGCCACGCGCATGAACAGGAACGAGGCGCCCCAGATCGCACCGAGCACGCCGATCTCCAGCGGCGTCAGCCACGCGGGCGAAGGACGACAGGACGGGGACTCGACGGCGATCGCGTTCAAGGGTCGCTCCGGAGAAATGGGGAAATCGACGGGGAAGGACGCCGCGCCGGCTCAACCGTGCGGCAGGTGCAGTTCGCCGGACACGAACGCGGGGTCGCCGCCCGCACCGAGGAACGCGGCATCGGTGAGATGGAAGCCGAACAGCCGGGCGCCGATTTCGCTGCGCGGGCGATGCCGGCTGCCGGGCGGGAAGCAGACATGCGTCCCGGCGGGATGCCGGGTCTCGCCTTCGATCACCTCGCCTTCCAGCACGAGGTAGACCTCGCCGGTGTCGTGGCGATCGACCCGCGGCCAGCGGCTGCCCGGCGCCAGCTCGACGATCCAGACCCGGACGCCGGGCGATGCGGGCAGGTCGCGGCGCAGGCAGCCGCCGCCGAGATCGATCGCCGGCGCGTCGTCGATCGCGGTCGCGGTCGGCGACGCGGAAAACAGAGGCACCACGGGGCTCACGACGATGCCTCCGCCGTCGCCGAGCGCGGGCGATTCGAGGACAAGGGTTCGGCCGACGCCATCTCGACCGCCGCGCCGCCGACACGGATTCCCGACGCGGGGTCCGCGTCGATGCCGATGGTCAATCGGCTGGGACGGCCCATGTCGTCGCCCTGCCGCACGAGAATCTCGGTCGGCGCCGGCACCGCTTCGAGCGCGCGCAGATACGCGCCGAACGCGGCCGCCGCTGCGCCGGTGGCCGGGTCCTCGACCACGCCGCCGACCGGGAAGGGATTGCGTGCATGAAACACGGTTTGCGTCTCGCACCAGACCAGATCGACCGTGGTCAGACCGTGCGCGAGCATCGTCGCCTTCAGCCGTTCGAAGTCGTAATCCAGCGCGCGCAGCCGTGCCCGCGTCGCGACCGCCAGGATGAGGTGCCGGGCGCCGGCGAAGGCGACGCGCGGCGGCAGCGCGGGGTCGAGTTCGTCCTCGCGCCAGCCGAGGGCGGCGAGCGCGTCGTCGAGCAATTCCCGCGGCGCCGCTTCGACATGCGGCGCGACGCTGGTCAAGGTGGCGACCGGGTGCCCGGCGGCATCCGAAACCCGCACCGGCACCTCGCCGACGCCGGTTTCGAACACCAGTGATTCCTCTTTGTTTTCGCGGAACAGCGCGACCGCGCTCGCCACCGTCGCGTGGCCGCAGAACGAGACTTCGGCCTCCGGGCTGAAGTAACGAACGCGGTAGCGCCCGGCGCCGAGCGGGGTCAGGAACGCGGTTTCGGAATAGCCGACATCGGCGGCGATGGCCTGCATGCGATCGGCGGCCAGCTCGCCCGCGTCCAGCACGACACCGGCGGGATTGCCGCCCGACGGCGTCTCGGCGAATGCGGCGTAGCGCAGGAGGGTCGGCATCGTCGTTGGCCTCGCGGGAATCCAGTGGATGCGAGCCATTATGTTTTCGCGCCGAAGCCGCACAAGCGCATACTTTCGACCCCAGCCACAAACCAGGCTTGAGGCTCGACATGGCACTGCGAGGAGACTGGCTACCGGCGCTCGCCGCGTTCGAGGCCGCCGCCCGCCACCAGAATTTCGCCCACGCCGCGGCGGAGCTGCACCTCACCGCGAGCGCGGTCAGCCACCACGTGCGCAAGCTGGAGGAACGGCTGGGCGTGAGCCTGTTCCGGCGCCATGCCCGCGGGGTGCAGCTCACCCCCGAGGGGCGCCGGCTCGCCGACGCCGCGGGCACGGCGCTGACCGACATCGAGGGAACCCTGCGCGAGCTGCGCAGCGATGCCGACGATCGCGACCGGGTCCGGGTCAGCACCCTGCATTCGCTGCTGCACGCGTGGCTGATGCCGCGCCTGCCGGCGTTCGCCGAGGCGTTCCCGGACATCCGCCTGGAGTTCGACACCGGCATCGCCCTCGCACGCTTCGAAGCCGGCGGCCCCGACCTGGCGATCCGCCACGGCCCCGGCCACTGGCCCGGGCTCGCCGCCTACCACGTCATGGACGATGCCCTGGTGCCGCTGGCGCCGCCGTCGCTCGCCGCGGGCGTCGAGACGCCGGCGGACATCGCGCGCCTGCCGCTGGTCACCGACCTGGCCCGCCAGGGCTGGCCCGACTGGTTCCGGGCCGCGGGCGTCCCCGGCGCGCGGCTCGACTTCCGCCACAGCTTCAGCGACAGCACCGACGCGATGGAGGCCTCGGCGCTCGGGCTGGGCGCGGCGCTGGGGCGGGAGAAGATCCTCGCGCCCTGGGTCGACGGCGGCCGCCTGCAGCGGCTGCCGGGCCCGTACGTGCCGGCGCGCTGGCAGTACCACATCGTCCACCCCGCGCATCGTCGTCTGCGTGCGCCCGCGCAGCGCTTCGTCGACTGGCTGCTCGCGGCCACGCTCGACGACCGCACCGGCGAGCACGTCGGCGAGCGGGCGACACGGTAAGCTTGCGCGCCCTGCCCGCCCCGACGCCCGCGCGTCGCGCCCGCCGATGACCGCCGCTTCCGCCGCCACCCGCACCGCCTGGCTCCAGATCCATCTGTGCGTTGTGCTGTGGGGCTTCACCGCCATCCTCGGCAAACTCATCACGCTGCCCGCGCTGCCGCTGGTGTGGTGGCGCATGCTGCTGGTCGCCGGCCTGCTGGCGCTGGCCCCGCGCGTGTGGCGCGGGCTGCGTGCGATGCCCGCGCGCCTGCGCTGGGGCTACGCCGGCGTCGGCGCGCTGGTGGCGCTGCACTGGCTGACGTTCTATGCCTCGATCAAGCTCGCGAACGCGTCCGTCGGCGCGACCTGCATGGCGCTGGCCACGGTGTTCACCGCGCTCGTCGAGCCGCGGATGACCGGTCGCCGCCTGTCGATGCGCGAGGTCGGGCTCGGCATCGCGGTGCTGCCCGGCGTGGCGCTCGTCGTCGGCGGCGTGCCGGCGAACATGCTGGCGGGCATCGCAGCGGGCGCGGCCTCGGCGCTGTTCGTCGCGCTGTTCAGTTCGCTCAACAAGCGGCTGGTCGACCACGCCGACGCGCTGTCGGTGACCGCGCTGGAAATGGGCGCGGGCGTGGCGACGATGACCCTGCTCGCGCCGCTGTCCGGACTGCTGTCGCCGCAGGCCTTCGGCGGCGACCCGTTCGTGCTGCCCGGCCTGCACGATGCGCTGTGGCTGCTGGCGCTCGCCGTCGCCTGCACGCTGATCCCGTTCGCGCTGTCGCTGGTGGCGCTGCGCCGGATCACCGCCTTCGGCGCGCAGCTCGCGGTGAACCTGGAACCGGTCTACGCGATCTTCCTCGCCATCGTGCTGCTGGGCGAACAGCGCGAGCTCACGCCAACGTTCTATCTCGGCGTCGCGATCATCCTCGGCACCGTGCTGGTCTACCCGCTGCTGCTGCGGCCGCGACGGATCGACCATCCGGAAACGCTGGCGGTGGCCGAGGCCAAGGTCATCGGCGACCCCGACGGCGACGCCGCGCGCTGACCCGCGCCGCGCCCGCTGTGGCAGTCTAGGCGTCCCGCCCGGCCGGACCCGCCGCAGCCGCCCGCATGTACCTGGAGTTCTACGGCCTCGAGCAGGCGCCGTTCACGATCACGCCCGACCCGCACTACGTGTTCCTCAGCGAACACCACCGGGACGCGCTGGCGCACCTGCTGTACGGCATCCGCCAGGGCGGCGGCGGCGGTTTCGTGCAGCTCACCGGCGAGGTCGGCACCGGCAAGACCACGCTCAGCCGGCTGCTGCTGAACCAGTTGCCCGAGGACACCCATGCCGCGCTGGTGCTCAACCCGCGGCTGGATCCGGTGGAGCTGCTGCAGACGATCTGCGAGGAACTGCGGCTGCCGGTCGGCGCGACCACGCCGGCGCCGGCGTCCGCCCCCGCTGCCGCCACCGGCAAGCGCAGCCGCGCGAAACCGAAGCCGGCGGCGCCGCAGCGGCCCGGCGGCAAGGCGCTGTTCGACGCGCTGGGCGCGTACCTGCTGCAGGCCTACGCCAATGGGGAGCGCGTGGTCCTGATCATCGACGAGGCGCAGAACCTCTCGGCGGACGCGCTGGAGCAGGTGCGGCTGCTGACCAACCTGGAAACCGAAACCCAGAAGCTGCTGCAGATCATCCTGATCGGCCAGCCGGAGCTGCGCGACCTGCTGGCGAAGCCGGAGCTGCGCCAGCTCGCGCAGCGGATCACGGCGCGCTACCACCTCCGCCCGCTGGACGAGGCCGGCACCGCCGCCTATCTGCGCCATCGGCTGACCATCGCCGGCGCGAAACGCTTCCCCTTCGCCGAATCCGCGGTGCGGCGCGTCTACCGGCGCACCGGCGGCGTGCCGCGGCTGATCAACATCGTCGCCGAGCGCGCGCTGCTCGGCGGCTACGCCCACGACCTGCTGACGATCGACGCGAAGACGGTCGATCGCGCCGCCGACGAGGCGCTGGTGCCTGCCGCGGGCGGCGCACGCCGCGAACTGGCGAAGCTGGCGCTGATCGGGGGTCTCGCACTGGCGGCGACGGCGGTCGCCCTCGTCGTCGCGCGCCGGCCTTCGCAGGCGCCGGCGAACTCGCCCGCGATGCGCCAGGCGACCACCGGCACCGCAACTGCGTCGATCCCGCCGAGCTCCGCAACGCCCCCCGCGCTGGACGGCGAAGCCCTGCTGCGCCGGCTGCAGGGCGCACAGGTCGATTCCCCCCGCGAGTGGCGTGCGCTGGCCGCGTCGATGCAGGCACCGACGGCGCTGCGCGATGCCTCGGCCGATGCCTGCCCCACCGCGCCCGGCTGGCATTGCCTGCGCAGCCGCGCGGCGCTCGATCCGCTGCTGCACATCGGCCGGCCCGTCCTGCTTCGCCTGCGCGCGGAACCGCACGCCGCCTGGGCGACGCTGCACGGTGCCGACGGCGACCGCGTGCGGCTGTCGCTGGGCGGCATGGCGCTGACTACCGACCGCCTCGCGCTCGCGACCGTATGGAACGGCGAGTTCCTGGCGCTGTGGCCGGCGCCGGACGGCATCGAGGTGCGCTACGCGGCCGGCGATGCCGCTGCGCGCGCCTGGGTACGGGCCCGCCTGCGTGCGGCGGGCGCGATCGAAGCCGACGACACCGCTGCGCTGCGCGCGTTCCAGGTCCGCCACGGTCTGCCCGGCGATGGGCGACTGGATGCGCCGACGTTGTTCGCGCTCGGCGCGACCGCACCACCGACACGCCCCGAGGCCCGCTGACCATGTCGCTGATCCTCGATGCCCTGCGCAAATCCGAAGCCGCACGCCGGCGCAGCGAAACGCCGGACCTGTTCTCGCCGACACCGCAGGCGCATGCGCCGGTGCATGCGCGACCGGCGTGGCCGCTGTGGACGCTGGCGGGCTTCGGGATCGTCTCGTCCGCCATCGCAGTGTGGATGCTGCTGCACCGCCCTGCGCCGGAGACGCCGGCCGTCCCCGCAGCCGACACCATCGTCGCGGACGCACCGGCATCGACGACCACGCCCGTCCCCGCACCTGCGGCACCCGCGCCGGCACCGGCGACGCTGCCAGTCATTCCGACCGCGCCGCCACCAGCGTCCACCCCGTCGCCGATAACCGCCTCAGCGCCACCCACCTCGCCTGTGTCGTCGCCGGCACCGCTGCCAGCGACGACGACCGCACCGTCACCCGCACCCTCCCCGTCGCCGACCACACCGAGGCCGTTGCCCGCCCCGCCGGCCAACGACCGACCGACCGCGCTCGGCGATCTCGATGCCGACGTGCGCCGCCAGTTGCCGCCGCTCAAACTCAGCATGCACTTCTGGAACGACGACCCGCAGCGTCGCTTCGTGATCCTCGACGGCCAGCGCGTGCGCGAAGGCGACACCCTCGGCGAGCTGGTGATCGAACGCATCGACCGCGACGATGTCGTGCTGTCCTGGCGCGGTGCGCGACTGCGCCTGCCGGCGGAGTGACGGTCAGGGGCCGCGGTCGCAATCGCGGTCGTACTGGCGCATGAAATCGGCGAGGTTGCGACCGGCTTCGTCGCGGAAACGCTCCTCCAACGCTTCCAGCACGCGGATGCGGTCGACCCGGAAATTGCGGAAGTCCTCGCGCGACTCGCACCAGGCGGCGAGCGTCCACACGTTGCCCCAGAAGAAACAGCCCAGCGGGCGCAGCGTGCGCACGCTCGCCTCGTCCTTCAGGTCGAGATAGTCCACGCGCACCTTGCGCCGGGTTTCGATGGCGTCGCGGAGCTGGTGCAGGCGATCGCGCGTCGCGGCATCGGGGCCCACCGGCGGCGCGAACACGCTCAGGCTTTCGGCAGCGGCGCGTTCGGCACCCGGCAGCACGCCGAGGATCTTGGACAGCGCCAGCTCGGCGCGCGCGGCCAGCACGGTGTCGATGCGCGGCTGCGCCAGGCGCACGCAGGCGACCAGCGCCTGCGCCTCGCGGGTGTCGAACATCAGCGGCGGCAGGTCGAAACCGCGGCGCATGCGATAGCCGACGCCGGCCTCGCCTTCGATCGGCACGCCCTGCGCCTGCAGCGCGGCGACATCGCGATACACCGACCGCTGCGAGATCTCGAGGCGATCGGCGAGGAACGCGGCCGTCGTCAGGCGACGGCCGCGGATCAACTGCACGATCTGGAACAGGCGGTCGGCGCGGCGCATGGGATCCGGGAACGGGTATGCCGACCGCATGCTGCCACGTCAGGCCAGCGCGTGCAGGCCGACGCGGTTGCCTTCGCTGTCGGCGATCTGGGCGAACGCGCCCATGCCTTCAGGCAGTTCGGTGCGCGGCACCAGGATGCGGCCGCCGGCGCCTTCCACCCGCGCCAGCGTCGCGTCCAGCGACGGGCCGGCATCGAGATACACGACGGCGCCTTCGCTCGACGGCTTGGGCGCATGCGCGCCGGCGAACAGGCAGCCGCCGGTGCCTTCGCCACGCACGTACGGGAAGACCGCGAGGGTGGTGTCGGGCCCCATGGGCGAGCGGTCGAGCGAAGCGTCGAGCACGGTCTCGTAGAAGCGCTGCGCGCGATCGAGATCGACGACGGGCAGTTCGAACCAGTTCAGGGCATTGCGACGGACGTGGGACATGGGCGGCCTCCTGCGGGGGCGTGGTCGGGAGTCGCCATGCTGCGCGCGGGCTGCTGACACCGTGGCGTCAGTAGCCCATGCATCGTGCATCACTCGCCGAAGTAGCAGCAGTTGAGCTTGTTGCCGTCGAGGTCGCGGAAATACGCGGCGTAGAAGCCGGGGAAGCGCTGGCCGGGCGCGCCTTCGTCGGTGCCGCCGAGTGCGAGCGCCTTCGCGTACACGCGATCGACTTCCTCGCGGCTGGATGCGCCGAGCGCGGCCATGGTGCCGTTGCCGACGGTCGCCGCTTCCTTGTTGAACGGATAGGTGATGCCGAGGCCGGCGCCACCGTCGCCCTTGTCCCAGGCGATGAAGTAATCGGGCTCCTCCATCGACCGCTTCGCGCCGATCTCGGCGAGGACGGCATCGTAGAAGGCCGCGGCGCGGGCGAGGTCGCGGGTACCGAGGGTGGCGTAGGCGAGCATGGCGGTTTCCTGTGGTCGGGGGCGCAGTCTCGCGCCGGATTGCTGACAAGTCGTGTCAGCAGCGGTGTGGTGGCCGGCTATGCTACGCCTCCGCCCGGAGACCGACGCTGCCATGCCCCGACACCGCTTCACCCTCGAACGCGACTACGTCGAGCTGAACCAGTTGCTCAAGCTGACCGGCGTCTGCGACAGCGGCGCCGCCGGCAAGCATCTCGTCGATACCGGTGCGGTGCGGGTGGACGGCGCCGTCGAGTTGCGGCGCACCTGCAAGATCCGCGCCGGCCAGACGGTCGCG
>JBGAFR010000010.1:0-62929 GCA_044227145.1 Lysobacteraceae bacterium
ACGTGGCTCACCGGCGACTGCGCAAACAGCGCCTTCTCGTCGTCGCCGACCGCTTCATCGAGGTAGTGCCGCCCGCTGGCGCTGCGACGCGTATCGCCCCACCGGCGAGTGATGGTCAGGTCGGTCGGCCCGGCAGTGGAAATGGCGCAGCGGTAGAGGTCGGGCTCCAGCGCCACGCCCATCAACGCGGCATAACCGCCGAAGCTGCTGCCCCAGAGGCAGACGCGCGCAGGGTCGATCCGTCCGTCGGCCATTGCCCAGCGTGTGCCGTCGATGATGTCGTCCATGATCTTCAGGCCCCACTGGCGATAGCCGGCGCGCTCGAAGGCCCGGCCGAAGCCGGCGGAACCGCGATAGTTGATCCGCAGCACGGCGTAGCCGTTGGCGGCGAGGATCTGGGTCTCCTCGTCGTAACCCCATGCGTCCCCGACGTCGAACGGCCCCCCGTGCGGCAGCACCACGAGCGGCGGCGGCGCGCTCGTCTCCAGCGGCAGGGTGAGGTAACCGTGCAGGGTGAGGCCGTCGCGGGTGCGGAATGCGATCGGCTGGTTACGCGCGAGCGCATCCGGCGACAGCCACGGTTTCATCCGCGCGACGAGGTCCATGTGCTTGGTGTCGCGATCGAGCAGGTAGTAGCTGCCCGGATCGCGGTCGCTCCACACGTTCACCACGATGTGCCGGCCGTCGCGCGAGCCGTTGGCGAAGGTCACCGCATCCTCGGGAAACGCCGCCTCGATGCCGCGCAGCAGTTTCGCATCGGGGTCCGCGGGGTCCCAGTAGCGTGCCCGCGGCACGCCGAGTCCGTAGGCGGCGCCGATCGGTTGCCGGCCATCGGCGGACCACACGATGAAGGCGGGATCCAGCTCGGGATCGCGCATCACCTCGGTCCGTTCGCCGCTGGCGAGGTCCATCCGTTCGATCCGGTCGGGTCCCTGCGCCGCCTCCACCTGCAGGTACGCCTGGCGGTCGTCGCGCGAAGTGCCGATCAGCGCGATCCTGATTCCGCTCTTCGCCTCCTCGTTGAAGCGTTCCCATGCATCGCCGCGCCTACGCCAGACCGTCTGCAGCCCGTCGCCGTTGTCCCAGACCGTGGCGAAGAGGACTTGCCCGGCGTTGTCGGTGAAATACCAGGCATTGGCCGCGGGCGCATCGACGATGCGCGGCCCGTTGCGGCCGCTCAGCGTGTCGACCTTCTGCACGAAGTTGAAGCAACCCTCGCTGGTCTGCTTCGCGCAACCCTCGATCAGCATGTGGCCATCATCGAGGATGTCGAGGATGTAGGCGTCGAGCAGGCGCTTGCCGCTGCCATCAACGTTGATCGCGATCACGCGGGGATCGACGAAATATTGCTGGAACGTGTTGCCGCCCCAGCGGATCTGGGCGAACAGGCGCTCTTCGCCGGCCCACCACATCCCGCCGATCTCCGCCTTCTCCTCCGGATCGAGGATGCGCACCGGCTTGTTGGTCGCCCTGTCGATGACGACCAGCACCATCCGGTTCTGGTTGTTCTCCGGCTCGCGCAGGGTGGCGCCGATGTAGCGCCCGCCGGGCGAGATCTGCACCAGCGTGTGCCGGCTTGGGCGGAGAATTTCTTCCAGCGAGGGCGGCGCCCCGGCCGCAGCACCGCACGCCCCCCATGTCATCACGAACGCGGCGAACGCGACGACGAACCTGCTGCCCAACATCCTGCCTCCGGTGGCGAACGCCCCCGTGAAGTCCAGCAAAACCCGCCGAGCTTGGCAAGCTCAGTCGCGCGGCGGTCCCTTGCGATGCGGCTTCTTCGCGCCCGGCGGCTTCGCACCGGGCTTGCCCGGACGCGTGTCGCGGGGGCGGAAATTGCCCGGCTTGTCGCCGGCGGGTCTGCCGGTGCCGGACCGGTCGACGCGGGGCTTGCCCTCGCCCGCCGGTCGCGGCTTGAACGCGCGCGGCTTCGGCGCCGCCCCGGCGTCGTGCTCGTCCAGCTTCTGGATCCGCAGCATCTGCCCGGCGACGCGCACCTTCTTCAGGTGCATCAGCAACGGCTTGGGCATGCCTTCGGGCAGGTCGAGGATCGAATGGTCGTCGTGGATGTCGATCCGGCCGATGTACTTGCTCTCGAGGTCGGCTTCGTTGGCGATGGCGCCGACGATGTTGCCCGGCTTCACGCCGTGCATGTGGCCGACCTCGATCCGGTACGTCTCCATCCCCGCTTCCGGCGGCTGGCGCGGGCCGATGTCCTTCTTCGGCCGCGGCGCGGCGCCTTCGTGCTCGGCGCGCGGCTCGCGGGCCGGGCGTTCGCGACGGTGCTCGCGGTGTTCCGCGCCGCGCTCGGCGCGTTCGGCGTACTCGCGATGCTGGCGGGCGTCCTGCGGCTCGCGCTTGCGTTCCGGCGACAGCAGCAGCGGCATGTCGCCCTGCACCAGCTTGGCCAGCGCCGCGGCGATCTCCACCGCCGGCACGTTGTGTTCGCGCTCGTAGCGTTCGACCAGTTCGCGGTACAGCCCCAGCTCCCCGCCGCCGCTCTCGTCCTGCGACAGCGCATCGCCGATGCGACCCAGGAACTTCGCGATGCGCGCGTCGTTGACGGTCTCGACGCTGGGCAGGGGCATTTCCTCGATCGGCTGGCGCGTGGCGCGCTCGATCGCACGCAGCATGTTCTTCTCGCGCGGGCTGACGAACAGGATCGCCTCGCCGCTGCGCCCGGCGCGGCCGGTGCGGCCGATGCGGTGGACGTAGCTCTCGGTGTCGTAGGGGATGTCGTAGTTCAGCACGTGGCTGATGCGCTCGACGTCGAGGCCGCGCGCGGCGACGTCGGTGGCGACCAGGATGTCGAGCTTGCCGTCCTTCAACTGCTGGATCGTCTTCTCGCGCTGCGCCTGCTGCACGTCGCCGTTGATCGACGCGGCGGCGAGGCCGCGCGCCTGCAGTTTCTCGGCCAGTTCGTCGGTCGCCGACTTGGTGCGCGCGAAGATGATCATCGCGTCGTAGGGCTCGGCCTCGAGGATGCGGGTGAGCGCGTCGAGCTTGTGCACGCCGCTGACATACCAGTAGCGCTGGCGGATGTTGGTCGCGGTGGTGGTCTTCGCGGCGATCGTGACCTCGACCGGATCGCGCAGGTAGGTCTGGGCGATGCGCCGGATCTGCTGCGGCATGGTCGCGGAGAACAGCGCGACCTGGCGCTGCTCCGGCACCTTCTTCAGCACCGTCTCGACGTCGTCGATGAAGCCCATGCGCAGCATTTCGTCGGCTTCGTCGAGTACCAGCGCCTTCAGCTCGGACAGATCGAGCGTGCCGCGTTCGAGATGGTCGATCACCCGACCGGGCGTGCCGACGACGACGTGCACGCCGCGCTTGAGCGCCTGCAGCTGCGGGTAGTAGCTCTGGCCGCCGTAGATCGGCAGCACGTGGAAGCCGGGCAGCTTGTGCGCGTAGCGCTGGAAGGCCTCGGCGACCTGGATCGCGAGTTCGCGGGTCGGCGCCAGCACCAGCACCTGCGGCTTGCCCTGCTGCAGGTCCAGCCGCGACAGCAGCGGCAGCGCGAACGCCGCGGTCTTTCCAGTACCGGTCTGGGCTTGGCCCAGCACGTCGCGGCCGGCCAGCAGCGCGGGGATGGTGGCCGCCTGGATCGGCGAGGGCGTCTCGTAGCCGACCTCGCGGACCGCGGCCATCACCGGCTCGGCGAGGCCGAGATCGGCGAAACGCAGGGAGGATTCTTCGGTGGACATGACGCACCCGGACGGCTGGAAACCGGCCATTGTGCGCCTGCGGCCTCGGGTTGTCGCTCTAAATCAGCCGCGGGAGCTCCGTCAGGGCGTTCAGATGGCTTCGGATTCGACGATCCGCAGCCCCGGCGTGTCCCGCAGCGCCCCCTCCAGCAGGCAGCGGGCGATCCGCTCGGCCGGAACCACCCGGTAGCGGCGCGGCAGGAGGGGCGCAACCGCATTCGCGACCCGGATGCCCAGCCGCTCCATCGGCCGCGACTGCGCGCGTTCGCCGCCGATCAGCGACGGCCGGACGAGGGTCAGCGCCGGGAACCCCAATGCCCCGACCCCGCGTTCGGCCTCGCCCTTGCAGCGCAGGTAGAAATTGCGGGCGGACGGGTTGGCGCCCAGCGCCGTGTTGAGCGCGAACGCGCGGACGCCGGCGGCGCGGGCCAGCACGGCGGTGTCGACCACGTAGTCGACGTCGACCCGGCGGAAGGCCGCCTGCGAACCGGCCACCCGGATCGTGGTGCCCAAGGCACTGACCGCGCCGTCGGCCGCCCACCAGGCGGCGTCGCGCGGCAGCGCCTCGAAATCGACGATCGGGTTCTCCAGCTTCGGATACGGGGGCAACGCGCGGCGCGTGGGCGCGACCACGTGCGCGATGCGCGCGTCCGCGAGCGCCAGCGCCAGCGCGTGGCCGCCGACCAGTCCCGTGGCCCCGATCAGCAGCAGGCGTCGGCTCATGGCGCGGTGGTTTCCGACTGGGTCGCGGCGCGGGTGCCTGCATCCGGCGCCAGCCGGGCCAGCGCCAGGCAGAGGGCGTCGCGCTTGATCGGTTTGGTCAGGTATTCGTCCATGCCCGCCTCCAGGCAGCGTCTGCGGTCGTCGGCCATGGCGTGTGCGGTGAGCGCGACGATCGGAAGCCGCGGACGCCGCTCGGCGACTTCCTGCACCCGCCATTGCCGGGTCGCAGTGTATCCGTCGATGTCCGGCATCTGGCAATCCATCAGCACCACGTCCCAGGCGTCGACGCGCATCCGCTCCAGCACGTCCGCCCCGTTCCCGACGCAGGTCACGGCGCAGCCCTCGCGCTCCAGCATGAGCTGGACCAGCGAGGCGTTGAGCACGTTGTCCTCGGCGACCAGCACACGCAGCCCGGTCAGGTCGGTGGCGACGTCGATCGTCGGCGGGGACGGCGCCTCCTCGTCCATCGCGATGTCCGCGATCGCCGCTTCCGGCACCAGCACCGTGAAGCGGCTGCCGGCACCGACCACGCTGGAGAGATCGATGCGCCCGCGCATCAGCGCGACCAGGTCGCCGGAAATGCGCAGGCCCAACCCGCTGCCGGCGTGCGCGCGCGTGGTCGAATCGTCGCCCTGCTGGAACGGCTGGAAGATGCGCTCGCGGTCCGCTTCGCGGATGCCCGGCCCGGTGTCGACCACGGCGATCCGCAGCCGGCGCACATCGTCCGCATCGACCACCACGTCGGCCTCGATGCGCACCTCTCCGCGCATCGTGAACTTGACCGCGTTGCCGACCAGATTCACCAGCACCTGGCGCAGCCGCGCCTGGTCGCCGGCGAATCGCGACGGCAGCCCCGGTGCAAGCACGGCCTCGAGCCGCAGCGCCTTTGCCTGCGCCTCCGGGCCGAACATGTCGATCACGTCCTCGACCAGCCGCCCCGGGGCGAACGGCGCCACGTGCAGCGCGATCTTGCCGGCCTCGATCTGCGACAGGTCGAGCACGTCGTTGATCAGCGCCAGCAGCGACTGCCCGGCGCGCCGGATCGAACGGGGCAATTCGCGATGCGCCGGTGCGTCGGGCGCTTCGGCGAGCAACTGGCTCATGCCGATGATCGCGTTCAGCGGCGTGCGCAGTTCGTGGCTCATGTTCGCGAGGAAGGTCGATTTCGCGCGGTTCGCGGCATCCGCCCGGTCCAGCGCCTCGCCGAGCGTGCGCGTCATGTCCATGAGTGCGATCCGCTGGGCGATGTTGCGGCGGATCGTGCGGCTGATGACGAACCCCTGGCGCAGCAGGAATACGGTGAACAGGCAGGCGGCGAAGCCGGCGATCATGAAATCCGGCTCGCCGGAGAACAGGAAGTACAGCGCGAACGGCCCGACATTGCACAGCACGTAGGCCGCATGCGCCGGCCACCACGCGCCGAAGCTGCTGACGGCTGCCGCGGGCATGCTGATCAGCAGGAAGGCGACGACGAAATACAGCTCGCCCTGGCCTATCGGGAACAGCAGCGTCGACCCCACGCCCCACACGCCCCCGCAGAACGCGCCGAGCAGGATGCACACCAGCGGCTTGCCGGCGCGACTGTCGCCGTCAGCGTCCGGACGCCACATCGAAGGCGATGCCAGCCAGATGCGCAGCGCCGACGCCAGCCCCACCGCCGCCGCCCAGCCGACCAGCAGCGTCCGCGGGTGCACGTCGCGCAGGATCGCCAGATACAGCACCGCGATTGCCAGCGTCGCGAACGCCCCGGCGCGCCCCTGGCTCAGCACCAGTTGGCGACACTCGCGCGCGATGCGCCGACGCGTCTCGACGGACAATGCGGTGGTCATCGCTCCCCCTGTTCCGACGCGCCTCGGCGCATCCGCCGGCTACCATACCGCGCACGGCGAAGGGCGGCGAGCCGCCCGCGCATCGCGCCGGCCCGGCCGTGCGGCCGCCCACTCTGCGTCGCATCGCCCGGAACGCGACCCGCGCTTTCCAGAACACCTGCAACGCGCTGTTTTACCGGGGAAAAGCGCTCTTCCCCCGAGGATCGCAGGCACTGCGACCCGGGTCCGGAGAATGCCGCCGATGCGGGCGATACCCGCATTCGACTGCGTCCGCGGACGTCGGGACCGATGCCCGTCGACGATCGCCGGCGGGCAGTACGACGGCGCCTCGCGCCGGGGCGCTTTCGCCGCGGAGGATCGTCGCGCAGGGCGATGCCATGCGCTACGATCCGGTGGCGATCTGCCGTCGATGATCGACCGCGTCCGGGCGCCGCGCACCGGTCTCGATCCATGCAAGCCTGTCGCCGCCCATTGCGCGCATGACTGTCCGCCGACGACATGCGCCCGCTGCTCGTCGAGGGGGTCGACCCGCGCGATGTCCCGCCGAGGCAGGGCATGCGCCGGAGGCGGCCGGCGCGCCCCACCGTCAACGAGGAAGACCGCATGCCGAACCGCGACGACCTGGTGTGGTTCAAGCAGACCTTCGCCGGACGGATCGTGCCCGCGCTCGCGGACACGCCGCTCACGCTCGACCTGATTGTGGCGCTGGCCTGCCAGGAAACCGGGTTCGTGTGGTCGAAGCTGCGTCGCGACGGCCTGTCCGAAGCGGAACTCCTCGCGCTGTGCGTCGGCGACACCATCGACGCCAGGGCCGACGGCAGCGGCCGGCCCTTCCCGAAGCACCGGGCCGATCTGCTGACCCACCCGCGCGGTGCCGAGATGTTCGCGATCGCGCGCGCCGCATTGGTCGAGATGGCGGCGCACATCCCGGGTTACGAGCGTTCGGTCGCGAATCCCGACAAGTTCTGCCATGGCTTCGGCCTGTTCCAGCGCGACCTGCAGCATTTCCCTGCCGATCCCGACTATTTCCTCGATCGACGCTGGGCGCGGTTCGAGCAGACGCTGGAACACTGCACGCGCGAACTGCGGCGCTGCCTGCACGTGCTCGGCGTGCGCGACGCGACGCGGCTGGACGACGAGCGCCTCGCGCAGGTCGCGATCGTCTACAACACCGGCCGCTTCCGTCCGGAACGCGGGCTACGCCAAGGGCATTTCGACGGCCAGCGCTACTACGGCGAGTCGGTGCTGGCGTATCTGCGGCTGGCGAAGACGGTGCCGGTCGCGGGCATGCCCGGATCGCCGCTGCCGCGCACGGGCGAAGCGCTGCTGCCGCCGCCCTCGCCGCTCGAAGCCGGTGGCGGCTTCTACCGCGTCGAGACGCACGGCGCCACGTTGCGCCTGCGCAGCCAGCCGAAGCGCTCGCAGCCTCCGCGCGCGAACGTGGTCGCCGCGCTGCCCGACGGCCATCCGGTCCGCGCGTTCGACGACACGCCGACGCACGGCTTCCTCGACGTCGAGACCAGCCTGTACGGCGCGCGCCTGCGCGGATTCGCGTCGGCCGATCACCTGGTGCGCGACGACCGCATCCGCCGCATTCCCGTGCTCGCGCCGTCGCCGACGCCGCCGACGCGCGGGTTCGTCGCCGTGCACCTGCCCGCGCCCGCGGGCACGGCCATCCGGCGACGCGCGCCCGCCGGACCGCAGTCGCTGGACGAACCCGGGCAGCCCGGCCGCCAAGGCGACGATCCCGCCGCACTGCGCCGCGAACTCGCCGCGATCGTCGAGTGGCTGGGCTGCGACGATCCCGCGCACCTGCGCTACGCGCCGCGCGACGGCGCCGGGTTCGCCGCGGTCTATGCGCACGATTACTGCCATCTCGCCGGCGTCTATCTGCCACGCGTCTGGTGGACCGACGCCGCACTCGCGCGCATCGCACTTGGCGCAAAGCCGCCGCCCCTGCTCGGCAACACGGTGCGCGAGATGGGCAGCGACGACCTCGCCCGCTGGCTGCGCGATTTTGGCGCGCACTTCGGCTGGCGGCGCACCGGCAGCGTGTCCTCTCTCCAGCGCGAGGCCGACCAGGGCGCGGTCGCGCTGATCGCGGCCGAAGGCGCGCACGACGGCCGTGGCGGCCATCTGGCCATCATCGTGCCGGAAACCCCGCGCCGCGGCGCGCGCCGCAACGCCGCGGGCGAGGTGATCGCCCCGCTGCAGAGCCAGGCCGGCGCCGCACCGATGCGCTGCGGCACCGGTACGCCGGAATGGTGGAAGGACCCGCGCTACGCCGACGCGGCGTTCTGGATGCATGGGTGATGCGCATCGTCAACGCAGAAGCGCGCATTCGTCGAACGTCACATTCGAAATCCGGCCTTTCCGGATTCAAGCGTGCTGCGATCCGCCCATTCGCGTTTCGTCCCGATGAGCGCTCGGATTGCGGTCCCATCATCCCGGAGGTGGAGACCCGGAGGGCGGCGGACACGACGTCCGCCGTTTTTCGACGAGGCAGGACGCCTCGTCGAAAAATCCCGGCCACGATCCGGACGGCAGGTTCGAATTGGACTTGCGTGTTTCTTTGGTGACTTTCTTTGCGCCAAAGAAAGTCACCCGCGCGCCAGCGCGGAACGGATTTCGGGCTTTCCTCCGGACGCATCCGTCTCCGCATCGAGAGGTATGCAGAGCCAATCGGAGGGTCGACACATCGTCGCGAACTCGGCAGGAAAGTCCGACGAGAAGCGGATACCTCGCCTGCAGTTCGGGATGTGAGGCCATGCCGGAGGCCATCGCCCATGCGATGGGACCGGAATGGCTTTCAGGACAATGCTCAGCTCGTGATCGCCTGGCTCAACGCCGTCCAGCTCGGCGGCGTCGGCCACGCCGGCGCCTGGTGGCCGGCCAGCACGCGCCGCAGGTCGTGGCGATCGAGCTGCGGCGCCAGCGCCACCAGCAGGTCGATCGTGTAGTCGCGCAGCACGCGCTCGCGCGGCAGCACGGCCCAGGCCGTGCACACCGGGATCGACTCCGGCGCAGACAGCGCGACGAGATCGGCGTCGTCGACCGCACTCACCGCCATCTCGGCGAGCAGGCCGACGCCCATGCCGGTGCGCACGTAGGTCTTGATCAGGTCGGCGTCGCGCGCGGTCATCGCCAGTTGCGGTTCCAGTCCGCGCGCGGCGAAGGCGCGGCGCAGCGAGGAGTCGGGCCGGATCGAGGATTCATAGCTCACCAGCGGGTGCGCGGCCAGATCGTCGAGGCTCGGCCGGCCGCCGGCCTTCGCCAGCGCATGCGTCTTCGGCAGCAGCACCACGCGATGCCAGCGGAACAGCGGGATCGCGATGCCGTCGGCGGGCGGGTCGCCGGCGGTGCTGATCAGCGCCAGGTCGGCCTCGCCGCGGGCGAGCTGGGTCAGCACGTCGGCGTCGGCGCTGGGCTGCAGGTGCAGGCTGAGCTGCGGGTAGGCCCGATGGAGGTGCGACAGCGCCGGTGGCAGCACGAAGCGCGCCTGGGTATGGGTGGTGGCGATCAGCAGTTGGCCGTGCACGTCGCGACGCTGGTTGGCGGCGAAGGCGCGGATGTTCGCGGCCTCGGCCAATAGCCGGCGGGCATGGGTCAGCACCTGCGTGCCGGAGGGGGTCAGACCTTCCAGGCTGCGGCCCTTGCGCGCGAACAGCAGGAAGCCCAGCTCGTCCTCCAGTTGCTTGAGCTGTTTCGAGAGCCCCGGCTGGGTGGCGTGCACGTGCTCGGCGGCCACCGTGATGTTGAAACCGGCGTCGGCGATGGCGACGAAATAGCGCAGCTGGACCAGGGTCATGGGGGCGATGTCGAGGGGAGAGGGAACGGCCGGCGATCCGGGTCGGGGGACGACGCTGGCGCCCGATCCCTTCATGCGGATCAAGCGATAGGAATACCAGACACCGCCTGTCGCCAGTATCGCGGTCTTATTCCCAAAAAGCATAAGCCAAGAGGGGCGGATCATTTGGGGCATGTCCGCGGCGGGCGTAAGTTGAGCCTCCCATACCCGGAGCGACCATGTCCCTCGCCTCGCCATCCGCCGTCGCCAGCGCCGAACGCCCGATCACGGGCATCGCGGGCGCGGCCGATGGCGCGGAGGCGGCGCGGCTGTTCCCGGTCTTCCTGGACCTGCGCGGACGGACGGTGCTGGTGGTCGGCGGCGGCGCCGTGGCGCGGCGCAAGATCGCCGCCCTGCTGCCGACCGGCGCCCGGATCCGGGTCGGCGCACCGGCGCTGGACGTCGAACTTGCCGCCCTTGTCGCCGAAGGCCGGCTCGAACACCTTCCCGGCCGCTTCGACCCGGCCTGGCTGGACGACGCCCGGCTGGTCATTGCCGCCACAGACGACGACCCCGTCAACCGTGCGGTCGCCGAGGCCGCGGAAGCGTGCGGGATCTGGGTGAACGTCGTCGACGACGCCCCGCTGTGCGCGTTCCAGATGCCGGCGCGGGTCGAACGCGGCCCGCTGCAGATCGCGATCTCCAGCGGCGGCGCCGCGCCGATGCTCGCCCGCCACCTGCGGGAAAAGCTCGAAACCGAACTCGATCCCGCGCTCGGCGCGCTGGCGACGCTGCTGGTGCGCCATCGCCGCCGCATCCGCGCACGCCTCCCCGACCTCGCCGCACGCCGGGCCTTCTTCGACGCCCTGCTGCAGGGCGACATGCCGGCGCTGCTGCGTCGCGGCGATGCCGTCGCCGCCGAGCGCGCCCTGCTCGCACGGCTCGAGGGCACGTCGCCGACACCGCACGGCCGGGTCGCGCTGGTCGGCGCCGGTCCCGGCGACGCCGGACTGCTCACCCTGCGCGGCCTGCGACTGCTCAACGAGGCCGACGTGATCCTGCACGATCGTCTGGTGTCGCCGGACGTGCTCGACCTCGCTCGCCGCGACGCCGAACGCATCGAGGTCGGCAAGGAAGCCGGGCACCACCACGTCCCGCAGGACGGCATCCACGCGCTGATGCTCGAACACGCCCGCGCCGGTCGCCGCGTCGTGCGGCTGAAGGGCGGCGACGGTTTCGTGTTCGGCCGCGGCGGCGAGGAGCTCGAATTCCTGCGCGCGCACGGCATCGACTACGAAGTCGTGCCCGGCATCACCGCCGCCCTCGCCTGCGCCGCGCACGCCGGCATTCCGCTGACCCATCGCGACCACGCGCAGTCGGTGCGCTTCGTCACCGCGCACGGCAAGGCCGCGGACGACGACCTCGACTGGGCCGGCTTCGCCCGCGAACGGCAGACGCTGGCCTTCTACATGGGCGTCGCCGGCCTCGAGCGCGTGCGCGAACGCCTGCTCGCCCACGGCCGTGCCGCATCCACGCCCTGCGCGCTGGTCGAGAACGGCGGCCGCCCCGAACAGCGCATCGTCCTGGCCACGCTCGACGCGCTGCCGGCGCAGGCACGGGCGCATGCGGTGCGTTCGCCGGCGCTGCTGTTCGTCGGGGAGGTCGCGGCACTGGCGGCATCGCTGCACTGGTACGGCGCCGCCCCACTGGGCGGCTTCGACGACACGCTCGCGCACGCCCATGACCCGCTGGCGGCAGCGGCCTGACCGGCCGGCCCCGCGATCCACGTCCTACTCCACGCATTCCCCGAGGCAACTTCCATGGCGCTCTACGACAACCTCCTCGACACCATCGGCGGCACGCCGATCGTCCGCCTCCAGCGCATCGCGCCGAAGCACGTGACCCTGTACGCCAAGGTCGAGTCCTTCAATCCCGGCGGCTCGGTCAAGGACCGCCTCGCGATCGCGATCGTGCTCGACGCCGAGAAGAAGGGCCTGCTCAAGCCCGGCGACACGATCATCGAGGCCACCTCGGGCAACACCGGCGTGGCGCTGGCGATGGTCGCCGCCGCACGCGGCTACAAGTTCGTCGCGGTGATGACCGAGACCTTCTCGGTCGAACGCCGCAAGCTGATGCGCGCCTACGGCGCCAAGGTGATCCTCACGCCCGCCGCCGAGCGCGGCAGCGGCATGGTACGCCGCGCGAAGGAGCTCGCCGAGAAGCACGGCTGGTTCCTCGCACGCCAGTTCGAGAACGAGGCGAACCCGGCCTACCACCGCAGCACCACCGGCCCGGAAATCCTGCGCGACTTCGCCGGCAAGCGCCTGGACTACTTCGTCAGCGGCTGGGGCACCGGCGGCACGATCACCGGCGCCGGCGAAGTGCTGAAGCTGGCGCGCCCCGACCTCAAGGTCATCGCCACCGAACCGGCCGGCGCGCAGTTGCTCGGCGGCAAGGAATGGCAGCCGCACAAGATCCAGGGCTGGACGCCGGATTTCCTGCCCGCGGTGCTCAGCCGCACGATCGCCGACGAGATCGTGCCGATCGACGATGTGCTGGCGCGCGACACCTCGCGTCGACTCGCGACCGAGGAAGGCCTGTTCGTCGGCATCTCCGCCGGCGCCACCGCGGCCGCGGCGCTGCAGGTCGCGGAGAAGGCGCCCGAAGGCTCGGTGATCCTGACCATGCTGCCGGACACCGGCGAACGCTATCTGTCGACGTTCCTGTTCGAAGGCGTCAACGAGGGCTCCGACGACGAGTGGCTGGCGTCGCTGGGCTGAGCGGCAATACGTATAGGCTGAGCCCTCGACGCACAGCACCTTCACAGTCAATGTTACGACGCTACGTCAAAGAGGTATGAACTATGGCTCTTTCGACCCGGCTTGCACGATCCGCGAGGCATTGTTCTGAAAGATTTCAATCTCAAGACTGCCTGCCTCAGAACCTTTGGTGTTTAGCCTTAGTGTTTTGAACTGTTCCAGGACGATGCGGTCCAACGCCGCATCTCTCGCTCCACGCACCATGGTCGCTTGAGTCACTTGCCCACTGCCATCGTGAACGGCACGTATTCGGAAGCCTTGCCTTGGGATTTCATAATCTAACAATTGTTCCAGCACAGACCACATCGATTCCAGATCGATCTGACTAACGATCTGATCCTGTTCCACCGGTACGGGCATCCACACCCTAATGACCCCGGTGGAATCTTCACCCGGCTCAGCAATCAAACGAAAAGACAATCGGGACATGCCGGCTTTCCCAGGCCAGATCCTGACATACCTGCACCAATCAACGACAGTTGCGTCGAGCGATTCGCTAGGCGTCAAGCGGTTCAGACGCACGCCAACGACCGTGCCATCAGCATCGTGATCGAGTTCGACATCGATAAGTGCATCGGACAATTTTGAGCGCGCGAACTCGCCAACCAATGAAGAGAGAGGCGGCCTATACGCAAGCGCCTCCAGAGTGAGCGCATGAACTGTGACCAATGACATCAGCGAAGATGGATCGACCTCAGGAACAACTCCGTAACTGACCTCCTTTGACTCGGGTTCCGTACTCAGTACGAACGGTAGAGCCCCGGAAAAAGCGCGACCTGGAGTCACCTTCAACTGACGCGCCCAATCAACGATCGCATGATCGAGAATCTCATCGCCGGAAGTCCGATTTAGCGAGATATTGGCCGGCACACCGTTGACGTCAAAATCAATAAATAGCCTTGGCTCCGCATGTTCCAATGCCGACGCAGCGAAAGCTGCTTGAATCGGACCCAACGGTGGACGCGAGACAAGCACGACGGTTTTGAAACGCGTCGACTCTGCCATTCCTGACAGGACGTTCTGGCCGACAGAAACCATCGGGAACCAGAGGAGAAGCGCTGCAAAAATTCGCGTACTGGCAACTCCAAAAATCCGCGCAATTCGAAGCCAAGTTCGCAATGCAATCCAGCAAAATGATTCGGAATTGCTTTTTCGGATCGCGCTGATATGCAGACTGCGGCCCTGAATGGAGAACGATTTCAACGAATACAAAAACGCTATCATTTTATGTCACCCATCATCAGATCCGCAGCGCGGATCAGCGCCATTGGCCTATGGAATTTGCATTGCATATTCAAAAAACGAAGTGCCGTTCTCATCGTAACGCCGGATGAGTACGCCGTCCGCTAGTTCGAGCAAGACTGGCAGCATCTCGCGCATGGTGAGCGTACCGTCGAAGTCGAACAGCACAATGCTCATCGAGCGGACTCACCCCCGCCCATACACGTCCTCGTAGCGCACGATGTCGTCTTCGCCCAGATAGTCGCCGGACTGCACTTCGATGAGTTCCAGCACGTCGGTGCCGGGGTTTTCCAGCCGGTGTTTCGCGCCGATCGGGATGTAGGTCGACTGGTTGGCGTGCAGTTCGAACAGGTCGAGGTTGCGGGTGACGCGGGCGGTGCCGCGCACGACGATCCAGTGTTCCGCGCGGCGCGCATGCGACTGCAACGACAGCGCGGCACCGGGCTTGACCTTGATCCGCTTGACCTGGAAGCCGTCGCCGACATCGATCGAGTCGTAGCTGCCCCACGGCCGCTGCACTTCGCGATGGAGCACCGCCTGCGAACGCTGCTCGGCCTTGAGCCGAGCCACCACCTGCTTCACTTCCTGCACCTTGTCCTTGGCCGCGACCAGCACCGCGTCGTCGGTCTCGACCACGACCAGGTCGTCCACGCCGACGAGGGCGACGAGGCGGCGGGCATAGGCGTAGCTGTTGCGGCTGTCGACGGCGATCACGTCGCCATGGTGGGCGTTGCCGTCGCCGTCCTGTTCGCTCACTTCCCACAGCGCGGACCACGAGCCGACGTCGTTCCAGCCGATGTCGACCGGCAGCACCATGGCCGCGTCGGTGTTCTCCATCACCGCGTAGTCGATGGATTCCGAGGGCGAGGCGGCGAAGGCTTCGCGATCGAGGCGCAGGAACTCTCCATCGGGATCAAGGTGCGCGCTGGCCGCGCGCGCGGCGGCGAGGATGTCCGGTCGGTGCCGGTCGAGTTCTTCGAGGAAGCGCGAGGCGCGGAACAGGAACATGCCGCTGTTCCAGAAGTAGCCGCCGGCGTCGAGATAGCCCTGCGCGGTCGCGGCATCGGGCTTCTCGACGAAGCGCAGCACCTTGCGCACGCCCTCGCTGGCTTCCGCCTGGCTGGCTTCTGCGTGGATATAGCCGAACCCGGTCTCCGGCTCGTTCGGCACGATGCCGAAGGTGACCAGGGCTCCGGCTTCGGCCGCGGGTGTCGCCGCACGCACGGCGTCACGGAAGGCGTCGGGGTCGCGGACGACGTGATCGGAGGGCAGCACCAGCAGCAGCGGGTCGCTGCCGTCGGCCGAGGCGACCAGCGCCGCCGCGGCGATCGCCGGCGCGGTATTGCGACCGACCGGCTCCAGCACGATGCGCGCCTGCGGTGCGCCGATCACCCGCAGCTGTTCCGCGACGAGGAAGCGGTGTTCCTCGTTGGCGACGACCAGCGGCGTCGCCGACGACAGCGGCGCGACCCGGCGCCAGGTCGCCTGCAGCAGGGTGTCGTCGCCGACCAGCGGCAGGAACTGCTTGGGATAGGCCTCACGCGACAGCGGCCAGAGCCGGGTCCCCGACCCGCCCGACAGCAGTACCGGCTGCAGTTCGCTCATGACGCCCTCCCGGAAACGAAGGCGGCAGTTTACCCTGTCGCTCCTTCCGCCCCGCCCCGCTCCCGGCCCCGCGCATGACCGACGCCGCACCCATCCACGATCCCCGCGCCGACGCGCGCCAGGCCTGGGCCCGCGCCGTCACCGGCGACGATGCGCTGGTCCTCGAACGCGCGTCGATGGACGCCGGCTTCCGCAGCTACTGGCGCGGCGAGACCGCCGACGGCAGCCGGATCGTGATGGACTCGCCGCCGGACAAGGAGGATGTGCGGCCGTGGCTACGCCTGCGTGCGCTGCTCGAAGGCGGCGACGTGCGCGTGCCGCGGGTGCTGGCGGAGGATGTCGAAGACGGCTTCCTGCTGCTGGAAGACCTCGGCCGCGACACCTACCTCCACGTGATCGACGCGGACAACGCGGACGCGCTGTTCGACGCCGCTATCGACCAGTTGCTGAAGCTGCAGGCGATCGCGCCGCCGGCCGACCTGCCGACTTACGACGAGGCCCTGCTCGCGCGCGAACTGCGCCTCTTCGACGAGTGGTTCCTCGGTCGCCACCTCGGTGTCACGCTCGACTGCGAGGACCTCGAGGCCATCGACCTCGTCTATCGCCGCCTGATCGACGCCGCGCTCGCGCAGCCGCAGGTGCTGGTCCATCGCGACTTCATGCCGCGCAATCTCATGCCCGCCGCCGACGGCCCCGCGGTGCTGGATTTCCAGGACGCCGTGCGCGGACCGATCGCCTACGACGCCCTGAGCCTGTTCAAGGATGCGTTCCTGAGCTGGCCCGAGGCGCGCGTCGGCGGCTGGCTCGACCGCTACCACGCCCGCGCGGCGGCCGCCGGATTGCCGGTGCCCCCGCGGGCGCGTTTCCGCCGCGATGCGGACTGGATCGGCGTGCAGCGTCACCTCAAGGTCATGGGCATCTTCGCGCGCCTGCACCATCGCGACGGCAAGCCGAAATACCTCGCCGATGCGCCGCGCTTCCTCGCCCATCTCGATGGCGTGCTGCCGAAGTACCCGGAACTCGCGCCGCTGGCCGCATTGCTGGATCGCCGCGTGCGGCCCGCGCTGGCCTGACGACCGTCGAGCCCACGTCGCCGCACCGGACGAACCATCGCGCACGAATGTGCGACCTCCGACATCGACGACGTGTCGAACGGCACAGTCCTTGCTTGCTCCTTCGTGGCACAGTGCGCCGCACGCTCCAGGGGGGACGTCCATGAAGGCCCTGATCTTCGCCGCGGGTCTCGGCGAGCGCATGCGCCCGCTGACCGACACCGTGCCGAAGCCGCTGCTGCAGGCAGGCGGCAAACCGCTGATCGTCTGGCATCTCGAACGCCTGGCGGCGGCGGGCATCCGCGACATCGTCATCAACACCAGCTGGCTCGCGCGCAGCTTCCCGGAGACGCTGGGCGACGGCGAGCCGTTCGGCGTTCGCATCGAGTACGCCCATGAAGGCCCTGCCCCGCTGGAAACCGGTGGCGGCATGTGGCACGCGCTGCCGCTGCTCGGCACCGAACGCATCAGCGAGGAACCTTTCCTTGCCGTCAACGGCGACATCTGGACCGACTACGACTTCGCCCGCCTACCGCTGGCGCCGGAGGGCGATGCGCACCTGGTGATGGTCGACAACCCAGCGCACAACCCGGGCGGCGATTTCACCCTGCACGGCGACGGGCGTCTGCGCAGCGAACGGCCCGCGCCGGGCGAGTCGGGCGAACGCCTCACCTTCGCCGGCATCGGCGTCTACCGCCCCAGCCTGTTCGACGACTGGCGCCGCATCGTCGGCGATGCGCCCGGCACCCGCGAGACGCCGCCGCGTTTCAAGCTCGCGCCCCTGTTGCGCGCGGCGATGGGCTGCGATGCGGTCACCGGCGAGCATCACCGCGGTCGCTGGACCGACGTCGGCACGCCGGAGCGGCTGGCGGAGCTGGATCGCAGCCTCGGCGCGTGACGCGCCGGGCGAAGGCGCTCAACCGCCGAGCACGCGCCGCAGGAACGGCACCGTCAGCCGCCGCTGCGCGGCCAGCGATTCGCGATCGAGGCGATCGAACAGTTCGGTGAGACTGGCGAGGTCGCGATCGACGCGACGCAGCAGCCAGTCGATCGCCGTGTCCTCCAGTTGCAGGCCGCGTCGCTGCGCCCGCAGGCGCAGCACGTCGGCACGACCGGCGTCGTCCAGCGGCTCGAGCATCAGGCGCACGCACTGCGACAGGCGCGAGCGCAGGTCCGGCAGCGTCAATGGCAACGCGTCCGGCGCGACGCGCGCGGCGTAGAGCAGCCGGCGGCCGGCGTCGCGGGCGCGGTTGTGGGCATCGAACAGCGCGATCTCGTCCTCGCGCGTGCCGGCGACGGCCTCCAGCCCGTCGAGCGCGACCAGATCGGCATGTTCGAACGCCTCCAGCGCTTCGCGCAGGCGTCCGGCCGCGGCGGCGAGCGGCAGATAGGCAGTGCGCCGGCCCGCGGTCTCGGCCTCGGCGCAGGCGGCCAGCAGCAGATGGGTCTTGCCGGTGCCGGCCGGGCCGGCGAGATACAGCGCCTCGCCCGTGCCCGTGTCGCCGCGCGCGAACGCCCGCAGCTGCAGGAGCGCGCCCGTTGGGGCGCCCACGAAGGTCTCGAAACGCTGGTCCGGCGGACAGCGCAGCGCCAACGGCAACTGCGCGGCGCCGGCGGGCGACTGCGCGTTCACGCCGGGTCCGTCGGCTCCGCGGGAGGCGCCGGCCGCTCGGGCACGCGATGCGGGGCATCGACGATGGCGATCTCCGGCGGCGGGGCCGGCGTCTCGCCGAGGTAGAACCGGCTCCCGGTGTAGTGCGCGTGGAGGTGACGGATCAGCACGTTCGCCACCGACGCCACCGGCAGCGCCAGCAGCATGCCGAGGAAGCCGAACAGCGTGCCGCCGGCCATCACCGCGAACACCACCGTCACCGGACCGAGGCCGACGCGGTCGCCGACCAGCTTCGGCGTCAGCACGTAGCTCTCCAGCAACTGGCCGATGCCCCACGCAGCGAGCACGCCGAGCAGATGCGGCCAGTCGCCGAACTGCACCAGCGCGGCGATGCTGCCGCCGAGCAGCACGGTCAGCGGGCCGATGTAGGGAATGAAGGTGAGCAGGCCGGCGAGCAGGCCGATGACCACGCCCACGTCGAGCCCGACCATCCACAGCCCGGCGGCGTAGAACAGACCCATCGACAGCATCACCATGAACTGGCCGCGCAGGAAACTGCCGAGCACCGCATCGGACTCGCGCGCCAGGGTCGCGACCGTGGCGATGCGTTCGCGCGGGACCAGACCGGCGGCGCGCTGCACCAGCGTGTTCCAGTCGCGCAGGAAGAAGAAGGTCAGGAACGGGATCAGCACGATGTTGGCGACCCACCCCAGCACCGTGAAGCCGGAATGGGTGATCACCCCCAGCACCTGGCTGGCGATGCCGCCGGCGCCCTTCCAGTTGCGCTTGATCATCTCGATCAGGTAGTCCGGATCGAGCCAGGTGGTGACGTTCAGGCCGGTCTTGGCCTGCAGCCACGGCAGCGCGGTGTGCAGGAACCAGTCGAGGTAGGCCGGCATGCTGTCCGCCAGCACGACGACCTGTTCCTGGATCAGCGGCACCAGCACCAGGATGAGCAGCACCAGCACCAGCACCATCGTGGTGAAGACCAGGCTCACGGCCGCGTTGCGCGACAGCCGGCGCGCCTGCAGCCGTCCGACCACGGGATCGCCCATCCACGCCAGCAGCAGCGCCGCCGCGAACGGGGTCAGCACGGGCGTCAGCGCCCAGACCAGCGCGCCGACCACCAGCAGCAGCAGGCCCCACTGCAGGCGCCGGAAGAACGTGGCGATGTCCTGCAGCGCCCCGCGCGCGTCGGGCGGGACCGGAACGGGACGGCTCGAAGCGGAGCCACCTGGCGTCGGCGAGGGTGGAGTGAAGGCCATGGCCGGCTCAGCGCAGGTCGAAGATCGGGATCACCGGCTCGCCACCCTCGGGCACCGGGGCATCGTCGTCGCTCGCGGGGGACACCAGCACGCCGCGATCCGCGGTCATCCGGCGGAAGCCCGGCAGGCCGCTGATCAGGTCCAGGTCCAGCAGCAGGCCGTCGGCGGTCGCCCGGACCGGCCGCACCTTGCGCACGACCGCCAGTTCTTGCAGGTGGGCCATCAGGCGCACGTAGTCGTCGGCGCTGTCGATGCCGGTGATCAGCACCCGGTAGGTGCCGGCCGGGCCGGCGGCAGCGCCCCGGCGTGCGTAACGCCTGATGAGCGCATCGGCGGCGCCATCCGCACCCCCGGCCATGGCGGCGCGGGCATCCGTGTTCTCGGTCGACCAGCTCGACAAGGTCTTGCCGTTGTCGACGAAGGTCCAGTCGGCCTTCCAGCCGGCACCCTTGCGGTAGAGCTTGCCGATCAGCTGCATCGGCGGGCTGTAGCGGGCCGACACCCGGGCCACGGCGCCGGTATCGCCGCGCCAGATCGCGCCGACCGCGGCCTGTTCGGCGGCGTTGCCCGACGGCAGGCCGAGGCGGTAACCGCGCTCGATCGCCTTGTCGAGGATGGCGCGGGCGGCATTGCTCTGGCCGACGCCGACCAGCCGTGGGCCCTTGCCGTCGTCGATCGCCAGCCACAGCACCGGCTTGGGCCGCGGCTGCGGCCAGATCGGCAGGCCGAGCAGGCCGACGAGGCCGTCGACCTTGCCCTGGTCGAAGCGCACCACCAGCGTGGTCTTGAACGACGGCGCGCCGTTGCGGCCGACGCCCTGGTCCTGGCGGTAGTCGAAGCCGGCGACGTACTCCTTCGCCCGGCGCAGTTCCTGGCCGACGCCGGGACGGCCGGTCGCGGCACGGTCGCCGCTGATCTTCGCCAGCACCTGCGCCAGCGCCCGCGCGAAGCCGCGGTCGCGCTCGGTGTCGGTCTGGCTGGCGACCTGGACTTCGGCTTCGTAGACGCCGCTGGCGGAGGCACGGTCGCCCTCCACCCGCTGGGCATGGACGACGGGGACGATCAGCGCCAGCCCGAGGCACAGCCCCGCGACCCAACGCATCTTCCGCCAGTTCGATTGCCGCATCTTCGATGTCCCGGACAGTATGGCCAAGGTCGGGAATGGTGCCACAACCCCCTCTTTCCCGGTAAGCGAAACCGCCCGATCACGCCACGGGATCGCACCGCCGGAGCCCGGGGCCGCGCCGCTGCGGGCTACAATTCCGCCTTTCCGCGCCCGCAGCCCCCGCCGTGACCCAGACGCCCCCCGCTTCCCCCGGAATGACCTACCGCGACGCCGGCGTCGACATCGACGCAGGCAACGAGGTCGTCGAACGCATCAAGCCGCTGGTCAAGCGCAGCTTCCGCCCCGAGGTGATGGGCGGCCTCGGCGGCTTCGGCGCCCTGTTCGACCTCTCCGGCAAGTATCGCGAGCCGGTGCTGGTCTCCGGCACCGACGGCGTGGGCACCAAGCTCAAGCTGGCGCAGCAGCTCGGTCGCCACGACACCATCGGCATCGATCTGGTCGCGATGTGCGTCAACGACGTGCTGGTGCAGGGCGCCGAGCCGCTGTTCTTCCTTGACTACTTCGCCACCGGCAAGCTCGACGTCGACACCACGGTGGCCGTGGTCGGCGGCATCGCCAAGGGCTGCGAGCTTTCCGGCTGCGCGCTGATCGGCGGCGAGACCGCCGAGATGCCCGACATGTACCCGCCGGGCGAATACGACCTGGCCGGCTTCTGCGTGGCCGGCGTGGAGAAGTCGAAGATCCTCGACGGCGCGAAGGTGCGCGAAGGCGACGTGCTGATCGGCATCGCCTCCAGCGGCCCGCATTCCAACGGCTATTCGCTGATCCGCCGCATCTACGATCGCGCCGGCCGCCCGGCCGACCTCGACCTCGGCGGCGTGCGCCTGGTCGATGCGCTGATGGCGCCGACCCGCCTCTACGTGAAGCCGGTGCTCGACCTGTTGAACGGCCCGCACGGCGAGTCCATCCACGCGATGGCGCACATCACCGGCGGCGGCCTGACCGAGAACATCATCCGCGTGATCCCCGACGGCCTCGGGCTGTCGATCGACGCATCGAGCTGGCCGCTGCCGCCGGTGTTCCAGTGGCTGCAACGCGAAGGCCAGGTCGCCGACGAGGAGATGTGGCGCACCTTCAACTGCGGCATCGGCTTCGTGCTGGTCGCCCCGCAGGACGCCGCAGCCGCGCTGGAAGGCGAACTCGACCGCCTCGAACTCCCGCACTGGCGCATCGGCGAAGTGACCAGGACCGATGCGAACGGGGCGGGCGACGGCGAGCGGGTGCGGATCGGCTGAGCGATGCTCGCGCAACGCATCGCGCTGTCTTCTCCGCTGCTGCCCGACGACGTCGACCGCCGGCTGCGCTCGGCGACGCGCGCGCCGGTGCCGTTGTCGAACCTGATCGAATTCTGGCGGTTGACCGGAAGCGCGGCGTTCGTCGGCACGTTCGAGGGCGACGCCTTCGCGGTGCGACGGGACATCCGCTATCGCAATTCCTTCCTGCCCCGGATTTCCGGCTCGGTCCATGCCGCGACCGACGGCACGCGCATCGAACTCCGGTTCGCCCCGCATCCGCTCGTGTTCGCGTTCATGGCGCTCTGGTCGTGCATCGCCGGGGCCGCACTGATCGGCCTGATCCTGTGGCGTGCCACGGCCCCTGCCGGATCGCCCTACTGGCCGCTGGCGGTTCCGGCCGGCATGCTCGTCATGGGCGTGGCGATGCCATTCATGGCGCACCGACTGGAGAAGCGGCTCGCGATGGCGCGCTTCTCCGAACTCCTCGCCGTCGTGCCGGTCCCCGGCGATGATCGGCCGCGCTGAACCGATGGCCTTCCGCCTCGCCGTCCTCGCCTCCGGCGCCGGCACCAACCTGCAGGCGCTGATCGACGCTGTCGCCGCGGGGACGCTGCCGGCCACGATCGTCGGCGTGTTCTCGGACAGACCGAGTTGTCTCGCCGTCGCGCGGGCGCGCGAGGCGGGCATTCCGGGCATCGGAATCGCGGCCAAGGCCTATCCATCGCGCGAAGCGTTCGACAACGCCTTCTTCGCCGCCGTCGATGCCGCCCGCCCCGACCTGATCGTCTGCGCCGGCTACATGCGGATCATCTCGGCCGCGGAGATCGAACGCCGGCCGGATCGCATGATCAACCTGCACCCCTCGCTGCTGCCGGCGTTCAAGGGTCTGCACACGCACCGGCAGGCGCTGGCGGCCGGGGTCGTCGAACACGGCGCCAGCGTCCACGTGGTGACGCCCGGGCTCGACGACGGCCCGGTGATCGCGCAGGCCCGGGTGCCGGTGCTGGCCGGCGACGACGAAGCGACGCTCGCCTCCCGGGTCCGCGCCGTGGAGCATCCGCTGCTGGTCGAGACCGTTCGCCTGCTCGCGGACGGCCGGCTGCGGCTCTCGGGCGGCGCGATCTTCCTGAACGGTACACTCCTCACCGCCCCCCTTCAGCCCGCAGCCACGCCCCCGTCCGCATGATGCGGCCCGTCATGCGCCTGCCCGTCGCCCTCGTCGTGCTTCTGTCCCTCGCGCTGCCGCAGGCCGGCGCGCAGGCGCCCGCGGAAGCGGACAAGACCACCGTCGAGGCACCGCGCACGCTGTCGCCGTTCGTCGCCCGTTACGAGGCCGACTACCACGGCAAGCCCGCCGGCGACGCCACCCTCGCGCTGGTCCGCGAATCCGACCCGCGCTGGCGGATCGACCTCGGCATCCACGGCCGCCGCGGCATGCTTGGCGTGCTCGGCCTGAACGTGCAGCAGAGCACCGTGTTCGACGCCATCGACGGCCGCTACAGGCCGCTCAGCCAGAGCACCGTCCGCAAGGGCCTGTTCCTCGGCAAGACCGCGACCGGCGCCTACGACTGGGCCCGCGGCACCGCGCAGTGGACCGGCGACCTCAAGGATCGCCACAAGGCGCCGGTGGCGCTGCAGCCCGGCGACATGAGCGGCCTGCTGATCAACCTCGCCATCGTCCGCGACGCCCGTCCCGGCGCCGTCCTGCGTTATCGTTTCGTGGAAGGCGGCCGCGTCCGCGACCATGCCTACCGGGTTGCCGACACGCCGGAGACCATCGCCGTCGGCGGCATCGACTTCGCCGCACTGCGCGTGGCACGGACCAACGGCGGCAGCGACGAGACCGTCGTCTGGGTCGCCGAGGGCGTGCCGACGCCGGTCCGCATCCTCCAGCGCGAGGACGGCGAGGACGCCGTCGACCTCCGGCTCATGGAATACCGCTGATCCCGCCCCCATGTCCCCGCTTCCCCCGCCGGCCTCGTGCCGGACTGATGCCCGAAGGAACGTCATGACCCCCATCCGCTTCCCTGCCCCGCTGCGCGGCCTGTCTTTCGCCGCCGCCCTCCTCGCCGCCACGGCGTCGCTGCCGGCGCACGCGCTGGAACCGTTCTCCGCCGACTACGAGGCCAGCTACATGGGTTTGTCGGCGAAGGGCCGCATGACGATCGAACCGCAGGCCGGCAACCAGTGGAAGTACACGCTGAAGGTCAGCAACCAGGTCGCGCAGCTGACCCAGGTCACTGTCTTCGAGGACCACGCCGGCCAGTGGCGCCCGCTGTCGGGCACCGACGCCTCGCTGCTGCTGGTGAAGAAGATCCGCCGCAACGCCGTCTACGACTGGGCCGCCGGCCAGGCGCGGTGGAGCGGCGACGTCAAACCCGAACGTGCCGGCCCCATCGCGCTGCAGCCGGGCGATGTCGACGCGCTGCTGCTCAACCTCGCCCTGACCCGCGACGCCCTCGCCGGCAAGCCGCTGCGCTACCGCATGGTCGACGAAGGCCGTGCCAAGCCGATGCAGTTCAGCGTCGCCGGCAAGGACACCCTGACCATCGGCGGCAAGCCGCAGCCGGCCACCAAGCTGGTCAGCACCAACGGCAACAAGCAGATGTTCGTCTGGGTGGTCGACGGCCTGGAACTGCCGGCGCGCATCCTGCAGCGCAAGGACGGCAAGGACGACATCGACCTGAAGATCACCACGGTGCGCTGATCGCGGCGCGGTAGAGCGGCCTTCAGGCCGCTTTACCGCTTGATCGCACCACCCGCTTCATCGGGACCGCAGCGGCCTGGAGGCCGCCCTACCGCAAGGCGGAGTCAGTCGATCCGCCGGATCTTCGCGCCCAGCGCCGACAGCTTCTCCTCGATGCGCTCGTAGCCGCGGTCGAGGTGGTAGATGCGGTCGATCGTGGTGTCGCCGTCGGCGACGAGGCCGGCGAGGATCAGCGACGCCGACGCGCGCAGGTCGGTCGCCATCACCGGCGCGCCGCCCAGTTGCTCGCGGCCGCGGACGATCGCGGTGTGGCCGTCGATGCGGATGTCGGCGCCCAGGCGCAGCAACTCCTGCACATGCATGAAGCGGTTCTCGAAGATCGTCTCGCTGATCACGCCGACGCCGTCGGCGACGCAGTTCAGCGCCATGAACTGCGCCTGCATGTCGGTCGGGAAACCCGGGTGCGGCGCGGTGGTGATGTCCACGGCCTTCGGACGCTTGCCGTGCATGTCGAGGTTGATGGTGTCGGCGTCCTCGGTGATCTCGGCGCCGGCTTCCACCAGCTTGTCGATCACTGCGTCCAGCGTGTCCGGACGCGCGCCGCGGCAGACGATGCGGCCGCCGGTCATCGCCGCGGCGACGAGGAACGTGCCGGTCTCGATGCGGTCGGCGACCACGTCGTGACGACCGCCTTCGAGGCGTTCGACACCATGGATGGTGATGCGGTTGCTGCCGGCGCCCTCGATCTTCGCGCCCATCGCGACCAGGCACTCGGCCAGGTCGACGATCTCCGGCTCCATCGCCGCGTTCTCGAGCACGCTGGTGCCCTCGGCGAGGGCCGCGGCCATCATCACGTTCTCGGTCGCGCCGACGCTGACCATGTCGAACACCACGCGGCCGCCCCTCAGGCGTTCGGCCTGCGCCTTGATGAAGCCGTGATCGACCGACACGTCCGCGCCCAGCGCCTGCATGCCCTTGATGTGCTGGTCGACCGGCCGCGAACCGATCGCGCAACCACCCGGCAGCGACACCTCGGCTGCGCCGTGCCTCGCCAGCAGCGGCCCCAGCACCAGCACCGACGCACGCATGGTCTTCACCAGTTCGTACGAGGCGACGTGGCTGTGCACGCTGCGCGCGTCCACGCGCACGGTGCCGGCTTCGCGGTCGTGGTCGACCTGCGCGCCGAGTTCGCGCAGCAGCTTGATCGTGGTGACCACGTCGTGCAGGTACGGCACGTTGCCGATCTCCACCGGGCCATCGGCGAGCAGGGTCGCGCACAGGATCGGCAGGACGGCGTTCTTGGCGCCGGAGATGCGGACGTCGCCGTGGAGGGGCGTGCCGCCGGTGACGACGATTTTCTGCATGGTCGGAGGGAGTCGGAAAGGGAAAAGGGGAACGATCGTCGCCGATCGTGGAAACAGCGTTGAAACCGATGGTGTCGCCGGGTTCCGTCCCGTCCGCGCCCGAGGGCGCGCCTCAGCCGGCTTCGGCGGGCGTCAGCGTCTTCAGCGACAGCGCGTGGATCTCGTTGCCCATCAGGCTGCCCAGCGTGGCGTAGACCAGGCGGTGGCGGGCCAGCGGCAGCTTGCCCTGGAAGGCCTCGGACACCACGAGCGCCTCGAAATGCACGCCGTCGTCGCCGAACACCTGCACCTGCGCGTCGGGGAGGCCCTGTTCGATGAGCTGGCGGATGGCGTCTGGGGTCATGTCGGGATCGTCGTCTGGGGGCGGATCGGGCTCGTCTCCCGCATTCATCGGCCGTCCGGGCAAACCTGAATGGGGGTGCGTAGAATGGGCCGCCCAGCTTAACGGAAAGCCGCCGGCTCCCCAATCCGGCTCCCCCATGGCGACGCCCCGCCCGACCGCCTCCGATCCGATCTCCGACGCCACGCTGGCCGCCAGCGGCCGGCGGGTGTTCGACGTGGAGCGGGAGGCCCTGGCGGCGGTGGCGGCGCGTATCGACGGCGACTTTTCCGCCGCGTGCCGGCTGATCCTCGACTGCGAGGGCCGCGTGGTGTGCATGGGCATGGGCAAGTCGGGCCACGTCGCCCGCAAGATCGCCGCCACCCTCGCCTCCACCGGCACCCCGGCGTTCTACGTCCACCCGGGCGAGGCCGGCCACGGCGACCTCGGCATGATTACCGACCGCGACGTGGTGCTGGCGCTGTCGTACTCCGGCGAGTCGGACGAGATCCTGATGCTGCTGCCGGTACTCAAGCGCCAGGGCAACCGGCTGGTCGCGATGACCGGCCGCCCGCAGTCGACGATGGCGCGCGAGGCCGACCTCCACCTCGACGTGAGCGTGCCCGCGGAAGCCTGCCCGCTGGCGCTGGCGCCGACCAGCAGCACCACTGCGTCGCTGGCGATGGGCGACGCCCTCGCCGTGGCGCTGCTCGAAGCCCGCGGCTTCACCTCCGAGGATTTCGCCCGCTCGCACCCGGCCGGCGCGCTCGGCCGCCGCCTGCTGCTGCACATCGCCGACGTGATGCACACCGGCGACGACATTCCCCGCGTCGGCCCCGACGCCACCCTCGGCGATGCGCTGCTGGAAATGAGCCGCAAGCGTCTGGGCATGACCGCGGTGGTCGACGACGACGGCCGCCTGCTCGGCCTCTACACCGACGGCGATCTGCGCCGTTCGCTGGCCGACCCCACGAACGACGTGCGCGGGACCCGCATCGACCGGGTGATGACCCGCAGCCCGGTGACCATCGACGCCGACGCCCTCGCGGTGGAGGCGGCGCAACGCATGGAGGCGCACAAGATCAACGCCCTGCTGGTGATCGACGGCGACCGCCGCGTGGTCGGCGCGCTCAACATCCACGACCTGCTGCGCGCGCGGGTCGTCTGACGATGGCGCCCGCCTTGCCGGCGCATCTCGCCGACCTCGACGACGACCTGCTGGCGCGCGCGGCGCGGATCCGGCTGGCCTGCTTCGACGTCGACGGCACGCTGACCGACGGCCGCCTGTTCCTCGATGCGGACGGCCGCGAAATGAAGGCGTTCCATGTGCACGACGGCCAGGGCCTGGTGCTGCTGCGCAAGGCCGGCATCGAGGTCGCCTTCGTCACCGCGCGCCGCAGCGAGTCGGCGGCGCGGCGGGCCGAGGAACTCGGCGTGCGCGCCCACATCGGCGTGAAGGACAAGCTTGGCTGCGTCCAGGCGCTGTGCGCGGAAATCGGCATCGGGCTCGAAGCGGTCAGCTTCATGGGCGACGACCTGCCCGACCTGCCGCCGATGCGCGCCTGCGGCCTCGCGGTCGCGCCCGCCGATGCCCACGCGACCACCCGCGCCGCCGCACGCTGGCGCACGACCGCCCGCGCGGGCCGGGGCGCCGCGCGCGAGCTGTGCGATCTGCTGCTCGCGGCCCAGGGCCACTTCCCGGTCGACATGGCGCCCACGGGCATCACCGGAGACCGCGCATGAACTGGCGGCCGATCCTCGTCCTGGCGCTGGTGATCGGCGCGGCGCTGGCCGGCTGGGCGCTGTGGACGCATCGCATGCCGCCGTCGACGGTCGCCGCAGCCGGCGATCGCCCGGACTACCGCCTCGACGATTTCGAGCTGGTGTCGCTCGACGCCGCCGGACGCGAATCCTTCACCCTCCGCGCCCCGACCCTCGTCCGCAGCCCCGGCGACCGCACGATGTCGCTGACGACGCCGGTGTTCTTCGTGCCGAACGGCGAAGGCAAGCACTGGGAAATCCGCAGCCGCAGCGGCTGGGTCAGCGCCGACCAGACCGAGATCCGGCTGCAGGGCGAAGTGAAGGCGAACGGTCCGGACGACGACGTGCGCCCGGTGACCATGAATACCGACCACCTGAGCGTCTACCCGCGGCAGAACCGCGCGAGCACGGATGCGGTCGTGACCATCGTCCAACCCGGTTCTATACTCCGCGGACGCGGCTTCGCGGTGTCCACGCTCACCAAACGCTACGTGCTCCGATCCGAGGTCCAGTCCACCCATGCGCCGAGCTCCCACTGATTCCGCCGCCCCGCGAACGACGCCGGCTCTCGCCGCCGCCCTCGCCCTCGCCCTCGCGCTCGCATCGCTCGCCCTCGCCGGCACCGCCGCCGCGCGCGATTCGGATCGCAACCAGAGCATGAACATCCAGGCCTCGCACAGCGAAGGCAGCCTGGACGATACCGGCGTCTACACCTTCACCGGTGCCGTGGTCATCACCCAGGGCACGATGGAGATCCACTCCGACCGCGCCGACATCCACCGCACCGGCGGCGAGATCGCCAAGGCCGAACTCACCGGCAAGCCGGCCACGCTCAAGCAGCAGATGAACGACGGCAGCTGGATGAACGCCCGCGCCAACCGCATCGACTACGACACCCGCAACGACGTGATCGTGCTGATCGGCGACTACACCGTCACCACCCCGCGCGGCACCACCAGCGGCCAGCGCCTGACCTACGACCTCAAGAGCAGCCGGGTCGAGAGCGGCGGCGAGAGTGGCCGGATCAGCATGACCTTCGTGCCGAAGTCGGCGCAGGGCAACGGCACCGACCCCAAGCCGAACGCACCGAAGCCGAACGCACCTAAACCGACCACGCCCAAGCCGTCCCCGCAGGGCAAGCCCTGATGCTCGTCGCCGAAGGGCTGCGCAAGCGCTACAAGTCGCGCGAGGTCGTACGCGATTTCGGCCTGAAGCTGGAGGCCGGCGAAGTGGTCGGACTGCTCGGCCCCAACGGCGCCGGCAAGACCACCTGCTTCTACATGATCGTCGGCCTGGTGCCGGCCGACGCCGGCCGCATCGTGCTCGACGGCCACGACATCACCGGCGAGCCCATGTACGTCCGTGCCCGCCGCGGCGTCGGCTACCTGCCGCAGGAGCCGTCGGTCTTCCGCAAGCTCAGCGTCGCCGACAACCTGCGGGTGGTGCTGGAACTGCGCCCGGACCTCGACGCCGACGGCCGCGAACGCGAACTGGCATCGCTGCTGGAGGAACTGCAGGTCGGCCATGTCGCCGAGCAGATCGGCGCCAGCCTCTCCGGCGGCGAACGCCGGCGCGTCGAGATCGCCCGCGCGCTGGCCGCCAAACCGCGGATGATGCTGCTGGACGAGCCGTTCGCCGGCGTCGACCCGATCTCGGTCGGCGAGATCCAGCGCATCGTCCGCCACCTGAAGAACCGCGGCATCGGCGTGCTCATCACCGACCACAACGTCCGCGAGACGCTCGGCATCTGCGACCGGGCCTACATCCTCAGCGAGGGCGCCGTGCTGGCCCAGGGCGCGCCCGAGACGCTGCTCGCCAACCCCGAAGTGCGCCGGGTCTACCTCGGCGAATCCTTCCGGCTCTGACCGCGGCATCGATCGCCGCATCGATCACCGCATCACCTGCAGCGGCGCCCGCTCGACCATGGCGGCCTCGCCCCGTGGTCGCGCTGTGGCGCACGTCGCGGAACCGGGGCGCCGTTCTCTGCAAGAATCGCGCCAAGGGGGCGCCCGGGACGGCGCGCAAGGGCTAACATACGGACATGAAGCCACGTCTTCAGACATCGCTGGGCCAACAGCTGGTCCTGACGCCGCAGTTGCGTCAGGCACTGCATCTGCTGCAGTTGTCCTCGCTGGAGCTGGAGCAGGAGATCGCGGTCGCGGTCGAGAGCAATCCGCTGCTGGACTGGGCCGAGGGCGAAGGCACCGAGGCGCCCGAGGGCATGCCCGAAACGCCTGCGGCCGCAGAGGCCGCGCCTGCCGAAGACGCCGCACCCGAAGGCGAGGGTCCGGGCCTGGACGACGGCTGGGAACCGCCGGACAGCTGGAACGCCACCAGCGGCGGTAGCGGGAGCGGCGAGGATGACGGCCTCGATCCCATGGACCGGCTGACCCGCACCGAGTCGCTGCGCGACCACCTGTCCTGGCAGTTGCACCTCACCCGCCTGTCGCCGCAGGACCTGCGGATCGGCGCGGCGATCGTCGACGCGATCGACGACGACGGCTACCTGCGCGAACCGCTGGCGGGCATCGCCGAGGCGCTGCTGCCCGACCTGCACGTCGGCGAGGACGAGATCGCGACCGTGCTGCACCAGATCCAGCGCTTCGACCCGCCCGGGGTGGGTGCCCGCGACCTCCGCGAATGCCTCGCGCTGCAGTTGCAGACGTTGCCGGACGACACCCCCTGCCGCGCGCAGGCGCTGCGCGTGGTCGAGGAGGCGCTGGAGCGGCTGCCGAAGCTGGGCGTCGACGGGCTGGCCGCCGAGCTCGGCTTCACTTCCGACGACGCCGCCGGCGCGATGCAACTGGTGCGGTCGCTCGATCCACGCCCCGGCTCGCAGCTGGGCGGGATGAGCGCCGACACCTACGTCACCCCGGACTGCGTCATCTGGCGCCACAACGGGATGTGGCGGGTGGCGCTCGCGGGCACCAACACCCGGCTCACGATCCACCGCGGCTACGAGGGCATGATCCAGCACGCCAGCAGCAGCGACGCCAGTTACCTGCGCGGCCGCCTGCAGGAAGCGCGCTGGCTGCTCAAGCACCTGGAGGCGCGCGGCGACACGTTGCTCAAGGTCGCGCGCTGCCTGATCCGCCAGCAGTCCGGCTTCCTCGAATTCGGCGAACAGGCGCTGCGTCCGTTGACCCTGCGCGAAGTCGCGGCGGAAGTCGGCCTGCACGAATCGACCGTCTCGCGCGCGATCTCGCGCAAGTACGCCATGACCCCGCGCGGCACGCTGCCGCTGCGCAGCTTCTTCGCGTCCGGCATCGGCACCGAGGGCGGCGGCGAGGCCTCCAGCACCGCGATCCAGTCGATGATCCGGCGCCTGATCGACGACGAGAATCCGCGCAAGCCGCTGTCCGACGCCAAGCTCGCCGACACCCTCAAGGCCTCCGGCGTGCCGGTGGCGAGGCGCACCGTGGCGAAGTACCGCGAGGCGATGAACATCCCGGCCTCGCACGAACGCGTGCGGATGGCCTGAACGCGGCAATCGCCGCTCTTGCGTCCCCGCCGCGCTGGGGTAACCTGTGGACACGGCACATCGGATCGGAACGACGCGCCTTGTGCACGGCCCGATCCGACCCGATGTCCGCCGGTGAGGCGATCGCGACCGCCCGGTCGCACGCCCGCATCGCGCGCCCGCGGGCCGGGCCGACGCCGCGATGCGCGACACAGGCCCGGCACAACCAGAGGACATCGTCGATGCATATCGAAACCCACGGCCACCAGATCGAAGTCACCCCCGCGCTCCGCGATTACGTCGAAGGCAAGCTTTCGCGCCTCGGCCGGCATTTCGAGCATCCGATGGACGTCGTCCGCACCCAGCTGAGCATCAACAAGCCCCACCACCGCGCCGAAGCCACGATCAACATCGCCGGGCGCACCCTGCACGCCGACGCCGACGCCCAGGACATGTACGCCGCCATCGACCTGCTGGCCGACAAGCTCGACCGCCTGCTGATCAAGCAGAAGGAAAAGATGGTCGATCACCACCGCGGGGAAAGCCTCGCACGCGCCGCGGACTGAATCCGTCCCTCCGCCCGGCGGCGCACCGCGCGCCGTCGGGCCGACATCGCCCTCCCCGCCTCCCATGAACGCCAGCATCAGCGCGCGCGATCTGTTCGATCAATTGCAGGAACGCCTCGCGCTGCGCTGGATCTCCGGCCAGTCCGGCGAGCAGCGCGTGCTCGAAGCCGTGGACACGGTGGCCCGCCGGCCCTCGCTCGCCGGCTACCTCAACATCATCTATCCCAACAAGGTGCAGATCCTCGGCACCGAGGAACTCGCCTGGCTGGACGCGCTCGACGCGCGCCAGCGCTGGGAGACGATCGAGAAGATCATGCAGTTCCGGCCGCTGGCGATGGTCATCAGCAAGGACCAGCCCTGCCCCGAGGACCTGCGCGCCGCCGCCGAGGAATCCGATACCCCGCTGTGGGCATCGCCGCGACGCGGCCATGAACTGTTCAACCACCTGCAGTACCACCTCGCGCGCAAGCTCGCACCGCGCCTCACCGTGCACGGCGTGTTCATGGAGATCTACTCCATCGGCGTGCTGATCACCGGCGAATCCGGCGCCGGCAAGAGCGAACTGGCGCTGGAACTCGTCACCCGCGGCCATCGGCTGGTCGCGGACGACGCGCCCGAATTCACCCAGATCGCGCCCGACGTGCTCGACGGCGCCTGCCCCGAACTGCTGCAGGACCTGCTCGAAGTGCGCGGCCTGGGCGTGCTCAACGTGCGCCAGATGTTCGGCGACACCGCAGTCAAGCGGAACAAGTACCTGCGCCTGATCGTGCACCTCACCCGGCCGCACCTGGAGCCGCAGGCGACGGGCATGGAACGGCTGATCGGCGATCTCGGTTCGCGCCGGCTGCTCGATCTCGACGTGCCGATGATCACCCTGCCGGTGATGCCCGGCCGCAACCTCGCGGTGCTGACCGAAGCCGCGGCGCGCGCGCACATCCTGCGGATCAAGGGCGTCGACCCGGCCGCGGCGTTCATGGCGCGGCATTCGCATTTCCTGGAACGCGCGGAATGAGCGCCGACGCGACGTCGCGGCTCATCGTCGTCAGCGGCATGTCCGGCGGCGGCAAGTCGATCGCGCTGCACACGCTGGAAGACCTGGATTTCGACTGCGTCGACAACCTGCCGGCCGAACTGCTGCCGGATTTCGTGCGCAACGCGACCGGCAAGGGCGACCTGCCGCCGCGGCTCGCGGTCGGGATCGACGTGCGCAACCGCGAGACCGACCTGTCGCGGCTGCCGACCTGGCTCTCGCAGGCCGGCGCGCTCGGGCTGGACACCACGCTGGTGTTCTTCGACGCCACCGACGACGTGCTGCTGCGGCGCTACGCCGAGACCCGCCGCCGCCATCCGCTGAGCCATCGCGGGCTGGCGCTGGCCGAGGCCATCGCGCAAGAGCGCACGCTGCTGCGGCCGCTGCGTGCGCTGGCCGACGTCGTCATCGACACCAGCGAGACCAACGTCCACCAGTTGCGGCGACGGGTCATCACCGAGCTCGGCCTCGGCGACGACCGCACGGTGTCGCTGCTGTTCGAGTCCTTCGCCTACCGGCGCGGCGTGCCCGCGGACGCGGACTTCGTGTTCGACGCACGCAGCCTGCCGAACCCGCACTGGGACGCGCGGCTGCGCCCGCTCTCGGGCCGCGACCGCGAGATCCGCGAGTACCTCGACGCGCAGGACGATGCGCGCGAATACGTGCGCCAGGTCTCAGGCTTCCTCGACCACTGGCTGCCGAAGATGCAGGGCGACACCCGCAGCTACATCACGATCGCGTTCGGCTGTACCGGCGGCCGCCATCGCTCGGTCTACCTCGCCGAAACGCTGGCGGCGCATGCCCGCGCCAAGGGCTGGCGCGAAGTCGCGACCTTCCACCGCGAGCTGGAATAACGCTCAGTTCGCGCGCAGGCGCGCCTGCAGGTCCTCGACCGCCTGCCGCCAGGCGTCGGCATCGTCGCTGTCTTCCCACAGTTCGCGCAGTTCGGAATCCGCGCCCAGGATACGGGCGACCGCGCGTCGCGCCTTGTCCAGCAATTCCGGAGACGGCCGTCCGGGGTGGGCCGCGACCCAGGCATCCACGGCCTCGGTGTAGGCGTTGCGCACGCCACCGCGGCCAAGCAGCCTCGCCAGCGTCTCCGCGGCGGCGAGGGCCTCCTCTGCCTCGGGCGCTTCGAGATAGTCGTCGCCGACGTCGAGCACGGCATCCAGCGTGCGTTCGATCAGGCCGTGGTCGCGCACGTCCTTGAGCCCGTAGGCCCAGTCGCAGGCGGTGTCGTTGTCGAAGATGCCGGTGTCCCAGGCGCCCATGCGCGTGTCCTCGTGTCGGTGGTGGCAGTCAATCCGGTTCCCGCCGCAGCGACCAGAACGGGATGTCCCGGCGCACCCGGAACCCCATGCGTTCGTACAGCGTCTTCGCCCGCGGATTGCCGTGGCTCACGTGCAGGAACGGCACGAGACCGCCGGCGAGCAGATCATTGCACAGCCAGGCGGTGAGCCGGCGGGCGTAGCCGTGGCCGGTGAAGTCCGGATGCGTGCAGATCGCGCTGACTTCCCGGAAGCGATCGGTGCCCAGGCGCTCCCCCGCCATCGCGGCGAGCCGGCCATCGACGTACACGCCGAAGTAGCGACCCATCGCCATGGTCCGTTCGCGGAAATAGTGCGGATAGACGAGCGCGGTCAACGCGAGCACGTCGGCGCGATGCGTTTCGTCCAGCGGCACGAGGTCGGGACCGTGCGCCACCGGCATCGGCTCGGTGCGGATCATCTGCGCGAGGTCGCCGAGGTGTTCGAGCCGCCAGCCCTCGGGCACGCGCGGGGCGATGCCGAGCAGGTAGACCGACTCGCCCGGCGCGACCAGCGTCGCGAACGCCTCGCCTGCCTCGACATCGGCGTGCGCGACGCCGAGGAACGGCGCGTGCGTCGCCGGATAGCGCGCCACCTCGCCCGCGACCCACGCGAGATCCGCATGGCGGCTGCGCAGCGCCGACCAGAACGGGTTGTCGAGATCGGCGAACGCGGCGGGAGAGGATACGGCGGGCATGGCCGCAGCATAGCCCGCGGGACGGGCGTCAGTGCGACGCTGCCTTCGCGGGATCGTAGGCGCCGGTGGTGAACCGCCAGCCGACCGCGGGGACGGTCTTCGGGCGCTTGCAGTCCTCGAACAGGCCGATCACCTTGGCCGTCGCGCTGTCGGGCGTCACCGACAGCACCTCGGCGGTCGTCGCCGTCGATGTGGGCGAGACCCGCGTGAGTGCCATGCCCGGCGCGAGGCGATCACGCGAACCGCGGTCGAGGGTGACGCGGTAGATGTGGTTGCAACCGAGGGAGGCCATCTGTTCGTGCTTCACCTCGACGCCGTCCACCGAACGCACGCTCGCCTCCAGCGGCTGGCGACGCAGCAGCGCAAGGACTTCCGGCGGCAGCGTCGGCAGGCCGCCCACCGGACGTTTCTCGTCGCCCTCGGCGAGCAGGAACATGCCGTGCGCGTCGTGCCGCGGCTCGAATCCGCGATGGACGGCGTTGACGAAGTCGATCAACTTCGACTCGGGGATCAGGTAGCGACGCGCGCCCCAGCGGACCGGATGCACGACCTCGGGGAAACCGCCGAAGCCCGGTGCGTTCGACGCCGCGTACTCGAAGCGGAGCGCACCGTCGCGTTCGACCACCTTGCCGCGGTTGGCGCCGTACAGGCCCAGGCAGCCATGCCAGGTCGCCACCACCCCGCCGGCGGGCGCCAGCGACAGCCGGATGTTCGCGCCGAGCCCGTCGCCCTGGTAGTAATCGGCCGCCCAGGGATGCGCGCCGAGCGACGCGATCTCGCGATCGATGACCTTGCGCTGGTGCTCGACCGCCGCTTCGTCGGTCGGCGCGGACGGTGTCTGCGCCGGCTCGGGCTTGGCGGCCGTTCGTGCGGCGGCCCGCCCGCCGATGGCATCGGCAGTGGCGGCGGCATCGCAGCCCGCGGAAGCGATGGCGATCAACGCGACGAGGACGGACAGGCGGAGGGAAGCGGAGGTCTGGCGCATGCGAAGCTCCGGTCGGCACGAGAGGCGGACCCATCGCAACGTCCGATGGCGGAAGACGGGGTCGCATCGTGACAGAATCGCCGCCTCCCGATGCGGAATGCGAATCGATGACCCCGGACCCCCTCGCCGACGCGGCCCCGGCCAGCCTCCCGAGCGCTCCCGATGCGCCGGCGGTGCTTCGCGCCACCTTCAACCCGCTGCTGCGGCCCTACCTGGTCATCTACGTCGCCTGGTTCCTGCTGGTCACCGTCGTGCTCAGCCCGCTGGCGGTGCTCTGGCTGCTCGGCATCGGCCAGTGGTGGGCGCGGCATTATTTCGACGAGCTGAAATGCGAGCTGGACGATCGCGTCCTCAACTTCCGCAAGGGCATCCTGTTCCAGGTCGAGAAGACCATCCCGCTGGAGAACATCCAGGACGTGACCTTCATCGAGGGGCCGCTGCTGCGCCGCTTCCACCTGGCCGTGCTGCGCATCGAGACCGCGGGACAGAGCCAGGGGCAGGCGCACAACATGCAGTTGGCGGGGATCGTCGACGCCGACCGCCTGCGCGCCGAGATCCTGCTCCGGCGCGATCGCCTGCGCCGCGAACTGGCCGGTGCGCGCGCCGATCACGACGTCCTGCAGCTGGCGGCGCTGCACGCGATCCGCGAGCGCCTGGACGACATCGCCGACCTGCTGCGACGCGAACGCGCCTGAGCCCTCAATCGTCCTCGCGCACGAGCGCGACCGTCGCTTCGGCGCGGTCCAGGCGCACGTCGGCCTGCGCGTAACCGGCCACCTCCACCCGCACCGACGGCACGGTCGCGCCGTCCAGCACGAGACGGCCATCGGCATCCGCAAGCAGCGTCTGCGGCGGCACGCCGCGCAGCGGCGCGACCACTTCGACCGGTGCGCCGGCCAGCGGACGACCATTCGCGACGAGACGCAGCACGACACGATGCCCCGCCGCGGTGTCGATGCGGGTGCGATAGCGCGACGCGCCGGCGCGGACCTCCACGGCGGGGCTCGTCGCCACGCGCCACGGCGCCAGCAGCGCGGCGACGCGCACCGGGCCGTCGCGATCCAGCGATACGGCCATGCCGCCGGCGACCGGCCGGAACGCATCGGCGCTGGCGTCGCGCCAGCCAGCGCCTTCGCGCCGCTGCAGCACGAATACCGGGAACGGCGACGCCGCGCGCGGCCGCCGCGGCACCTCGACGCCCGGCACGTCGACCTGCAGCCAGCGCAGCGGCGCGAGTGCGATGGTCTTCTCGATCGTGGCCGGCGGCGCATCGCCGAGATCGACGACCAGCGGCACGCGCTCGGGCCAGGTCGGCAGCGCGTCGATCAGGAACGAGGGCGCGGCCGGCGGCGGAAACCATGCCTGCAGCGACAGCGGCACCGAGGCATCGATGCCGGCGATGCGCACCACGCCGCGCGCATCGGGACGGAACCGGCGTTCGCCCTGCGGAGATGCCCAGACGACCGTCGGCGCGGTCACCGGCGCGCCGCTGCCGCGTTCGACCAGGCGCAACACCAGCGTCGTCGAGAGCGCGGCGCCGAGTTCGACCGCGTCGGGATCGAACACGAAGTCGGTATAGCGGCCGGCAGGCAGCCGCACGCGGCGGCGTTCGCTTTCGACGCCGTCGATCACCGCGACCACGTCGACCTCTCCCGGCGGCAGCGGCGCGATGACGGCGATGCCTGTCGCACCGGCATCGATCGGCAGCGCGGTGTCGTCGTAGGCAGCGATCAGCGCCGGCGCTTCGCGGCGGATCAGCGACTGCCACGCCGCCTCGTCCGCGCCGCCATCGAGGCGCCGGAACAGCAACCCAGCGCGGACGCCTGCGCGTGCCGCCGCGGGCGCACGCACGCGCAGGCCCGCGGCCACGCGCGGACGCAGTTGCGCGGGCGCGTCTGCACGCGCGAACCGCGCCTCGTAGAACCGCAGGCCGTCGCCGGCGCGCGCCTGCAGCATGTAGCGATCGGCGGGCGGCAGGTCGAGCGGGCCGACCTCGACGCTGCCGTCGGCCAGCGGCGTCGCCGGCGCGTTGTTCCAGCGCGCCACCTGCACGAGGTCGTGGAGATCGCCGGGCCCTGCGCCTTCGCGACCGCCGCGCTCCCAGGCACGGTACGCGGCGAGATCGTCCGACGAGACGTTCGCCAGGCCGATCCGCACCGACGCAGGATCGGCCGAGACGCCGGCATCGGGCAGCAGGCGGATGCGCAGACCGGCGATGCCGCGCTCCCCCGCATCGCTGCTTCCGGCGCGTGTCGCGGTATCGGCCGTCGTCGCAGCGTCACGACCTCCGTCGCGCCACCACCACGCGAACAGCAGAACGGCGCCGAGCAGGAGCCCGGCGCCGATCCATGCCGCATGGCGGCGATGCCGCATCCCGACTCAGTCGGTGTCGGCGGTGGAATACAGCTGCAGGTAGACCGGCGCGTGGTCGGACACGCCGTTGCGGAACACGCACATGTCGGCGATGTAGTCGCGGCCCGAGGTCGAGTACTCGGTGACGTAGCTGTTCTGCATCCAGAAGTGGTCGTACGGGCTGGCGAAGGCGCAGTTGGTGTTGATCGAGGTCTTGTCGTTGACCCGGTACGACACTACGGGCGACACGGCGGTGAGGTTCGCCCACCACGGTGAAGTGGCGTCGCGATTGTTGTCGCCGACCATGATGACGTCCTGGTCGCTGCTGCTGGCGTTCTGCACGGACTTGAAGACGTTGGCGATCTCGGCAACCTCGGCCTGGCGCTCGGCGGTGGTGCCGAAGACGGTATGCCAGTTGATGAAGGTGTAGTCGGCGCCGGTCTGGATGTGGCGCACCTTCACGATCTGCGGTTCGCGCTCGAACTTGTCGCCGGTGTCGGTCCACACCGAGGAGGACAGCATCTGCACGCGGTCGGTGCGGAAGAACACCGCATAACGCTCCTTGTAGCTGCTGCGGCCGATGGCGTCGGTGACGCGATAGTCCCAGGCGTAGCCGCTGACGCGATTGAGCGCGGCGGCGACGTTGGCCGGCGTGTCGGCATACATCACTTCCTGCGCGAACACCAGGTCGGCGCCGTTCGGCGACGAGGCGCTGGTGCCGTAGTTGTTCCAGATCTGGCGGGCGTAGGCGTCCCAGTCCTGCTGGCCGTTCCAGCCGGCATGCAGCATGTTCCAGGACACGACGCGGAGATAGGACTGGGCGGAAGCCTGCGCGGCGAAGGCGAACAGGCACATGGCGAACAGTGCGGCGAAACGGCGTTTCATGACACCTCCCGGGGCGGACGATGCGGATGCGGATGCGATGAAGCGGGACGAAAGACGCGCCAGTGTCGGTGCGCGATGTGTCCGTCGTGTGTCGTCCCGGAGTCCCCGTCCCCGGTCGCTTTCCTGCCGAGTGGTCGACGGCAGGCCGGTCGCATCATGGTCGGCATCCGCCGGCGGCGCACGCTGCAGCGCCGCAGTCGACGGCACCCTGCGATCCGCGTCGCTGCGCGCGCGTGAAACGCATCACGTCTTCATGCGCATGGTGCAGATCGCCGGGACGCCACGCGCGGGATGTCCGACGCATCGTTCGACCACGCCCCGTGCCGATCGTTGGGTGACGCACGGCGCAGGGCGGAACGCGCGCAGGATGGCAGGCTGGTCGCATGACGCGCTTCCGCCCTCGTTCCCATGCACTCGCCGCCGTGGTGATCGTCGCCGTCGTCTACGGCGTCGCGCTCGCGACGCTGCTGCGCACGCCGGACGCCGACGCGACGGAACCGCTGTTCCTGCTGGTCGCACTCGGCGTGGCCTTTCCCGCGCTCGCGTGGGCGCTCACGCGTCGCCCGCGCAGGTTCGCGCCGCCGCTGTCGCCGCCCGTGCGCGGCTTGGCCGGGCCGCTGGCGTATCTCGCCGTCTTCTCGCTGCTGGTGCTGGGCTGGGGGTTCTCGGCGATCGATGCGCGATGGCCCGACGAACCGGCGCAGTCGATCGCGAAGACGCTGGTGAAGCTGGCGACGATGGTCGCGCTGCCGGCCTGGCTGTTCCTGCAGGATGCCCGCCAGCGACCGCGCTTCGGAGGCGCGCGGCTGTGGGCGATCTTCGCGGCGATGGCGATCGCGTTCCTGGCCTTCCAGGCGGTGTTCGGACGCGGCCTGGCGACCTTGCACGCGTTGGCACCGGACACCGTCACGCTGGCGTGGGCGATCCCGCTGTGCTGGCTGTGGCAGACGCTCATCGCCGACGCCACCGGCTCGCAGGTCGCGGCGGTGCTGTGGGCGTCGCTGCTGTTCGGTCTGGCGCACGCGCCGGGGCTCTACCTGCGCGGTGGCCACCTGATGGAAGGCGTCGCCAGCGCCACGCCGACCTGGGCGGTCGCCTATTCGATCGCGATGGTCGCACCGGCGGGCGTGGCGTTCGGCGTGCTGTGGGCACGCACCCGGTCGCTCTGGCTCGTCGTGCTGGTGCACGGCAGTGTCGACCTGCTGCCGCAGCTGGCGCCGTTCATCCGGGCCTGGCACGGCTGAGGCGGGCCCCGCCGCCCGGTCAGTCGATCCGGTACACCCGCGGCTTCGGCAGGTCTTCGTCGAACTCCAGGAACCAGCGCCCGGCGATGCCCGGCACCACCTGCACCTCGGGGGCGTGCAGCGGGGTGCGCAGGGTCAGGCTGCCCTTGAGGATCTTCCACTGCTGGCCATTGTCCAGCGTGAACACGTCGCCGGGCTGCCAACCGGACACGTCGCCGGCGATGCGGGCCTTGATCGGCCCGTCGTCGAGCCCCGCGAAACGGGCCGGTCCGCGCGGCGCCTGCGCGACGGCCTCCGCGGCCTGGCGACGCTGCGCCGCCGCCTCGATTTCGACATCGGCCCGGGCCTGCGCCCGGGCCTCCTCGACCGCCTGCCCCTGCGATTCGCCCAGCAGGCGGTCGAGCAGCGCCAGCTGTTCCGGCGACAGCGTGTCCAGGCCGGTCGCATGCAGTTGTTCGGGTGTGAGCCGGCGCTCGAGCGCGACGTAGGGCTCGGCCGCCTGCGCCGGCAGCGCGGCGAAGGCACACCACAGCGAGCAGATCAGGAAGACGAAGCGCATGGACGGCATCCGGGGCGATGGAGGGACGGCACAGAATGCTTCAGCCCGATGACAGCCGGATGTCGGCGGACGTCATTCCGGTTCGGGCACGGCCTTCGCCCGGCGCAGCACCGCGAGCACCGGGAAGTGGTCGGACGGATAGCGGGCCGGCGCTGCGGCGTGCCGCTGAAGCCGTGGAAGGTGCCTTCCGGGCCGTGGCGTTTCGACGCGACCTGCCAGGCGTCGACCAGCATCGACGACAGTTCCGCATGCGCGACGCTGTCGTCGCCGGTGTTGAAGTCGCCGGTCACGACCACCGGCACGTCCTGCGGCAGCGCGCGGATGCGTTCGCGCAGGGCCTGCGCGCAGCGCGTCCGCGCCGCATCGTCCTCGTCGCGGTACGGGAAATGGGTGTTGAACAGGTAGAAGCGACGGCCGTCGTCGCGGGATTCGAACAGGCCCCAGGTGACCATCCGCGGGTAGAGGTTCCCCCAGCTGATGCTGCCCACCACGTCGGGCGTGTCGGAAAGCCAGAAATCGCCGGATTCGATCAGGCGCAGCGCATCGGTGCGATACAGCACGCCCATGTGCTCGTCGTCCGCGCCGCCGCCGCGCCGGCCGCGTCCGAACCAGCGATAGCCGGGCAAGCCCGCCACCAGCGCATCGCCCTGCAGGCCGAACAGTTCCTGCGTGCCGACCACGTCCGGATGCGCGCGGCGGATCGTCTCGATCATCAGTGCGCGCCGTGCTTCCCAGCGGTTCTCGCCATCGGTCGCCACCGGCAGGCGCACGTTGAAGGTCATCACCCGCAGGTCCTTCGCCTGCGCGACCGCCGCGACGCACAGCAGCAGCGTGCAGGCGACACGGATGAAGCGCGGGGCCGACGCGGGACGGGACATGGCACGCTCCGATGGCGGCGACCCGGCATCGGGTCGCCCTCGCGCTTTGTAGCATGCCGGCGACCGCCTGCCGACGACGCAGCCCCCGGCTTCGGACTATGCTCGGACGCCTCCCTCGCCCGGACTCCCCGCATGCGCCCGATCCGTCGCCGCACCTTCCTCGCCTGCGCCGCGACGCTGGCGCTGCCCGCGCTGCGCACCGCACCCGCCGCAGCGGAACCGGGCCGCGACGAGCGGCAGATGCTGGAAGACTGGCCGTGGCGCGCACGCTACGACGCGGACGACCGGAGACTGATCGACGCCGGCGTCGCCATCGACACCGTGTTCCTCGGCGACTCCATCACCGAAGGCTGGCCACGCCTGCGTCCCGACTTCTTTCCGCCGTCGCGCGCGTGTCGCGGCATCAGCGGCCAGACCTCGTCGCAGATGGTGCTGCGCATGCCTTCCGACGTGCTGCGACTCAAGCCCGGGCGGCTGCACCTGCTCGCGGGCACCAACGACGTCGCCGGCAATACCGGGTCGATCGACGACGACGCGATCGTCGGCAACCTGGCGATGATGGTCGCGGTCGCGCAGGACGCCGGCATCGACGTGCTGCTCGGCGCGATCCCGCCCGCCGCCGCGTTCTGGTGGCGTTCGGAGCTGCGGCCGGCGGATCGCATCGTCGCGCTCAACCGCAGGCTCGCCGCGCTGGCGCGCGCGCGTCGCTGCCGCTGGCTGGATTACCACCGTGCCCTCGACGACGGCCACGGCGGTTTGCGCGCGGACCTGTCCGACGACGGCGTGCATCCCAATGCCGCGGGGTATGCCGCGATGGAGACCCTTTGCGGGCCGACGCTCGGATCAACGACGAAGCGTCCGCGATCCGGACATCGCTGAACCGACGCGTGCTTCCTGCGTTTCCGGACGATGCGCAATGGCCTGATCAGCGGGACTTCGGCGTTCATCTGTGCAGCCGGCGATGAGGCCGGCCCCTCGGACAACCTACAGGACTCCCATGCACAAGCGCCTCGCCCTTCTCGTCGCCGCGACTCTCCTCAGCCCCGCCGCCTTCGCCGCCGACTGGACCGGCTGGTACGTCGGCGCCGACGTCGGCCATGCCAGCGGCGACTCGCGCGCCCGCGTCGCCCTCGGCGACAGCTGGCTGGACGAATCGCCCGACCTGCAGACGCTCGTCACCGACCAGTGGTCGAACGACCTCAGCCCGTCCGGCAGCGCCTACGGCCTGCACGTCGGCTACAACCACCAGTTCGAAAGCGGCTTCATGCTCGGTGCCGAATTCGAATACGGCAACCTCAACCTCGACGACCGCAAGTTCATCGACGGCACCACCAATCCCTACGGCGGTGGCGAAGGCAGCCTGTACTACGACACCACCAACCGCATCGAGGCCAATCGCCAGTACGGCCTGCGCGCGAAGGTCGGCTACGCCAACGGCCCGCACTTCGGCTACGTCACCGCCGGCCCCACCCGCGTGGACGCCGACATCACCGCGGAAATCCTCAGCAGCGGCGATTACCACAAGCTCGCACGCAAGTCGGAAAACCTCGACGGCATCCAGTGGGGCGTCGGCTACGAATACGGCTTCAACCCGCACTGGACCGGTCGCATCGAGTACCTGCGCTCTGACCTGGGCAAGGTGCATTACGACACCGCCTACGTCGCCGGCAGCAGCTTCACCGATCCGGTCTACAGCGAGCGCTTCTCGCAGGACCTGGAGTTCGACACCTTCCGCATCGGCGTGAACTACCGCTTCTGAACGCCCCGCGACACCGGCCTGCGACCCACCGCCGCAGGCCGGCCCTCGGGGGAATTTTCCTGAACGCCCCGCAGCGTGCATCGCCCGGGGCCGCATGGTACGGTTCGACCGGCGTCCCGCCCCGGTCGACCCGAGACAAGGACATGTTCAAGCCCGACTCCCCCGCTTCCCCGTCAACGCCGTCCGCATCGCCTCCCGCTCCCGGGACGTCGCGGATCGTCGGCATGCGCAGCGTGTTCGCCGCGTTCGCGCTTTCCCTCTCCCTCTCGCTCTCGGCCTGCGCTATGGAACAGACCCCACGATTCGACTCCGACGCCTGGAAGGCGCAACGCGGCGTCGCCGCCAAGGACAACACCCGCGGCGGCATGCTCGCCGGGATGGAAGCCGCCGTACAGCCAGGCATGTCGCGCGACGACGTGCTGCGCCTGCTCGGCGAACCCGACAGCCGCGATGCCGAAACCGGCGTCGACACCTACGAACTCGGCGTCGCCAAGTTCGGCGTCGACGAGGAGTACTACGAGATCCGCTACCGCGACGGCAAGGTGGAATCCCGCCAGTGGCAACGCCGCTGACGGGCGCACGCGCAAGTCACGCACGCAAACTGCGAACGCACACAGGAACAGGAGCCTCACCCCATGGCCAGGCCTGATCTCAACACGGTCCGCACCCAGTACCAGGTCGCGGACGACACGATGATCGACTATCACCCGCGTGCCTTCGGGGCGATCGATATTCCGTTCACCAGCGCGGTCAGGATGACCAAGACCGAGGGCGAGCTGCTCGACAAGCTCACCTTCGATCGCGGCCTCCTCGGCCTGCAGCAGATGAGCGACGTCAAGGACCGCGCGTTCTCCGAAGGCGAACGCCGCTTCCCCGACAATCCGCTGCCCGCCGGCATCCCGGCCAGTCGGGAACGCGAATGGCAGGGCAACGACGGCCATCGCGACGCGTTCCGCCACGCCTACTGGAACGCGCTGATGACCCAGCAGTTCGGCGAACAGTGGACGCGCGCGTTCGCGACCGCCCACGAGGGCGGACCGGGCAATCCCGCGAACCGCGAGGCGATGGATCTCTACAACAACGAGATCGGCCGCTCGATCGGCGCCGCCAACCGCAACGCCACGCCCGACCAGCTCGCCAACCTCGTCGAGCAGGCGCTCACCCAGGGCAAGCTGACGGTCATCGACCACAACGGCAACCTGGAATGGAGCGACCGGGTCGTCCGCGGCCAGCACGGCCTCGCGCCGTCGGGCGCGATCGCGCCGGCCATCAACACGCCCGGCGTGGTCTCCACCGACAACAGCGTCAGCCAGGCCGCGCCGCCGATCACGCCCGGGCAACCGGAGACGCGCCTCGCCGCCGCCGACCCCGCGGTCGAGCGGATGCAGCAGGACCCGAAGTACGGCCAGGTGGTCGCCGCGATGGCGGCGAAGGGACTGGAAGGCGACGCGCTCGCCGCCAACGTCTACGCCGCGGTGCAGCGCGAAGGCCTCGGCGGCGTCACCGGCATCGAGATCGGCAAGCCGATCACCGATGCCAACGGCAATCCGGACCGCACCCTGTTCGTGTTCGACGGCACCCAGGGCGCGCAAGGGCCGAACCATGCCCGGATCAGCGAAAACGAAGCCCGTGCCACGCCTGTGCAGGTCGCCGCGGAACAGGCAGTGGCGCAGCAGGCCCCCGCGCAAGACGCGCCGCAGAAGCCGTTCTCGATGACGGCGTGAGGCGCCGCACTGCGAAACGACGACGCCCGGTTTGCGCCGGGCGTCGTCGTTTCTGGGGCCTCAATGGCTGTGGATCGGCGCGAACCACCACTCGGCGATGTAATGCCAGCGACAGACCATGATCGCCGCCAGGCACAGCAGTGGCGGAACCGTCATCAGCCGGCGATCGAGCGCGCCGAGCGTCGCGCGGAACGACCACGCCAACAGCACGCAGTGCGCAGACCAGACCGCGAGGATGAGGATTCCTCCCACCGCCCAGAGGTGACCTACGGCATGCGGCACGAACAGCGGATATGTCGCTGATTCGCGAATTACCAAGCCCGCATAGACGGAGGCGCCAGCGACGTTGGCGCGAAAGCCAAGCCGTGCGAGCCGCCGGCGCGAAGCACCGACGACGCCCGCAGCAAACGCATCAGTGGAAGTCCCGGCCACCGACCAGCGCGCTCACCGCATGCTGCCATGTCTGGAACGATGCATCGGCAGAGGACGCACCGGGCGACGACACACTGCCGCCCGGCCATGCGTTGTAGCCGCCACTCTTCAGCGACTTGCCGTCGACCACGATCTCGAACGACCAGCTCGTGCCGTCATGCACGCTCGCATCGACGTAGTTGGGCTTCCAATGCCACGCATCGACGGCGTCCAGCGCCTGGCAGAACGTCGCCCACGCGGCTGGCGTGACCTTCACGGTCTCGCGCGCAGTGCCCGCATCGTCGGAGACGAACGTCCTCGGATTGTGCGCGTAGCGCAGATCGCCTTCCGGCGTGAGTTCCACCGCGAACGACGGCCCGAAGAACCCGCCGATGGAGGCCTTGAACGACGTCGGTCGGTCGCAGGCACTGGCCGGCAGGACCATCAACCACAACGCCAACACCATCCCCATGCCGCGCATGCGCCCCACCCGTGTTTCCGATCCGGATATGAAGCGTAGCGCAGCGGGATCGAAGCGTCATCGCCTGTGTGGTAGCGAACATTCGCTCCGGTCGTCACGTGTCGATCACGGATGCGGATCACCCGCCCGCCGGCGGCTCCCACAGTTCGACCTTGTTGCCTTCCGGGTCGACGACCCAGCCGAACTTGCCGTATTCGGACTCGTCGACCTTGTCGAGGACGTCGCAGCCCTCCTCGCGCAATGCGGCGAGCAGCGCATGCAGGTCGGCGACGCGGTAGTTCACCATAAAGGACGCGGCACCCGTGTCGGTGTCGTCGGAGAAGATCGACCACGCCGTCGTGCCGCCCACGGGCGTGCCGTCGGCGTCGGCCCAGCGGAACGCCGCACCGCCCCAGGGCTGCACGTCGATGCCGAGGCGGTCGCGATACCAGGCCTGCAGCGCCTTCGGGTCGCGGGCCTTGAAGAAGATGCCGCCAATGCCGGTCACGCGGGTCATGGGTGCCTCCAACGGGAGAAGGAGCCGCGAGTGTAGCCAAGCCCGGCCGCGACGCGCGACCGCCGGCGTCGCCTCAGTTGAAATGCCACTCGCCGGTGCCGAAGCGGTCCACCAGCACCAGCGCGAGATAGATCGACAGATAGATGCCGTAGACCTTCGCGACGTGCGGCAGGTACAGCCCGGACGGCTTGGCCTGGAAGGTCGTCGACGAATACATGCCCATCAGCCGGCGGGAGCTGGACTCCGGCCAGATCCGCCACGTGCCCATCGGGACGAGCGGCACCACGAGGCAGAACCACTTGGTGGACAGGTAGGAGCCGTCCTTGTGGATCTCGGAACAGCCGTGGAAACGGGAACCGATGCCGTTGAAGGTGGACATGGAGCCTTGCCTGCGGTGATCAGCGCGGGAGTATGGCGCAGGAAAATCCGGCCGGCCAACCCTTTGCGTTCCGCGCGCTGCCGCAATGCCGTAGGGGGATGGGACCTGTCGCCACTTGACGACGTCAGCCGGCTTTCGCCTTCTTGTACAAGATCAGGAGCACGGCATGCTCCGTGTCGATCTCGATCAGGTAACGATGACCGTCGATCTCGTCGTCCGGGAGCGGCGAGCAGTGCAATCGACTCGCCTTGGTGCCAGGCCGGAAGGCATCGAACCACTCGATATACTCGATCAGATAGTAGGTGAGCCGATCCCGGCCGTCGGTCTGCAGGAAGGCGCTGCAGACAGCATGGAATTCGCGCGCCCATGAAGCCACTGGCGTTCGATCGATGATCGCGACGCCAAGTACGTTTTCCAGATCGTCGACCGTAACCCAGCGCGCGGTCAGCGCGTACAGCAATGCGTCATCCGTGAAAGCGCGCCCCACGGCATCCATGTAGCCGGCCAAGAACGTAGCATGGCGCTCGGGCGAGAATTCGTACATTGGGTTCATTTTCCCTGGAAGATTCGATGCGGACTGCCTTTGATTGGCCCCGGATGCGCGCCTTGTGCTTGCCTTGGCTGCTTTCTACTCGTCAAGAACTTTCAGCTGCTCGCGAGACCACGAATGTCGTGCGCTTTCCCGCCAAGCACACCAGCCGGGTGGAAGATCAGCCAATGCGAGGACAGAGGAATCGAGGTCAACGGCTTCACGCATGGCCAAGACAAGTGGTTCGGAATAATGCAGGAAACCCTCGAGGAATTGCCAGCCATGATCGTCCTCGGCATGCACTACGAACAGGATCGGACGGCCATCCATCACGATGGATCGGGAGACGATGGCTGCTGCGTTCGGGGGCTGATCGAAGGTCCGCATCTCGGGCTTGATGTTTCGGCCATAGTCCGGGAAGGCCGAAGGCCGCATCCGGGACCTACGGCGTGAACTGCGGTTGATTCATCCCGGGTGCGCGGTTTGCGCTTGCCCGGGCTACTTGCTTACCAAAGCCATTCGTTCATTGGTAGAGCGATTGCACATAATTAGCAAGCGGCTCCGGCAATAGATCTTGAGGATGATCTCCGCCGAATGTGGCCCATTTGCTCTTTCCACTGATGATGTTGCTGGCCAGCACCGCTCCTTCCGCAGAATAGACCGTGATTTTTACCTCAATCTTGTCTTTCTTTCCCGACCACTCCGTTGCCCGGTCTTCCCAATGCAATATCTGAGGAACAACATAGATGTCATATGTCTTTGAATTTGATCTCAGGCAATCGATATTCGTGCAGGAACTGGATATGTCAGCTGCGCTCGTGTAGCGCGCAAATGCGGCTTGCACTGCCGAAGCAGTAGAAGCGCCAGAGCCAGGATACTTTTCATCTCCGTATGCAGAATCAGCAGGCGTAGCCACGATAACGGAACCCCCTACGCTCAATTTTTTCTGTACCGAAGTAATTGTTTCCTGCCGGTATGTTGAGACACACCCAGCCATCAACATGAAGGATAAAACGATGAGTGGAATTTTGAATTTCGACATTTTCCCTCCCATGATCCTTACCACTTGAGTGAAATATCGCCGCGAAGCGGCTTCGGCTTGAATGAATTGTTGGGCCGCACCTACGGGCGACCCCACTCGATATCGCGGATAACAGCCATGCCACTCTCCCGCGCAACGACAACAGCCACGGCCTCAGAATAGCCATCCCCGCCAATTGCGACGTATGCCCAGCCCAAGTCTTGAGGTTGCCTGCCAAGCCAGTCCTCCAGCGTCTCCATCAGTTCCACGTCAGTCACAGGGCCATCACCATAGTCAATCATAATCTTGTACGTTTGACGCAAATGATCAGGATGATTGGTCCCGCTAAGACCTGATCCGAGCATTGAGTGGGCCTTGACGAAGTCGCCAGCAACCAAGGCTTCGGCGAACGAAATGGCTAAAGCAGCGAATGGCGCTGATTTTTTGGCACTCACGCGATGATCTCCATGTGCAGCCTAACGCCTGAATTAAGCCGCGCCGCGAAGCGGCGTCGGCTTGAATGAATTGTTAGGGCGCACCCCTACTGTAACCGTGACCGTTGGATAAGCAGCTCAGTGAACTCAGATGCTTGCGATCTAATCTGGAGCAGCGCCTTATCTGGTTTATCTGTTACCGGATTTTCAATCCAAAGGCGCTCTTGCCATGGGATGTCGCGCGATATCGCTTTAGAACTGTCACCGAACGCATTGCTCCAAAAGACGCCAGCAACGTTATATCCGCTGCTGGTCAAGCCGGTGAACATTTCGCGCACATCGTCAATGGAAGAGCCATGAGAATGAGACGAAAGAATGCAAATGTCCGCGTCCTCAAAGAATTTTTTAAGGTAGTTTTGCACTGACTTGTACTCGCCGAGCTTTTCTTGGTATGAGCGATTTGCGGTAAACAGGGTCTCAAGTCTTTTTGGGGCTCTTGGATGAGTGATCTGTTTAACTACGTTGCGCGGTAAGCGGGTGTAGGTCTGCCCGCAAAGAAACTCGACTAAGTATCGTTGAAACGAAGTCTTTCCCGTGTCGTTGTCACCGATCAGGATATAAGCCCAGTTCGAGAACATTGCGGCTCCTTGTGCGCTCTAACTACGATTAGACCCCAAAATGGGGCATAACACCGATTCTGGAACGCCCCAGCCAACCCGCCAACGCCATTGCTATCAGCAAAATCAATAGACTATGCATGATATCGCGCAAGAACACGCTGAAACATTGAGAGTGTTATACGGCCAAAACGCCGGATAACACCCGAATATCGATGTTATCCGGCGGCATCGTCGGCCTCAGAGCATCGGCAACTTCAACCCCTGCTCCTTCGCGCACCGCTTCGCAATCTCGTACCCCGCGTCCGCATGCCGCATGACGCCGGTGCCCGGGTCGTTCCACAGCACGCGTGCGATGCGCTGGTCGGCTTCGGCGCTGCCGTCGCAGACGATGACGACGCCGCTGTGCTGGCTGAAGCCCATGCCGACGCCGCCGCCGTGGTGCAGGCTGACCCAAGTCGCGCCGCCGGCCACATTCAGCATGGCATTGAGCAGCGGCCAGTCGCTGACGGCGTCGCTGCCGTCCTGCATGGCTTCGGTCTCGCGGTTGGGCGAGGCCACGCTGCCGCTGTCGAGGTGGTCGCGGCCGATCACGATCGGCGCCTTCAGTTCGCCGTTGCGCACCATTTCGTTGAACGCGAGGCCGAGCTTGTGGCGCAGGCCCAAGCCCACCCAGCAGATGCGCGCGGGCAGGCCCTGCACGCTGATGCGCTCCTTCGCCATGTCGAGCCAGCGATGCAGGTGCGCGTCGTCGGGGATGAGCTCCTTGACCTTGGCGTCGGTCTTCGCGATGTCCTCGGGGTCGCCGCTGAGCGCGACCCAGCGGAACGGCCCGATGCCGCGGCAGAACAGCGGGCGCACGTAGGCCGGCACGAAACCGGGGAAATCGAAGGCGTCCTTGCAGCCGACCTCGAACGCCATCTGGCGGATGTTGTTGCCGTAGTCGAACGTGGGGATGCCCATGTCCTCGAAATGCAGCATCGCCTCGACGTGGACGCGCATCGAATGCTTGGCGGCCTCGATCACTTCCTGCGGCGCGGTCTGCTGCTTGTCGAACCACTGCTCCAGCGTCCAGCCGGCCGGCAGATAGCCGTGCAGCGGATCGTGCGCGGAGGTCTGGTCGGTGACGGCGTCCGGGCGCACGCCGCGGCGCACGAGCTCTGGAAGGATCTCGGCGGCGTTGCCGAGCAGCGCGATCGACTTCGCTTCTCCGGCGGCACAGTAGCGTTCGATGCGGGCCAGCGCGTCGTCGAGGTCGGTCGCCTGTTCGTCGACGTAGCGCGTGCGCAGGCGCATGTCGATGCGCGACTGCTGGCATTCGATGTTGAGCGAGCACGCGCCCGCCAGCGACGCGGCCAGCGGCTGCGCGCCACCCATGCCGCCGAGGCCGGCGGTGAGGATCCACTTGCCGTTGAGGTCGCCGCCGTAATGCTGGCGGCCCATCTCGACGAAGGTTTCGTAGGTGCCCTGCACGATGCCCTGCGAGCCGATGTAGATCCACGAGCCGGCCGTCATCTGGCCGTACATCATCAGGCCCTTCTTATCCAGTTCGTGGAAGTGGTCCCACGTCGCCCAGTGCGGCACGAGGTTGGAATTCGCGATCAGCACGCGCGGGGCGTCGGGATGCGTGGGGAACACGCCGACCGGCTTGCCCGACTGGATGAGTAGGGTCTCGTTGTCTTCGAGGTTGCGCAGCGATTCCAGGATGGCGTCGAAGCAGGCCCAGTCGCGCGCGGCGCGGCCGATGCCGCCGTAGACCACGAGGTCCTCGGGCCGCTCGGCGACGTCGGGATCGAGGTTGTTCTGGAGCATCCGGTAGGCCGCTTCGGTCAGCCAGCTCTTGCAGGTCCGCTCGCTGCCGCGCGGGGCGCGGATGACGCGGGAGGGGTCGTGGCGGCTGTTGCCGAAGGGAATGGACGGGGCCATGCGGGGTGCTCCTGGAGACGATCCGGGGATTTTACGCCCCTAGCGGCAGGCCTCTTGTAGGAGCGCCGGGAGGCGCGACAGGCAGCGGCAGGCCCTCCTGTGGGAGCGGCGGGAGCCGCGACGAAGCCATGGCAAGCCTGTCCGCATCCCGTCGCGCCTCCCGGCGCTCCTACATGGCGACGGCATCCATGTCCGAAAACGGCGAGTTCCGGGGGCGGGCGCGTGGCAGGATGCGCCCATGGCCGACACCGCCCCCCTGCCCGCCCGCGACACCGTCCCGCCCCGCGACGTCTGCTTCCGCGCGATGGCGGCGAAGGACGCGCGCTTCGACGGCCTGTTCTTCGTCGCGGTGAAAAGCACGGGCATCTACTGCCGGCCGGTGTGCCCGGCGCCGGCGCCGAAGCGCAGCAACGTCAGCTTCTTCCCGAACGCCGCCGCAGCCACGGCCGCCGGCTATCGCCCGTGCCTGCGCTGCCGGCCGGAGCTGTCGCCGGATGCCTTCGCACAGGTGCGCGAGGACGCGGTGCGACGCGCACTCGCACTGATCGCCGAAGGCGCGCTGCAGGACGACGGCGTCGCCGCGCTCGCGGCGCGCGTGGGCCTGGGCGCGCGGCAGCTGCAACGCGTGTTCCTCGCGCACGTCGGCGCGACCCCACACGCGGTGCATGCGACGCGGCGTCTGCTGCTGGCGAAACAACTGCTGACAGAAACGTCGCTGCCGGCGACCGAGGTCGCGCTGGCCGCGGGCTACAACAGCCTGCGCCGGTTCAATGCCGCGTTCCTCGACGGCTGCGGCATGCCGCCGACCGCGATCCGCCGGCAGGCGTCCGCGGCGAAGGCGCCCGCGGGCACGCTCGCGCTGCGGCTGGGCTACCGGCCGCCGCTGGATTTCGGCCTGCTGCTGCGCTTCCTCGCGAAGCGCGCGATCCCCGGCATCGAGCGCGTCGACGACGACGCCTACCTGCGCGCGATCGGCGACGGCCACGCGTGGCTGCGGGTCAGCGCGATCTCCGGCAAGGCGGAACTGCGGCTGGAGCTGGCCGACCTCGCGCCGGGCGACACGAAGCGCATCCCGGACCTCGTGCGCCGCGTGCGGCGGATGTTCGACCTCGACGCCGACCTGCGCCCGGTGCATGCGCTGTTCGCGCAGGATCCGCTGCTGGCGCGCGCGATCGCCGCGCATCCCGGCCTGCGCGTGCCCTGCGGCTGGGACGGCTTCGAACTCGCGGTGCGCGCGGTGCTGGGCCAGCAGATCAGCGTCGCCGGCGCGACCACGCTGGTGCGGCGGCTGGTCGATGCCTGGGGCGGACATCGCGATGACGCGCCGACCGGACTCGATCGCACGTTCCCGTCGCCGGAACGGCTGCGCGACGCGCCTCTGGAAACGATCGGCCTGCCGAAGACGCGCGCGGCGACGATCCGCGCACTGGCGGCGGCGGTCGTCGACGGCCGGCTGTCGTTCGAAGGCGGCCAGCGGCTGGAGGAGTTCGTCGCGCGCGCGACCGCGCTGCCGGGCATCGGCGACTGGACCGCGCAGTACATCGCGATGCGCGGGCTCGCGCTGCCGGACGCCTTCCCCGCCGGCGATCTCGTACTGCAGCAACGGCTCGCGCCCGCGGGCGTCGCGCGCCTGAGCGAACGCGCGACCGCCGCCCGCGCGGAGGCATGGCGACCGTGGCGCGGTTACGCCGTGCTGCACCTGTGGCATCTTCCTGCTGTGACCAGTGAAGTCGACGCCAGCGAGGCCGCCGCGGCATGACGACGCTCTACTTCGAACGCATGGACAGCCCGATCGGCACGCTGACGCTCGCCGCCGATGCCGCAGGCCTGCGCCACATCGAATTCCCGACGAATCGGCATCCGGTCGATCGCGCCGGCTGGGTGCCCGGCGCGCGCGGCGCGATCGCCGACACGCTGGCGGAGACGCGCGCGCAGCTCGACGCCTATTTCGCCGGCATACGCCGCACGTTCGATCTGCCGCTGGCGCCCGAAGGCACGCCGTTCCAGCGCGCGGTATGGGCGATGCTGGCGGAGATCCCGTGGGGCGCGACCTGGAGCTACGGCCAGTTGGCGAGGGCCATCGGCCAGCCCGCGGCGATGCGCGCGGTCGGCGCCGCCAATGGCCGCAACCCGCTGCCGATCGTGCTGCCCTGCCATCGCGTGATCGGCAGCGACGGCGCGCTCACCGGCTTCGGCGGCGGCCTGCCGATCAAGGAAGCGCTGCTGCGGTTGGAAGGCGCGCTGCCGGCGACGACGGCAGCGCCGACAGGCGATCTGTTCGGCTGATTGCGCGGACCACGAAACGGAAACGCCCGGCGCGGGGCCGGGCGCTCCAGGAAGCGGTGCGGGAATCGTCAGCGGATCGAGGTGTCGAGCGCGCGCAGGGCGTCGCCGAGATCGACATAACCGCTGCGGTCGAGATCCTCGCGGGTGTAGACGCGACCGGCAGCGTTGGTGCACTGCTGCGGCTTGCCTTCGCGCTGGGCGCGCAGGTTGCGGGCCTCGACGATGCGGGAACCGGTGCTGCGCAGGCAGGTCTTGGCCGCGGCCTCCGCGGACGCGGCGGTGGCCTGATCGGCCGCCGCGGCCTGGTCGGGGGTCGTCGTCGGCTCGGTCCGTGCGGTTTCGGTCTGGCCGGCTTCGTTGGTGACGGTGACGGTCTGCGCGGCGGCGACGCCGGAGACGGCGATGAGCAGCAAGGTGGCGAGCGTGCGGGTCATGGCAACGGCTCCGTGTGCGGGGATAGGCGCACCATACGCCCGAGCGCGGCGCAGTGCCTGAATGCGGAACGGGAATTCAGGGCGTCGTCATCGCGCCATCCGCGGCCTGCGCCGGGCAGGGTTCGCGCCGGGCCGCGCGGAAGGCCTCGACCTGCGCCGGGGTTGCCGGGCCGAGGTCCATCCCGTCGTCGTACAGCACACGCCAGACCCCGTCCTCGCCGCGGCGCCAGACCGAGTGGAAGCGGCCGAGGGTGAAGGCCTCGGCGTCGGTGCCGGGATGCGCGATCACCAGCGACGGCCCCTCCGACCACGCGATGCCGGGAACCCCGCCGACGGTGGTGCGCTCGGGGTACCAGGCGATGGTCAGGTCCTTGCCGGCGACGATCCCAGCCCAGCGCGCGACGACCGCCTCGCGCCCGCGCGCCTGGCGCTCGCGGCCGGCACCGAAGACCGCACCGGGATCGACATGTTCGGCGAACGCGGCGGCATCGTGCGCGGCGACCGACGCCGCGAAATCCAGTTCGCGCGCCCAGACCTCGCACTCGTCCGGGGACAGCGCGACGGCGGCCTGCGCCCCGGTCAGCGGCAGGCACGCGAGTGCAAGGGAAGCGCAGGCGAGGCGGCAACGCGACATGCGGGGTCTCCGGTCGAGGGCGTCTGCAACGCGGCGACGGTATCATCGCCGGATGGCTTCCCTTTTCGCTTGGCGCGGTTTGTCCGCGCGTCCGTTCCGGTGCCTCGTCCCGGTGTTCTGCCTGCTGCTCGGCGCCTGCGCCGGCCCGCCCCCGCGGCTGGAGCCGCCACCGCCCGCGACCGCGTCACCCGCCCGGGAGGTCGTCCTCGTCTCGATCGACGCCCTGCCTGCATCGGTGCCCGGCAGCGGCACGATGCCGACCCTCGACGCGATCGCCGCGACCGGCGCGCGGGCCGAGTGGATGGCCTCCAGCGTCCCCACCCTCACCTTCCCGAACCACTACACCCTGGTGACCGGGCTGTATCCGGACCATCACGGCATCGTCCACAACAACATGTCCGACCCCGAACTGGGGACGTTCGTGTCGAAGGAGGCCGCGAGCGCCGACGACGGCCACTGGTGGGGCGGCGAACCGATCTGGGCGACCCTGCAGAAACAGGGCGGGATCGCGGCGACGATGTTCTGGCCGGGCTCGAGCGCCGAGATCGCCGGCGAGCGCCCGCGCCATCGCCGGGTGTTCGACAAGACGGTGACGCCCGCGGCGCGTGTCGACCAGATCCTCGCCTGGCTCGACCTGCCGCCCGGCCAGCGTCCACAGTTGCTGACCCTGTATTTCGACCAGTACGACATCGCCGCGCACGATGCAGGCGCGTCGTCGCCGCAGGCGATGGCCGCCCTGCGCACGCTCGATGCGGCGCTCGCGCGGCTGCGCGACGGCCTGCGCGCGCGCGGCCTGGAGGCCACGACCGACCTGATCGTCGTGTCCGACCACGGCATGGCCGACGTGCCCCGCGACCAGGTGCGCTATCTCGACGACGTGCGCCCGCCGGGCGACTACGACGTGCCGTGGTGGGGCGCCTTCGTCGGCATCGTGCCGAAGCCGGGACGCGAGGAGGCGGTCGGGAAGGCCTTCGTCGGCGCGCACGACCGCTATACCTGCTGGCGCAAGGCGGAAGTCCCGGCGGACTGGCACTTCGGCACGAACCGCCGCATACCCGCGATCGTCTGCCAGACCGACACCGGCTGGCGGGTACAGCCGCGCAGCGTGCCGCTGTGGCCGCAACCGGTGCGCGGCGAACACGGTTTCGCGGCCGACGCGCCGGAGATGCGCGCGAGCTTCGTCGCGGCCGGCCCTTCGTTCCGCGGCGGCGTCGTGCTGGCGCCGTTCCCGAACGTGGACCTCTACCCACTGCTCGCGCACCTGCTGGGCGTGCGGCCGGCGCCGAACGACGGCACGCTGGCGCCGCTGCTGCCGGCGCTGCGCGACGCCCCGGCGCGGTAACCGCTCAGGCGTCGGCCAGCAGCCTCACCATCGCCGCCGCATAGCGCGCGGCGATGGCCTCGCGATCGACGTGCCGGCCCGCGCGCACGACCTCGCGGCAGCCGACGCTCACCGACGCCACCGCAGGGCGATTGCCGGCGAAGAGCCAGCGGTCGGCGATGTCGTTCGCGGTCGCGCCGAGCAACGACGGCGCCGCCGGATCGAGCACGACGCGATCGCCGTCGAGCGTCGCGGCATCGAAACCGGTCGCCTGCGCGGCGCTCGCACGCACGCCCGCGAGCAGGCGTTCGCCCACGCTCGGGCAGGCGTCGGTCGCGACGATGTTGCGATGCCGGGTGACCAGGCGCTGGCCGTATTCGAGCCAGCGCAATTCCTCCACCGGCGACACCGAAACGTGCGAATCCGAACCGATGCCCCAGGCGCCGCCCGCATCGAGGAAATCGCGCAGCGGAAACAGGCCGTCGCCGAGGTTGGCCTCGGTGGTCGGGCAGATCGCCACGGTCGCACCGCGGTCGGCGATGCCGACGATCTCGTCCATCTCCAGGTGCGTGGCGTGGACCAGCGTCCAGCGCGCATCGACCTCGGCGTGGTTCAGCAGCCAGCGCACCGGACGGTCGCCGCGCAGCGCGAGGCAGTCCTGCACCTCGCCGATCTGCTCGGCGATGTGCAGGTGGATGCGCGCGTCCTCCGGCAGCGCGGCGAGCACGTTGTGCATCGCGTCCGGCGGCACCGCGCGCAGGCTGTGCAGGGCGCAACCGACGCGCAGGGAGTCGTCCTGTTCCGCACGCAGCGTGTCGAACAGGCGTCGCCAGGCGTCGACGTCATGGCCGAAGCGGCGCTGGCGCTCGTTGAGCGGGCGTCCGTCGAAGCCGCCGGTCACGTACAGCACCGGCAGCAGGGTCAGGCGGATACCGGTCTCGCACGCCGCGGCGATCAGCGCCCGCGACATCGCCGCGGGATCGGCGTAGGGCCGGCCGTCGGGCGCATGGTGCAGGTAGTGGAATTCGCAGACCGTCGTATAGCCGGCTTCCAGCATCTCGGCGTAGAGCTGCGACGCGACCGCGTGCAGCGTGTCCGGATCGAAGCGCGCGGCCATGCGATACATGGTCTCGCGCCAGGTCCAGAACGAATCGGAGGGATGGGTCATGCGCTCGGCCAGCCCGGCCATGGCGCGCTGGAAAGCGTGGGAATGCAGATTGGCGACGCCGGGAAGCGTCCAGCGGCCGTCGAAGTGCGCGATCGAGGAGGTCATGGGCGGATTGTCGCCGATCGGCCGCGGGCATGCGCGCCCGTGCCGGTCATGCGCCGAAGCTACACTTCCCCGACTCCCCCTTCGAGAACACATCGATGTCGGCGTTGTCCGGAATCCGCGTGCTGGACCTCTCGCGCGTGCTCGCAGGCCCCTGGGCCGCCATGACCCTCGCCGATCTCGGTGCGGAGGTGATCAAGATCGAGCCGATGGACGGCGACGACACCCGCGGCTACGGCCCGCCCGCCCGCGGCGACATCTCGGCGTATTTCGCCAGCGCGAATCGCGGCAAGCGTTCGATCGCGATGAACCTGCGCCATCCGGACGCGCGGGCGCTGCTGGAGGCCCTGATCCGCGAGGCCGACGTGCTGATCGAGAACTTCCGCACCGGCGTGCCCGAATCGCTGGGCATCGACCCGGCCCGCACCAGCGCGCTCAACCCCCGGCTGATCCACTGCTCGGTATCCGGCTACGGCCGCACCGGCCCGGACGCGCAGCGCCCCGGCTACGACCTGGCCGTGCAGGCCGAATCGGGGCTGATGGCGATCACCGGACCGGCCGACGGTCCCGCGAGCAAGGTCGGCGTGGCCACCGTGGACCTGACCACCGGCCTCAACGCCACGGTCGCCATCCTCGCCGCGCTGCACCAGCGCGAACGCACCGGCACGGGCCAGGCCATCGCCGTCAGCCTGTTCGACACCCAGTTGCAGGCGCTGGCGAACATCGCCTGCAGCGTGCTGTTCACCGGCGAGGACGCGCGCCGCTGCGGCAACGCGCATCCGACCATCGTGCCGTACCAGAGCTTCGCGGCCAGCGACGGCGCGTTCGTGATCGCCTGCGGCAGCGACCACCTGTGGGGCCGGCTCTGCGCGCTGATCGGCCGTCCGCAGTGGCGCGACGATCCGCGCTGCGACACCAACCTCGCCCGCGTCGCCCATCGCGACTGGCTGGTGCCCGAGTTGGAACGCGTGTTCGCGACCGCACGTGTCGCCGACTGGGTCGAGCGCTGCGAGGCCGCCGGGATTCCGGTCGCGCCGGTCAACACGGTCCGCGACGCGGTGTTCGGCGACCTCGCTACCGCGCGCGGGCTGCGCATCGAGGCCGACGGCATCCCCATGATCGCCAGCCCGCTGCGCATGTCCGACTCGCCGATGGCCGAACCCGTTCGGCCACCGCACCTGGGCGAACACACCGACGCGATCTGCGCGGCGCACGGGTTCGATGCAGCGGCGCTGCGGGCGGCGGGCGTGGTGGGCTGACGCGGCCGCGGCATGCAGGCCGCAGTCCCTGAGCAGGGCGCCTCCCGGCGATGCGTGCGACAATCCCCCGGATGTCGACGACACCACCCGACACCCCCGCCCCGCATCCGCTCGATCCGCTGCTGTCCGCGCACGACTGGAAGCGCCGCCTGGTGCTGTGGGGCGGCGCGATCCTGGTGGCGCTGGCGGCGCTGCTGTTCGCCAGACTCTGCGACGGTGCCTTCGCGTTGTTCCGGCGTGCGCTCGCCTTTTCGCCCTGGGCGGCGCTCGCGATCACGCCGCTGGTGTTCGCCGGCCTGTCCTGGCTGACCTCCGGCGCACTGCGCGCGACCCGCGGCAGCGGCATTCCGCAGGTCATCGCCTCGATGGAGAACGCCGACGACGCCTTCGCCGAGCGCAACCTCTCGTTGAAGGTCTCGGCCGCCAAGCTCGGCCTGACCGCGCTGGCGCTGCTCGGCGGCGCTTCGATCGGCCGCGAGGGCCCGACCGTGCACGTGGGCGCCAGCCTGCTCTACACGGTCGGTCGACGCTTCGGCTACACCGGCCACCAGGGTACGTCGCGCCTCCTGCTGGCCGGTGGCGCCGCCGGCATCGCGGCGGCGTTCAACGCCCCGCTGGCCGGCGTGGTGTTCGCGATCGAGGAACTGAGCAGTCGCTTCGAGCACCGCTTCTCGGGCACGCTGCTGACCGCGGTGATCGTCGGCGGCGTCGTCTCGCTCGGGCTGATCGGCAGCTACACCTATTTCGGCCGCGTCGAAGGCGCTCTGCCGCTGGGCGCCGGTTGGCTGGCGGTGCCGCTGTGCGGGATCGCCTGCGGGTTGGCCGGCGGCCTGTTCGCGCGCCTCGTGCTGGCGCTGGTCGCGGGTCGACCGCGCTGGTTCGGCGCGCTGCGCGCACGCCACCCGGTGCTGCTGGCCGCGACCTGCGGGCTGATCCTCGCCGGCCTCGGCCTGACCTTCGGCGAGGGCATGTTCGGCACCGGATACGAACAGGCGCGCAATTTCGTCCAGGGGCATCCCCAGGCCGGCATCGAATTCGGCCCGCTGAAATGGCTGGCGAACCTCGTGTCCTACGCCGCCGGCATCCCGGGCGGCCTCTTCTCGCCGGCGCTGGCGGTCGGCGCGGGCATGGGCCACGATCTGGCACTGCTGTTCCCGGGACAGGACTCGACCGTGTTCGTGCTGCTCGGCATGTGCGCCTACCTTGCCGGCGTCACCCAGGCGCCGCTGACCTCGGCGGTGATCTGCATGGAACTCACCGACAACAGCGACATGACCTTGCCGATCCTCGCCACCGTGCTGCTCGCGCGCGGCGCCTCGGCGCTGGTCTGCCGCACGCCGATCTACAAGGGGCTGGCGCAGTTGCTGCTGGCTGCACAGCCCGCGGAGCCACCCGCGCCCGCCACTGCACCGGGAAAGACCGCGTGAGCACCGAGACCCGCTTCGATGGCCTGCTGCTCGGCGCTTCGCTGGCAACGCTGGACGGGCCCGGCTACGGCGCGATCGAGGACGGCGCCCTCGGCTGGAAGGACGGCCTGCTGGCCTTCGTCGGCCCGCGCGACGCATTGCCGGCCGCGCCTGAGACGCTGGCCGACGAAGTGATCGAAGTCGACGGCGGCTGGGTCACGCCGGGGCTGGTCGACTGCCACACGCACCTGGTGTTCGCCGGCGATCGCGCGCACGAATTCGAGCTTCGGTTGCAGGGCGCGAGCTACGAAGACATCGCCCGCGCCGGCGGCGGCATCGTCTCGACCGTGCGCGCGGTGCGCGAGGCGGACGAGGACGCGCTGCTCGCGCAATCGCTGCCGCGGGCACGGGCGCTGCTCGCCGACGGCGCGACGACGCTGGAGATCAAGTCCGGCTACGGCCTCGACTTCGAAAGCGAACGCCGCATGCTGCGGGTCGCGCGCCGCATCGGCGAGACGCTGGGCGTGACCGTGCGCATCACGTTCCTCGGCGCGCATGCGTTGCCGCCGGAGTTCTCCGGTCGCGCGGACAATTACATCGACGCCGTGATCGACTGGCTGCCGCGGCTGCACGCGGAAGGCCTGGTCGATGCGGTCGACGCGTTCTGCGAAGGCATCGGCTTCACGCCGGCGCAGACGCGACGCGTGTTCGAGGCGGCGCGTGCGCTCGGCCTGCCGGTGAAACTGCACGCCGACCAGCTCAGCGATCTCGGCGGCGCGGCGCTGGTCGCCGAATTCGGCGGCCTGTCCGCCGACCACGTCGAATACACGCACGACGATGCCGTGCGTGCGATGGCCGCCGCCGGCACCGTCGCGGTGCTGCTGCCCGGCGCGTTCCACTGCCTGCGCGAGACCAAGCGCCCACCGATCGATGCCTTCCGCACGCACGGCGTGCCGATGGCGGTCGCGACCGACGCCAATCCGGGCACCTCGCCGCTGCTGTCGCTGCGGCTCGCGATGTCGCTGGCCTGCACGCATTTCCGGCTGACGCCCGAGGAAGCGCTGCGCGGCGCGACCGTGCATGCCGCGCAAGCACTGGGCCTGCCCGATCGCGGCCTGCTGCGCGTCGGGATGCGCGCGGACCTCGTGCTGTGGGACGTGCGCCGTCCAGCCGAACTCTGCTACTGGCTCGGCGGCGATCTCGCCCGTCTCGTCGTCGCCAGCGGGCAGCGCCTGTCCGCGGCCTTCTGACCTCATTCGAACTCCGGAGCGCGCCATGCGACGCCATCTGCTGCTGTCCGCCTTCCTTCTCGCGCTCGGCACCGGCGTCGCCCACGCCGGCGATGCGACGCCCGCCGCGCGCAAGCTCGCGCAGGACACGGTACTCGTCGACACCCACATCGACGCACCGACCGAACTGGCGAAGCGCTGGCTCGACCTGTCTCAGGCGCAGACCCGCGAGTTCGATTACCCGAAGGCGCACGCCGGCGGCCTCGACGTGGCGTTCATGTCGATCTACACCTCGCCCGGCCAGGACGCCGACGGGAGCGCGTGGAATGTCGCGAACCGCATGATCGACGGCGTGCAGGCGCTGGCCGCGGAGCATCCCGACAAGTTCGCGGTGCTGCGTTCGCCGCGCGATGTCGACCGCCTGCGCCGTGGCGGCCGCGTGCTGCTGCCGATGGGCATGGAGAACGGCGCACCGATCGGCGACGACCTCGCGAAGCTGCGCGTGTTCTTCGATCGCGGCGTGCGCTACGTCACCCTCGCCCACAGCGACAACAACCGCATCGCCGATTCGTCCTACGCGACCGAAAAGCGCTGGCACGGGCTCAGCCCGTTCGGCCGCGAGGTGGTCGCCGAGATGAACCGGCTCGGCATGATGGTCGACGTCTCGCATCTGTCGGACGACGCGGTCGCGCAGTCGGTCGCGCTCAGCCGCGCGCCCGTCGTCGCCACACACTCGGCCTTCCGCCACTTCACCCCGGGCTTCGAGCGCAACCTCAGCGACGAACTCGCCAAGGCCATCGCCGACAAGGGCGGCGTGATCCAGGTGCCGTTCGGCAACGCCTTCGTCGATCCGGCCTCGGCCGCGCGCACGCAGGCCTACTTCGTCGCCTACAACGCCTACCAGCGCGAAAAGGCCGCCGGCCGCACCGCGCAGACCGTCGCCGAGTTCGACGCCGACTGGGAGCGCACGCATCCGCCGCTGCCGGTGAAGCTCGACGCGGTGCTCGACCAGATCGACTACGGCGTGAAGCTGGTCGGCATCGACCACGTCGGCCTCGGCTCGGACTTCGACGGCGTCGACGGCGCGCTGCCCGACGGCCTGAAGACCGTCGCCGACTACCCGAACCTGATCGCCGGCCTGCAGGCGCGCGGCTACCGCGACGCCGACCTGCGCAAACTGCTCGGCGGCAACCTGCTGCG
>JBGAFR010000120.1:0-6683 GCA_044227145.1 Lysobacteraceae bacterium
TTGGCGGTCACGGTCACCGTCTGGACACCGCGACCGGCCAGCGCCAGGCCGAAGTAGGCGTCGGAACCGGCGGCGATCGGGCCGCTGGCCGTGCAGACGAAGCGGAAGCCCGTACCCACCGAGGCGCTGGTGCAGGTCCAACCGCTCGCCGGCACGATCGACACGTTGCGCAGGCGCAGGTTGCCGGTGATGGTCAGGACCGGCGCCGCGGCGCTGGCCGGACCGGCGTTGTGCACGGCCAGCAGGAACACGCCGGCGCGTTCGCTGCGACCCATCATGCGGACCGAGAGGTCGGCATCGAGCGCCGCCGCGGCGATGGACACCGTGGCGCTGGCGCTGTTGTTGCCGGTGGCCGCGTCGGGCGAAGCCGAGGAGACCGTCGCGGTCATGCGCACCGTGCGACCCGCCAGCGCGGCCGTGGCCGGGAAGCTGGTCGCGAACGCAGCGTTGCCGCCCACTGCCAGCGAAGCCGCGGTGCAGATCACGCTGGTGGTACCGGCGGTCTGGGTCGGCGTGCCGCAGGTCCAGCCGGCCGGCGCGGTGGTGATCGGCGCGACCAGCGCGTCGAAGCCCAGCGTCAGCGAGACGGCACTGGCCGGCGCCGGGCCGGCGTTGGCGACGCTGGCGGTGTACGCGGCGGTGCCACCGATCGGCACGTTGGCGACGGTCGCGGCGGCCGTGGCCGAAAGGTCGGCGTTGGCGCTGATCGTCACCGAGGCGGTGGTGGTGTCGTTGCCGGCGTTGGTGTCGACCGTGGCCGAGGCCACCGTCGCCGCCATCACGACGGTGCGGCCGCCCAGCACGGCCGTGGCCGGGAAGCTGGCGGCGAACGCAGCGTTTCCGGCGGCGGCGAGCGAGGCCGTCGAGCAGACCACGCTGGTGGTGCTGGCGGTCTGGGTCGGTGCGGCGCAGGCCCAGCCGGCCGGTGCAGTCACCGTGGGGGTGACCAGGGCATTGAAGCCCAGGGTCAGGGTGACCGACGCGGCCGCGCTCGGGCCGCCGTTGGCGACATTGGCGGTGTACGACGCAGTGCCGCCCACCGGGACGGTGCCGGCCGTGGCGCCCGCGGTCGCCGACAGATCGGCGATGGCGCGGACGTCGACGGTGGCGGTGGCCTGGTTGTTGCCGGTGACCGGGTCGGTGGTCTGCGAGGCGACCGCCGCGGCGAGGGTCAGCGACTGGCCGCCCAGGGCCGCGCCGACCGGCACGCTGGCGCCGAAGGTGGCGCTGCCGCCGTTGGCGAACACCGCGGTGGTGCAGGTGACCGTGGTGGTGCCGGCGCTCTGCACCGGTGCGGCGCAGGTCCAGCCCGCCGGGGCGGTGACGCTCGGGTCCGCACCGTTGTTGGCGGCGACGACCGTGTAGGTCGCGGTGCCGCCCACGTCGACGTTGCCGCCGGCGCTGGCGGTGATCGACAGGTCGGCCTCGGCGACCACGTGGACGCTGGCGCTGGCGTTGTTGTTCGCGTTCGCCGGATCGGTGGTCAGCGACGCGACCGCGGCGGTCATGCCGAGATCGGTGTCCGCCAGCGCGGCGCCGGGGACGACGTCGGCGGTGAACGTGGCGCTGCCGCCCGAGGCCAGCGTGGCCGTGGTGCAGGTCACGGTGGTGGTCGAACCGGCCTGGACCGGCGCGGCGCAGGTCCAGCCGGCCGGCGCGGTGACCGTCGGCGCGACCAGCGCGTCGAAGGCGAGGGCGATCGAGGCGGACTCGGCGGCGCTCGGGCCGGCGTTGGTCACGGTCGCGGTGTACGTGGCGGTACCGCCGACGTGCACGGTGGCCGGGGCGGCCGACGCGACGACCGACAGGTCGGCGCTGCGGAACGCGGCGACGGTGATCGCCACGCGCACCGGATCGTGGTCGGAGATGCGGGTCGGCGTGCCGGCGATGCCGTAGTTCAGCACGCTGAAGTCGGCGTCGATGCGGGCGTGTTCGACCGAGATGTCGGCCGCGTCCATCACCGTGGCTTCATTGAGCAGCGCATGGTCGAGGGTCTGCGCGTTGCCGTCGAAGGTGTAGGAATAGCGTTCGGCCGGGTCGAGGGTGAACTCGGCGCCGTCGATCAGCGGGGTGGTGATCGGGCTTGGCAGCCAGGTGATGACCTGGTCCTCGGCCACTTCGTCGCCGCGGACGATGCCCATCACGTCGACGTAGCCGTCGCTGAACGCGTAGGCGTTGAAGTCGCCCAGCAGCACGACGTGCTCGGCCGGGTTCGCGGTCTGGATCGACTGCACCAGGTTCGCCAGGAACACCGCCTGCTGGCCGCGCTTGTTGCGCACGCGGTCGCCTTCGGTCGGCCAGCCGCTGCTGCCGGCCGTGGTGTCGTCCAGGCCGTTGAGCGAACGCAGGTGGTTGATGATGACCGTGATCGGGTAGCTGGCGCCGTTGTCCTGGTGGACGAGCGCGCGCAGCAGCAGCGGCGGGCGATCGTTGAGCAGGCTGGTGCTGTTGTTCGGATTGGTGAACAGCGTGTCCTTGCCGTACTGCGTGACCTCCAGCACCTCGACGCGCTCGGTGGCGCCGACGGCCTTGGTGTTGACGAGGTAGGCGACGTTGATGCCGCCGACGTCGTTGCCCTGCACCAGGTACGGCACGTAGACCGGGGCGCTGGGGCAGGTGCTGTTGATGCGGTCGGCGAGCAGGCCGATCACGCGCAGGTTCTCCACTTCCACCAGGCCCAGGATGTCCGGGGTCTTGAGGTAGTTGCAGATCGCCAGGGTGGCCTTGGTCAGGCGCTTGTCGACGGCCGCGGCGGTCAGGGTGGTGGCGCCGTTGCTGTCGTTGACCTCGTCGAAGAAGCGCTGCAGGTTGAAGCCGGCGACGGTGACGTCCTCGTAGCGGGCGTCGGAGACGGGGGTCGGGGTCTTGCCGCCGGTGATGGTGCCGGAGCCCACGTCGGGCAGCAGCGCCCAGGTGCCGGAGAAGTAGTCCATCACGCCGGTCATGTCGGCGATCTGCGCGTCGACTTCAGGCGTCAGCGACGAGGCGCCGACCTGGCCGCGGCTGCGGACCATGATGCGCTCGGCGTTGTGGTCGAAGCGCGGCGGGTTCTTGCCGGCCGGCACCGGGAACAGGTCGAGCACGTCCAGGCCAGGCTCGCGGAACGGACGGGCGACGCCGTCGAGCGCGATGTGGAAGACGCCGGTGGTGCTGGAATTGGCGCTGGACTCGCTGATGTTGCCCTCGGTCGGTGCGATCACGCGACCGGCGGCGACGGTGACGCGCATGCCTTCGAACTTCTCGGCGGTGCCCGGGGTGGCGCCGGGGCCGAAGTCGGTCGTGGTCAGCACGACCGGCGCCGGCAGCGGGTTGCCGGTGCTCAGCTGGATGACGGTCGGCGAGACCAGTTCGGTGATCGACAGCTGGTTGAGGTTGGTCGACGGCGTGAACTCGCTGACCGTGCCGGTCACGCGCACGCGGTTGCCCACGGCGGCGGCGGCCGGCGGCGCGGTCGAAGTGAAGACGAAGATGCCTTCCGAGGTGTTCGGGTCGGCGTCGACTTCCGCATCGGGCGCCTGCAGGAAGAAGCCGTTGTTGAACTTCAGGGCGGTGACGATGCCCTCGGTGACCACGACGCCGCCGTTGAGCGGCGAAGCCAGGCCGTTGCCCTGGATGTCGTGGATCGCCACGACGGAGACGTCGTCGTTGAGGATCGTGCCCAGGCCCTGGCCATCGGAGATGTTGGCGCCGGTGGCCGAGACGATGTTCAGGACGAAGGTCTCGTCGGGCTCGGTCGTGGTGTCGCCGATCACGTCGACGGTGACCGTGGCCGAGGTCGAACCCTGCGGGATCGTGACCGTACCACTGGTCGCGACGTAGTCGCTGCCCGCGGTCGCAGTGCCGTCGGCGGTGGCGTACTGGATGACCACGCCGCCGGCGCCGGCGGGCTGGCTCAGGCCGAAGCCGAAGGTGAACGCGGTGGTGCCGCTGTTGCCTTCGGCGGCGCTGACGTCGTTGATCGCCAGCGCCGGCGTGGCCGAGCCGGTGGTGGTCACCGAGAAGTCGTCGACCGCGAGGCCGTCGTCGGCGCCGGAGGCGTTGAAGTCGTTCCAGCGGATGCAGAAGTTGGCCCCGTTGGCGATCGTCACGCTGTCGATGGCGGCACTGATGGCGGTGCGGTTGCCCGCGGCGTTGCCGTTCTGGGCGCCCGCGGTCGCGGTGTTGGGGGTGGTGAAATCGAGGGCGTCGACGTCGACCCAGGTGCCGGTCGTCACCGAGGTGGCGTCAAGGCTGTACTGGAAGTCGAGGCGGTCGGTGCGGGCGGCCGTGCCGAGGCGCCACTCTTCGCCGGTGTAGGCGATGTCGAGGCGGCTCAGCGTGGTGCCGGTGTTGTTGGTGAAGCAGGCGCCGATCGTCGGATTCAGGCTGCTGCTCAGCAGGCCGCCGAACGCGCGCTCCGTGCTGCCGGCCGCGCCGTAGCTGAACGTGTCGCCGGTGTTGCTGCTGCCGGTGTCGACGGCGTACTGCTCGTTGTCGCGCGCGCCGCCGCCGGTCTCGTTCAGCTGCCAGCCTTGCGGCAATGCGGTATTGGTGGTGGAGCCGGCGGTGTTCGACAGCGTGTCGAAGTTCTGCGAGTACGTGCCGCCGGTCAGGCTGACGTTCTGCGCAAGGGCGGGTGCGCCGATGCCACAAAGCAGCAGGACCGGCAGCGCATGACGGACGAGATGCGGCAAGAAACCGGCCCCACGCCGGCAGCCTGACAGACGAAGCATGGTGATCCCCCGATACCAGAGTTGAGCCCCGCGACGGTGCGCGGGTCGGCGATTGTGACCGAAATTGTGACGGTTGTGGGTTGCAGTCCGATGACCGGCGGAGGCAAGCGCGTTCATGCGGGCGCGATCTCGGCGGGATGGGCGGGTGTTGCGCGATGTTCGACGCCGATGTCGCATCGCACGCAACAAGGCGTGCCCGGCGGAGCGCGCTCCATACGCTACTGCGCTACTCTGTACGGATGACGCTCGAACGCAACGAACGCCCCCTCGAGGCGGGCATCCACACCGACCTCGCCGGTCGGATGACCTACGGCGGCTACCTGCATCTGGACCGGCTGCTGACCTCCCAGCGCCCGCTCTCGGACCCGCCGCACCACGACGAGATGCTGTTCATCGTCCAGCACCAGGTGGCCGAGCTGTGGATGAAGCTGCTGGTCCACGAGCTGAGCGCCGCGGTCGACCACCTGCGCCACGACCGCGTCTGGCAGTTCGGCAAGGTCGCCGCGCGCTGCAAGCGCGTGCAGGAGCAACTGACGTCGATGTGGTCGGTGCTGGAAACGCTGACGCCGTCGGAATACATGGAGTTCCGGCACGTGCTGGGGCCGTCGTCCGGCTTCCAGTCGCTGCAGTACCGCACCATCGAGTTCCTGATGGGCAACAAGAACGCGGCGATGCTGCGGGTGTTCGAATACGACGCGCAGGCGCAGGCCGGCCTGCGCGCGGTGCTGGAAGCGCCGAGCCTGTACGACGAATTCCTGCGCTACCTCGCGCGCTGGGGCCATGCGGTGCCGGCGTCGAACGTCGAACGCGACTGGACCAGGGCGCACGTGTTCGATCCGGCGCTGGTGCCGGTGTTCGAGCGCATCTACGAGGACACCGGCACCTACTGGCGCGAGTACGCGCTGTGCGAGGACCTGGTCGACCTGGAGACGCAGTTCCAGATCTGGCGCTTCCGCCACCTGCGCACGGTGATGCGGGTGATCGGGTTCAAGCGCGGCACCGGCGGTTCCAGCGGCGCGGGTTTCCTCAAGCAGGCGCTGGACCTCACCTTCTTCCCGGAACTGTTCGACGTGCGTTCGAGCATCGGACCGGATCGCTGAGCGACGGATGGACGCCGTCCCGCTGCCGTCGTTCGCGCAGGGCCTGGCTTGGGCCGGGGCCTTCGCGACGCTGGCGTGGTCGGCACGGCGCCTGCCCTGGTACAAGGTCCGCGACGACGACGAGGCCCTGCGCGTGTTCGCGATCGCCACGCTCATGCTGGCGGGGATGCGCTGGTTCAACGCCGATGCGCTGCAGGGCGTGAAGCTGCACTTCCTCGGCGCGACCGTGGCGACGCTGATGTTCGGGCCGCGGTTCGCGCTGTGGTCGATGGCGGTGGTCAGCGCGGCGGCGCTGGGCATGCGCAGCGCCTGGCAGGGCTGGGCGGCGGACTTCCTGGTCTGCGGCGCGTTGCCGGTGCTGGTGACGGAAGCGGTGGGCCGCTTCATCGAGTCCCGGCTGCCGCAGAACCTGCTGATCTATGTGTGGGTGCGCGGCTTCCTGGGCGGCGCGCTGGCGATCGCCGCCTCGAACCTGTCCAAGTCCGCGGCGTCGGCCTGGCTGGACGATCCGGCCGCCGCGGCCTATCTCGCCGCCACGCCGCCGATGATGTTCGGCGAGGGCTTCTTCTGCGGCGGCGCCATGGCGCTGATCGTGGTCTATCGCCCGCACTGGTGCGCCAGTTTCGACGACGCCCGCTACCTGCGGCCGCGCTGAGCCCCGAGGCCTTGCCGATTGCGGCGCTTGGGCGCCGCCGACGGTCCGCGGCCCCGTGGAACCGGCATGCTGCGAGGGCATCCGTGTTGTTGCGGCGCAGCATGGGCGTCGGTTTGACGCATGGGGGCCGGTCGGTCATCCTCCGGCGGCCCGCCCCGCCGCGCGGCATCGATTCCCGTTTCCATCGCTTTCCATCGCGATTCCCGTTTCCATCGC
>JBGAFR010000011.1:0-60405 GCA_044227145.1 Lysobacteraceae bacterium
TCGGCGTGGGTGATGCAGCCGTGCATCAGGCGGTCGAACTCGTCCGGCGGCAGCGTCGCCATCAGGTCGGGGTCGGTGTGGATCAGCAGCAGGTAGCGCATCGGGCAGGTCCTGTCGGCGGCCTCGGCAGGCCTGCATGATGCCCCAAGCGCCCGGCCGGGACCCGTGCCGGAATGGCCCGGAAGATTTTTTTCGACCGGCGTGTCGATTCCGGTCGCGCCGGTTCGTCGTATCCGGTAAGCACCCGCCAGAGAGAGACCACGACATGAAAGTGATGGCACTCGTGAAGGCCACGGCCGATTCGGAGGCCGGGCGCATGCCCGACCCGTCCCTGTTCGAGGCCATGGACCGCTTCAACCACGCGCTGGCCGACGCCGGCGTGCTGCTGGCCGGCGAAGGCCTGAAGCCCAGCGCGCAGGGCGTCCGCGTGCAGTACGACGGCCCGCAGCGGCGGGTGGTCGACGGCCCGTTCGCCGAGACGAAGGAACTGGTCGCCGGGTTCTGGCTGTGGCAGGTGCGCTCGATGGAGGAAGCGATCGAGTGGGCCCGCCGCTGCCCCAACCCGCACGCCGGCCCCTGCGAGATCGAACTGCGGCCGCTGTACGAGGCCGAGGATTTCGGCGACGCCTTCCCGCCCGAGCTGCGCGAACGCGAGGAGCAGCTGCGCGAACGCCTCGACGCACGGCCCTGATCCGACGCCCCTCCCCCGCCTCCCTGCCCGCCACCCGACCGGAGACCCCGTCATGCAAGCCATTCCCTACCTCAACTTCGACGGCCAGTGCGCCGAAGCCTTCGCCTTCTACCGCGACGCGCTCGGCGGCGAGATCGTCATCTCCTCGACCTACGGCGAATCGCCGATGTGCGACGAGATGCCGCCGGAGACGCGCGACCGCGTCATGCACTGCCACCTCGTCGCCGACGGCGCGGAGATCATGGGCGCCGACGGCCCGCCGCCGCACGACCGTCACGCCGGCACCTGCGTCAACCTGATGACCGACACCATCGAGCAGGCCGAACGCGTCTACGCCGCGTTGTCCGAAGGCGGCACGGTGCAGATGCCGCTGCAGGAGACCTTCTGGGCCCACCGCTGGGGCGCGTTCACCGACCGGTTCGGCAAGCCGTGGATGGTCAACTGCATGAAGACGCCGGAATGACGGCCTCGACCGCGCCCATCGCGAAGGAAAACAAGACCATGTCCCGCGCCCTGTTCATCACCCTGCCCGTCGCCGATCTGGAGCGTTCGATCGCGTTCTTCTCCGCGCTGGGATTCGCGTTCGACCCGGCCTTCGCCAACGCGAACGGCGCCTGCCTGCTGATCTCGGAGCACAGCCGGGTCATGCTCGCCGTGCGGCCGTTCTTCGCCGGCCTCGCCGGCCGGCCGGTGGCCGATGCGCATGCGTCGGCGCAGATGCTGCTCGCGCTGTCCTGCGACTCGCGCGAGGAGGTCGATGCGCTGGTCGCGAAGGCGGTGGCCGCCGGCGGTTCGACCCCGAATGCCGCCGAGGACCACGGCTTCATGTACGACCACGGCTTCGAGGACCTCGACGGCCACCTGTGGGGCGTGTTCTGGATGAAGGACACGCCGCCCGCACCCGGCGCCTGACGCGCCGCCCTTTCACGACACGGAGATCTCCGCCATGACATCCGACACCGGCACCGTCCGCTTCCACCGCGTGCTGCGCGCGCCGCCCGAGCGCGTGTACCGCGCCTTCCTCGACCCGCGCGCCAAGGAAAAGTGGCTGCCGCCGCACGGCTTCACCGGCCAGGTGCACCACCTCGACGCCCGCGTCGGCGGCGGCTACCGCATGACCTTCACCAATTTCGGCACCGGCGGCAGCCACAGCTTCGGCGGCACCTACGTCGAACTGGTGCCCAACGAACGCCTCGTCTACACCGACCGCTTCGACGACCCGAACCTGCCCGGCGAGATGCGGGTGGAGGTCGCACTGCGACCGGTGTCCTGCGGCACCGAGCTGAGCATCGAGCAATCGGGCATCCCGCCGATGATCCCGACCGAGATGTGCTACCTCGGCTGGCAGGAATCGCTGACCCTGCTCGCGCAGCTGGTCGAACCCGAAATCCCGGACGGCGCCTGAGCGCCGCCGCTGCGAGGCACCATGACCATGACCGACGCTTCCGCCGCGCTCGACACCCGCCGCTGCCTGCCCTTCCCGGCCGACGCGATCTACGCCGCCTTCGCCGATCCCGCCTGCCTCGCGGCGTGGTGGGGGCCGGACGGCTTCACCAACACCTTCCACGCGTTCGAATTCGCGCCCGGCGGCCGCTGGGACTACACGATGCACGGCCCCGACGGCCGCGACTATCCGAACCGCAGCGTGTTCGCGGCGCTCGATCCGGGCCGTCGCGTGGTGATCGAACACGTGAACGCGCCGCTGTTCACGCTCACCGTGACCCTGCGCGCAGCGGGCGGCGGCACCGACGTGCACTGGCACCAGGATTTCCACGATCCCGCGGTGGCCGAGGCACTGCGCGCGGTGTGCGAGCCGTCGAACGAGCAGAACCTGGACCGTCTCCACGCCGCGCTGCGCGCGCGGCACCCCGCCGGCGGCTGATGCAGGCCCGCCGGTTTCCCGAAACGACGCCGAGAGGACAACGCACATGGCCTATGTCGATGGTTACGTGGTTCCCGTGAAGAAGACGCAGCTCGATGCCTATCGCCGGCTGGCCCGCCGGGCGGGCAAGGTCTGGCTGTCGCACGGCGCGCTGGAAGTCGTCGAATGCGTCGGCGACGACGTGAAGCCGGGCAAGCACACCTCGTTCCCGCAGGCCGTGAAGCTGAAGGACGACGAGGTGGTGGTGTTCTCGTGGATCCGCTACCGGTCCCGCGCGCACCGCGACAAGGTCAACGCGAAGGTGATGGCCGACCCGTTCTTCGCCGGCATGGCGCCGGCGGACATGCCGTTCGACGGCAAGCGGATGTTCTGGGGCGGCTTCAAACCCATCGTGCAGATGTGAGCGATGTGCGGATGTGAACGGCGTGCTCGCCCGGTGCGCCCGAGGCGCGCGCCGGCTTGCACCGCGGCGACGGCGATGCTGTCATCGCCGCGATGACCGACGATCGCTTCCATCGCTCGCTGGCCGCGCTGTGGCGCATGGAATCGCCGCGGCTGGTCGCGCGGATCGCACGCATGGTCGGCGACGTCGGCATCGCCGAGGACCTCGCCCAGGACGTGCACGTCGCCGCGCTGGAGCGCTGGCCCGCGGACGGCCTGCCCGAGAACCCCGCCGCCTGGCTCACCACCGCCGCCAGGCGCCGCGCGATCGACCACCTCCGCCAGAGGACGCTGCACGCGCAGCGACAGGCCGAGTACGGCGCCGACCTGGAGACGTTCGGAGACGACATGCAGCAGGACCATGCCGCCCGCGATGCCGACGACCCCATCGGCGACGACCTGCTGCGGCTGATGTTCGTGGCCTGCCACCCGGCGCTGCCGCGCGAATCGCGGGTCGCGCTCACCCTGCGCCTGCTCGGCGGCCTGACCACTGCGGAGATCGCGCGTGCGTTCCTGCAGCCCGAGCCGACGGTGGCGCAGCGCATCGTCCGCGCCAAGCGCACGCTGTCGGAGAAGCAGGTGCCGTTCGAGGTGCCGCCGCGCGCGGAATTGCCCGAGCGCCTCGACGCCGTGCTCGAAGTGGTCTACCTGGTGTTCAACGAAGGCTATGCCGCCAGCGCCGGCGAGGACTGGATGCGCCCGGCGCTGTGCGAGGAAGCGCTGCGCCTCGGCCGCGTGCTCGTCGGGCTGATGCCCGCCGCGGACGAAGCGCTGGGCCTGCTCGCGCTGATGGAGCTGCAGGCGTCGCGGGCGAAGGCGCGGGTCGCCGCGGACGGGCGCCCGATCCTGCTGCCCGAACAGGACCGCAGCCGCTGGGACCGGCTGCAGATCCAGCGCGGCCTGGCGGCGCTGGATCGCGCCCAACGGCTGGCCGTCGCCGCCGGCACCACGCCCGGCCCGTACACGCTGCAGGCCGCGATCGCCGCCTGCCATGCGCGCGCACTGCGCGCCGGAGACACCGACTGGGCGCGCATCGCCGCGCTGTACGGCGCGCTGGCGCGCACCTCGCCGTCGCCGGTGGTCGAACTCAACCGCGCCGTGGCGATCGCGCAGGCGCAGGGCCCTGCGGCGGCGCTGCCGCTGATCGACGCGCTGCGCGAGGACCCGGCGCTGCGCGGCTACGCCCTGCTGCACGCGGCACGCGGCGACCTGCTGCTGAAACTCGACCGCCGTGACGAAGCCCGCGCCGAATTCGAACGCGCCGCCGAACTCGCGGGCAACGCGCGCGATGGCGCGCTCATGCGCGAGCGCGCACGGACGTGCGCGAGGACCGCGGACTGACGGCGGAGTTTCCGCTGCGTCACGCGGATGCCGCGAACGCATCGTTCCACGGATGCGCCGTCGTCGATGCGCACGGCCGAAAACGGCCGCGGCGTGACGAATCCGGAAAGATCGCGTTAGGCCGGCGTGAAACGGGTGACCGGGTTCCGGATTCGCGGCGATCCGCAATCCAATCTGAATCTTTCTCTTACATCGGGGTAACAAAGCCCTCATCGGAGGCTAATTCCGTGCGTCGAGCATCCGACGCATGCACACGACATCGCCCGCCGACCTCCTGTCCCGCACACGCACCCTGGCCCGCGCCGCGTTCCGCGGCGATCGCTTCACCGATGGCCGGACGGTGGAGGTCGACGACCCGCGGCGCGCGGAGATCGAAGGCTTCATCGCGCAGGTCTACCGCGTGCGCCACGGCGCCGCGCTGACCGCATTCCTGCCGCACCTGCTCGCCTGGCGCAACGCCGCGGGGGAGGTGCAGGCCGCGGTCGGCATGCGCTGCGGCAGCGAGGGTCGGTTGTTCGTCGAGCAGTACCTCGACGTGCCGGCGGAGGCCGCGATCGCGTCCGTCACCGGGCGGCCGGTCGATCGCGACCGGTTGGTGGAGGTCGGCAACTTCGGCGCGCAGTCCGCGGGCGACACCCGCGAGCTGATCCTGCACCTCACCCATGCGCTCCACGCCGCCGGCTTCCGCTGGGTGGTGTTCACCGCCACCCGGCAATTGCGCAACGCCTTCGAACGCATGCACCTGTTCCCGGTCACGCTGGCCGAAGCGCGGGCCTCGCGCCTGGACGCGACGGACGGCAACGACTGGGGACGCTATTACGACACAAGACCGACGCTCGTCTGCGGCGACATCGCGCTCGGCCATGCATGGCTGCGTCGTCACGTGTCCGCGCCGGACATCACCTCCGCCCTGACCTTCGCGGGCGCCTGCGCGGGGGCGGCGCCATGAACGCATTCGCACCGTGGATCGATCGTCTCGACGGCCCCGCCCCGCGGGTGTGCTGGCGCGACGGGCAGTGGACCGGCACCGACCTCGCCGCCCGCGTGCGGCAGTACGCCGACATGCTCGCGCGAGAAGACGCGCAGGTGATCGCCAGCCGCCTCGACAACGGGCCCGAGTGGATCGCGCTGGATCTCGCGATCCGCCTGCTCGATCGCGTGCACGTGCCGCTGCCGACGTTCTTCTCGCCGGCGCAGGTGGCGCACGCGCTGGCCGACAGCGGCGCCGACGCGCTGGCAGCGCCGGCCGGCGCGATGGTCGTGTCGCTGGCGCATTCGCCGCTGGACGATGCCCTGACCCTGCATCGCCTCGCCGCGACGCCGGTCGCGCTGCCCGCCGGCACGGCGACGATCACCTACACCTCGGGCACCACCGGCACGCCGAAGGGCGTGTGCCTCGGCGTCGACGCGCTGCTGGCGGTGGCGACCTCGCTGGCCGAGGCCACGGCACCGCTCGCGCCGCGCCGGCACCTGTGCCTGATGCCGCTGTCGACGCTGCTGGAGAACGTCGCCGGCGTGTACGCCGCGCTGCTGGCGGAGGCCGAGATCGTCGCGCCGCCGCTGGCGGAGATCGGCTACACGGGTGCCGCCGGGCTGGACGTGCCGACCCTGCTCGCCTGCCTGCACCGGTATCGGCCGGAGAGCGCGATCCTGGTGCCGCAGCTGCTGCTGGCGCTGGTGATGGCCGGCGAACGCGGCGCGCTTCCGCCGGATTCGCTGAAGTGCCTGGCGGTCGGCGGCGGGCGGGTGGGACCGGCGCTGATCGCGCGCGCCGATGCGCTCGGCCTGCCGGTCTACGAAGGCTACGGGCTCAGCGAATGCGCCTCGGTGGTCTGCTTCAACCGCCCCGGCGCGGTGCGCCCGGGCAGCGTGGGCCGGCCGCTGCCGCATGCGCGCGTGTCGGTGCGCGACGGCGAACTGTTCGTCGACGGCCCACGTTACCTCGGCTATCTCGGCGGCGACGCGCCGCTGGTGGACGGCGCCATCGCCACCGGCGACCTCGGCCACATCGACGCCGACGGCTTCGTCCACGTCACCGGTCGCCGCAAACACGTCTTCATCACCGCGTTCGGCCGCAACGTCTCGCCGGAATGGGTCGAGAGCGAGCTGCTGCAGCACCCGGCGTTCGCGCAGGTCGTCGTGCACGGCGAGGCGCGCCCGTTCAACGTCGCGATCGTCTGGCCGCGCGATCCCGCACTCGACGACGCCGCGCTGCGACGCGCGCTGGACGCGGTCAACCGCGACCTGCCGGACTACGCCCGCATCGGCGACGTGGTCCGCGCCGATGCGCCCTTCAGCGTCGCCGACGGCCTGCTGACCGCCAACGGCCGGCCGCGACGCGACGCCATCCTCGCCCGCTATCGCGACGCCGTGGACGCGCGCTATGGCGATGCCACGCACCACCACAGGGGAGTCACCGCATGACCGCTTCCGCACCCGCTACCGTTTCCGCCTTCCACGACCGCCTGCTCGCCGAGACCCGCCACGAGCGCGACGGCCTGATCGCGATTCCGATCGTCCAGGAGGCGCTCGCCGGCCGGGTCCGCCGCGAGGACTACATCGCCTTCCTCGCCCAGGCCTTCCACCACGTGCGCCACACGGTGCCGCTGCTGATGGCCTGTGGCGCGCGCCTGCCGGCGCGGCTGGAATGGCTGCGCACGGCGGTCGGCGAATACATCGAGGAGGAGATGGGCCACCACGAATGGATCCTCGACGACCTTGCCGCCTGCGGCGCGGACAGCGACGCGGTGGAACACGGCGCGCCGGCGGAAGCGACCGAGCTGATGGTCGCCTACGCCTACGACACCATCGCCCGCGGCAATCCGGTCGGCTTCTTCGGCATGGTGCTGGTGCTGGAAGGCACCAGCGTCGCGCTCGCCACGCGCGCGGCCGAAGCGCTGGAGACCAGCCTGGGCCTGCCGCGCAGCGCCTTCACCTACCTGCGCTCGCACGGCGACCTCGACATCGAGCACGTCGGCTTCTACGAGACGCTGATGAACCGGCTCGACGACGAGGACGACCGCCTCGCCGTGATCCACGCCGCGAAGCGCTTCTATCGCCTGTACGGCGACGTGTTCCGCGGCCTGCGCGACGCGCCGGCGGCACTGGCGGAGGCCGCATGAGCCGGCTCACCGGCCGCACCGTCCTGCTCACCGGCGCCAGCGGCGGCATCGGCGCGGCGCTGTGCGACGCGCTGGTGGCGGCCGATGCCTGGGTGATCGCGGTCGGTCGCAACGCGGCACGGCTGGAAGCGATCGCCGCGCGGCATCCGCCCGGGCGGGTGTCCGCGGTGCAGGCCGACCTGGCGACCGACGCCGGCCGCGCGGCGCTGGTCGACGCGGTCTCGCGGCGCGAGGTCGCGCCCTCGGTGCTGGTGATGGCGCATGCGATGGGCGGGTTCGGCCTGTTCGAGGAACAGCCCGAGGCGGCGCTGCGCGCGCTGGTCGACACCAACCTCACCGGTTCGCTGCTGCTGATCCACGCGTTGCTGCCGGTGCTGCGCACGCATCCGAAACCGGCGGTCGTCGCCGTGGGCTCGACCTTCGGCAGCCTCGCGTTCCCGGGATTCGCCGCGTACAGCGCGACCAAGTTCGGTCTGCGCGGGCTGATGGAAGGCCTGTCGCGCGAATACGCCGACAGCGGCCTGCGCTTCCAGTACCTCTCGCCGCGCGCCACCCGCACCGCGTTCAACACGCCGCAGGCCGAGGCGATGAACCGCGAGATGAAGGTCGCGCAGGACGATCCCGACGCCGTGGCCGCGCAGTTGGTCGCCGCCATCGCCGACGGCCGCACGCGGCTGCAGATCGGCTGGCCCGAACGCCTGTTCGTGCGCCTCAACGGCGTGCTGCCCGGCCTGATCGACCGCAACCTGCGCGCGCAACTGCCCATCGTGCGCCGCCACGCCCGCACCTGACCCCACCGCCCCTCCGCTCCGAGGAGATTCGCCATGACCCGTTTCCGTCCCCGCAGGTTCGCCGGCACGTTCGCCGGCACGCTCGGCGCCTGTGCCCTCGCCTTCGCCGCACTGGCGACCTCCCGGCCCGCAAGCGCCGGCGATCTCTCGCCCCCGGTGGCCGCCGTGCGCGACCGCTGGGCGGTGGTCAACTACGACCTGCCCAAGCCGCAGCGCGAGGCCGCGTTCGAGGCGCTGTCGCGGCAGGCCGCCGCCGCGCGCACCGCGCAGCCGAAGGACGCCGGCGCGCTGATCTGGGAAGGCATCGTGCTGTCCAGCTACGCCGGCGAACGCGGCGGCCTGGGCGCGCTGAAGCTCGCCAAGGCGGCCAAGGCCGACTTCGAGCAGGCGATCCGGCTCGCCCCCGGCGCGCTCGACGGCTCGGCCTACGTCAGCCTCGCGGTGCTCTACCACCAGGTCCCCGGCTGGCCGCTGGGCTTCGGCGACGACGACAAGGCGCAGGACCTGTTCAACCATGGCCTCCAGGCCAGCCCCGACGGCATCGATGCCAACTATTTCTACGGCCAGTACCTGCTCGACAAGGGCGACTGGAAGCGCGCCGCGACCGCGCTGCAGAAGGCGATCGACGCGCCGGCCCGGCCCGGCCGCGAACGGGCCGACCAGGGCCGCCGCCGCGAGGCCGCCGCCCTGCTCGCCCGGGCGCGCGACAAGCTTGCGGCGCGCTGACCGACGGCAGACACTCCGACCATGCGCATCCTGCTGATCGAAGACGACGACTCTCTCGGCGAAGGCCTGCGCACCGCGCTGCGCCGGGCCGCGCTCACCGTCGACTGGCTGCGCGACGGCGCCAGCGCGCTGGCGGCGCTGCGCGACGGCGGCGTCGACCTGGCGGTGCTCGACCTCGGCCTGCCGCAGATGGACGGCATGGAGGTGATCCGCCAGGCCCGTCGCGCCGGCGTGACCACGCCGATCCTCGTGCTCAGCGCCCGCGAACGCCCCGCCGACCGCGCGCTGGGCCTGGACGCCGGCGCCGACGATTACCTCGGCAAGCCGTTCGACACCGCCGAACTGCTGGCCCGGGTGCGCGCACTGCTGCGTCGCACCGGCGGGCGGGCGCAGCCGACCCTGCGCATGGGCGCGCTGGAGCTGGATCCGTCGCGGCTGGAGGTGATCTGGCGCGGCCGTCCGCTGGACCTGCCGCGGCGCGAGTTCGCGCTGCTGCGCCTGCTGATGGAGCAGCGCGGCCGGCCGATCTCGCGCGAATCCGCGCAGCAGCGCCTGTACGGCTGGGACGAGGACGTGAGCAGCAACGCGCTCGACGTGCATGTGCACGCGCTGCGCAAGAAGCTCGATCCCGCGCTGATCCGCACCCTGCGCGGCGTCGGCTATGCGCTGGACGAGCGGGTCGCGGCCGCCGATCCCGCGGAGGGCAACGTCCCGGCATGATCCGCGGCAGCCTTGGGGAATCCGCCGAACCGGCGCGACGGATCTCGATCCGCCGCGTGCTGCTGATCGGTCTGCTCTTGCCGACCGCCCTGCTGCTGCTCGCGGCGGCCGCCTTCAGCTACCACACCGGCCTGCAGGAGGCCGGCGAGCTGTTCGACGCCAAGCTCGCGCATTCCTCGCGGGTGCTGATGAGCCTGGTCGACGAGCCGCTGGCGCATCTCGACGAGGCGCCGGACGGGCATCACGAGCACACGCTGCTGATCCGCGTCTGGCGGGGCCGGGCGACCGGCGTCGGCGCCGCGCTGGTGCGCAACGACGGCCACGCCTACGAGACCAAGCTCGCGTTCCAGGTGCGCGATCCCGCCGGCCGGCTGCTGCTGCGTTCCGACAGCGGCCCGAACGAGGCGCTGGCCCCGCTGGCGCCCGGTTTCGCCGATCGCGTGATCGCCGGCCAGCACTGGCGCACGTTCACGCTGAAGGCGCCGTCCGGGCGCTGGTACCAGTCGGGCGAACTGTCGGCGATCCGCGAGGAGATCGCCGAGGACATCGCGCTCGGCACGCTGCTGCCGCTACTGATCGTGCTGCCGCTGATCGCATTGCTGACCTGGCTGGTGGTGCGCTGGGCCAGCGGCAACCTCGAACGCGTGTCCGACGCGGTGACGCGCCGCGCGCCGGAGCATCTGGAACCGATCCGGCTCGACCGCGTGCCGCGGGAAATGCAGGGGCTGGTGCAGGCGCTGAACGATCTGCTGGAACGCCTGCGCCGCGAACTGGCGCGCCAGCGCCGCTTCACCGCCGACGCCGCGCACGAACTGCGCACGCCGATCGCCGCGCTGCGCGTGCACGCCTACAACGTGCGCCATGCCCCGAGCGACGACGAGCGCGCGCAGTCGCAGGACCGGCTCGACGCCGGCATCCAGCGCATGGAGCTGCTGGTCGCGCAGCTGCTCGCACTGAGCCGCATCGAGAACGCCGGCGCCACCCGCACGCATGCCCCGGTGGATCTGGTCGCGCTGGTGCGCCAGCACGAACGCGACTTCGGCGCGCTCGACATCGCCGCCGGCAAGCACTTGCGGCTAGAACTCGCGCCAGCCGCCGTCTCCGGCGACGCCTCGGCGCTGGACGCGCTGGTGCGCAACCTCGTCGACAACGCGCTGCGCTACACACCCGCCGGCGGCGAAGTCCTCGTGCGCACGGCACGCGAACCCGGCGACGTGGTGCTGACGATCGAGGATTCCGGCCCCGGCATCGCCGAAGCCGCACGCGAACGTGTGTTCGAACGCTTCCACCGCGAACTCGGCACCGGCGTCGAGGGCAGCGGCCTGGGCCTGGCGATCGTCGCCGAGGCATTGCAGCAGCACGACGGCCGCATCGCGCTCGACACCTCGCCGACCCTCGGCGGATTGCGGGCGACGGTCACGTTGCCGACGGCGTGATCGCCGCGCGAGTGCAGGCAGACGGCACGGGGTCGCGACTCACGTCGCTCCTACAAAAGCGCGGCATGCCTGCTCTGTAGGAGCGACGTGAGTCGCGACCCGATCGATTCCGGCAAAAACAGGCTGATGCACACCGGTGAAGCGAGAAGGCGCAACGTCTGGTCGGGCCTATTTCGTCTTCGCGAACGATTCCATCAGTCGTTCGGCCACGACGACGATGCGATCGACGAACGCCGGATCTTGAGGATGACCATCGACGGACACGCAACAGCGACCGTCCTTCAGCTGAATATCCGCGCCTGACGGCATCGCGAGAATCACCTCGAGCAGAGAGGGGTCATCGAGCATCCGCTTCGTCTGCACGGGATTCGATGAGACGCCAACGAATCTCGAATCGAACGCCCTGCCCCCTGTGGCGAATCGTTGACTCTGCCCCGTCAACGCCTCCGGCACGGCGGTTCTCTCGAAAGCCGCTTGCTCCTGAATCCGAAAGTCGCGAACGGTACGGTTCCCCGCGTCGAAATCGACACACGTGATTTCGCCGCCCCCTTCAGGAGCATCCAGCGACTTGCTCATTGCAGTGATCCGGAGGGCAATGCCGCCCTTCTTGAAGGTCACTTGCGGCATGCCGATGCCCGGCTGGCTCACGACCCCCTGGTACTTCCTGGCAAGCGCATCGAACACGGGGTCGAGTCTCTTCTTCTGCCTGAAATGCATGACGATTCCAAGCACGAAAAAGGCACCGGCGATGCTCCATATGACGAGTTGGTCATCCATTTCGACTGGCACCTCATGTCAGGAACGAACACCCGCAAACGCACACCATGCTGCTCAGAGCTTGTAACCCGTATGGATCGCCACGATCCCAGCGGACAGGTTCTTGTACGAGCAGCGCTCGAAGCCGGCGGCGTCCATCATGCCCTTCAGCTGGTCCTGCGGCGGATGCTTGCGGATGGACTCGGCGAGGTACTGGTAGCTGTCGCTGTCGTTGGCGAACAGCTTGCCCAGCCGCGGCAGCACCTTGAACGAATGGAAGTCGTAGATCGGCTTGAACCAGTCGGCAGTGACTTCGGAGAACTCCAGCACGCGGGCCTGGCCGCCGACCTTGAGCACGCGGTGCATCTCGCGCAGCGCGGCGTCCTTGTCGGTGACGTTGCGCAGGCCGAAGGCGATGGTGACCAGATCGAAACTGGCATCCGGGAACGGCAGCTTCTCGGCGTTGCACTGCACGTACTCGAAGCCGCGGACGTTGCCGCGGTCGGTCATGCGGTCGCGGCCGACGCGGAGCATCGCACCGTTGATGTCGCCGAGGACCAGTTCGCCTTCGTCGCCCACGCGATCCTTCAGCAGCGCGGCGATGTCGCCAGTGCCGCCGGCGAGGTCGAGCACGCGGTCGCCCGGGCGCACCTGCGCGGTGGCGACGAAGTAGCGCTTCCAGACCCGATGGATGCCGAGGCTCATCAGGTCGTTCATCAGGTCGTAGTTGCCAGCGACCGAGGAGAAGACCTCGCCGACCAGCTTCTGCTTCTCGGCGACGGGCACGTCGCGGAAACCGAAGTGGGTGGTGTCTTCAGGCTTGGAATCGTGCGTCATCGCGACAGTTTACCGGCTCCCGCCGGGGCCGTCAGGGCGATCCACCCTATCGAAGCCCCGGCTCTTGATTTGCCGGGGCCCCTGGTCGCGACGGGCTTCGCGGATCAGGCCCGCAGGGCGCGCGGCAGGAGGCCGCGCGTTTTTCGACCAGCACAAGGATGTGCTGTCGAAAAACCCCGCGGAGCCCGTGGACCCGACGCGCAGCGTCGGGCGCGACCAACGGGGTGTGCTTTCTTTTGGTGACCTTTTCTTTGCACAAGCAAAGAAAAGTCACTCGCTCGCGGCAGCGAGCGAAACCCCCGAACAACGGCAAAGCCTTCAAAACTGGATCCCGGCGTACGCCGGGATGACGGGGAATTGCGCTCGTGCAACTCGGAATGACATCAGCTCCCGTCACGCCGGGTCGCCTTTCGGCCAAAAACGCGGCGAAGCGCTCACGCCGGCTTGTTCACCATCAGCCAGAAGATCGCGATCACGCTCAGGAACGCCGGCCAGCCCAGCCAGAACCACCCCCGCATCGCCCGGAAGTAGGCGACCGGCAGCGGCGTGCCGGCAGCGGCGGCGGCGCGGGCCAGGTCGCGGGCACGCACTTGCAGCCACAGCACCGGCAGCCAGCAGGCGCCGATCACGAAGAACAGCACCAGCGCGGTCTTCAGCCAGAACATCGACAGCGGCAGCCCGGCCATCTGCGCCAGCCACAGGCCGCTGGCGAACTGCACCACCACCGCCGGCGCGGTGAAGCAGGCGTCGGCGACGACCACCGTGGACGCCGTGGCGGCGATCTCGCGCGGGTCGCCGCGGCGGTGCGCCATCCACAGGAAGAACGCGATGCCCAGGCCCGTGCCGAACAGCAGGGTCGAGGACAGGATGTGGATCCATTTCAGGGTGAAGTAGTCCATCTCATCTCCGGTCGGACAGCACCCACAGCGCGGCCAGCGCGGGCAGCACGACGAGGTTCTTGGCGAGGCCGCCCAGCGGGTCCAGCCACTGCACGGGCAGCAGCAGGCCGAAGGCGAGCGTGTAGGCGAGGACGCTGGCGAGCATCAGCGCGAGGCAGGCGCGCGGTCGCCAGCCGCTGGCGAGCCACAGGCCGAGGACGAGGTCGAGCCCCGCGCCACCGCGGGCGAGCGCGACCGGCATGGCGTCGGCCAGCGGCGAACCGGCGGCAAGCCGTGCGATCTCCGCGGCCGGGGTCGCGAACCCCGCCCACGCCGACAGCAGCCACAGCGCGACGACGCCGGCCTTCAGCAGCGGAGCGACGACATACAGCCGCGCCTGCCAGCGGTCCTGGACCTGGCTCGGATGCGCGGCCAGCGCGTCGTCCAGCGACCGCGGCACGAAGCCGAAGGCCTCGCGCAGCCGCGGCAGGGCGTCGTCCGCGGCGACCACGCCGCGGCGGAGCATGCGCCACGTCGTGGCGCCGATCGGGCCGCCGCCGAAGACCTCGCCGAGGGCCACGCCCATGCCGGCGAGCGGCATCGGCACCCGCAGGACACGCGTGCCGGGCAGCTGCAGCCAGCGCCGCCAGGCCAGCAGGTAGTCGCGCAGCGGCATGCGTTGTGGGCCGCCGACCTCGAACGCGCCGACGGCATCGCTGTCGAGCGTGCGGGCGACCAGTTCGCCCAGGTCCTCGGCCGCGACCGGCTGCTGCGGCCAGCCACCGTCGCCGGGCACCGGCACGCCGAACGGCAGCGCCGCCAGCGCGCGCAGCAGAGAGGTCCCGCCGTACGACCCCGCTGCCGAGTAGACCAGCGCCGGCCGCAGCACCACCGCCGACAGCGGCAGCGCCAGCAGCGCGGCGTCGAAACGATGCTTGCTGGCGACGAACGCGCCATCGGCCGGGTCGCCCACCGACGAGAGCTGCACGAACCGGCACACGCCGGCCTCGACGCAGGCCCGGGCCAGCGCCAGCGGCCCGTCGACGTGGACCGCGTCGAAGGTCTGGCGGCCGGATTCGCGGAGGATGCCGGCGGCGTTGACCACCGCGTCGACACCGGCCAGCGCCTCGCGCCAGTGCGCCGGCGTGGTCATCGCGACCAGGTCGCAGCGACGCTCGTCCTCGCGCAACGCGCGCCCGGCCGCGCGCACGCCGCGGAGCACGCGCCAGCCGCGCACGCGCAGGGCGGCGATCGCGAATCCCGCGATGAAGCCGTCGCCGCCCAGCACCAGGACGGTGCCGGGGGCAGGTGAGCGGGTGGGCGGCATGGCGTCCGACGGCCTCATCGGCATCCGCATGCCGGGCGCAGGGGCCTCCGCAGGCGGAGCGTCATTCGATCAGGACGCGGCGCACGCAGGCATGCGTGATCTGCGCGGGCGCTTCGTTGTTTTCGCCGCGGCTGAGCACGGTCACGCGCTGCCCGGGGCGACGGAACATGTCCTTCAGCGACAGGGTCAGCTCCCCGCGCAGGGCATCGTGGAGCAGGCCCATGTCGCGCAGCTCGGCAGCGAAGCGGTCGAAATCCAGCGCGCAGATCGCGGTGGCGGGCGGCGGCGGCCCGGGCGCGTCCTGCGGCTCGGGCGAGAACGCCAGCTCGAAGGTGGCCTCCTCCGTCCCCGGCCGATTGAGCACGATCGAGACCCGCCAGTCCTTGGCCGCCGGCCCTTCGTAGCGCAGCCCCTCCAGGGCGTCGACGGCGTCGTCGCCGGAGGTGAACCGTACGCCGAACGCGTGTTGCAGGACCTCTCGGTCGACGTCGCGCAGCTCCGGCCGGTCGCGGATCAGCACCAGCAGGCGCAGCAGCGCGTCCTCGGCGTCCAGCGACGCCGCGAGGGCGTCGGCATGCTTGGCACCGCCCGACGCGGGCGCGGCCGACGGCCCGCAGCCGGCCAGCGCGAGCGCGAGGATCCAGAGCACGCACGTGGTGAACCTGATCGGCATCCGGGCTCCTGCGGGACAACGGCGGACGGAGGATACGCCAACGCGCTCCCGGATCGGCCACCGCGGGGATCGTTTTTCCCGATCGCACTCCGCACCTGCGGGGGCGATCCCGGCATCGCGGCTCACTGCGCGCGCGGTTTCGCGGCGTCCTGCTGCGCGGCCTCCTGCAGCTGCGGCTGGGGCGTGGGCTGCGGTCCAGCCGGCTGGGCATCGATCCGCGCGACCGCCTGCTGCGGGTCGGTCTGCAGCGCCTGCTGCACCGGCAACGGCGTGGCGATGCGTGCGGACGGGTCCGACAGGCTGCCCTGGACCGCGATCAGGTCGGTGCGACGGTCGTTGAAGACGACGTGGTCGGGGGTCAGGCCCTGGCCCGCGGCGTGCGCGGCGATGCCCGCGGCGACGCGCTGGCGATCGGCGCCGAAGGCGTCGGCGGGGATGTTCGGCGAGCGGTCCAGCGCGTCCATCGCCTGGCGCACCGCCGGATGGCCGTCGGCGCCCTGCGCACGCGCGCCCGGCGCCTGCACCTCGGGCATCGTGATCGGCACGTGGCGATGGGTGGCGGTCGTGTGGTCGAGGTTGCCGGGGGTCGGCGGATGGGTGCCGATGTCGACGTAGGGCTGGCGCCCGCCGGCGGTGCCGAGGTTCAGGCCGTTGCGCTCGATCTGGGCTTCGCTGATGCCGAGCGACGCCATGTTCAGCTCCAGCTGCGGATGGCGGCCGGCGGCGGCGTGGGTCGGCGCGTTCGCGCGTTCGACCTGCGCGGCGAAGCTGACCAGGTTGGTCGCGTAGTAGTTCTGGTAGTTCGAATCGCCGTTGGCGCCCAGCCGCGCCGTGGCGGCCGGCTGGTCGTAGTAGTGCCGGCCCATCGCCTCGGTGTTCGCGGCGTTGATGGGCATGCTCATGTCGGCGTTGGTGGTCAGCCCGGCACGCAGCGCGTAGGTCGCCGGGGTGCCCGGGGTGACGGCGATGAAATCGCCCATGCGCCCGGGGTTGGCGCGGTAGATGTCCTCGAGCGAGGGGTTCGCGTTGCCGTTGGCGCGGACCATGCTGACGGTCGCGTTGTAGCCGGCGATGTGCGCGCTGGCCTCGTCGGCGCGGTTGGCGGCCAGCCGTGTGGCGAGCACGGCGGTGTAGTCGTGGTGCTCGGATGTGCTCTGGCCGATCCGGTTGCCCTCGGCGGCGAGGGTCGCGGTGGCCGCGGCCTGCACCGGGCGGTTGATCGCATGCTGGATCTCGTGGCCCATCACGAACGTCAGCTCGCCGGCGTCGTAGCGACCGCTCGCCGGCGAGGAGATGATCGACCCCGGGATCTCCATCGTGCGCGACGTCGGGTTGTACTGGCCGCCGGCATTGGTGCCGGCCGGCAGCAGCGAGAACCCGTTGAGGTCGCCGGACGCGACCGCGGCGTTGATCTGGTCGACGAGCGCCGGCGAATGGCTGAGGGCGTTCGCGAAATTGGTGCGCTGGTCGGCGGTCAGCGATGTGTTGAACGCATCGACCTGCGCCTGCGCTGCGGTGCTGAGCGGCATGCGGACATTCCTTCTGGGATCCGGCGCGGCGGGCGGCGCGCGCCGGGTAATGGGGTCAGTTGACCAGGACCGTCTTCACGCAGGCGTGGGCGATCTTGTCCGGGCTGTCGTCGTTCTCGCCGCGGGTCTGCACGGTCACCGTCAGCGCGTCGCGTTCGAAGGTGTCGTGGATGACCCGGCCGTGCTCGCCGCGGTAGGTCTCGCGGCGGAATCCGGCGGCGGTCAGCGCGGCGGCGAAGCGATCGAAATCGAACGCGCAGATCGCGCTGGCGGAGGGATATGCGGCCGGATCGTCGGGCCGGAAGCTGAATTCGAAGCGCGGGCCGTTCGCGGACGCCGGGTCCAGCTCCATCGCCGTCCACCAGTCGCGGGTGATGCGCTCGCCGAAGCCGAGCCGGCCCTCGTAGGCGGTGAACGACACCCCGAAGGCCCGTTCCAGCGCGGCGCCGTCGATGTCCCCGATGCGGTGCGCGCCGCGCAGCAGGTCGAGCAGCTTCTGCAAGGCGTGCTCGGCGTCGAGTTTCGGCGAGAACGCCTGTTCGGCATGGGCCTGGGACGACATGGGGGATTCCTCTGTGGCGGAACGGGTCGGGGACGGGGCCGCGCAGGCGCAGAGCACCAGCGCGAACGCGCAGGCGGACGTCGCGGCAGCCAGGCGGCGGAGCGGGGGCGAAGCCGGCATGGCGGTCGTCCTTGCGGGGGAGTACCCGACTATACGCGCGGGCTTCCCGGAATCGGCCACGTCGCGAAGGCGGGACCTGATCGGCATCAAGCGCCTGCGCCGGCGCGGCCGGATACTGGCGGCGGGTCCACAGGGGGAGCCGCCATGTCGCTGGAACCGTCCGTCGTCGCCTCGCCGCTGCTGATCGACAGCGACGCCGCGCTCGACCATTTTCTCCGCACCTACCCGCAGCCCTTCATCGCCGCCGGCGACCCGGGCATCCCGCTGGACGCCTGGCAGGCGCTGGGTGAGGACGCCGTCGAACGCAGCTGGCGGGCGGCGCGCACGCTGGGCGTGCCGCTGGTGCGGCTGGCCCGGCTGCATCCCGACCCCGAGGCCATCGCCCTGATCGGTCCGGACAACGCCCGCCAGCTGCGCGCGGTGCCGCTGCGCGCCCACGGCGGGATGGTCGCGGTGGCGATGGAAGACCCGGGCACCCGCCAGCACCAGGGCGTGCTGGATTTCCTCAGCCGGCACCACGTGATCCCGCTGATCGCCTCGCCGCGCGACATCCGCGACGGCATCGCCCGCTGCTACGACCGGGTCGAGGATCGCGACATCGCGCACCAGCTCGGCATCGACCCCGAATCCCTGGCCGGCGAGACCAACCCGGCCGAAGCCCAGCGGCTGGCCAAGGAACGGCCGGTGGTGCGGATGGTGCATGGCCTGATCGCCGACGCGGTGGCGCGGCGCGCCTCGGACATCCACCTGCGCCCGGGCGAACACGGCACCGACGTGCTGTACCGCATCGACGACGAACTGGTGCCGGTGCGCCAGCTGCTGCGCGCGCTGCATCCGGCGGTGGTCGGCCGGGTCAAGGTGCTGGGCCAGATGAACCTCGCCGAACATCGCAAGCCGCAGGACGGGCGCACCAGCTTCCCGCTGGAGGATGGCCGCCACGTCGACCTGCGCATCTCGGTGCTGCCGGCGGTGTTCGGCGAAAGCGTGGTGATCCGCCTGCTCGATCCCGACGAAAACCTGTGGAACCTCGAACAGTTGGGCCTGAGCGCACGCGACCGCCAACGTCTGGACGACGTGATGCAGACCAGCCACGGCATGTTCCTCACCACCGGGCCCACCGGCTGCGGCAAGTCGACCACGCTGTACGCGATGCTGCTGGAGATGCGCAAGCAGCGGGTCAACATCCTCACCATCGAGGACCCGGTGGAGTTCCACGTCGAGGAGATCCAGCAGATGCAGGTGAACCGCACCGCCGGTTTCACCTTCGCCAGCGCGATGCGCAATTTCCTGCGCCACGACCCGGACGTGATCATGGTCGGCGAGATCCGCGACCGCGAGACCGCCGGCATCGCGGTGGAGAGCGCGCTCACCGGGCACCTGGTGCTGAGCACGCTGCACACCAACACCGCCGCGACCACGATCACGCGCCTGCTCGACCTCGGCGTCGAAGCCTACCTGCTGCGCGCCTCGCTGCTGGCGGTGATGTCGCAAAGGCTGGTGCGCCTGACCTGCCCGCACTGCCGCGAAGTGGAGCCGCTGGACGCGCACGTCCGCGACATGCTGGACGTCGGCATGGACGAGGTGTTCCATGTCGGCCGCGGCTGCGAGCACTGCGAAGGCCTCGGCGTGCACAAGCGCCGCGCGGTCCACGAACTGATGACGCTCACCCCGCGCCTGCGCCGGCTGATCGTGCCCGGCGCCGAAGCCGACACCCTGCACGCCGCCGCGATCGAGGAAGGCATGGTGCCGATCACCCGCGCCGCCGTCGAACTGGCGCGCACCGGGGCGATCTCGCTGGCAGAGGCGTGGCGGGTGCGGGCGGATTAGCGCCGTCTCGCCGCCCGACGCGGCAAACCTCTACCGGCAGCCGCTCCATCTGTGGATCAGAGGATATACCGCGACAGATCCGGATCCTGCACCAACTCGCCGAGGTGGGCATCGACGTAGGCGCGATCGATCGTGACCTGCGCGCCGTCGCGATCCGGGGCCTCGAAGCTCAGCGTGTCGAGCAGGCGTTCGAGCACGGTATGCAGGCGACGCGCACCGATGTTCTCCTGGCGTTCGTTCACGGTAGTCGCGATCTCGGCCAGGCGCTCGATGGCGTCGTTGGCGAACGACAGCGCCACGCCTTCGGTCTTCAGCAGTTCGACGTACTGGGTCGTCAGCGCCGCCTTCGGCTCGGTGAGGATGCGCACGAAATCGTCCTTGCCGAGCGCACCGAGTTCGACACGGATCGGGAAGCGGCCCTGCAGCTCGGGAATCAGATCGCTGGGCTTGGCGAGGTGGAACGCGCCGCTGGCGATGAACAGGATGTGGTCGGTCTTCACCGCGCCGTACTTGGTGCTGACGGTCGAGCCTTCCACCAGCGGCAGCAGGTCGCGCTGCACGCCCTCGCGGCTGACGTCGGCGCCGGCGCTTTCCGAACGCTTGGCGACCTTGTCGATCTCGTCGATGAACACGATGCCGTGCTGCTCGCAGGCCTCGATCGCGGCCTCGCGCACGTCGTCCTCGTTGACCAGCTTGCCGGCCTCTTCCTCGATCAGCTGCGCCCGCGCGGCGCGGATCGTCAGCTTGCGCGCATGGGTCTTCGCGCCGGCGAGGTTGGAGAACATCTGCCGCAGCTGCTGGCCCATCTCCTCCATCCCCGGCGGCGCCATGATGTCGACGCCGACGTTGACCGCCGTCTCGATCTCGATCTCGCGCTCGTCCAGTTCGCCCGCCCGCAGTTGTTTCCGCAGCTTGGCACGGGTGTCCGCCTGCGGATCGGGCTTGTCGACGGCATGGGTTTCGCCGCTGCCGACATCGAGCGCACCGGTCGGCGCTTCGGCACCGAAGCCGAAACCGCTGCCGCTCTGCCGACGCGGCAGCAGCGCATCGAGGATGCGGTCCTCGGCGCGGGTCTCGGCCTGCGCACGCACCCGCGCCTTCGCCTGCTCGCGATGCATCTTCACCGCGGTGTCGACGAGATCGCGGACGATCTGCTCCACGTCCTTGCCGACGTAGCCGACCTCGGTGAAGCGCGTGGCCTCGACCTTCACGAACGGCGCGTTGGCCAACGTGGCGAGGCGGCGCGCGATCTCGGTCTTGCCGACGCCGGTGGGGCCGATCATCAGGATGTTCTTGGGCATGACCTCGTCGCGCAGCGCGGGGTCGAGCTGCATGCGCCGCCAGCGGTTGCGCAGCGCGATCGCGACCGCGCGCTTCGCCGCGCTCTGGCCGACGATGTGTCGATCGAGTTCCTGGACGATTTCGCGGGGTGTCATGGAAGCGTTCACATGCATGTTCACAGCTCCTCGACCACGATGTTGCGGTTGGTGTAGATGCATATGTCGCCGGCGATGTTCAGCGCTTCGGTGGCGACCGCGCGCGCGTCCAGCTGCGTATGCGCGAGCAGCGCACGCGCCGCGGACAGCGCGTACATGCCGCCGGAGCCGATCGCGACGAGGCCGTCTTCCGGCTCGATCACGTCGCCGGTGCCGCTGACGATCAGCGAGGTCTCGCGGTCGGCCACGGCGAGCAGCGCTTCGAGCTTGCCGAAGCGGCGTTCGGTGCGCCAATCCTTCGCCAGCTCGACCGCGGCGCGGGTCAGCTGGCCGTGTTTCTCCAGCTTCGACTCGAACAGCTCGAACAGCGTGAACGCATCGGCGGCGGCGCCGGCGAAGCCGGCCAGCACCTGTCCATCGCGGCCGAGCCGGCGTACCTTGCGCGCGTTGGCCTTCATCACCGTGTGGCCGAGCGTGACCTGGCCGTCGCCGGCGACGACGACCTTGCCCTCGCGGCGTACCGAAACGATGGTGGTGGCGTGGAAGACGTTGGGGTTCTGACTGGGGTCCATGGAGCCTCCTGGGGTCACGGAGGTGTGGGGACGCCCTCTTGGCCGGGCAAGAGGTGACCAACGGCCTAGGCCGATTCCGTAGAGCGGCCTTCAGAGCGCTGGTCGTTTGCGAATCCATCAAGCGGGCGGAAGCCCGCTCTACCGGCGTGGATTCAGCTTTTCCGCTTCGCCCGCGGATGCGCGCCGTCGTAGACCTTGGCGAGGTGCTGGTAGTCGAGATGCGTGTAGATCTGGGTCGTGGCGATGTCGGCGTGGCCGAGCAGTTCCTGCACGCCGCGCAAGTCGCCGGAGGATTCCAGCACGTGGCTGGCGAACGAATGCCGCAGCAGGTGCGGATGCACGCGCTTGAACAGGCCCTGGCGCTGGGCGAGCTGGCGCAGGCGGATCTGCACGGCGCGCGGGGTGATCGGTCCGCCGCCGCGGCCCGGGAAGACCACGCCGTCGGGTTGGCCGTTCGATTCGGTGCGCCAGGCCGCCAGCGCCTTCGCCGCGTGCGACCCCACCGGCACGGTGCGCTGCTTGCTGCCCTTGCCGAGCACGGTGACGAGGCCGTCGGCCAGCGCGAGGTCGCGCCAGCGCAGCGCGCACAGTTCGCTCAGGCGCAGGCCCGAGCTGTAGAACAGTTCGAGGATCGCGCGATCGCGCAGGCCCAACGGCGCGTCGGTCGGCAGTTCGACGAGCTGCACCGCTTCGTCCACGTCCAGCACCTGCGGCAGCTTGCGCGGCGCCTTGGGCGCGCGCAGCGACGCGGCCGGGCTGGCGACGATGCGGCCATGCTTCAGCAGCCACGCATAGAAGCTGCGGCAGGCCGACAGGCGCCGCTGCAGGCTCTTGGGCGACAGGCCGCGGCGATGCTCGGCGGCGACGAAGGCGCGCAACTGTTCCGTGTGCAAGCCGACGATGTCGGCGATGCCCTCGCTTTCCGCCCACGCCGCCAGCGCGTCGAGGTCTCGACGGTAGGCGTCGAGCGTGTGCGCGGACATGCGGCGCTCGACCCGGAGGTGGGCGAGGAACGCGTCGACGGCGGCGTTCACAACGCCTCCCAGCGCTGCGCCAGGCCCAGCGCGTGGACGCCGCCGAGGACGAGGCAGATCGCCGAACTCCAGACCCAGAAGGCACGCCGGTCGATGCGCGGCCACGCAGCGATCGCCAATCCGCCGATGCCGCGCAGCAGGTAGACGCCGGCGATCGCGCACAGCGCGAGCCGAAGCAGCGGCAGTCCGGGCAGCACGCCGGCGCCTGAAAGCGCGTAGAGCGACCACGTCGCGAGCACCAGGACGATCCCCGCGGTGATCAGCGTCGGCCGCCATTCGCCGCGCTCGGCCATGCGCGCCATGCGCTCGCCGGCGCCGAAGAATCGGTACCACTTCGCGCCGAACACGATGCAGCCGACGTGCAGCAGCGCCGCGACCGCGCTCAGCGTCGCGGCGATGACCAGCGCGACGTTGACGGCCCCGGCATCCATCGTCGCGATCAGCCGCCGAACCGCCCCATCGCCGCCGCGAACGCCTCGCCCATCATCCGCAGGAACAGCGTGCCCATGCCGGGGTAAAAACGGTTGCCGTCGCGGCTGCCGACGGCGATCAGGCCGAGGCCGGGCAGCGGCAGCAGCGCGCTGGACTGCACGTCCTCGGCGCGGTCGCCGTAGAGCACGGCGTTCTTCTCGGGCTGCAGCCGGCCGCAGATCGGTTCGCCGCTCTTGAGGCAATCGCGGAACGGCGCCAGCCGCGGGTCGGCTTCGCCGACCGTCTGCAGCCATTCGGCATCGTCCAGCCCGGCCACCGGCGCCAGCAGCACCAGGCGCACGAGGTCGCCGTCGAAATCCTCTTCCAGGCTCGCGGCCATCGCGCGCGCGGTGTCGGCGGCGGCGGTCTGCTTCATCAGCGCCAGGGTCAACTGGTGCGTGCGCACCGCCAGCCGCTCGTTCTCCTGCGCGTTCGCGAACAGCTCGTGCAGGCGGCGGTTCAGTTCGCGGTTCTTGTCGCGCAGGATTTCCAGCTGGTAGCCGGCGAGCGAGGCCGCGGGCCCCTGCTCGCGCGGCACCACCAGGCTGATCGCGAGGTCGGGGAACTGCTGCAGGAAGTTCGGATGCCGGCGCAGCCAGGCCGCGATCTCGTGTGCGCCGATCTTTTCTTTGTCGTACATGTCCGGTTCCCGTGCCTCGTCGTTGCTGGTCTGCGGCCCGCGCGGTCCGCTGCGGCGTGCCTCGTTCATCCCCACCATTCGCCCTCGAACACGAAGGCCGCGGGGCCCGACATCGTCAGCGCGGCCGCATCGTCCGGCCAGGCCACGCGCAGCGTGCCGCCGGGCAGTTCGACGGCGACCTCTCGATCGACACGACCTCGGCGCATCAGCACCGCCGCCGCCGCGCAGGCGCCGCTGCCGCAGGCCAGGGTCTCGCCGACGCCGCGCTCGTACACGCGCAGGCGGATGCGGTCGCGCGCGACCACCTGCGCGAAGCCGACGTTGACCGAGTCGGGGAAGGCCTCGTGCGCCTGCACCGCGGGGCCGAACGTGGCGACCGGCGCGGCGTCGACGTCGGCGACTTCGATCACCGCATGCGGGTTGCCCATCGAGACCGCGCCGAGTTCGACGACCTCGCCGCCGAACGTGAGCGGGTAGGCGTCGCGCGCGGCGTCGAAGCCGCGCAGCGGGATGCGCGCCGGCGCGAACTCCGGCCGGCCCATGCCGATCCGGTAGTGGTGCAGGTCGAGCACGTCCACGTCATGCGTGCCGGCCGGGCTGTCGAGCCGGAAATGGTCGACCAGGCAGCGTTCCGGGTCGACCTCGACGCTGTCGCGCAGCACCCACGCGGCGACGCAGCGCGCGCCGTTGCCGCACTGGCCGGCGGTCGAGCCGTCGGCGTTGCGGATGCCGTAGGCGGCGGCCGCCCCGGCACTGCGCGGCGGCTCGATGGTCAGTATCTGGTCGCAGCCGATGCCGACGTGGCGGTCGGCGAGCGCCCGGCACAGGGCGGGATCGAGCGTGGGCGGCGGCGGACGGCCGACATGCGGGCGCAGGTCCAGCACGACGAAGTCGTTGCCGGCGCCATGCATCTTGGTGAAGCGCAGGGGCGCGCCGGACCCGCTCATGGCTCAGCGGGGCGGCGTCTTCGCGGCATCGTCCGCAGGGGGCGACGGCGTGGCGGCGGCATCGGCGGGAGGCGGGGCGACGCTGGCGTCGGCAGCCGGCGCGTCGGGCAGCACCAGCGGGCCCTTGTTGCCGCAGCCCGAGAGCGCGGCGGTGAGGGCGAGGACGAGCAGGACGGACGCGGCGCGGAGGTTCATGGGCGCAGTGTAGCCGCCGGGGCCGCCGGACGGAACGTGCCCGACCGAGCGGGCCCGGCTGGCCGCGTGCCCGGCCGGACGGTCATTCGACCCGCGCGGTGGCGCCCAGCTGGTCGAGCAGGAAGGCGTACATCTCGGCCTGTTCGCGGTAGCGGCGGAACCGACCCGACTTGCCGCCGTGGCCGGCGTCCATGTTGGTCCGGAAGACCACCGGCGCCTCCGACGTGTTCAGGTCGCGCAGGCGGGCGACGTACTTCGCCGGCTCCCAGTACTGCACCTGCGAATCCCACAGTCCGGTGCCGACGAACATCGCCGGGTAGGCCTGCGCGCGCAGGTTGTCGTACGGCGAGTAGGTGAGCATGTAGTCGTAGTCCGCCTTCTCCTCGGGATTGCCCCACTCGTCGTATTCGTTGGTGGTCAGCGGGATGCTCGGATCGAGCATCGTGGTGACCACGTCGACGAACGGGACCTGCGACAGCATCACCCGGTACTTCTCCGGCGCCATGTTCGCCACCGCGCCCATCAGCAGGCCGCCGGCGCTGCCGCCGTAGCCGGCGACGCGGTCCTTCGCCGCGTAGCCCTCGCGGACCAGATGGTCGGTGACGTCGATGAAGTCGGTGAAGGTGTTCTGCTTGTGGTCGAGCTTGCCGTCGTCGTACCACCGCCGGCCCATTTCCTGGCCGCCGCGGATGTGGGCGATCGCGAACACCATGCCGCGATCGAGCAGGCTGACCACCGACACGCTGAAGTCGGGGTCCATCGCCAGGCCGTAGCTGCCGTAGCCGTACTGCAGCAGGGCCGCGGTGCCGTCGCGCTCGAAGCCCTTGCGGTAGACCAGCGACACCGGGATCCGCGTGCCGTCGCGGGCGGGCGCCCACACCCGCTCGGTCGCATACTGCGACGGGTCGTAGCCGAGGACCGGCTGGCGCTTGAGCAGGCGGCGCTCGCCGGTGCGCACGTTCAGTTCGTACGTGGTGTCCGGCGTGGTCATCGAGGTGTAGTCGTAGCGCAGCCACTCGGTGTCCGGCTCGGCGTTGACCTCCAGCGACATCGAATACGCCGGTTCGTCGGCATCGACGAAACGCTCGCCATCGACCGCGAGCAGGCGGATGCGCTGCAGGCCGCCGGAGCGCTCCTCGATCGCGGTGAACCCGTCGAACAGCTCGTAGCCGTCGAGGAACACATCCTCGCGATGCGGCACCCACTCGACCCAGTCCGCGCGCGACGTCGCGCCGTCGGGCGCGGTCATCAGCTTGTAGTTCGGCGCGCGCCTGCCGGTGGCGTCCGGCGCGTTGGTGTGGATCACCCAGCGGCCGTCGAAGTGGTCGACGTCGTATTCGACGTCGCGCTCGCGCGGCGCGAACACGGTGAAGGTCTCGGGATTCGCGGCCGGCGCGCAGCGGGTCTCGCCGGAGACGGTGCTTTCGAGTTCGATGCACAGGAAGCGGTCGTCGCGGGTCCGGCCGAGGCCCATGTAGAAGCTGTCGTCGTGCTCCTCGTAGACCAGCGCGTCGTCCGTCACCGGCGTGCCCAGCACGTGCTTCTTCACGCGCACGGTGAGCAGCGTCTCCGGGTCGTTCTCGATGTAGAACAGCGTGCGGTTGTCGTCGGCCCAGACCAGGTCGGCGGAGACGCCGTGGATCGCGTCGGGATGGACCTCGCCAGTGTCGAGGTTCTTGATGCGGATGGTGTACTGGCGACGGCCGTTGTCGTCCTCGGCCCAGGCCAGCAGGCGGTTGTCCTGGCTGATCTCCCAGGCATCGACCTTGAAGTAGGCCTTGCCTTTGGCCATCGCCTCGACGTCGAGCAGCACCTGCTCCTCGTCGCCGCGGCTGCCGTCGGCGGCGGCCTTCGCGCGCAGATAGACAGGATAGTCCTGGCCGCTGCTGAAACGGCTGTAGTACCACCAGCCGCGCTCGCGGTACGGCACCGAGTCGTCGTCCTGCTTGATCCGGCCGACGATCTCCGCATACAGCGTGTCCTCCAGCGGCTTCAGCGGCGCCATCACCGCATCGGCGTAGGCATTCTCCTCGCGCAGGTAGCCGAGGACGGCCTTGTCCTTGCGCTTGTCGTCGCGCAGCCAGTAGTACGCGTCCTCGCGGACGGCGCCATGCGGCGCTTTGACCTGGCGGGGTTTCTTCGTCGCATCGGGCGGCGACGGCAGTTCGGTGGCGTGGGTGATCTGGGACAGGGTCATGAGCAGCAGGAGAATGCCGGGAGTCTTCATGGCGGGAGGGCGGTGGCGGATCCGGTGACGCGGCGCGACGCGCATGCGTCGACGGCGCGGCGTCGGGGCAAAGAGGATAGCAGTCACCGGCTTCCGACCTTCGAGCGACCGGCGAGCACCGGGAAATGGCGGACCCGGAACTGGCGGCGGGAACGCGGCTGGCTTATAACGAGCGCACCGGAGCAGGAATGCCGATCATCGCTCCGGCGCGACCGCACGCATGACCCGCGCGCACGCATGCACGGACCGCATGGTCGCCGGGGACCGGCTTCCTGCCCCCCCTCGACACCCGGTCCGCGATCGCCACGCCACCCGCGCGGCGTGCATGCAGGCGCCCCCATGACCGATCCGACGTAAGGAACCCGTCGATGAACGCATCTCCCCCGCTTCCGACCACACCCGAGGACATCGGCCGGCGCATCCTGCGCTGGGTCGCAGATCTCCGCGGCCCCGACGATCTGTCGCCCAACGGCATCGAGCGCGCGCTGGGCGTGCCGGTCGTGCACGCACCCGACGGCTCCGGCGCCTACGGCATCGGCAACCGCATCGACGATCGCTGGAACTACACACTGCGCACCCTGGCACCGTCGGATGCGGACGCGGGTCACGCCCCGCGCATGCTGTTCTCGTTCGACGACCAGACCGGGCGATTCGACGACTTCGCGCCGGTCTGCGCGCTGGACTTCGACGCCTACGCCACCGAACTGCGCAATGCCGGATACGTAGCGGCCTTCGATCTCGGGCCGCGGGACGCGTTGAACGGTGTGGTCTTCCGCCGCGACGCGGTCGAGATCCGTATGCAACTGCGGGCGGAGAACGACGGGCATCCGGACCACCTCTGCGTCGCCGCGCTGCTGGTCGACGTCTCGGGAGGCGACCATGCCTAAGTACGACACCCGGGAAGACGCGCGCGACGCCCTCAACGTGATGCTTTCGGACTATGCGCGGACACTGCCGCCGACGATGACGCGCAACCCGCTGGTCGACGCGATCAACGCATCCCCCGACCTGCGCAATCGCATGATCAATGCAGTCCAGGAAGGCTATCTGGAGAAATTCGACAACACGCTGCCGCCGCGCGGCGCCGGCGGCGGCTATGCCGCGGAAAGCAAGTCGATCGTGATCCACCACAGCCAGCTCACAAACAAGAATGACCTCATCTTCGTGCTCGGCCACGAGACCCAGCATGCGCTCAGCCTCCGCGGCGTGCCGAGCCATCGCGACGACCTCGCGAGCGACATCAACCAGATCGCGCAGGGCGCGCAGCGCCCGCACGACTACACCCCGGCCGTGGCCCGCTACGTCGAGGCGGTGCGTGGCGAAGAAGCGCAGGCCCATATCGGCGGCTTCAACGCACTGCATTCCTCGCTCGCGCAGAAAAAGCAGCCGGTGACCCTGGAAGCGATGTACGACGCCGAGCCGTTCCGGATGCGCGACTTCATCACCCAGACCGGAACCTGGCCATTCCAGCAGTACGCGCTGCGGCCCGGACTGACGCTCTCGCAGGACGGCACCCTTGCGCACTCCCAGGGCAACGTCGACGCGATGAAGGGGTACTACGCGGACAAGATGCCCGGCACGTTCGGCGAAAACGGTCTGCTGAACTACCGCCAGCAGGCGATCCTGGAAGGATGGAACCAGGCCCATGGCGCCGAGATCCAGTCGATCGGCGTCGACACGCAGAACGACCCGCGCAATCAGCCGCTGGCGCTCGTCACCGAGCGCCAGCAGACCGGCCAGCCCTTCCTCTATCACGGCCACGATCGCGACTATGTGCTCGATTTCGACCAGCTCGGCGTCAATCGTCACCTGATCCGTGCACCGTTGAACAATCAGGTGCACGCGATCGATCTGGCGGCGGAGAAATGGCGGATGAGCGAAGCACGAGATCAACAGAATCTCCCCGCACCGTCGAGGCAGGAGGTGCTCGGGGTGGTCGCCGCCACGCTGCCCAAGTCGTCGGCTGTCGTCGATCGACCGAGCGCCCTGCAGGCGCTGGGTCTGCAGCCGCAACCGCAGGTCGCATCGAGCTCCTTCCTGGATTCGTTCAAGTCGCTCTTCGCGATCGAGGAACACCCCGGGACGCAGACGCAGGCCCGGTCGCAGACACCGACGCAGTCGCAGTCGCCCGCGAGCGAGGACTCGCCCCTGCTGCGCCAGGCCACCGCCGCGCTCAAGGCGCTGGATCCGGACGGCGGGCTGCGCGACCCCGAGGCGCTGCGCAACGTCGCGGCAGCGATCGCCCTCAAGGCGCAGAACGACGGTTTCACGTCGATCGACCAGGTCGTGCGCAACACCAAGGGCGACGGCCTGATCGCGGTGCAGGGCCAGGACATCGCCTCCCCCGAGGCGCGCCATACGCTGGTCGATCTCGGCCAGGCCCCTCAAGGCGCAGAACGACGGTTTCACGTCGATCGACCAGGTCGTGCGCAACACCAAGGGCGACGGCCTGATCGCGGTGCAGGGCCAGGACATCGCCTCCCCCGAGGCGCGCCATACGCTGGTCGATCTCGGCCAGGCCAGTCGTCAACCGGCGCAGGACAGCCTGTCGCAGATGACGCAAGGACAGACGCCGTCGTCGATCAAGACATCGGAACCGCACGGACCGGGCCAGGCGCTGCACTAACCTCGCGCGCCCGCCGCCGAACGCCACCCCCGCAAGAGGATCGCACCATGGAAGACTATCCCCAGTCGCCCCCGCAGTCGTCGCAGCCACCGCGTTCGCGCGTCGAGCTCCTGCAGACACCCGCGACGGCGACGATCAAGGTCAGCCTCGACGAGGCCGTCGTCCTCGACCGGCGCAGCGGCGCCGAGCTGATGACGGACGGGCTCTCCGGCTGCGTCGCCATCGGGTTGAAGAGCGACAGCCGGATCGGGCTGACCCATGTCTACAGCGATGCGCTCGACCGTTTCCCCGACTACCGGGAATCGATCCGGGCGTTCGCGCAAGAGGTCGCCAACGGCGGCGGGATCACCGAGGCGTACATCGTGCACAACGGCAACGCCCGCGACGACCGGCACCCGCAGACACTGCCGGAAATGCTCCGGCAATGCCTGACGGAGCAGGGGCTGGTCCGGCCCGGCGCTTTCACCGAAAAGGCCTGCAACGGCTGCACGCTGTCCGAAAACGGCCTGTTCCTCAAGGACGGGGACAATCCGGCCGTCTATGGCAGCGGCGGGCACACCAACGGCGCACTGGCGCAACTCGATGGCGAACGTGCGTCAAGCCTGCGCGCGCACGTGGTCCGCACGGGCGACCTGTTCCCTCACGGGACCGTGGGCGCGCGATCGGGATTCGGCGGCCACAGCGACGTTCCGGCGGTTCCGATCGCGGCGATGGCGCACCGCGTGGAGGCCTACGTCGTCCCGCCGCTGCCGCCCAAAGCCGCCGTAGACGTGTCCGCCCTCCCGCTGGACGAGTCCGTCCGCAGGCAGCTCGGCACGCTCGGCCTGCTGAAGTTCGGCGAACTGCGGCCGGCCACGCGCGCCGTCACTGAAGTGCTGCAGTCGCAGGGCATGACCGAAGCGCGGGTGGAACGCAGCCCGGGCGAGGCGGCGTTCCGGGTCCTCGGAAACGGCCAGTCGGTGACGTTCGAGGTCGCCGACGGCAAGGTCAAGCGCGCCGCTGAACCGTCACTGCCCACGTCGCAGGCCGCATCGTCCGTGCCGGTCGAGCCGGACGCGAAGCCGCGGACGCTGTTCGAACAGGCGGTCAGCGCGCTCGAACCCCATCGGGCGACGTTGCGACTGCAGACCTCCGACCAGCTCAACGATGCCGCGCGTGAGGTGGCATCCCTGGCCCGCCACGACGGACTCAGCGGGATCTCCCAGCTGACGCCCGGCATCACGCCGGGCGGCGAGCCGGCGCTGGTCGCGCATCAGGACGGGGCGTCGGCGCGACAGTCGCAGCCCATGGCCGTCGACGCCGTGCAGCGGCAGGCCGGCGTGGAAACACCGTCGCAGGGCCCGGCCCAGGGCGGCCCGGACAAGCATCACTTCCCGATCATGTGACGCAGTGCCGCGGCTGCCTCAGCCTGCGACCAGCCGCACGCGCTTGAAGTTCTGCTTGCCGATCTGCAGCACGCCCTTGAAGCCCGGCGCGAGCGTCGTTGCCGGGTCCTCGACCACCGCGCCGTCGATCTTCACGGCGCGCTCCTTGAGCTTGCGATTGGCTTCGGAATTGCTGGGCGTGAGCCCGGCGGCGGTCAGCAGCGCGGCGATGCGCAGGCCCTCGGCGGGGATGCGCACCTCGTGCAGCGGCAGCAGCGAGGTGTCGCCCTGCCCGGTCACTGCGGCATGCCAGCCGGCGATGGCGGTTTCGGCGGCGGCCGCGTCGTGGAAGCGCGCGGCCAGCTCGCGGGCGAGACGCAGCTTCACGTCGCGCGGGTTCAGGCCGGCGGCGACCTCGGCCTTCAGCGTCGCCGCCTCGGCGATGCCGATCTCGAAGCTCAGCAGGTCGATCCAGCGCCACATCAGGTCGTCGCCGATCTTCATGGTCTTGTTGACGATGTCGATCGCCGGCTCGGCGATGCCGATCCTTCCAGCAGCGGCATGGTCAGCACGATCTGCGGCTTCTGGCCGTGCGCTTCCTGCAGGCCGCGGCCCATCAGCAGGTTGAACTTCTGGTCGGTGCCGCCGAGTTCGACGTCGGCCTCCAGCGCCACCGAGTCGTAGCCCTGCACCAGCGGGTAGAGGAATTCGTGGATCGCGATCGACTGCTGCGCGGCGTAGCGCTTGGCGAAGTCGTCGCGCTCCAGCATGCGCGCCACCGTGTGCTGCGCGGCGAGCTTGATCATGTCGGCGGCGGTCATCCTGCCGAACCACTCGCTGTTGAAGCGCACCTCGGTGCGCGTCTTGTCGAGCACCTTGAACACCTGCTCGGCGTAGGTCTCGGCGTTGGCCAGCACGTCCTCGCGGGTCAGCGGCTTGCGGGTGACGTTCTTGCCGGTGGGGTCGCCGATCATCCCGGTGAAGTCGCCGATCAGGAAGATCACCTGGTGGCCCAGGTCCTGGAACTGCCGCATCTTGTTCAGCAGCACCGTGTGGCCGAGGTGCAGGTCCGGGGCGGTCGGGTCGAAGCCGGCCTTCACCCGCAGCGGGCGGCCCCCGCTTTTCATCGATGCGGCCAGTCGGGCCTCCAGCTCCTCGCGCTTGAGGATTTCGTCGGCGCCGCGTTCGATCAGGGCGAGGGCGGCGGGGTCGAAGGCGAGGTCGGGCATCGGGGCGGCGTCGAGGAAGGAAAAGAGAGGAACCGTGACCGCCTGCAGGGAAGCGGGCACGGAATGGGACGCGGGTGGGCACCCGGGTCGTGGAACTTTACCGATCCGGCCCGTGAAACTGAACGATCGGTTAAATCGAAGTTAAGTTCATCATCCTAAAAAAACCAATCCAGTCAAGGATTTGACGCACTCTTTTCGACTAACTTATGTTACCGCCTTGGCCGTCCCGACTGGGGGAATCCGTTCGATGTCCACTTCATCGAGCCGCGCACTGCGCAATCGACTGATTCGGCTGCGCAATCTGCGCATCGCCGGCGAGCAGGATGCCCGCACCCCCGCCCCGACCGGCGCCCCCGACTTCAGCGGTCGCTGGACCCGGCGCCAGTGGGCGCAGGTCAGCCTGACCGCGACGATGGTCGCGCTGCTGGGCACGATCGTGCCCGGCTTCGCGTCGATGGAACAGCCGCCGGTCGGCAGCCCCCTCCAGACCCTGTCGCTGAAGCTGCCGCCGCTGTCGATGACGCGCGCCTCCGGCACGTTCGGCGACAGCTGGCACGTGGTGACGGTCCGCCGCGGCGCGTCGCTCAAGCACATGTTCGGCACCCTCGGCATTCCCGAGGCCGACCTCAAGCGCGTACTCGACCACCCCGGCGTGAAGGCCGAGATCGGCCAGCTCTCGCCGAAGAGCGAACTGGCGGTGGACCTGCCGGTGAACGGCAAGCTGCGCGGCCTGCGCTTCCTGCGCAGCGACGGCCAGCGCGTGCAGCTCGACCTCACCGGCGGCGCGATCAAGGAAACCGTGCTCGAGCGCGACGTCGACGTGCGCACCGTGGTGCTCAGCGGCAAGGTCGGCCGGTCGCTGTTCCGCTCGGCCCGCCAGCTCGGCCTGTCGGGCGCGCATCTCGACCAGCTCACCGACGAGATGTTCAAGTACGACATCGACTTCGATTCCGACCTCGACGCCGACGACCGCTTCAGCGTGGTGGTCGACCAGAAATGGGTCGACGGACAGCTCCAGGCCACCGGCCCGATCCTCGCCGCCGCCTTCACCGTCGACGGCAAGCTGCACACCGCCTTCCGCCACACCCGCAACGGCCGCCCGGAATACTTCACCTCCGACGGCCGGCCGCTGAAGAAGGCCTTCATCCGCATGCCGATCCCGTATGCGCGGCTGAGCTCCAGCTTCGGCAACCGCTACCACCCGGTGCTGGGCCGCATGCGCATGCACAAGGGCGTGGACTACGCCGCGGGCACCGGCACCCCGATCCAGGCCGCGGGCGACGCGCGCGTCCAGTTCATGGGCTGGCAGAACGGCTACGGCCGCGTGGTCATCCTCGACCACGGCCACGGCTACACCACCCTGTACGGCCACATGTCGCGCTTCGGCAACGAGCGCGTCGGCCAGCGCATCCCGCAGGGCACGGTGATCGGCTACGTCGGCATGACCGGCCTGGCCACCGGCCCGCACCTGCACTACGAATTCCGCGTCAACGGCGTGCACCGCAACCCACTGACCATCACGATGCCGCCGCCGGAGCCGCTGCGCGGCGCCGAACTGGCCAGCTTCCGCAACGAGACCCAGCGCGCGATGACCAAGATCCGCACGGTCGAGAACATCGTGTTCCCGCAGTCGATGGAAGCGCCGCAGCAGGCGCTCGCCTCCGCGCTGGCGTCGGGCAAGCCCTCGGCGAAGCCCAGGAAGGGCTGAGCCGTGCCCGCGACCGCACTGCGCAACGCGGTGCGGTCGCGACTGGTCCCGGCGCTGATCGCCGAGGACTTCCTTCCCCTCCCCGACGCCGACCACACCCTGCGCTTCCGGCGCCCGCAGGGCGCTGTCGCGCACCTGCTCGAAGTGCAGTGGGACCGCCACGGTCGCCCGCGCTACGTCGTGAACTACGCCACCTGCCCTGCCGACGGGCTGGCGGTCGGCGACCGCCGGTTCCCGGTCGAGGCCGTGTTCGCCGGCTGGCTGCCGGACAGCGGCCGCCTGCAGCCGCGCCCGGGCCCGACCACCGCGTCGTGGTTCCGCGGCGATCTCGCCTGGCCGCTGCGCCTGCTCGGACGACGCCCGCCCGCGCCGGACGCCGTGGTCGACGCCACCGTCGCCCTGCTGCCCGAGCTGTGGCGCTACTGGCGCGAAGGCCGCACCGGCCAGCACATGCATGCGTGCCCGCCGGCGCCACGCGCGCCGACGGATGCCTGAGCCGCTGGCGGGCGCCGGCGCCATCCCCGATCATGCCGCCATGCCTCCCGTGACCACCGACGACGCCTCCGCGCTCTACCTCGGCATGATCTCCGGCACCAGCGCCGATGGGATCGATGTCGCCATCGCCCGCTTCCACGACGCCGCCGACGGCCGTCCGCCGAGGGCGGAACCGCTGTTCGGGCGCACCTGTGCGTGGGACCCGGCGCTGCGAGCCGTCATCGTCGATCTCGGCCAGCACGCGCCGTCGATGTCCCTCGACGAGATCGGCACACTCGACGCCCGGATCGGCGACGCCTTCGCCGACGCCGCAGAGGCCGCGATCCGCGACAGCGGCATCGACCGCACGGCGATCGGCGCGATCGGCTCACACGGGCAGACCCTGCGCCATCGCCCGCACGGGCCGCATCCCTTCACCCTGCAGCTGGGCGACGCCAGCCGGATCGTCGAGCGCACCGGCGTGCGCACGGTCGCCGATTTCCGCCGCCGCGATGTCGCCGCCGGCGGCCACGGCGCGCCGCTGCTGCCCGCGCTGCACGCCGCGCTGCTGTCAGCGCCGGACGAGGACCGCGCGGTGCTCAACCTCGGCGGCATCGCCAACCTCACCCTGCTGCCGGCCGGCGACGCCGCCGGCGTGCGCGGCTTCGACACCGGCCCGGCCAACGGGCTGATGGACGCCTGGTGCCTGCGCCACGTCGGCGAAGGCTTCGATCGCGACGGCGCGTTCGCCGCAAGCGGCCGGGTCGACACGGCGTTGCTCGATCGGCTGCTGGACGAGCCCTGGTTCGCGCTGCCGCCACCCAAGTCGACCGGGCGCGACCAGTTCCACCTCGGCTGGGTCGACGCCGCCCGCACCGGCGCGGAATCGCCTGCGGACGTGCAGGCGACCCTGCTCGCGCTGAGCGTGCGCACGATCGCCGACGCGCTGCGCGCGACCCTGCCGAACGCCGCGCGCGTGATCGCCTGCGGCGGCGGCGTGCACAACCCGACGCTGATGCGCGCGCTGGCCGAGGCGCTGCCGGGGACGACGGTCGAATCCACAGCGGCGCACGGGCTCGATCCGGACCACGTCGAGGCGCTGGGCTTCGCCTGGCTGGCGCGGCAGACCGTGCTCGGCCGCCCGGGCAACCTGCCGGGCGTGACCGGCGCCGCCGGGCCGCGGGTGCTGGGCGCCCTCCACCAGCCCTGACCGGGCCGGGCAACGCCGGGCTCAGTCGCCCTGGCCGAGCCCGCCGCCCTTCGGCACACTCTCGAGGAAACGTTCGATCTCGGCCTGGTCGAAGCTGGTCGCCGGTCGAACGTCATGTTGCTGCGTCACGACCGGGGCGTCGGTGCGGCCGATCAGCGCGAACCCGGGGTCGTTCGGCACCGTCTCCAGCGCCGCGATCGCCGACTGCATCACGTCCGTCTCGGAGCTGTCGAACCGCAGCGCCCCGCCCTCGCTGGCGAACAGGCCACGCTCGATCAGGTGCAGGATCGTCTCGTGCAGCGTCCAGCCGTTGGTCTCCGCGACCTTGCGGATGCGCGCGGCCAGCTGCGGATCGATGTCGCGGAGGACGAGGTCGGTCATGGCTCAGCCTTCCGCGGCCACCGGCGGTCGTTCCTGTTCGCGGATGCGCGGCCACAGCCAGGCGAGCACCAGCAGGGTCGGGATCACCGTCGTCGCGCTGAGCATGAAGAAGGTGCCGTACGACGTCGCCTCGACGATGTAGCCCGACGCGCCGCCGACGAACTTCCCGGGGAGGTTCGCCAGCGAGACCAGCAGCGCGAACTGGGTCGCGGTGAAGTTGCGGTCGGTGAGCGAGGACATGAAGGCGACCAGCACCGTGCCGGCGAAACCCTGGCAGAGGTTGTCGGCGGTCAGCGCGGCGTAGAAGGCCCAGATCTCCGACGGATGCTGGGCCATCAGCAGGAACGCGAGGTTCGACAGCGCGACCCCGAGCGCCGCGACCAGCAGCATGCGCCGGAACCCGAACGCGGCGACCGCGACGCCACCGAGGAACGCGCCGGCGATGCCCATCCAGACGCCGTAGAGTTTCGAGACGGTGGCGATGTCGGCCTTGGTGTAGCCGGAATCGAGGTAGAACGGCCCGGCCATCACGCCGATGACCTGATCGGGGAACTTGTACAGCCCGACGAACAGCAGCAACGCCAGCGCCATGGCGACGCCATTGGTGGTGAAGAAGCTGCTGAACGGCTGCCAGAACGCACCGAGGAAATCGATCCTGCGGGTCACGGTGGACACCGGCACCTCGGGTTCGCGGCTCAGCAGCGTGGCGACGATGGGCAACACCATCAGCGACGACATCGCCAGGTAGGCCGTCGTCCAGCCTTCGAACTGGGCCAGGTACAGCGCGCCGGCGCCGGCGAGGATGAGGCCGATGCGGTAGCCCAGCGTGTAGGTCGCGGCAAGCGCGGCCTGCGCCTCCTCGGGCGCGATCTCGATGCGGTAAGCGTCGACGACGGAGTCCTGGGTCGCGCCCGCGAACGAGGCGATCAGCACCCAGACGACCAGCGAGGTCACGCCCCGCTCCGGATGCACGTACGCGAGGCCGAGCAGGCCGACCAGCACCACGACCTGCGCGACCAGCAGCCACGAGCGGCGCCGGCCGAGGAACGCCGTCACCGGGAAGGCGTAGCGATCGATGATCGGCGCCCACAGGAACTTCAGCAGATAGAAGAAGCTCGCGAGGCTGATCAGGCCGATGCTGCCGAGGTCGAGCCCGACATCGCGCAGCCGCGTGGACAGCGTCTGCGAGGCGATCAGCAGGAACGGCAGGCCGCAACCGAAGCCGAAGAAGGCCATGGTCGCCGCCGACGGCGTGCCGAAGGCGCGGCGGATGCCGGCCCAGCCCTTGTACGACGGTTTGCCGCCCGCGGCGGACGCGGGCCCGCTCATTCGGCGCCCGCTCCTTCCGCATAATCCACCACGTAGGGCGCGTGATCGGAGAAGCGCGGGTCCTTGTGGATCGCGCAGGCCTCGATCTTCTTGCGCAAGCCCGGCGTGACGAACTGGTAGTCGATGCGCCAGCCGACGTCGTTGGCGCGCGCGGCGCCGCGCTGCGACCACCAGGTGTAGTCGGTGCCCTCGGGCTTCAGCACGCGGTAGCTGTCGAGCCAGCCGTGCGCCGGTGCGGGCGTGCCGTCGCCGCAGGCATCGGCGACCAGGCCGTTGAGCCAGGCGCGCTCGTCGGGCAGGCAGCCGGAGTTCTTCTGGTTCGAGGTCCAGTTCCTGATGTCGTTGCGGGCGCGGACGATGTTCCAGTCGCCGCACAGCACGTACTCGCGGCCGCTGCGCAGCCATTCGTCCATGATCGGTTTCAGCCAGCGCATCACTTCGTACTTGAACGCCTGGCGTTCATCGCCGGAGGTGCCCGACGGGATGTAGAACGAGACCACGCTGAGGTTGCCGAAGCGGGCCTCGATGTAGCGGCCTTCGTCGTCGAACGGCGCCCAGCCCAGCGAGGTGCGCACTTCGTCCGGCGCGCGGCGCGCGTAGATACCGACGCCGCTGTAGCCCTTCCTGGTGATCGCGTCCTTGAAGAAGGCGCGGTAGCCGTCGGGGCGCAGTTCCGGCGCGCCGAGCTGGTGTTCCTGGGCCTTGGTCTCCTGCACGCAGAGGACGTCGGCGTCCTGCCCGCGGAACCAGTCGAAGAAACCCTTGGTGGCCGCGGAGCGCAGGCCGTTCGCGTTGAAGCTGATGATGCGCATGGCGCGGGGGAAGTCCTGCGGACGTCGATACCGACCCCGCAGCCTAGCCGATCGTGCCCGGGTTGGCACCCGCGGCCCGGCCGGCGGGCATTTCCGTTGCCCCGGCATTACGATGGACGCCCCCGTGGTTCCGCACCGCGCCGCCGCCTCCGCACGATCCCGCCGTGACCGACCATCGCTCCCGCTTCCTCCAGCTCGCCCTGCGCGCCGAAGCGCTGCGCTTCGGCACGTTCACGCTCAAGTCCGGCCGCGAGAGCCCCTATTTCTTCAACGCCGGCCGCTTCGACTCCGGCGCCGCGCTGGCCGGGCTGGCGGCCTGCTACGCCGACGCCGTCGAGGCGTCCGGCCTCGGCTTCGACCTGCTGTTCGGCCCGGCCTACAAGGGCATCCCGCTGGCGACCGCGTTGGCCTGCGAGTTCGCACGTCGCAACCGCGACCTGCCGCTGGCGTTCAACCGCAAGGAGGCGAAGGCCCACGGCGAGGGCGGTCTGCTGATCGGCGCGCCGCTGGCCGGCCGGCGGGTGCTGATCGTGGACGACGTGATCACCGCCGGCACCGCGATCCGCGAGGCGCTGGGCCTGATCCGCGAGGCCGGCGGGATTCCGGCCGGCATCGTCATCGCGCTCGACCGCCAGGAGGTCGCCCCCGACGGCGGCGGGCTGTCGGCGGCCGAGGCGGTCACCGCGGAGGCGGGGATTCCCGTGATCGCGGTCGCAGGACTGGAGGATCTGCTTGCATTCGCCGGCGAAAGCGCCGAACTTCACGTCCAGCGCGCACGCCTCGAGGCCTACCGGGCCCGCTATGGCCGCGCCGCACCGCAGACCGATGCGCCCGTCGGGGGGACGGGGACGACATGACCGCCATGCCACGCCACCGCCACGCCGTTCCGCGCCGCCTCGTCCTGGCGGCCGTGGTCGCGCTCGCCTGCCTCGGGCCGGCCACGGCCCAGCAGCGGGCCACGTCCACGCCCACCGCCAAGGGCAAGCTCTACTGCTGGGAAGAGAACGGCCATCACACCTGCAGCGACGCGCTGCCGCCATCGGCGGTCGGGCGGGCGCGCACCGAATTCGACACGAAGACCGGCAGCACCGTGAACCAGGTCGGCCGCCAGCTGACCATCGAGGAACAGCAGCGCGCCGCCGCCGAAGCGCAGGCCCGCAAGGCGCAGGAAGCGCAGACCCGGCGCGAGATGGCGATGGTGATGTCCTACCAGACCGAGGGCGACCTGGAGCGCTCGTTCCGCAATCGCTTCGAGCTGATCGAGGAATCGCTCAAGGGGTCGTCGCTGGCGCTGGTCAGCCTGCACAAGAGCCTGGTCAGCCTGCTCCAGCAGGCCAACGAACTGGAACTGCAGTCGCAGCCGGTGGGCAAGAAACTGCGCGAGAAGATCCGCACGCAGCATGCCGAACTGCTGGCGCTGCGGGCACTGAAGCAGCGCCAGGAAGCCGATCGCGTGGCCCTGGACGCCGAGTTCAAGGAGGCCGTGGCGCGCTACCGCGCGCTGAAGGCCCAGAACGAAGGGACCGTGCCGCTCGCGGCGATCCCCGGCGGCTGAGCGGCCCGCCCGCCGGTCGCGCTGGCGACACGGCAGAAGGCGCGCCGCCACCGAAGCGGCTCAGAACGGCAGCGAAATCTCCGGCGCCAGTTCCCGCAGGCGTTCGCGGAACATGCCCTGGATGCGCGCCAGCGCCTCCGCACTGTCGGCATCGAACCGCATCACCAGCACCGGCGTGGTGTTTGACGCACGCACCAGCCCCCAGCCGTCCGGCCAGTCGACGCGGAGACCGTCGATGGTCGACAGCCGCCCGCCCTCGAAGAAGGCACCGTCGCGGAAGCGCTCGACGAAGGCGTGCGGATCGCCGCCGGGCGCTTCGACCTTCAGTTCCGGCGTGGACACGCCCTTGGGCAGCGCGCGGAGCACCTCGTCGGGCTCTTCCGGCGCGGTCGCGAGGATCTCGAGCAGCCGGGCCGCGGCGTAGATGCCGTCGTCGAAGCCGTACCAGCGCTCGGCGAAGAAGAAGTGGCCGCTCATCTCGCCGGCCAGCTCGGCGCCGGTCTCGCGCATCTTGGCCTTGATCAGCGAATGCCCGGTCTTCCACATCAGCGGGCTGCCGCCATGGCGGAGGATGTGCGAGGCCAGCCGCCCGGTGCACTTCACGTCGTAGACGATCATCGCGCCGGGATTGCGTTCCAGCACGTCGGCCGCGAACAGCATCAGCAGGCGATCCGGGAAGATGTTCTCGCCGTCGCGGGTGACCACGCCCAGGCGGTCGCCGTCGCCGTCGAACGCGATGCCGAGGTCCGCGCCGCGGCGCTGGACCATGCTGATCAGGTCGACGAGGTTGTGCGGCTCGCTCGGGTCCGGATGGTGGTTCGGGAAAGTGCCGTCGATCTCGCAGTACAGCTCCTCGACCTCGGCGCCGATCGCCTCCAGCACCCGCGGACCGACCTCGCCGGCGACGCCGTTGCCGGCATCGACCACCACGCGCAGTGGCCGGCCGAGCTGCACGTCGGAGGCGATGCGCATCACGTAGTCCGGTGTGACGTCGCGCTCGCTCAGCGTGCCCGGCACGTCGGCGGTGTGCAGCTTGCGTTCGGCGATCCGCGTGTGCAGGTCGACCACCGCGTCGCCGGCCAGCGTTTCGCCGCCGACCACGATCTTGAAACCGTTGTAGTCCGGCGGATTGTGGCTGCCGGTCAGCGAGACGCAGCAGCCGGTGCGCAGGTGGTAGGCACCGAAATAGACCACCGGGGTCGGCACCATGCCGATGTCGACCACGTCGATGCCCGCGGTGCGCAGGCCCGCGATCAGCCCTTCCATCAGCTCCGGACCGGACAGGCGGCCGTCGCGACCGACCACGATCTCGCGCAGGCGCTGCTCCTGCATCACCGTGCCGATGGCCTGGCCGATCAGCTCCGCGACGTTGCGGTCGAGCGTGCGCCCGACCACGCCGCGGATGTCGTAGGCGCGGAAGATGGTGCGATCGACGGCCACCGGCATCGGCTTCGGGATTTCCTTGATGTCCAGCGCGACCGCCTCGCCCGGCGCCTGCGGGGCGTTCGCCACCGCGTCGAGCAGGGTCGGGGCGTCGTCGGCGACCGGACCGGACGCCTCGCCGCTGAGCGACGACAGCCGCCAGGCGAGGATCGCGAACAGCACGCACAGCGCCGCGAACACGAGCGACAGCACCGGGCCCAGGCCCAGCGCCTGGCCGGGCGCCGAATCGGTGCCCGCGACCAGTCTCAGGCCGGATTCGCCGACCTGGACCGCGAGCCGTTCGGCGCCGCTGGCGTACCCGGCGTCGCCGCGCTCCCAGAGCGTCGTGCCGCCCTGGCGCAGCGCCAGGTAGCCGTCGCCCACCGTGCCCAGGGTGTCGAGGCCGGCGGTGAGCTCGGTCAGCGGCAACTGCGCGTAGACCACGCCGACGATCTTGTCGCCGCTCTTGGCCGGCGCGGCGAGCGCCAGTTGCGGCTTGCCCAAGCCGGTCGTGACCCAGGTGCGCATGCCGTCGGCCTGCAGCGCCGCCTCCGCCACCGCCAGCCGGCCGTAGCCGCCCTTGGGCAGCTCGGCATAGGCCTCTTCCAGGTCCGGCGGCAGCAGCTGCAGCCGGGACAGGTTCGGCCAGCCCGCGGCGATCACTTTCTGGGCGGTGACCAGATCGCCCGCGGCCAGGGCGTCGCGGGTGTCCTGCAGCGCCAGCGCCTTGGTCAGGCGCTCCTGCTGCTGCTTGAGCGCCTGGTGGGTCAGCTGCACCCCGCTGTCGCGGATCGCCCCGAGATCGGACCGGCGCGATTCGTACATGAACTGGGCGATGCCCGTCCAGGTCAGCCACAGTGCCAGCACCAGGCAAAGGCCCGCCAGCGGTTTCATCGCGGGACGGAGCGTGAGGAGCTGCTGGCGAAGGCTGTCTTTCATCGATTGCGGTCTCTTGCCTGTGACGATGGCCGGTCACGATCGCCGCCCGGACGGCGGCGGAAGGTGTCCTGCGGGCGGTCAGCGCACGCCGGTATGGCCGAAGCCGCCGGCGCCCCGGGCGCTGTCCTCGAAAGTATCCACGACCTCGAAGGTCGCGCGCACCACGGGAAGTATGACCAGTTGCGCGATCCGGTCGCCCGGCTGGATCGAAAACGCCTCCCGGCCCCGGTTCCAGACGCTGATCAGCAGCGGTCCCTGGTAGTCCGCATCGATCAGCCCGGTGCCGTTGCCGAGCACGATCCCGTGCTTGTGGCCCAGCCCGGAGCGCGGCAGGATCACCGCGCACAGCCCCGGGTCGCCGATGTGCAGCGCCAGCCCCGACGGCACCAGCGCCGCGTCGCCGGGCGCCAGCACCAGCGGCGCGTCCAGCGCGGCGCGCAGGTCCATGCCGGCGCTGGCCTCGGTGGCGTAGGCCGGCAACGGCCATTCGCCGCCGAAGCGGGGGTCGAGCACCTTCAGCTGGAGGGTTCGGGTCATCGGGCGGTCGCGTGCGCGAAACGGTGCCCAGTATCGCGGCTGCGGCGACGCCTGCCAAACCGGCCGCGCTTGCGCCGCCTGCTACCCTGATGCGATGCAGGCGTCCCCCACCGACCTGCTGCGCCGCGTCTTCGGCCACGAAGACTTCCGCGGACCGCAGCGGGCCATCGTCGAACACATCGCGGCCGGCGGCGACGCCCTGGTGCTCATGCCCACCGGCGGCGGCAAGTCGCTGTGCTACCAGGTGCCCGCGCTGCTGCGCGACGGCGTCGGCCTGGTGGTGTCGCCGCTGATCGCGCTGATGCAGGACCAGGTCGACGCCCTGCGCCAGCTCGGCGTGCGCGCCGAATTCCTCAACTCCACGCTCGACGCCGCCGAGGCCGCGCGCGTGGAGCGCGCGCTGCTCGCGGGCGAGCTGGACCTGCTCTACGTCGCGCCGGAACGCCTGCTCACGCCACGCTTCCTGTCGCTGCTCGACCGGGCGAAGGTCGCGCTGTTCGCGATCGACGAAGCGCACTGCGTCTCGCAGTGGGGCCACGACTTCCGCCCCGAATACCGCGAACTGACCGTGCTGCACGAACGCTGGCCGGACGTGCCGCGGATCGCGCTCACCGCCACCGCCGATCCGCCGACCCAGCGCGAGATCGCCGAACGCCTGCAGCTGGAGCAGGCGCAGTGGTTCGTCAGCTCGTTCGACCGCCCGAACATCCGCTACACGATCGTGCAGAAGGACAACGGTCGCCGGCAGCTGCTCGACTTCCTCAAGGACCATCGCGACGAGGCCGGCATCGTCTACTGCCTGTCGCGGCGCAAGGTCGAGGAAACCGCCGAATACCTCGCCGGCCACGGCTTCAAGGCGCTGCCCTACCACGCCGGCCTCGACGCCGCGGCGCGCGCCGAACACCAGCGCCGCTTCATCCGCGAGGACGGCGTGATCGTCGTCGCGACGATCGCGTTCGGCATGGGCATCGACAAGCCGGACGTGCGCTTCGTCGCCCACGTCGACCTGCCGAAATCGCTCGAAGGCTACTACCAGGAAACCGGCCGCGCCGGCCGCGACGGCGACGCCGCCGACGCCTGGCTGTGCTACGGCCTGGGCGATGTCGTGCTGCTCAAGCAGATGATCGAGCAGGGCGAGGCGGGCGAGGAACGCAAGCAGTCGGAACGGCGAAAGCTCGATCAGCTGCTCGGCTACTGCGAGACACTGCAATGCCGCCGGCAAGTGCTGCTGGCCGCGTTCGGCGAAACGTATGCGGTCGACTGCGGCAACTGCGACAACTGCCTCACGCCGCCCGACCGCTGGGACGCCACCGACGCCGCGCGCAAGGCGCTGAGCTGCGTGTATCGCACCGGCCAGCGCTTCGGCGTCGTGCATCTGATCGACGTGCTGCGCGGCGGCGAAGGCGAGAAGATCCGCCAGTTCGGCCACGACCGCGTCAGCACCTACGGCATCGGCGCCGACCTCGACGCCAAGGTCTGGCGCGGCGTGTTCCGCCAGCTCGTCGCGATGGGCCTGCTCGCGGTGGATGCCGAAGCCTACGGCGGTCTGCGCCTCACCGACGCCAGCCGCGCCGTGCTCAGCGGCCAGCAGCGCGTGTCGATGCGCCGCGACCTCGCCGCGAAACCGCGCCGCGACCGCGACGACGGCCCGCGCACCGGCGTGCCCGTCGCCGCCGAAGCGCTGCCGCTGTTCCGCAGCCTGCGCGACCTCCGCGCCCGCCTCGCGAAGGACCAGAACGTCCCCGCCTACGTGATCTTCCACGACAGCACCCTGCGCGAGATCGCCGAACGCCGGCCCGACTCGCTGCACGCCCTGTCCCGCATCCCCGGCATCGGCGGCGCGAAGCTCGCCCGCTACGGCGACGCGGTGCTGGAGGTGGTGCTGGCGGAGGGGTGAAGGGCCTCCGGGTTGCACTGCACACTGCCACATGAGCGAAGCCTGTTCCGCGCCGCGATCACGACTTCGATAGCACTTTCATGCCGGATCTCAAAACATCCTGGGCCCACGCATCACCGGACCTTCCTGTTCCTGCAAACCTTGCGTCTGGACGGCCTGCGACTGCGACAGCAGAAGCTGTTGATCGACCTTCTCGACCCGCTCACTGCTCTGCGCGATCGTCTGGCCGACCAGTTGACCGACATCGCCCATGGCAGTCTTCGCCCAAGGCAACGAAGGATCCTGCGTATCCGTCATCGCAACCTTCGTGCCGTCCTGTGAAAACTGTGCGAAACCGATCTCGGTCAAGCCGCGCTCGCGCGCATGCGCGGTCAGGCCTGCCGCCAATTGCTGGCTTGCAACATCACTCGTCCGACCCAAGGCATCGTCCTTTTCACGCACGGTGGCCAGCAAAGTCGAATACATGCCATGGCTTCGGTTCGATGGATCATCGAACATGACTCCCCCGTGCCGCCCATCCGGCAATGGGTGCGCCTGCCCTTCGCCTTGGTCACCAGGCCGATTGCCCTGAGGATGTGGAGCCACCGCGCCATCCGGGCCACCTCGATGAGGCGGCGGCGGATGTTCTCCGGGCGGATGCGGCGCGACATCGCGCTGGACCGCATTGCGAACGGCCGTCAAGGTGTCCGGATCCGCTCGCCCCGTCACAGCCAGCCCATGCTGCTCCTGGAACCGCCGGACGGCATCCTCGGTGTGCGCGTCATAGGTATTGCCGGTGCCGATGACATGCGTCCTGTCGTAGCGCACACCGAGCATGTGCAGGTCGGCACGTAACTGCTGCACCTCGTCACCCCTTTCGAATCGACGCAGTGCCCCATCCTCCATGGGGCGTCGCCCCTCCGAGGGCGCCACGGCCTGTCCCGGTTGGACACGACCGGCAGCGAGATCGCGCATGAACTCCGGCGTCAGGACCGCATGCCATGCATCGAACCGATTGTGCCTGTCTGCCAATCCGTTTTCGCCACCGTTGATCGCGTGGGTCGCCGCCTTGACATCGTCACGATCACGCTGGGGCACTTTGTCTTGCCAGAACCATACCGCGATGTCGACGGCGTTGGCGCGATTCGCGGCCAATTCCGGGTGACTGACCAGATCAAGATTCACGCCCGTCCCGGCATCGCGATAATTCTGCTCGCCGGTCAGTTGGGTATAGCCGCGACCACGGTAGAGGTAGCCGTCGCCTGCATCGTCATTGCCCATGCGGCCGCCATACATCAACCGCGCAAGTCCCTGCGGCCGCCCATGCAGCGCCTCCAATCTCGCCGCCTCCGCAGCAGCCTGTCCTTCGCGCAAGACGGATTGCACGGGAATCTGGGCGACACCGTGGCTATAGATGAAACTTTCCTCCAACCTCGTGAAGCCGAGGGATTCATGCCCCATCTGAGCCATGAAATTGGCGAGTTCGACCCGAGAGGTGATACCCGCCTCGCGCGCCGTCTGCAGCAACTCGATTTCGTTTGCGTTGGGCATCCTCTTTCCCTCTTTCCCTCATTCCGAAGTCAAGACATCGCGTCCGCCGGAAATTCACCGATTGAAAACCGATCGAGCGGAATCGCGCCGAAATCTTCGACGGATCGACGCTTTCCGGCCACATCCCCCGTCGCCCGATCCGCCCCTCCTTGCTTGATCGACACCAGCATCCACATCGCATCCTTGCGCGAATAGTCGAACCGGAACGTCTGCGACCACAGTTCGCGCGAGCCCCCTTCAAGCCGCAGCGTGAAACCGCTCTTGTCGATGGAAATGTCCTGCAGCGGATCGCCCATCATGCCGCCGCAACGTTCACAGGGGATCGCCTCGGGGTTGTCTACCGCCTTGGCGAGCTTGCCATCGGCGCCACGCACCAAGACGAGCAACGTACGCGAGTCGAAGCGCGTGTCCGCGCCGGGCCGTGGCGCAAGGACGAGCAGGACGTCCTCGTCGCCGTCACCGTCGAGGTCGCCACGGCGCTCCATGCGGATGCGGGAAGGATCGGGCGTGAACTGCAGCAACTCGGCCGTATCGGAAGATGCGGCTCCCTGTGTGGCAGCCATGGGCGAAGGTGAAGATGCCTGCGGATCGCTGGCGGCACAGGATACGGTCGCCAACGGCAGAACCATCCACAGACATGCGATCGACGGCACCCTGATCATGCGCGCTCCTTCGGCAACGATACGGTTGATGCTATCGACAAGCACAAGGAGCGGCAAGGCACCGTGGCGAGGGTTTTCCGTGGCCTCACGTACCGACGCCCCTCACCCCGCCGGCTTGCACCCCAACGCCGACAACACCCCGTGCAGCGCTGGGATGTGCATTAGCCACGGTGCGGCGATGGTCAAGGCGCCGGCGAGCAGGACGAAGGCGCCGGCGGCGGTGCGCAGGCCGCCGCGTTGCAGGCGTTGGCCGAGGCGGGCGCCGCTCCAGGTCAGCGGCAACATCACCGGCAGCGTGCCGAGGCCGAAGGCGGCCATCGTCAGGGCGCCGCCCGCGGCGCTGGCCTGCAACCACGCGGTGGCGAGCAGCGTGGCGCTGAGGCCGCAGGGCAGCCAGCCCCAGAGCAGGCCGACCGCGATGCGCTTCGCCGCGGTATCGGCGGGCAGCAGCGCGCGTTGCAAGGGTTGCAGGCGCTGCCACAACGCGGCGGCGGGGCGTGCGAGCGGATTGAAGCGGCCAGTGGGATCGAGCAGACGCACGGCGACGACGATCATCATCACGCCGACCGCGACACGCATCGCGAGCACGAGCTTCGGTGTCTGCGCGACGGCGACGAGGCCGTGGCCGAAGCCGCCGACGAGGGCGCCGGCGACGGTGTAGCCGAGGATGCGCCCGAGGTTCGGCTGCAGCGCATGCAGCCACTGCGTCGCGGGCGACGCCGCCTTCTGGCCGAACGACAGGCTGGTGGCGATGGCGCCGCACATCGCGGCGCAGTGCACGCCGCCGAGCAGGCCGCTGAGCAGCGCGGCGGAGAGGACGAGCCAGTCGAGGGTCATGGCGAAGCGCAACCAGCCATCATTGCGGGAGCGGCGTGAGCCGCGACTCGCGTCATCGCCACCCTCGCCTGTCGTCGCGGCTCACGCCGCTCCCACAGCCGGGACACGCGTTCAGGCGTCGCGATCGCCATGCGTCGGCTGCGCGCTGCGGCTGTCCGCACGCGGCTTGTCGTCGTCGACGAGGATGTCCAGCGCCGGGGTGTCGAGGTCGTCGTACTGGCCCTTGCGCACCGCCCAGGCGAACGCCGCGATGGCGACGCCGAGCAGGATCAGGCTGATCGGGACGAGGACGAGGAGGATGGCCATGCGCGCAGTCTACGCGGGCGGCGCAGAGGCGGCCTGAGCCGGATCAATTCCGTGCGGCGAGGTTGAGGCGCAGCGCGTTCAGGGTGACCAGCAGCGACGACAGCGCCATGCCCAGCGCGGCCATCCACGGCGTGACCTGCCCGGACGCCGCCAGCGGCAGCGCCAGCAGGTTGTAGCCGATCGCCCAGGCCAGGTTCTGGCGGACGATGCGGCGGCTGCGCCGAGCCAGCGCCACCGCCTGCGGGATGCGCACCAGCGCGCCGCCGGCGACCACGAAATCGGCCGCGCGCTGGGCCAGCGCGGCGCCGTCGGCCAGCGCCAGCGAGACATCGGCGCCGGCCAGCACCGGCGCGTCGTTCAGGCCGTCGCCGACCATCGCGACGATCTCCCCCGCCGCCTGGCGCGCGCGCACGTAGGCGAGCTTGTCCTCGGGCGCCTGGCGCGCGCGCACGTCGCTCGCGTCGATGCCGACGGCCTCGGCCATGCGCGCCACCGGCGCCTCGGCGTCGCCGCTGCACAGCGACACGCGCAGGCCCTGCGCGCGCAGCGCTTGCAGCGCCTCGGCAGCGTCCGCACGCGGCGTCTCTCGCAGCACGAAGCGGGCGATCGCGCGGGTGCCGTCGCCGAGCCACAGCGCCGCATCGTCGTCGCGGCCGGCGGCCCACGGCGCGCGGCCGAGCCGCCAGTCGCGGCCGTCGATGCGTCCGGCGATGCCGTGCCCGGGTTCGGCGCGCACGTCCTGCGCCGACGGCACCGCGGTGCCCGCCGTCGCCGTGGCGAACGCGGCCGCCAGCGGATGGCCGCTGTCGCGCTCCAGCGCGGCGGCGAGGGCGAGTGCGGTCGCGCGATCGACGCCGTCGAAGGTCTCGACCTCGGCCAGCGCCGGATTGCGGTCGCTGAGCGTGCCGGTCTTGTCGAACACGATGCGGTCGGCGCGCGCCAGCGTGTCCAGCGCCTCGCCGCGCAGCGCGAGCACGCCGAGCTTCGCCAGTCCGCCGTGCGCCGCGGCCAGCGCCGCCGGCACCGCCAGCGACAGCGCGCACGGGCAGCTGACCACCAGCACCGCCAGCGCGACTTCGAACGCGCGCGACGGGTCGTGCATCCGCCACCAGACGTACACGCCGGTGGCGGCGAGGATCAGCGCGGTGACGAACCAGCCCGCGATGCGGTCGGCGGCGCGCGCGATCGGCGGGCGCTGCTCCTGCGCGCGTTCGACCAGCCGCGTGAGCTGCGACAGCCGGGTGTCGGTGCCGGTACGGCCCACGCGCAGCCTCGCCGGACGTTCGCGACAGACACTGCCGGCATACGCGGTGTCGCCTGCGGCCTTGGCGACCGGCTCGGATTCGCCGGTGAGCAGCGCTTCGTCGAAGGCGGTGTCGTCGCCGACCACCTCGCCATCCGCAGGCACGCCCTCGCCCACCGCGATGCGGACGATGTCGCCGACCGCCAGCGCGCTCAGCGGGATCTGCTCGGCGCTGCCGTCGGCGCGTTCGCGGGTGGCGAGTGCGGGACGCGCGCGGGCCAGTGCGTCCACCTGCGCGGACGCGATGCCACGCGCGCGCTGCTCGAGCATGCGCGCGACCAGCAGCAGGAACACGAACATCACCGCGGCGTCGAACCACACGTGGACGCCGCCGCGCAGGGTCTCGACCAGGCTGGCGACATAGGCCAGCAGCGTGGAGCCGGCGACCAGCGTGTCCATGCCGAGGCGACGCCCGTGCAGTTCACGCGCCATGCCTTCGAGGAACGGCCACCCGGCGTAGAACACGACCGGCGTGGAGACGAGGAAGGTGATCCAGCGGAAGAAATCGCGCGTCGCCGCCGACATCTCGCCCGCGGTGTCGAGGTACAGCGCCTCGGCGTACATCATCGCCTGCATCGCGCCGAGCCCGGCAACGCCCAGGCGCAGCAGCCAGCGGTTGCGTTCGCGGCGACGCTCGCGTTCGCGCGTTTCGCCGGTCGCCAGCGACGGCCGGTAGCCCAGCGCCTCCAGCCGCGCCAGCAGCGTCGACAGCGGCGTGCGCGCGGCGTCCCAGACGATGCGGATGCGGCCGGTAACGGCGTTGGCGGCCACTTCCTCCACGCCGGCCTCGCGAGTCAGCGCGCGGTCGATCAGCCACGCACAGGCGGCGCAGCGCATGCCGTCGGTCAGCAGGGTGATTTCACGTCCGCCCTCCACCGCGACCGTATGCTCGGCGAGCAGGTCGGCGCGATCCCAGCAGGCGTAGTCGGTGGTGTCGGTGCCGACGCGCGCGGCGTCGGTCTGGCGCAAGCGGTAGTAGTCGCCGAGGTCGGCGTCGGCGATCCAGCGCGCGGCAGCGGCGCAGCCGGTGCAGCAGAACGGCCGCTCGCTGCCGGACACGCGCTCGGTCACCGGCTGCGCGGGCAGCGGTTCGCCGCAGTGGAAGCAGGTGGCGCTGGCATCGTTCATCGCCGACATCTTGCCGGAAATGGCCGATACGGCCGACATGGCCGAGCCCGCATCGGCGGTCACAGCCATCGCGGCACGCGTGCCCGATAGGCCGCATAGTCCGCGCCGAACCGGGCGGCCAGCGCGCGCTCCTCCGGCAGGATCTGGAAACGGGTGATCCACAGCACGTAGGCGACCGCGCCCAGTGGCGCCAGCGCATGCGCCAGCCACAGCGCCCAGCCCGCGAGCAGCAGCGCCTGGCCGACGTACATCGGATTGCGGCTCACGCGATTCAGCCCGCCGGTGACGAGCGTCGTCGCCTTCTGCGGCGACAGCGGGTTGACGGTGGTGCGGGCGAGGAAGAAGCGCGCGGCGGCCACGAGTTCGATCGCCAGCCCGAACGCGAACACGCCGATGCCGAGTGCGCCGCGCCCCGGCAGCGGGATCGCCAGCGCCGGCCACGCGCGCGCCGCGGCCCAGACCGCGGCGCCGCACAGCAGCATCACCACCGGCGGCGGCAGCTTCGCATCGAGCGGCGTGGGCGACGGCGACACGACGGGCGGCCGGTCACTGCGCCGGCGCAGGCTCCGGCGCGGGCGCAGCGGGATCGTCCAGCGCCGGCTGCAGGAGCGTGCCGCGCTGGCCGCTGGGCAGGCGGCCGCGGATGCGCCAGGTCTCGTCGGCATCGCCGAGGCGCACGCGCCAGGCGTGATCGACGGCGACCTTGGCCTCCGCGCGCCAACCGGCGGCGGTCGGCGACAGGGTGAGGGTCACGTCCTTCGCCGCTTCGATCGGATGCTGCAGCAGCAGCACGAGCGGTTTGCCGCGATCGAAATCGCCGGTGGCCGGCAGCACTTCGACCGCGTCCTCCTGCAGGCTCAGCACCGCGGTCAGCTTGCGCTTCGCCGCGGCCTCGTCGGCGCCGAGTTCCACCGTCTGCACCTGCGCGGTGCGGCGCACCTCTTCGGGGATGGCGTCGCTGCCGCCGGAGGCGACGGCGATGTAGAGCGTGGCCAGGCCGGCGACCACCGCAGCCAGCGGCAGGCCGATCATCAGCCACACCATCGGATTGCGCGAAGGGCGTGCGCCTGTCGTCTGTCCGGTCATGGCGCGGGTCCGAAGAAGCTGGTGTCGATCTCGCGACGCGACTTGCCATCCGCGCTCTCGACGACGAACACGATCTCGCGCTTGCCGGCGACCTTGCCGTTCGCGGTCACGGTCAGCGGCAGGCTCAGCACCTGCTCGGCGGTGGTCGGCACGGTCTGCGTCCCGTTCTGCAGGACCAGGCCATCCGGCGCCTGCAGCGTGATCGTGTAGGTCTGCGGCTGCTGGGTCTTGTTGACCAGCTTGAGCGTGTAGTCGTTCTGCACGCCCTGCGCGGTCTCGCGATACAGCGCGTTGCGGTCGCGCAGCACTTCGGCGATCAGTTCGCTGCGGTGGGTGACGCTCCACGCCCAGCCCAGCACGAGGGCCAGCAACAGCGTGCCGTAGACGAAGATGCGGGGGCGCAGCACCTGCGACGGCTTGCCGTCGATCTCGTTCTGGGTGGCGTAGCGGATCAGGCCGCGCGGATAACCGACCTTGTCCATCACCTCGTTGCAGGCGTCGATGCAGGCGCCGCAGGCGATGCATTCGTACTGCAGGCCGTTGCGGATGTCGATGCCGGTCGGGCAGACCTGCACGCAGATCGTGCAGTCGATGCAGTCGCCGAGCTGCTCGGGCTCGAACTTCGGCAGCGGCTCGGCGTGCAGGCCCGGGTCGGCGATCGCGGTGTTGCCGCGGGCGGAGACGAGGTTGTCGGCCGCGGTGTGGTGGTGCGCGGCGCGGAACACGTAGTCGTAGGCGGCGGCCTTGTCGATCAGGCCGCGGGCGCGCTCCAGCACGCTGGCGACCTTGCCCTTCTTGCGCGCGCCGCGCGGCTCGCCGCGCATCGGATCGTAGGCGATGATCAGGGTGTTACGGTCGAACATCGCGCTCTGGAAGCGCGCGTAGGGGCACATGTACTTGCACACCTGCTCGCGCAGGAAGCCGGCGTTGCCCCAGGTGGCCAGCGCGTAGAAGAAGACCCAGAACGTTTCCCATCCGCCCCAGGCGAACGGCACCATGCGGTGCGCGAGGTCGCGGATCGGGGTGAAGAAACCGACGAACGTGAAGCCCGTCCACAGCGCGAACACCAGCCACAGCACGTGCTTCCCGCCGCGACGGCGAAGCTTCTCGCCGGTCCACGGCGAATTGTCGAACTTGATGCGCTTGTTGCGATCGCCCTCGGCCCAGTGCTCGATCCAGATGAAGACCTCGGTCCACACCGTCTGCGGGCAGGCGTAGCCGCACCACAGGCGCCCGGCCAGCGCGGTGAAGAAGAACAGCGACAGGCCCGCGATGATCAGCAGCAGCGCCAGGAACACGAAGTCCTGCGGCCAGAAGTTGAGCCAGAAGACATAGAACTTGCGCGCCGGCAGGTCGAACAGCACCGATTGGCGGCCGTCCCAGTTGATCCACGGGAAGGCGTAGAACATCCCGAGCAGCACCCACACCGCGATCTTGCGCAGCCGCTGGAAGCGGCCGTCGATGTCGCGAGGGTGGATCTTCTTCTCGCTGACGTACATCGATGCCGGTGCGTCGGCGACCTGGATCGGAATCTGCTTGTTCATGGCGTCGAAGAGGCGATGGAGGGCGTCGCCGGGCGCGGCGTGCGCGCCGGCTGCAGCATTATATTAGAAATTGCTGAAATAATCCTGCTACCGGAGCGTGTGGTTGTAGCGGCTCGCCGGGCGCAGCAGGATCCACGTGAAGAGGCTGGACGACGCGGTCGCGGCCCAGAAGGCGAAGAAACCGATGGCGTAGCCGGTCTCGCGACCGATGTCGAGATCCGGGAAGGTCATGTCGCGCAGGGTCAGCGGATCCAGCAGCGCGAAGCAGACCATGGTCGAGACGGCCGCGGCGAAGAAGCTCGGCCAGAGGATCGCCCCGAGCCGCTGCGAGAGCGGCCGGGGCGGATGATCGAACGGCGTTTCGGCGGACACGTGCGGCTCGGCGGGCACCTGGTCGGGATCGTGGGTCATCGCATCGCCTCCTGTGCCGGGTGGGGCCTTATTGTGCCCCACCCGCCGTGGCCGCGGCCGGCGCCTTGTGCGACAGCGACCAGACGTAGGCCGCCGCAAGACGCGCGCGGGTCTCGCCGAGGATCGGGCTGTGCGCCGGCATCTGGCCGTTGCGGCCCTGGCCGATGCTCTGCTGCAGCGTGGCCAGGCTGTCGCCGTAGAGCCAGTAGTCGTCGGTCAGGTCGGGCGCGCCGACCGCCTGCATGCCCTTGCCGTCGGGACCGTGGCAGCTGACGCAGATGGTCTCGTACTTGTTCTTGCCGATGTTCGCCAGCGCCGGGTCCACCTTCAGGCCGTGCAGCGACTGCACGTACACGGCGACCGCGGTCACGCCTTCCTTGCCGCCGAGCGCCGCTTCCCACGCCGGCATCGCCGCCTGCCGACCGTTGAGCACGGTCTCCAGGATCTGGTCGGGCGCACCGCCCCAATGCCAGATGTTGTCGGTGAGGTTGGGATAGCCGGTGGCGCCCTGGCCCGAGGAACCGTGGCAGGCCGCGCAGGTGTTGGAGAAGATCGCCTTGCCGAGCTTCAGCGCCTTCGGATCCTGCGCGATCTGGTCGATCGGCTTGCCGGCGAACGGCGCGAACGTCGCTTCCAGCTTCTTGTCCTCGGTCGCCTTGTCCTGGTCGTGCTGCCTGGCCGAACTCCAGCCGCTGTAGCCGGCGAACGCGCCCAGGCCCGGGAACCACGCGAGATAGCCGACCGTGAAGACGATGGTGATGTAGAAGAGGTTGTTCCACCACTTCGGCAGCGGCTTGTTGTACTCGGTGATGTTCTCGTCCCACACGTGGCTGGTGTCGGTGGGCCCGGGATCGCCCGGACGGACCTTGGCCGTCCACCAGATCAGCCACACGCATCCCAGGACGTTCAGCACCACCAGGGCGATGATGAACGCCGACCAGCCTGCGCTCATGGAGCCCGTGCTCACGGCAGCAGTGTTCATCGGGTCGACTCCTCTTGTTCTTTCGTTCTGTTCGATTCGCTCGCCGGCGCGTCGTCGTCCAGCGGCATGCTGCCGGGCGCTTCGAGCTCGCGCCTGCGGCTCGGATTGAAGATCCACACGGTGCCGACGATGAAGAGCACCAGCAGGATCGCGGTGACGATGCCGGAGACCATGGTCAGTTCCCGCGCGGTGCGTGCTTGCCGAGGCCCTGCAGGTACGCGATCACCGCGTCCTGCTCGGTCTTGCCCGCCACCGCCTCCGCCGCACCGTCGATGTCGGCCTGCGAGTAGGGGTCGCCGAGCGTCTTAAGCGCCTGCATTTCCTTCTTCAGCAGCACCGGGTCGATGCCGTTCTTCGTCAGCCACGGGAACCCGGGCATGTTCGATTCCGGCACCACGTCGCGCGGGTTGTTGAGGTGCGCGCGGTGCCAGTCGTCGGAGTAGCGGCCGCCGACGCGGGCCAGGTCGGGGCCGGTGCGCTTGCTGCCCCACTGGAACGGGCGGTCGTACACCGACTCTCCGGCCAGCGAATAGTGGCCGTAGCGCTCGGTCTCGAAGCGCAGGGTGCGGACCATCTGCGAGTGGCAGTTGTAGCACCCTTCGCGGACGTAGACCTGGCGACCGGCCAGTTCCAGCGCGGGATAGGGCTTGACGCCCGGCAGCGGCTTGATCGCCTCGGCCTGGAACATCAGCGGGACGATTTCGGCGATGCCGCCGAACGACACCGCGACCGCGATCAGGATCGCCATCAGGGTGATGTTCTTTTCGACTTTCTCGTGAGCGTGGCTCATGGCTGTGCCTCGTGTTCGGTTGCGGCGGCGGTCAGGCGCGGGCTTCGGTGGCGTCCGGGGCGATCACCGGGTACTCGACCGGGCCCTTCGCCATCTGCCAGGTGCGGATCACGTTGAAGGCCATGATCAGCATGCCGGTCACCACCAGCGCACCACCGGCGACGCGGCCGAGGTAGTAGGGGTAAGTGGCGTTGAGCGACTCGACGAAGCTGTAGGTCAGGGTGCCGTCGGCGTTGGTGGCGCGCCACATCAGGCCCTGCATCACGCCGGCGATCCACATCGAGGCGATGTAGAACACGACGCCGATGGTGTGGGTCCAGAAGTGCGTGTCGATCAGCTTGGTCGACCACATCTCCTTCGTGCCCAGCAGGCGCGGCAGCAGCGCGTAGATCGAACCGATCGAGATCATCGCCACCCAGCCGAGGGCACCGGAGTGCACGTGGCCGATGGTCCAGTCGGTGTAGTGCGACAGCGAGTTGACCGTCTTGATCGACATCATCGGGCCTTCGAAGGTCGACATGCCGTAGAAGCTCAGCGAGACGATCAGGAACTTCAGGATCGGGTCGGTGCGCAGCTTATGCCACGCGCCCGAGAGGGTCATCATGCCGTTGATCATGCCGCCCCACGACGGCGCCAGCAGGATCAGCGAGAACACCATGCCCAAGCTCTGCGCCCAGTCCGGCAGCGCCGTGTACTGCAGGTGGTGCGGACCGGCCCACATGTAGATGGCGATCAGCGCCCAGAAGTGCACGATCGACAGCCGGTAGGAGTACACCGGGCGGCCGGTCTGCTTCGGGATGAAGTAGTACATCATCCCGAGGAAGCCCGCGGTCAGGAAGAAGCCCACCGCGTTGTGGCCGTACCACCACTGCACCATCGCGTCGACGGCGCCGCTGTAGATCGGGAAGGAGTGGGTCAGGTCGACCGGGATCGCCAGGCTGTTGACGATGTGCAGCAGGGCGACCGCGATGATGAACGCGCCGTAGAACCAGTTGGCGACGTAGATGTGCTTGACCTTGCGCTTGCCGATGGTGCCGAAGAACAGCACTGCGTACGCCACCCAGACCACGGCGATCAGCACATCGATCGGCCAGATCAGCTCGGCGTATTCCTTGCCTTCGGTCATGCCCAGCGGCAGGGTGACCGCGGCGAGCACGATGACCAGTTGCCAGCCCCAGAAGACGAAGGCCGCGAGCTTGTCCGACAGCAACCGGACATGCGAGGTGCGCTGGACCACGTACAGGCTGGTCGCGAACAGGGCGCTGCCGCCGAACGCGAAGATCACCGCGTTGGTGTGCAACGGTCTCAGGCGCCCGAACGACAGCCAGGGGATGTCGAAGTTCAGGGCGGGCCAGTACATCTGGGCGGCGATGAACAGGCCCACGAGCATCCCCACGATGCCCCAGACCACCGTCATCACCGAGAACTGCAGAACGACTTTGTCGTTGTAGGTATCCGCGGTGCGCATGGGTACTTCCTCCGGTTGCCCGGCATAGTATGGACCCCGTTAAGGTAGCGTTTTGATCCGGATCAAGCGCGAGCGGCGTTGCGGCCGGAAACGACGAAGCCCGCCGAAGCGGGCCCCATCGATGACGCCTATGCGACCTTGGTCGACTAGACATCGCCCTCCGATGCCCAGCCCTCCCCCGTGCCGCGATGGAAGACGGCGTCGCCCGCGAGCACCGCGCCCGCCGGATGCGAGGGCTGGCCGGCCAGCCGCGCATAGATCGGCGTGAAGTCGGGGCGCGTGGCCTCCATCAGCTGCTCGTAGCTGTCGATCACGAAGTAGGTCTTCTGGTAGCTGTCGATCCGATAGCGTGTCTGCATGATCCGCGCCATGTCGAAGCCGATCCGGTTGGGCGCGGCGCTTTCCAGGCAGTGGATGCTCTCGCCCTTGGAGCTGAGGATGCCGGCGCCGTAGATGCGCGGGCCCTCGGGCTCGCGGATCAGCCCGAACTCCACCGTGTACCAGTAGAGCCGGGTCAGGTTGACCAGCGCCTCCGGGCCGATGCCGTGCGCCTTGACCCCGCCGCGGCCGTAGGCGGCCATGTAGTCGGCGAACACCGGGTTCATCAGCAGCGGCACGTGGCCGAACAGGTCATGGAAGAGATCCGGCTCGGCCAGATAGTCCAGCTGCTCGGGCTTGCGGATCCACCACGTCACCGGGAAGCGGCGATTGGCCAGGTGGTCGAAGAAGTCCAGCTCCGGCAGCAGCCCCTGCACGCCGATCAGCTCCCAGCCGGTGGCGGCGCGGAGCATGCGGTTGAGGTCGTCGAATTTCGGGATACGGTCGGCGGTCATGCCCATCGCCCGCTTGCTGCGCATGAATTCCTCGCTGGCGCGGCCGACCAGCAACTCCCGCTGGCGTTCCCCTCCCTGCGGTGATCGTCTGGTGATCCATCCACTCTAAGCGCTGGTCGGCGCAAGAAGATTGCGCAATTGCGCCATATGGCCGGATCGGCGCAATATCGTTGCTTCGACCAGGCCTTATCGAGCAATCCCATGCCGTCCATCGACCTCGACCGCACCGATCTGCTGCTCCTGGCCGAACTCCAGCGCGCCGGCCGCCAGACCAACGCCGAGCTGGCCGAACGCGTCCACCTCTCCCCCTCCGCCTGCCTGCGCCGGGTCCAGCGCCTCGAGCGCGAGGGCGTGATCGCCGGCTACCGCGCCGAAGTCGACCCCGAACGCCTCGGCCTCGGCCTGCAGGCCTTCGTCCGCGTCCAGCTCGCCCGCCACGACGCCGAGGCCGTCGCCGCCTTCGCCGCCTTCGTCAACGACTGGGAGGAAGTCGTCGCCTGCCACGCCCTCACCGGCGACATGGACTACCTCGTCCACGTCGTCGTCCGCGACCTCGACCACTTCTCCCGCTTCCTCCTCGACCGGCTGTTGAACCAGGCCGGCGTCGCGGACGTGAATTCGAGTTTCGTGCTGCGGACGGTGAAGGCGTTTCGGGGGTTGGCGTTGGGGAGGTGAAAGGACAGACACCCATGATGCTTCCTAAGCGCTGCAGTAGTTGCCATAAGGAAAAAACGGCCGGCTTACTGTAGATCGCGCTTTGCACGCCCGCTCCACAACGAGGCGCCCAACACACCATTCTGGATTTTTTACAAATTTTATCATTTTTTTATAAAAACCATGGCGATTTATGATGCCAGATCAGATCCGGTTTGATGCTGCGCTTATGTAATGCTCATTTAAAATAAAGTTGAGGATTAAATTTCTTTTTTCTCACGCCAATCGTCAGCCCACTCACAGACAGGGATGAAAAAAATGAAAAAAATTAAGATTTCTATTATTTCATTGACACTATTGTGCAGCCCCGCCATTGGTCAAGATCTAACATCTGCTTTCGGCGTTGGGGCAACAATTGGCAGCACAATTGATCAACTGAAAGAATCCGCGAACGAAATCGCCCACAACGCCGGGAACGAGTTCGGAAGAGGCGCTTTCTCGACGAGGCAAAACGCGGAAATTCTGATACAGCAACTGAACGCAATGTCGATTGAGCTGGAAGGCAAGACTTTTAATGATCTAAATAACTCACAACGCATGTTTTTTTTGAACACAAAAAACACGCTAGACGAAATAAACAAATCCACAAAATACTCCGTTAATCGTGCACAACAACTTGTAGTTCAGGCGGATAGCATGCTTGGCACATTGCCTGGCGCTAATCGAACGTCGCGAGTCTTGGACTTTTCGCCGAGATATATTCTGTCAGATAGAACAAATCTTCCAATTACAGTCAACGTAACCGGCTCATGGCTTGGGTCAGGAGATCCGAAACTTATTATTGACGGAAGCACCTGCTTTCGCCTGCAGAAAACGGAAAGCAAACTTATTTTTCAATGCAAATTTGAAATTAACAACACCAGCGACAACGTGTCTTTCCAAAAGTTAAATCTTACCACTTATGATCGACCAAGCTGGCTGGAATCAATTACCCAATTTTTTGGGTCATCTCCCAAAAAAAGGAAATATGAACTAGCTCTTGCCATTGTGCCAAAAAAAATTGGAAGTTTTTCCGGAATCGCCAGAACCATGCAAGACATTGCTGAAGAAAGATCGAAGAGCCAAGAATTCAGAAATGATAATGAGCATTGTCAAGGAACAAGGACGTACGTGTGGACAGCGAACATTGACAACACCGATGGATGGCATCTTGCAGCACCGCCAACCACAAGATTACTTAGCGATTCAGATGCAACAAACGAAGGCATTCAGGCGTGGTCGGCTTCCGGCTTTGTTCTTCAAGGAAAAGCAAAAAACAGCGGCTCTTGCGCACCAAAAATATTTGGTCATCGAGCATATGTGGATGGACGAGGGCACGTACTCATATCAGCCAAATGGACTGAGTCAAGAATCGTAAAAAAATATGCGGATGAAGCTTTTGAAATTGGACAAATTGAATGGGGGGTCGAACGAACTATACGAATTCCCGAAAATTCAATATTTGCTTCGGTTTCATCAAAACTGCTCAATGGCGATAAATTTGAGGACACGAGCACTGACTCCGCATCAAGACTCTGGTATAGAATAAATTTTGATATTTCAAACCATAGAATTGTTATCCGACCTGCAGATTTGGAGACAGCATTGTCAGAGAACTGAAGACTTGCAATCCGTAACCCGCACATCAAGGCGCGCTAGCGCGCGCCCTAATGTCCAAAATTCTTGACGGTGCGCCTTGGCGCACCCCCCGCAAGCCGCGCGGCGGCTGTCAAGCCGTAAGGCGTATTCGTAGGGCGGAACCCGCGAAGCGGATTCCGCCACCGACGGCCACGGTATCTTCAAACAACAGACAATGTCGAAATGTCCGACCCGGTTCTAGTGAAAGCCGCATCGCAGATCGGCATCAGACCCATTCTTGATCTGGATGGTCGCGAGATTCACGTGGTTGCCGTGATGAGCTGGAGTCCGCCGCTTGTCGCGAAGTGGTGGCGCGGCAAAGCGGTCAGCATCGTCGCGGTGGACGTGGATGGGAATTTCTTCCTGCGGCACTGCGACGGAAGCGTTCGCTAGTCGCCCCTGAAAAACTCACCTCGCCCTTGATTTGAAGCACATTTCTTCAAAATCCGACGTGCGCGAATTGCCAGAAACCGCTATGTTCTCATCGGTTTTCTGGCAATTGCGGAGCAGGGAATGCGGCGAGGCAAGAC